>NZ_RJUM01000008.1:0-774979 GCF_003752345.1 Curtobacterium sp. PhB170
GACCTTCGGCACCGACGCCGTCAAGCGCGGCCTCCTCGTCGGCACCGCCACCATCACCGCACAGATCAAGTAACACCCCGCACCACACGCACCACACGCACCACACGCACCACTGCACCACACGTGAAGGGCCGCCCCGGGCAACCGGGACGGCCCTTCACCACGTTCAGTGACGCCGGCGCCACCACCGACGAGGTCGGTCGTCAGACCCGGCCGCCAGCGCAGCCGCAGCCGCTGCGGCCTCGGCGAGACGGGCCTCCCGGCGGTCACGCCACGCGGTGACCTCGTCGTCGACGTCCCGCAGCGGCGTCACGACCGGCGGCCCACCGAGCAGCTGACGTCGGGCTTCCTTCACCCGGGCGTTGAAGTCCACGAGGACATCGCGCACGTCGGCCTCCGTCGACAGTGCGTCGAGGGCATCGTCGAGTTCCGCGTCCTCGGTGCGGAGTGCGAGGGCAGGCGGAGCGATGCCGCGGATGTCCTCGCGTTCGATCTTCGAGCGGATCCACCAGTCCGGGTCGTGCTGCCCGTCGTTCCCGGGCAGGGGCTTGCCGTGGTACGGATTGCCCTCGAAGACACCGCGGCGCTCGGCCGCCTCGATCTGCGCCCGAGCGTGCGCGGCGACGTCGGCCGCCTTGAGCAGCCGGCGTTCCTCACGCACCTCGTCCGGATCGAGCGTCCCCCGCTCGATCTCACTGTCGACCAGCTGCTGGTAGCGGTAGCGAGCGGCCCTGCGGAGCCGGTCCATCCGTGCATCGACGTCGTTCATGACCCCTCCATGATCACTCCGAGCGGTCGTCCTCGCCAGTCAGTTCCTCGATGGTCAGCGCTGCCTGGATGAGCGCCAGGTGCGACAGCCCCTGGGGGAGGTTGCCCATGAAGGAGCCGTCCTCGCTGATCATCTCGCTGAACAGCCCGACGTCGTTCGCCTGGCCGACCATCTCGTCCATCAGGGACCGTGCGTCGTCGATCCGGCCCGTGCAGGCCATCGCGGCAGCGAGCCAGAACGAGCACGCGACGAAGGGCGACTCCTCGTCCTCGATGCCCGAGTAGCGGTAGACCAGCGGTCCGCGCTGCAGCTGCTCCTCGATCGCCCGGATGGTCGACGCCATGCGCGGGCCGCGGTCGAAGGAGCTCATCGCGTGCAGCAGGATCGACGTGTCGAGCGCGTCCGAACCCGGGTACATCACGTAGTGACCGCGTTCCTCGTCCCAGCCGTGTTCCGCGACCCACTGCTCGATGAGCTCGCGGTTCTCGACCCACTTCTCGCGCGGCCCGTCGATCATGCCGGCGTCGTGGAGGTCCACCGCGGCGTCGAGGGCCTGCCAGCAGCCGATCTTGCTCGTGACGTAGTGCTGGGTGTCCTCGAGCTCCCACATGCCGGAGTCCGGTTCCTCCCACCGGTGGCAGGCGTCGTCGGCGAGTTGTTGCAGGACGGCCGCGGTCTTCCGGTCCAGGACGTTGCCGGCGTTCACGTACTGGCGCAGGATCTCGAAGACGTCACCCCAGACCCCGAGCTGCAGCTGGTCGCCGGCGCGGTTTCCCACCGTGACCGGGCCGATGCCGTTCCACCCGGGGACGTCGCGCTCCTCGACGTCGTCGCTCTTCGTGCCGTCCAGCTCGTAGAAGATCGGCATGTCCTCGTCGTGCTCGGCGATGGTGCGCATCACCCACGACACCGCCGCGTGGGTCTCTTCGCGCAGGCCGAACCGGGTCAGGGCGTGCACGGTGTACGACAGGTCGCGCACCCAGGCGAACCGGTAGTCCCAGTTCTTGCCGCCGGTCCGGTCCTCGGGCAGGCTCGTGGTCGGCGCCGCCGCGATCGCTCCGGTCGGCGAGAAGATGAGCAGCTTCAGGGCGAGGGCGCTGCGCTGCACTGCTTCGGCCCAGGGGCCGTCGTAGGAGAACTCCTCCGACCAGGTCGCCCAGTTGTCGATCGTGCGGTCCATCGCGGCGAGTGCGCTCTCCGGCCGCGGCATGAAGATCGGCTCGTCGTGCGTGCCGACGATGGTCAGGATGTGCTTCGATCCGTCGCCGGTGGTGAACCGGCCGGAGAAGCGCGGGCGGTCGTCGTCCACCGGGTCGAACCCCTGCTCGACGATCGCGATCGTGATGCCGTCGATGCCGATGACGGCGCCGTTCGCGGTGTCGAGGCGCTTCGGTTCAGCGGTCCCCAGCAGGGTGCCGGGCACGACGGCCCACTCGAACTCCACGGACCCGTTGACCCCCTGGACGCAGCGCGCGACCTCGGCCCACGGCAGGCGGCCGGCGACCCCGGTGACCATCGCGTCCGTCACCGTCGCCCGCCCGGACGGTGTCGTCCACGTGGTCACGAGCACGTTGGTGCCGGGCAGGTACTCGCGGGTGACCTCGGCGGATCGGTCCACCGGGCGGAGCGCCACGTGGCCGCCGTGGTCGGCGTCGAGGATCTCCGCGAACACGGGCGGCGAGTCCATCGAGGGGATCGGCAGCCAGTCGATCTGCCCGTCGCGGGCGATGAGCGCGACGGTCCGGCCGTCGCCGATCGCTCCGTAGGTGCGGAGCGGGGCGTACCCGTCGGTGCGTGCGTGGGTGTCGACCGCGTCGAGGGTGTCTTCGGTGCGCTCCGTCATGCACCCAGACTGCCCGGGCCCGGGGCACGACCATCAGGCGGACGTACCCCGCTGTGCAGGGCGCGGAACGGGCCCACGGCTGTGCACGAGCCGCGACACGCCCGAGTGAGTTGCGCATCCCGGGCGTGTCGCACTACTGTCGCTCTCCTGCCCATCGGCAGGACGCCAGCGGCAGCAACGCCGTCGGCAGGACGCCAGCGGCAGCAACGCCGTCGGCAGGACGCCAGCGGCAGCAACGCCGTCGGCAGGAACGCCAGCGGCACCAACGCCGCCGGCAGGAACGCCCGCCCTGGGCACACCGGAAGGACCGCGCATGCGCGCCGTGCAGCACAACGAGGAACGCGTCGAGCTCCAGCTCGACGCGACCGCCGTGCTGCCCGAACCGCAGCAGCAGTGGTCCCTCCGCTATCCCGCGTAGGCACGGCACGTCCCACGACGCCCCGTGCCCACCCGGCCCGGGGCGTTCGTCGTCCTGCTCATCCTCGCCACGTCGTGCTCGACGTCGCCCGGAGCGCAGGCCGGACACCGTCCCGGACCGTCATCGAAGACCGTCCAGACGACCGTCCAGACGACCGTCCTGAAAGCGAGACGAAGCAATGAAGAAGATCAACGACCGGCTGCTGAGTTGGGCGTCGATGCTCGAGGACAACACCGAGCAGCAGGCCCGTACGACGGCGCGCATGCCGTTCGTGTTCCCGCACCTGGCCCTGATGCCGGACGCCCACCTCGGCCTCGGCGCCACCGTCGGTTCCGTCATCCCGACCCTCGGCGCGGTCATGCCGGCTGCCGTCGGCGTCGACATCGGCTGCGGCATGATCGCGGTCCGGACCCAGTTCACCGAGGCCGACCTGCCCGACGACCTGCAGGAGATGCGTGAGCAGATCGAGCGCGCGATCCCGTTGTCGGCCGGCGCGTCGAACCGCAAGATCGTCGCGACCGCCGAGCCGCGGATCGCCGAGCTCGAGGCGATGGCCGACGCCGCCGGGTTCGACCCCGCACAGGCGCACGGCGGCTGGCGCAACCAGCTCGGCACGCTCGGCTCCGGGAACCACTTCATCGAGGTCTCCCTCGACGAGCAGGACCGGGTCTGGCTCTTCCTGCACTCCGGATCGCGGGGCGTCGGCAACAAGATCGCGCAGCGGCACATCAAGGTCGCCAAGCGGCTGATGGAGCGCTGGTGGATCCAGCTGGCGGACCCCGACCTGGCCTACCTGATCGAGGGCACGCCGGAGTTCGACCGGTACATCGCCGAGCTGCGGTGGGCACAGCACTTCGCCCTGCTCAACCGCGAGGAGATGATGGACCGCGTCGTGCGACAGCTGTCCGAGGTCGTCGGCACCCCTGTCGACGAGCAGGAGCGGATCAACTGCCACCACAACTTCACGCAGCGCGAGACGCACTGGGGGAAGTCCGTGTGGGTGTCCCGCAAGGGAGCGATCCAGGCGACGGCCGGACAGGCCGGGCTGATCCCCGGGTCGATGGGCACGGCGTCGTACGTCGTCGAGGGCCTCGGCAACAAGCCGTCGCTCGAGTCGTCGCCGCACGGTGCCGGCCGGCGGTTCTCGCGGAGCGCTGCACGCCGGACCTTCACGCACGACCAGCTGCGCGAGGCGATGGTCGGCATCGAGTACCGCGACACCGACGCGTTCCTCGACGAGATCCCGGGCGCGTACAAGCCGATCGACCAGGTCATGGCGGATGCGTCGGACCTCGTGTCGATCCGGCACACGCTGCGGCAGGTCGTCAACGTGAAGGGGGACTGACGTGACGGTCGCGACCCTGCCCGACGTCCTGCGCGCCGTCGAGTCCGCGTGGGTGGCGCGGCCCGAGCGTGACGTCTCGTGGCCGGCCCCGCATCCGGACCGCGATCCGCTGGACGAGGAGTACTCCCGCGTCACCGACCCCGAGCGGTACCTCGTGATCGGTGCGCGCGTGGCCGTCTGGGTCGAGGTGCTCGTCGACCTCGGCCTGGCCGAGCGGACCACGCGGCCCGACGGCGTCCTCCGGCTCGTCCCTGCCGTCGACGGCGCGCTGCCCCTCGACGTCGACGTCAGGTCGATGGACGGTCTCCCGGGCACCGCCGTCGACCTCTCCGTCGGCGACCCGGCTGCCGTGGTCGGATCACAGCCGAACTGCGGGTGCGATGCGTGCGACGACGGCTCCGAGAACCTGCTCGAGGCGGTCGACGAGATGTTCGTCGGGATCCTCGGTGGCGGCTTCGTCCTCATCGACTCGAAGCACTCGTGGATCGTCGCGACGGCGGACGGCTGGAGTGCCACGGGCAACACCGGGGACGTCGCTGCGGCGGTCGCCGCAGCGCGGCGCGGCGAGCGCCGTCGGGGGCGGCGCACCCTGGTCGGCGCGGCCTGGTGGGTGCGCTGACGACGGTGCAGACGGGAGGCGCGGATCGGACCCGCCCCGCGCCTCCCGTCTGGTGCCGGGCAGCGTCCACAGCCCGGCGCGGCCCGGACAGACCGGCCCGCGTCGGGCACGCTTGACCGGATGAGCGACACAGCAGAGCACGCAGCACGGGAGACCGGACGACAGGTCCGACGAGCGGCGGACAGCCGCTGGTTCGAGCTGACCGCTCGCGCCGGCTTCGTCGGCAGCGGCATCGTCCACCTGCTGATCGGGTACCTCGCGATCCTGCTCGGCATCGGCAACGCGTCCTCCGGCGGTGAGACCGACCAGTCCGGAGCACTGCAGCAGATCGCCGCCGTTCCGGGCGGGGTCTTCCTGCTCTGGCTGATCGCGATCGGCACGGCAGCACTCACCGTGCGGCTGATCGTCGAGGCCGTCGTCGGCGGCCGGTCGGACAGCACGCGCGGGTGGCTCGCGCGGGCGAAGGACGTCGCGAAGGCCGTTGTCTACGGCATCATCGCGTACTCGTCGGCGTCGTACGCCCTCGGTGCCGGGTCGAGTTCCAGCAGCTCGTCGCAGAGTGCCGCGGCGAAGACCCTCGCGACGCCCGGCGGGGTGTTCGTGCTGCTCCTCGCCGGCGCGATCGGGGTCGCCGTCGGCATCGGGCTCGTCGTGATCGGGTGTCGGCGGACGTTCCGGAAGCAGATCACCCGGCCGTCGGGGACGCTCGACCGGGTGGTCACGGTGCTCGGGGTCGTCGGGTACGTCGGCAAGGGCATCGCCGTGGTCATCGTCGGTGTGCTCATCGGTGTGGCCGGACTGCGGAGCGACCCGGACCAGGCGACGGGCCTCGACGCGGCGTTCGACGCGGTGCGCTCGATGCCCGGTGGCGTGTTCGTCCTGGTCGCGATCGGCATCGGGTTCCTCGCCTTCGGCGTCTACAGCTTCTTCCGCGCGCGGTACGCCCGCCTCTGATATATTGACCTTGCTCGCCTCCTGCTGGGGGGATGAGAAGTCGGAGCCGGTGCACCTGGGGTATACCAGGTCCCGGCTCTTGCGCCGTCCGGTGTTCGCTCACGGTCGGACTTCGAAGATCTCGAGTCCGACGGTGATCGAATCGGAGAACGGCTTTCCCGTGGTCATGGCCTCGCCGAACATCCCGAGCAGCTGATCTGGGAGCCAGAGCATCGGCTCGTTCCGGGGGTCACCGTGCTCGACCCGCAGGGTCTTCGGGATGACGCGTCGGCCGCGGAGTGCTTCCACGACTCGCAGATCCCGGGCGATGAGCGCGCTCGCGCGTGACTCGAGCGTGAGCAGTGACACGTCGTGGCGAGCGAGCTCCCATCCGAGACGTTCCAGGCAGACCGCTCGTGCTCGTTCCTCCCGACGGAGATCATGCCAGTGGCGCTTCCCGTTCGTCGGCCGCAGCGACTCGAGTACCTCGCGGGTGGCTTCGACGTCCTCGGAGTCGACGACGGAGGCGCCGAGCAGGTAAGCGGGCGCATCGAGCCCGTGGGAACGGATGCTCTCGCCGCCCCAGGCGTGGAGTGGGCAGATCATCGAGCCACGCTGCCAGCGAGGAGAGTCCACAGTCGAACATTCCGTGTTTCGCTGAGGGGGCACGGAGCCGGCGCCGGTAGACCGGTCCGATGAGCACCAGCGCGACGACCGGACCTGTGACCGTCTTCTCCGACGCCCGGGCGGTCCTTGCCGAGAGCATCGTCTGGGACCCGTCGGCGCAGCTGCTCCGCTGGACCGACATCACCCTCGGCACCCTCGTCACCGCGCAGTCCGACGGCACCGTGGTGTCGACCGTCCCGCTCCCGCCGCCGCTCGCGAGCTTCCAGCCGCGGGCGTCCGGCGGGTTCGTGGCGGCGCTCGGGGACACCGTCGTCGTGACGGATGAGCACGGCGTGGTCGAGCGTGAACTCACCCGTGTCGAGCACGCCACGGCCGGGCTCCGGTTCAACGAGGGGAAGTGCGACCCGTTCGGCCGGTTCCTGGTCGGCAGCATGAACCTGACGACGGGCGAGCCGGACGGCGCGCTGTACTCGGTCGAGGCCGACGGCACGACGCGACTGCTCCGCGGCGGCTTCGGCGTGACGAACGGCTTCGAGTGGTCGGACGACGGCACCGTGATGTACGTCACCGACACGAGCGCATCGACGATCTACCGTGGGTCGTACGGTCCGGACGGCGAACTCGGCGAGCTCGAACCGTTCGTCGTCGGCCACGCCCACGACGGTCTGGTCCGCGACGACGAGGGCTGCTCGTGGAGTGCGGTCTACGGCGGCGGCCGGGTGGAGCGGTACGGCCCCGATGGGTCGCACCTCGAGACCGTGGAGCTGCCCACCCCGAACGTGACGTCGGTGGCCTTCGGCGGCCCCGACATGTCGACGCTGTTCGTCGCCTCGGCACGGGAGAACCTCACCGAGGAGCAGCTGGAGCAGCACCCGTCCTCGGGGGCCATCCTGGCGGTGCCGACGCGGGTGCGCGGGTTCCCCGCGAACACCTTCAGCGGCTGACCGGGCGGGAGCGCACGCTGCGGCGGTGTCCGCGGGTATCGTGGGCGCTCGCCCGACCCGAGGAGACCCACGTGAACGACGAGCGCACGGCAGCCACCCCGGACCCGGCCGGCGAACTCGCGGAGGCCGAGAACGCCGACGTCACCGTGGAGGTGGACCGGGTCGCGGTCGAAGGCACGTACGTCCGGGTGAGTTCGATCGGCGAGCCGGGGGAGCGTGCCTTCCTGCTCGTCGCCGGCCTCGGCATCGCGGCCACCTACTACGAGCGGCTCGCCCCGCACCTCAACGAGAACGGCCCGGTGCACGCCCTCGACCTGCCCGGCTTCGCGGGCGTTCCCCGGTTCCGTGGGAAGGTCTCGATCGAGCGCTACGCCGATGCCGTCGAGAAGGTCATCGACGACCTCGGCCTGGTCGACCCGGTCCTGGTCGGCCACTCGATGGGCACCCAGGTCGTGACCGAGGTCGCGGCGCGTCACCCGGAGATCTCGGACCTCGTGCTCATCAGCCCGGTCGTCGACTCGCACGCGCGCACGGTCCGCCAGTCCGCGTTCCGGTTCCTGCGGTCGACCCTGCACGAGCCCTCGGCGGTCCGGTGGCACGGCATCACGGCGTACGCGCTGTGCGGATGGCACTGGTTCTCGAAGGTGCTGCCGCGGATGATCGCGTTCCCGATCGAGGAGCGCGCGGACCACGTGCAGGCGCGCACCCTCATCGTCCGCGGCGAGCACGACGCGATGGTCCCGCGGGACTGGATCCGCCGGCTCGCGCGGGTGTTCCCCTACGCGGTGCTGCGCGAGGTCGTCGACGGTGCCCACTCCGTGATGCACGCCCAGGCGGACGCGGTCGCGCGGCTTGCGGTCGCGCACGTCGACCACCGGCTGCCGGACCGCGGGGTCGGTTCGCTGCAGCGGGTGCGCGACGACTCGACGGCGTCCGACCTGTCGCGTCTGAGCCCGAGCGAGGCGTGGATGCTCGTGAAGTCGCGCTTCGTCGAACTGGTCGGCATGGCGAAGAACGACGACGAGACGCTCGAGGCGGCGAAGTCCGCCCACGCGGTCGCGATGGCCGACGGGGACGACCTGCCGGTCGACCCTGCCGACCGCAGGGCGGTCGTCGACGCGGTCGCACCCGAGGCCGACCCGAACCGCTGACACCGGGCACTGCACGCGACGCACGGGAGGCCCGGTGCCGGTTCTCGGAACCGGCACCGGGCCTCCCGTCGGTCGCGTCCAGGGCGACCAGCGCGCCGGTCAGGCCGTGATGCGGCCCGGCAGCATGTCCGACGTCAGGGAGTTCGCCTCGGCGAGGACCTTGCGGGCTTCGTCGGTCTTGTCCCACACGTTCCAGAGCAGCACGCCGCGCACCGTGTCGTCGTCGTCCAGGTAGTAGACGACGCCGGTGACGGTCGGGTCCTGCCAGTCCTCGACGGTGCGGAGCTTCGTGGAGACCTGCCCCACCGCTTCGTACCCCATGTCGAAGACGTCGGAGTAGAACATCGGCGTGTGGTCGTAGGTCTCGTCGGCGTCGGCGAGGTTCCGGCCGGCCTGCCGACCCTGCTGCTGCGCGTTGTCGACGTGCTCGACCCGACGCGTCCCGAGGATCCGGTCCGGGTACTCGGCGACGTCGCCGGCCGCGAAGACCGAGTCGTCGTCGGTGAGCAGCGTCGACGAGACCACGATGCCGTCGCGCACGGTCAGACCGGCGTCAGCGGCGAGCTGGGTGGCGGGCTCGATGCCGAGTCCGGCGACCACGGCGTCTGCCTCGAGCACGGAGCCGTCGTCGAGCGTGAGCGTGACCCCGTCGGCCGTCTGCGTGCCGGACTCGACCCGGCGTCCGAGTCGGAGGTCCACGCCGGCGTCGACGAAGCGCTGCTGGAACGCGCGCGCGAGGTCGTCCGGGAACATCCGGCCGCCCACGACCTCGTCGGGGTCGACCAGGGTGACGCGAGCGCCGTTCTGCACGACCCCCGCGGTGATCTCCTGGCCGATGTAGCCGCCGCCGACGACGACCACGTGCGCCCCGGCGTCGGCGAGCTCGCGGAGCTTCCGGTAGTCGTCGGCGCTGCGGTAGTCGAGCACGCGGTCCGAGGGCTCCAGGCCCGGCAACCCGCGGGGCTTGCCGCCGGTGGCGATGAGCAGTCGCTCGTAGCCGTGGGCCTGGCCGTCGGCCGTGGTCACGGTCTTCGCGGCACGGTCGATCCCCGTCACCGCGGTGCCGAGGACGAACGACGCCCCGGTCTCCTCGGTGTGCAGGTCGACCTTCTCGTCCCAGCTGAAGTCCGGGTCGGTCCACAGCTTCTTCGACAGGGCGGGGCGGGCGTAGGGCCGGTCGACGTCCTCGCTGAGGATGCCGATCGTGCCGTCGGCGTCGAGCTCGCGGACACCGCGGGCGGCGGCGTCGGCGACCATCCCGCCGCCGACGATGAGGTATCGGTAGTCGGTCACGGTGCCTCCCGGCGTCAGATCGTGGCGACCGAGCCGGAGTCGACCCGGTAGTTGGAGCCGTTGACGAAGCTCGCGAGATCGGAGCAGAGGAACGCGATGACGTTCGCGACCTCTTCCGGCTCACCGCGGCGCTTCAGCTCCATGTAGGGACGTTCCTCGTCGAGGAAGCTGGTGATCGCGTCGTCGAAGCTCTGGTTCGTCTCCTTCGCCCGCTTGTTCATCATCGCGTCCGTCATGGGCGTGTGGATGAACGCGGGGCTGACGGTGTTCACGAGCACGCCCTCCTGCGCGTAGGTGCGCGACAGGCCCTTCGCGAACGACAGGACCCCGGCCTTCGCGGCGCAGTAGGGCAGTTCGTCGTCGTAGGGCTGCGAGGCGTCCTCGGACACGAGGTACACGATCCGGCCCCATCCGCCCTGCCGCAGGTCGCCGATGAACTCGCGCGTGATGCGGACAGGACCCATCAGGTCGACGTCGATGGTGTCGGCCCAACCCTGCTCGTCGATCTCGTGGAACAGTCCCTGGGCGCCGGTGACGCCCGAGGACTGCACGAGGATGTCGATCGCGCCGACGGCGTCCCGCACCTTGCCGTGCAGGTCCGTCAGGCTCGCCGCGCTCGTGACGTCGGCCGCGAACGCGTGCAGCTTGCCGAGCGGCGCTTCGAGCTGGTCGGCGCTGTTGTCGAGCTGCGCCTGGTCGAGGTCGCTCACGACCACGGTCGCACCCTCTGCCAGGAGGATGCGAGCCGTGTTCCAGCCGATGCCGGAGTCGGCACCGAAGACGAGCGCGGTCTTGCCCTGGATGCCGAGGTCCACTCGGTCCCCTAGGCGTGCGCCGAGGCGTCCGCGACGGCAGGCGTCGTGGCGGATGCCAGCGGCGTGCTCGGCGCGCGGTTCTCGGCGGAGACCATCCACGCGAGCTGCTCGAGGCGCTCGATGAAGCCGTGGAGCAGGTCCGCGGTCGTCGGGTCCTCTTCGTCCACCTCGTCGTGCACGTCGCGCATGGTGCCGGTCGCCTGGTAGAGGCGGAGCGTCACCTGGTCGATGGCGTCGTGCGTCGTGATCTCGCCCTCGGGGAACTGGTCGAGGTGGCTCGATGCCGCGACCGTGCTCGAGCGTCCGTCCGGCACGGCGTACAGGGCGCGCATGCGCTCCGCCGTGTCGTCGGCGAACTCGCGTGCGGCGTCGACGATCTCGTCGAGCTGCAGGTGCAGGTCGCGGAAGTTCGTTCCGAGGATGTTCCAGTGGGCCTGCTTGCCCTGGAGGTGCAGGTCGATGAGGTCCACGAGGACCGCCTGGAGGTTCTTGGCCATCTTGTCCGAAGCGTGCATGGTGGTGGCTCCTTTCGCGTCGGTGACCCTTCCGGTCTACGCGGTGCGGCCGAGACCACTCTCAGTGCGCACGGAACCGCACTGTCCCCCGGGCGTTCGACCGGGTGTGTTCGCGCCGGTCAGTGGGCCGGTGCCGGGTCGACCTGGTCGACGGCGCCGCGCATCTGCTCGAGGAACGACGCCACGATGCGCGCCTCGTCCGCTGGCAGTCCCTCGGCGATCGACATCATCCGGCGGTGCATGATGCCGAGGGTCGCGCGGACCTCGTCGTCGGTCTCGGTCGTCGGGGTGATCACGAGTGCTCGGCGGTCGGTGGGGTGCGGGTCGCGGCGCACGTGGTTCGACTTCACCAGGCGGTCGATCAGGATCGTGGTCGAGGCCGACGAGATCTTCAGGTAAGCGGCGAGGTCCTTCGGGCTGATGCTGCGGCCCGAGCGCTGCGACTGCAGCAGGAAGCGCACGGCGAGCAGGTCGGTCTCGCCCATGCCCATCGAGTCGCGGGTGCGACGGCGCATCGCGGTCTCGGCGGCCCGGTAGCGTCGCAGGGCGTTGAGCACGGCCACCCCGCGCTGGGTCGCGTCGTCGTCGGGGAACCAGTACCCGGACGCCTCGGTGATCTCCTGCGTTGCCATTGGCACAGGCTAGTCCGTCTCGTATGGAGGCCGTCTAGCGACTTCCTGTGGGTGTGCCTGCTTCGTTCCCGCTTGCAGGATGGGAGGCCCGTGGCGGGGTCGCCACGGGCCTCCCGTCCGTCCTGTGGTGCGGTCGACCGCACCCGGTCGCTCTACGCGGCGGCCTGCTCGGTCGAGGCGTCGGCGAGTGCGTTCAGTGCGCCCTGGACGAGCGAGGTGACCTCGGCGTCCTCGCGCGGGTGGGTCTCCGCGAAGCGGACGACCGACTGCGGGATCGCGACCTTGACGTCCTCCAGGACCTTCGCACCGGCGATGCCGGCGACCTTGCGGGCGTCGTCGTGAGCCCACACGCCGCCGTACTGCCCGAACGCGGAACCGATGGCGGCGAGCGGCTTGCCGGACAGCGGCGAGGCGCCGAACGGACGCGATGCCCAGTCGAGGGCGTTCTTCAGCACCGCCGGGATCGTGCCGTTGTACTCGGGGGTGACGAGCAGGACGGCGTCCGCGGCGGCGATCGCGTCACGGAAGGCGACGGCGGCGGCCGGCGGGGTGTCGCCGTCGATGTCCTCGTTGTAGAACGGCAGGTCGACGATGCCGTCGAACGTGGTGACCTCGATGCCCTCCGGCGCGTGGTGCGCCGCGGCCTCGGCGAGCTTGCGGTTGATGGAGTCGGCGCGGAGGCTGCCGACGAGTGCGAGGACGTTCGTCATGGTGATCCTTCTGGTTCGAGACGTTGTTCTGGGACGGAAAGGTGTCTGCGACAACCAATCCGAGCGTACGGCGCGCTATTCCCAGACCGCTGGGTACGGTGGCGACGTGAGCACGCTTCGGACGCCGGCCAGCACACCCCGCACGACGAACCCGGACTGGTGGCGCGATGCCGTCGTCTACCAGGTCTACCCACGCAGCTTCGCGGACTCGAACGCCGACGGCCTGGGCGACGTCGCGGGCATCACCAGCCGCGTGCCGTACCTGGCGGCGCTCGGCGTCGACGCGCTGTGGCTCTCGCCGTTCTTCCCGTCGCCCCTCGCCGACGGCGGGTACGACGTGGCCGACTACCGGGCGGTCGATCCGCGACTCGGCTCGCTCGAGGACCTGGACGCCCTGCTCCGGGCCGCGCACGAGCACGATCTGCGGGTGATCGTGGACATCGTGCCGAACCACACCTCGGACGAGCACGAGTGGTTCCGCGCGGCGCTCGCATCCGCGCCGGGCTCGCCGGAACGGGCGCGGTACGTGTTCCGCGACGGGGCGGGTGTGTCCGGGGAACTGCCGCCGAGCGACTGGGTGTCGAACTTCGGCGGGAGCGCCTGGACGAGGGTCGCGGACGGCCAGTGGTACCTGCACCTCTTCGCACCCGAGCAACCCGACCTGGACTGGTCGAACCCGTCCGTCCGCGCGGATTTCGAGGACACGCTGCGCTTCTGGTCGGACCGCGGGGTCGACGGCTTCCGGGTCGACGTCGCACACGGCCTCGCCAAGGACCTGTCGACGCCGTACCGCGCATCGAACGAGCACGCACTGCCGCTCGACGGCTCCGACCCGCTGTACGACCGCGACGAGGTGCACGAGGTCTTCGCGTCCTGGCGCACCGTGCTCGACGAGTACGACCCGCCCCGGGCCGCCGTCGCCGAGGCCTGGGCGCCGGCACCGCGACGCGTCCTGTACGCCCGGCCCACCGAACTCGGGCAGGCGTTCAACTTCGACCTGCTCGAGGCACCGTTCGAGGCCGCTGCGTTCGGGCGCATCATCGAGCGGAACCTGGCGGCGTCCGAGCAGTCCGGCGCGTCGAGTACCTGGGTGCTGTCGAACCACGACGTGGTTCGGCACGCCAGCCGGTACGGCCTGCCGGACGACACCGACACCGACGCGTGGCTCCTGACGGACGGCACCACGCCCGAGCTCGACCGGGAGCGGGGCCTGCGCCGAGCCCGCGCCGCGACCCTGTTGATGCTCGCGCTGCCCGGGTCGTCGTACGTCTACCAGGGCGAGGAGCTCGGCCTGCACGAGGCCGCCGCGATCCCGCGTGACCAGCTGCAGGACCCGAAGTGGCTCCGCTCCGGACACACCGTCAAGGGCCGGGACGGGTGCCGTGTGCCGATCCCGTGGACGACCTCCGGGCCGTCGTTCGGTTTCGGGGAGGTCGCGCCGCTGCTGCCGCAGCCCGCCGACTTCGGGGCGTCGTCGGTGCAGGCCGAGGACGGCGACCCCGCATCGACGCTGTCCCTGTACCGGGCAGCGCTCGACGCCCGCCGCCGGTTGCAGCAGGGGGAGGAGCTCACCTGGCTGGACGCCCCCGACGGCGTGGTCGCCTTCGCCCGGCAGGACGGGTGGCGGTCGGTCACGAACTTCGGGACGACACCCGTGCCGTTGCCGTCGGGGAACGTCGTGGTCGCGTCCGGGCCGCTCGGCGATGCGGTAGGCGTGCTGCCGGGCGAGACGACGGTCTGGTTGGCCTGAGCGGACCAGCTCCGTCCGTTCTTCCTCCACAGCTCTTCCTCCACAGCCAGGAGGCCCGTGGCTGCGATCCACAGATCGGCTTCGGCTCGACCTGCGGTGACCGCTCGATCGCGACGATCGGGACATGACAGAACCCACTGCTCCGACATCCGTCCCGGACCCGCTCCGGTCGCGGGCTGCCCGTCGCTTCGCGACGGTGTGCACCGCGCTGACCGCCCTCGCCGTCCTCGCGGCTCCGGCGATGCTGCCCACCGGCTCGAGTGCGGCGGCACTCGACTTCCCCTACGACAACCAGTTCACCAGCGCAGCCGGTGGGACCCTGAGCGGCGACGCTGCGATCGTCGACGACCGTCTCCGCCTGACCGACGACGTCCGGAACCAGGCCGGGGCGTGGTCGACGAACGACACGTTCCCGTCGGGCACCGGGCTCGAGATCTCGTTCGACTACGCGATGCACACCGACGAGGACGACCCCGGCGCGGACGGCTTGCTGCTCTTCCTCGCGGACGGCGCCGCCGCGCAGGGCGTCGGGGCGTTCGGCGCCGGCCTCGGGTACGCCTGCCGGAGCACGCGGACCGAGGGTGGCGGACGGGCGTGCGACCTGCCCGGGGTCCCTGGTGGGTTCGCCGCGATCGCGATCGACCACTACGGCAACTTCTCGTCGCAGATCAACGGCTCGGGCCCGGGAGCGCAGGCCGACCACGTCGTGGTCCGCGGGTCCGGCAACGGGAACGACGGCTACCGCTACGTCGCGGGGGCTCCGGCACCCGGCGGCACCGTGACGACCGGCTCGACGCCGCGCACGGTCCGCGTCACGCTGCTGCCGGGCGAGGACGGCGAGCTCACGCTGACGGTGCGGTTGCAGGTCGGTCAGGCGATGCGCACCGTGCTCGACGGGGTCCCGCTGCACGGCGACGGACAGGCACCGATGCCGAGCACGCTGCGGCTCGGGTTCGCGGGAGCCACCGGTAGCCACGTGAACACCCACGAGGTCGATGCCCTCCGGGTCCGGAAGCCGGCGGACCTGTCAGTGGCGCACGACCTGCCCGCGACCTCCGTCGCCGGCAGCCCCGTCCGGTACACCGTGACCGCACGGAACCCCGGGCCGAACGACGCCGATCCGAGCCCGTTGCGGGTGGACGTCCCCGACGGCATCGAGGACGTCACCTGGAGCTGCGCGCCGGCAGCGGGTTCGGGCTGCGCCGTCGCGGCAGGAGCGGGCGACGTCGAGACGGACCTCGCCCTGCCCCGTGGCGGGTCCGCCGTCGTCACCGTCGAGGGACGGATCGCCGACGGGGCTGAGGGGCCACTCGAGAGCGTCGCGACCATCGCCCCGCCGTCGTCGATGTCCGACACGAACGAGGCCGACAACACCTCGCGGGCGAGCACCACGGTCGTGACCGCCGTGTCTGCGGCGCACGTCGAGACGGACAAGTCCGTCTCGCCCACGACCGCCGAGCCCGGCGACGAGGTCGTGTACACCGTGACCGCCCGGAACCGCGGGCCCTCGGTCGCCCAGCAGATCGGTGCGGTAGACGACCTGCCCGAGGCGATGCGGTTCGTCGGGTCCGACGACGGCTGCACGGCCGAGGGGCAGCGGGTGACCTGCCGCTCCGACGTCGCGCTCGCCGTGGGGGAGACCCACGACTTCCGGCTCCGGGCCGTGCTCGACCCGGACTACCAGGGGGACGGGTCCGACGTGGTGAACGTGGCCACGGCGACCTCTCCGACGGACCCGGACGGCGGTGACCCGTCGACCGAGGTCGCGATCGTCGTGGAGCAGGGCGACGAGGGGCCCGCGCCGAGCCCGTCCCCCTCCTCGGCGCCCGGACCCGACGACGACGAAGCGGCGGTGCCGGACGCTCCCCGCGGTGACGACGGCGACCAGGCCCCCCGCGCCCCCGGTGCCGACGTGCAGCCGCAGCCCGCGGGTGGCGCCCTCGCCTACACCGGCGTCGAGGACCTCGGGCTGGTCGCCGCGCTCGCCACGGTGGTCGTCGCGGCCGGTTCGACCTGCTGGTGGCTCGCTCGTCGGCGTGGACGGCGGTCGGTGGTGACGGACGACCAGCCACGGTCCTGATCGGGCGCCGGGGCGGCGTCGCTCGGGCGCCGGGGCGGCGTCGCTCGGGCGACGCCGCCCCGGCCGGCATTCGAGCATCCTCAGTGCTGCAGAACCCCCGGCGGTCGGTCGGCTGTCACCGCGGCGGTAGGATCGATCTCACGATCCGCATGCCTGAAAGAGGTCCCGTGTCCGACACCGTGGACGACGCCACCACCGTGAACGAGGCGACCCAACGCGCGCGGTACTGGCCGATCCCGATCCTCCGGGCCGTGCCCGCCGCGGTCGTCGCGCTCGTCATCACCTTCTCGACGAACCACGCCGCCGGCTACGGCCTGCTGCTGTTCGCGGGCTTCGCGCTGGTCGAGGGGCTCGTGCTCCTGTGGGCCGGCGTCGCGCGGCTCCCGCTCGACGGTCGGTCCCGCCGCACCACGCTGCTGCAGGCGGTCATCACCCTGCTCGCCGCCGTCGCCGGGTTCGCCGGCAACGGCCTCGGCCTGCCGGCGTTCATCTCGGTCATCGTCGCCTTCGCGGTCCTCACCGGGGCCCTCGAGCTGGCCCAGGGTCTGCGGGCTCGTCGTCGTTCCCCCTTCGCGCGGGACTGGACCACGATCGGCGCGCTCACCCTGCTGCTCGCGATCGCGTTCCTCATCACCCCGCCGGACTACTCGCAGCAGCTCGGTGGTGTGGAGCAGGTCACCGGCACGCTCGACGCCTCGATCGTCCTGGTCGGCCTGCTCGGCGCCTACCTCGCCATCACGGCGGTCTTCCACGTGATCGCCGGCCTCTCGCACAAGTGGGGCACGGCCACGCCGTCCGTCGCCCCGGACGGAGCACCACACGCATGACCACCCCCAGCCGTCGTGACCGTCTGCGCCCGGTCGAGCTCCTCGGGATCTCCGCGATCATCGCGGTGTTCACCGGACTCGTCGTGCTGTTCTCGACGCGGGAACTGCAGCTGGCCGTGATCTTCCTCGGCGTCGCGTTCATCGTCGTCGTCGTGGTGCTGGCGATGCTCCAGCTCGCCTCGACGAGCGACCAGGACGACAACGACATGCTCGGCGGGCACAAGACGCCCGGCGACGGCGAGGGCGACGACTTCCACTGATCCACGGCGGTCGCCGCCGATCGCACCGCGGTCGGACACGCCCGAGATCACGTTTCCGCCACGGTCCTGTCAGGATCGCGGGTCCTGCCGACACCTCTGGGTGAAGGAGGTGGGATGTGGACGTGACGACCGACACGGACGAGGCGCTCGTCCGTGCGATCGCGCAGGGGGACACCGATGCGCTCGCACGGGTGTTCGACCGCTACGCCGCCACGCTCACCCGGTACGCCTGGGCACTCGTCGACGACCGGTCGGACGTCGAGGAGATCGTGCAGGACACGTTCCTGACCCTGTGGCAGCGAGCGGTGGCGCTGGAGCTCCCGGCGGACACCGTGCTGCCGTGGCTGCTCGTCGTCTGCCGGAACCACGCCTTCAACACCGGCCGGAAGCAGGCCCGCCGCCGTGCGGACGAGCTCCCCGAGCACCTCTCGTCGCTGGCCGAGCACGACGAGGCCCGCGAGACCCTGCGCTGGGTCCGTGCCGAGATCGCCGCGCTCCCCGACCTCGACCGCCGCATCTGCGAGCTCTGCCTCCTCGAGGGGTACTCCTACGCCGAAGCCGCGGAGCTCCTCGGTCTCACGATCGGTGCGGTCACCCAGCGGGTCTCCCGCAACCGACGTCGACTCAAGAAGGCGGTGATGCACGATGAACACTGAACCTCCCCAGGGAGACGAGCTGCAGCGCATGCTCGTCTCGATGAAGCAGCACGTCCTCGAACGCGCCACGCCCCGCCCGAAGCGACGTCGTGGTCGGTCCGGTGTGGTCATCGGCGTCGTCGCGCTGCTCGCCGTCGGTACCGCTACCGGAGCCGTCGCGCTGACGCTCTCGCAGCAGGACACCCCGGTCGCCGCGCCCACCCAGACGCAGGCGCCCGAGCCCTCGCCGACGGCCACCACCCCGAGTTCCGCACCGATCACCGGCACGCCCCGCCCCACCGCGACGTCGACGCCCCTGAACACCACCGCCACGATCCCGACGGACTGCCGCGCGGTCGTGCCGGCGTCGGAGTACTCCCGGTTCTTCGGGGACATCACCGCGACCGAGCAGGACGTCGACGGCTCGAGTGACGGTGGCGACGGCACCGCCGCCACCGGACTCAGCTGTGAATGGCGGGCGCCGGGTGCGGACGGTGGGGTGCTGTACGTCACGGTCTCCACCACGACCGCAGAGCAGGCCCGGAACCAGGTCGACACGTTCGGTGACGAGGCCGGCGGCACCTGCACCGAGCGTCCGGACGGCACACTGTGCCAGCTCCGAGCGACCCTCGACGGCGGCGTCGCCAAGGCGTACACCCTGTACGTCCGCGGCGACAGCTCCGTCGTCGTCGACCAGATCGGCTTCCCGACCGACAACCTGCTGGGTGCGGTCGTCGGGGAGGTGTGGGGGGACTGACGGCCAGGAGGCTCGTGGCGGACCCGCCCCGTGCCTCCTGTCCGTCGGTGGGGTCCACCCACCGGCGCCGCGTCAGACGACGCGCGCGGCCACGATGTCGCGCGCCAGCGTCCGGACCGCACGGTTCGGCTCCGGACTCGTGCGGATCGCCAGGCCGATGCGGAGCGGTTCGACCGCGTCCTCGAGCTCGAGGACCGCGCCGTCGTGCCGCACTCCGGAATCCGGCACGACCCCGACCCCCAGCCCCGCCGAAGCGAACCGGATCACCGCGGGCATGTCGTTCATCTCGGCGACGATCCGCCGCCGGATCCCGAGCCGCTCGAGTGCGCCGTCCAGGATGATCCGGTTGCCGAACCCGTGCGCGGTGTCGACGAACGGTTCGTCCGCGAGCTCGGCGAGCGACACCGAGGCGCGCCCCGCCAACGGGTGGTCCGACGCGGTGAAGACCCGGAACGGCATCTCGCGCAACGGTTCAACCACCACTCCCGCCGGCACCGTCGGCAGCCCCGTGTACGCGAGGTCGAGGCGCCCGGCGACGAGGTCCTGCACGAGCCCGGTCGTGCCCGACGGTGAGGTCATGAGCTCCACGGTGACGAACGGGTGCCGCCGCCGGAACCGCTGCAGCACGCCGGTCAGGTCGACGATGTCCATGCTCGTGAAGATGCCGAGCCGCACCCGTCCGCGCAGGTCGGCGTCGTCCACGGTCGCCAGGTCGCGCATCCGGTCGAGCGACTCCAGCACGGCGCGGGCGTGCGGGAGCAGGTCCTCCCCGGCGGTCGTGAGCACGAGGTGCCGTCCGGTGCGGTCGAACAGCCGCACGCCGAAGGTCCGCTCGAGCGAGGCGATCCCGGCCGACACCGTCGACTGCGCCGCCCAGAGCCGTTCGGCCGCGCGGGTCACGCTGCCCTCGGCGGCGACGGTCACGAACTGTTCGAGCAGGCGAGTCTCCATCGCCCCATCATCGATCCGATCGATGGACGGCATCAAGAGCATCCGTTGGACTCGATGCTCGGGGCGCGCGATCATCAGAGCATGTCAACCGTGACCGACACCCCGACGGGCGCTCTCCCCGCCACAGCATCCGCTCCCGCGAGCGAGCGTGTCCCGGCCCCCCGTGGCCGTCGTGCGCACACCCGTCGGCGTCACGGCTTCGGCTTCTGGGCGGTCGCCTTCGCGTTCCTGTCGGTGATGGCCTTCGCGACGGTCCCCGCACCGCTGTACGTCATCTACCAGGCACGGGACGGCTTCCCCACCTTCACCACCACGATCATCTTCGCCGCGTACGGCGTCGGGGTCGTCGGGTCCCTGTACCTGGCCGGGCACCTCAGCGACGTGCACGGGCGGAAGCCGCTCATCCTCGTGTCGATCGCGCTCGAGCTCGTCGCCGCCGTGCTGTTCCTGGTCTGGAACGACGTCACCGGCCTCATCGTCGCGCGACTCGTGACCGGCCTCGGCGTCGGCACGCTCACCGCCACGGCGACCGCCCATCTCGGTGAGCTGCGGGTCCGTGCGACCGGTTCGTCCGACTCGGCGAAGGGCGCGAGCGTCGCCGCCGGTGCCGTGAACCTCGGCGGGCTGTCGCTCGGTGCCCTCGTCGGGGGTGCGCTCGCCGAGTTCGTCGGAGCGCCGCTCATGGTGCCGTACGTCGTGTTCGTCGCCGCGCTGACCGTGGCCTTCGTGCTCGTCCTCGTCGTGCCGGAGACCGTCGCCCGCCCTGAGACCCGCGTGCCCTACCGCCCGCAGCGCATGCAGGCGCCCGAGGGCAAGGCCGCCGCGTTCTGGGCAGCCGGTGCCGCAGCGTTCGCGGCCCTCGCGGTCCAGGGGCTCTTCACCTCGGTCGCCCCGACGTTCCTCGGCACCACCTTCCACGTCACCGACCGACTGGCGGCCGGCGCGACGACCTTCGGGGTGTTCGCCGCGAGTGCCGTCTCGCAGATCGTGTTCGCCCGACTCACGCAGCGCACGCAGATCCGACTCGGCATGGTGCTCCTGGTCGGCGGCCTGGCGGTGCTGGCCGTCGCCGCGGCCCTGCTGCAGGTCGCCGGCTTCATCGGCGGTGGCGTCGTGGCGGGCGCCGGGGTCGGGCTGCTCTTCCGGGCCAGCATCGCGAGCGCCGGAGCCCTGGTCGGTCCCGAGCGTCGGGGCGGGGTGCTCGCGGCCACGTTCCTCATCGCGTACGCCGGGCTGACGGTGCCGGTCGTGGCCGTCGGGGCGGCGCTCCTGGTGATCCCGACCCTGTCCGTCCTGATCGGGTACGTGGTGCTCGTCGCCGTCCTGGCCGTCATCGCCGGCACCCGACTGGCCGCGCGCGCCTGACGCGGGGCGGGCCTCCCGTCCGCCCGTCGCATCCCGGAACCAGGTTCCGGACACCGCACCACGCGATCGCGCGGTGTCGTGTCCGGAACCTGGTTCCGTTGTGAGGGTCGCACTCCCGGCATACTGGGCGCGTGCCCCAGAACCGCAACCGTCCCGTGATCACGGGGATCGCGGCCGTGGTGGCCGCCGGTCTCCTCGCCGGCGGGTTGTTCCTGACGGCCCGGCAGGGCGCGGACGACCCGACCATCGGCGCCGGATCGAGCTCCGGGACGCCGAGCGACACGGCAACCGCCGCTGGTGACGGCACCGTCACGATCACCCGCACCGGGCCGGACCTGCCCGGCGACGCCACCCTGGCGCGGTGCGACTCCACGACCCAGGCGGCCGTCGCCCAGTACGACACCGCGGCGCTCGGGCGGGTCACCCTGCAGTGCGGCACGTCGGCGCAGGGCTACGAGCACATCCGGCAGCGGCACACCGCCGACTGGCAGGAGGTCGTCGCGGGCCGCGGCTCCCGCGACTGGGACGATGCGATGCTCACGGCCGTGCAGACGGCGCTGGTGTCACCGCGAGCAGGGTTCCCGGTCGACGCCGGCGACGGCAAGGTCTGCTACGCGGCACCGGTGCGGTTCGACGACGGGTCGCGCCCGGATGCGGACCCGTTCGTGAAGGTCATCGTCTCCGCCACCACCGACCGCGTCATCACGGCGTACCCGACGCGCACCGACGACTGCTGACGCGGGCGGGCGTGGGTGAGTGCGTTCGTGCGTGCGCCGACCCCGAACGACACTCTCGATGTCGTACGACGTCGAGGATGTCGTCTCGGGGCACCGGCAACAGAGCGCGCGTGCAACGAACGACGAAGCCGATGTCGTACGACGTCGACGAAGTCGTTCCGCGTCGACAGGTGCGGCGGGTGCGACGAGCCAGCCACCCACACGGCACCCCTACGCGTGCACCTCGTGCTCGTGCCGCCGGTGCGACGCGGGCTCCAGCTGGAAGGTCGAGTGCTCCACGGGAACGTCGAAGTGCTCCGCCACGCACTGCTGCAGCTCGTCGAGGATCCGCGGAGCGTGCGCCGTCGAGAAGCACTCGTCGTCCACCACCACGTGCGCGGTCAGGTTCGGGACCCCCGTCGCCACCAGGGTCGCGTGCAGGTCGTGCACCGCGATGACGTGCTCGAGCTCGAGGATGTGTCCCCGCACGTCGTCGAGGTCGAGCCCCGGAGGCGTCGACTCGAGCAGGACGTTCGCGGTCTCACGCAGCAGGCGGATCGCCCGCGGCAGGATGAGCAGGCCGATCAGGATCGCGGCGACCGAGTCGGCACGCTCCCACCCGGTCAGCATGAGCACGATCGCGGCGGCGATGACGGCGACCGAGCCGAGGGTGTCGTTGAGGACCTCGAGCCGGGCGGCGCGCGAGGTGAAGCCCTCGCCCGAGGCCCGCAGCAGCACGCCGTAGGCCACCAGGTTGCCGACGAGTCCGATGATGCCGAACACGAGCAGTGGCCCGGAGTGGATCTCGGCGGGCACGAACAGCCGTTGGATCGCGGAGATGATCACGAAGACGCCGACCGCGAGCAGGATCGCCGCCTGCGCGGTGGCACCGAGCACCTCGGCACGTTGGAAGCCCCACGTGCGCTGCGTCGTCGGGCTACGGCGGGCGAGCCGGGTCGCGACGAGTCCGATGCCGAGCCCACCGGTGTCGACGACCATGTGCCCGGCGTCGACCAGCAGCGCGAGGGAGCCCGTGACGACGGCGCCGACGACCTCGGCCAGCAGGATCGTCGCCGAGATGCAGAACGCGATGAGCAGCGCGCGCTCGGACGCGTGCCCGTGCGAGTGGCCTGCTCCGTGGTCGTGACCCATGTGCCACATCGTAGGGATCGGCACCGACGACATGCCAGGATCAGGACGTGACCCGGTCGCCCTACGAGCTGTCCGCACCATCCGACGTGCTGGCCCGGTTGCATCCGCGACTGTCGGCGTACTTCGGCGCGATCCCACCCGGCCACGTCGGCCGCGGTGAAGGGGTGTTCGACGTCGTCGGCACACCGCGCCGGTGGCTCTGGCCGCTGCTCGCCTGGTTCGCCCGGGATTCCGTCATGTTCCCGGTCTGGGAGCGGGACGTCCCGTTCACGGTCGAGAACCGGCCGGCTCGCGTCCGCCGTGGGCGTGCCGGACAGGAGGCCCGCCCCGGGGTCCGCGCGCACCGCACCTTCCGGTTCCGCTCCGGCAGCCGCACGATGGTGGACGCCATCACCGCCGAACCGGACGGCCTGGTCGACCACCTCGGTCACCACGGGCGCGTCAGCGCCCGGCTCCGGGCGGAGGTCGACGCGCACGGGCCGGATGCGGGCGCCCTGCGCCTGGTCTCCACGCGCGTGACGTTCCGTGCGCTGGGACGCGAGGTGCGCCTCCCGGCCCGCATCGCACCGCGGGTCCTGCTCACAGAACGATTCGATGACGAAGCGGACGTCCAGCGCGTGTCCCTGGTGCTCACGGCACCGGTGCTCGGCACGCTGTACCGGTACGAGGGGGCGTTCCGGTACGAGATCGCGCCGGACACAGGACGGGGATGAGATGAGCGACCAGAAGGGCCGCGTCGTGATCGCGGGAGCGAGCGGGTTCGTGGGGCAGTACCTGCGCGATGCCTTCACCGAGGAGGGCTACCAGGTCGTCACGGTCGGCCGGACGGGCGACGCGGTGTGGGGTAACACCCTGCGCATCCGCGAGCTCGTCGACGGTGCAGCCCTCGTCGTGAACATGGCGGGCAAGAGCGTCAACTGCCGGTACGGCCGGCGCAACCGCGCCGAGATCATGCGCTCCCGGGTGGACACCACGCTCGAGCTCGCCGAGGCGATCCGCACCGCCGAGCAGCCCCCACCGCTGTGGCTCAACGCCTCGACCGCGACGATCTACCGGCACGCCGACGACCGCCCCCAGGACGAACTGACCGGCGAGCTCGGCGAGGGCTTCTCGGTCTCGGTGGCGCGCGCGTGGGAGGACGCCTTCTTCGGCGCGGACCTGCCCTCGACCCGTCGGGTGGCGCTCCGGATGGCGATCGTGTTCGGCGACGGCAGCGCACTCGTGCCGCTCATCCGGCTGGCGCAGACGGGCCTCGGCGGGCCGCAGTACGACGGGGCCTGGGTGCCGACGCGTTCCCGGCTGCGGGCGGGGACGTACCACCACCACCGGCCGACCCGGGGTCGCCAGCGGTTCAGCTGGGTGCACATCGCCGACGTGCTCGGCACGATCCGGTTCGTCCGCGACCACCCGGAGATCGAGGGGCCGGTGAACGTGTCGAGCCCGAACCCGTCCGACAACCGGACCGTGATGGCGACGATCCGTGACGCCGTGGGCCGCCGGTTCGGACTGCCGACGCCGCGGTGGATGCTCGAGGTCGGGTCCTTCGCGATCCGCACCGAGACCGAACTGGTGCTCAAGAGCCGGTGGGTGGTGCCGACGCGGTTGACCCAGGCGGGTTACGAGTTCCGGTACCCGCACCTGCGCGGTGCGCTCGCCGGGATCATCGCGGAGCGTCGCCAGCACCGGGGCTGAGCACCGGCACCGGGATCCCGTCGACCGGCGTCGGCACCGGGGCCCCGGAAGGCGACGAGTGCGACGGACCCGACGCGCGCGCCGGTCGCGACGCGCGCGCCGGTCGCGACGACCACAGCACCGCCCCGACCACGACGGCGCCGGCGAGCACCTCGACCAGGTCGGGCACCTCGCCGAAGGCCGCCCACGACGCGAGCACACCGACGACCGGCACGAGCATCGAGAACGGCGCGACCGTGCTCGACGGGTAGGTCGCCATCAGCCGCGACCAGATCCCGTAGCCGACCAGGGTCGCGACGAGCACGATGTAGAGCAGGCCGAGGTCCGCCGGCAGGGCCTCGGTGGTGAAGGCCGTGCCGAGTGCGGCACCGATGCGGTCCGGCCCCTCGACCACGAACGACAGCACGGCCATCGGGATCGGCGGCACGACCGACCACCAGAGCGTCAGGTGCAGCGGGTTCGCGGCTCCTGCTCGTCGGGTCGCCACGTTGCCGATCGCCCACCCGAGCGCGCCGCAGAGCGCCAGCACCACCGGCAGCAGCGCCGCCGTCTGCGACCGGTGCAGGGCGATCAGGCCGAGGGCGGCGACCGCGATGGTCACGCCGATGACCTGTCGTCCGGTGAGTCGTTCGCGCAGGAACACGCCGGCGAGCACCACCGTGAACGGCGCCGAGGCCTGCAGCACGAGCGAGGCGAGCCCGGACGGCATCCCCGACGCCATGCTCAGGTACAGGAACGAGAACTGCAGCACCCCGAGCCCGAACCCGACGAGCAGCAGCCGCCCGAACGGGATCTTCGGCCGCGGCACGAACAGCAGCGTGGGGATCGCCAGGATCGTGAACCGCAGGGCCGCGAGCAGGAACGGCGGGAAGTGCTCGAGGGCGAGCGCGGTCGCGGGGAAGTTCAGGCCCCAGACGACGGCGACGACCAGGGCGAGGAGGCGGTCACGGGTGGTCATGTTCCGATCGTGGTGGCTCAGAACGTGTAGGACCAGCGAATAGTTCGCAACCGACGTTGTAGCCTCCCTGCATGGTCGACTTCGACGTGCACCTGCTCGCCGTCCTGCGCGAACTCGCCGAGCGCGGCAGCGTCACCGCCGTCGCCGAGGCCACGCACCGCACGCCCAGCGCGGTGTCGCAGCAACTGCAGACGCTGCAGCGGCAGGTGGGCGTCCCACTCGTCGAGCGCATCGGACGCGGCGTCCGGCTCACCGCCCACGGCGAGGTGCTGGCCGGCCTGTCCGCCGGCGTCGCCACGGCGATCGCCCGGGTCGACGCCGCGTGGCAGGAGCACGTGGGCGGCGCGACGGGCCGCGTCGACCTCGCGATCTTCCCGTCGGCGGCGGAACTGCTGCTGCCCGGGGTCCTCACCCGGATGCGCGCGCACCCCGGTATCGAGCTCGCCCTCGTCGACGTGGACGTCAGCGAGGGGGAGTTCGCACCCCTCGCCGCCGACCACGACATCGTCGTCGGACACCGGTCGGACGGGGTGCGGCCGGCGGACCAGGGATCGGTGGAGACGGTCCCGCTCCTGCGTGAACCGCTCGACGTGGCCCTGCCGCCGGGGCACCGGCTCGCCGGGCGCGAGCGCGTCGGGATCGACGAGGTCGTCGGCGAGACCTGGATCGGCGTGCCCGAGGGCTACCCGATCGACCGGGTCCTGCAGGCGATGGCGGCGGCGTCGGACGCTCCGCCGAGCGTCGCCTTCCGGACGATCCACCTGCCCGTCATCGAGAACCTGGTCGCCGCGGGCCACGGCGTCGCGCTCGTGCCGCGCTACACCTCGGGCACGCGGGCGTCCGGCCGGTTCCACCTGGCCGAGCTGGCCGACGTGCGCGCGGGGCGCCGGATCGAGGCGCTTGTCCGCCCCGACCGTGCGGTCCGGCCCGTGGTGCGGACCGTCCTGGAGGCGCTGGTCGCCGAGGCCCTGGACGTCACCACCTGAGACGGTCGCGCCCACTGCCGGGCGCACGCCGCGCCTCCAGTCCGGGTGTGCACCACGGCAGACCTGCTTCGTGCGCGGAAACGCGCTCAGCGCACCTGGAACGGGGTACCGAGCGGCAGGAGCTCGGCCAGGGCGCTGATGTCGGCGTTGTGCATGCGGATGCAGCCGTGCGAGGCAGCGGTCCCGATGCTCGAGCTGTCGTCGGTGCCGTGCAGGCCGATCTGGCCCGGGCCGCCGCCGAACGAGTTGAGGACGTCCGAGAACGCCGTCGTGCCGTACGCGTACGGGCCGTAGCCGCTGTTCGTCGGGGCGAGCAGCTCGGTCAGGGCGAAGCGGCCGGTCGGCGACGGGGTGCCGCCGGTGCCGGTCGCGACGGGGTAGCTGTCGACGACCTTGCCGGCCTTGTAGAGCTCGAGGGTGTTCTCCGAGCGCGTGACCACGATCGCGTACGGGTCCTCGGACAGGGTGACGGCGCCCGCCGGCACCCAGCCGAGGCTGCCGTTCGGACGCTGCGGGAGCTGCACCCGGACCCAGCCGTCCTGCCGGTCGACCACGCGGAAGACCAGTGGTGCGCCGGACTGCTGCGGGTTCGACAGGGTCTGGCCGGACGCCCCGCCGGCGGTCGCGCTCACGGGCACCGAGTCTCCGCGGACGGCGGCGACGGTGGTGCTGACGGGGGCGTCGACCGCGTCGGCCGGGCTCGTCGAGGGAGTCGCCGTCGGTGTCGGCGTCGCACTGGGCGTCGGAGACGCGGCGACGGACCGCGTGGGTGCCGGTGTGGGCGTTGCCGACAGGGGGCCGAGGGCGACGAACGCCACAGCCCCGGCGCAGACGACGGCCACGGCGGCGGCGATCAGTGTCGCGCGCCGCCGTGGCTCGGTCGGGAGGATCGGCAAGATCAGCCCGTGAAGGACGCCGTTCCGGGCACCGGCACGGCGACCGGCGCGACGGCCGGGCCGGCCGGGTCGGCGATGAAGGTCGCCGCCGCCGATGCGGTCTGTCCGGAGGACGTGCCGACCAGGGTCGCCGTGAACGCGCCGGCGGTCGCGACGCCCTCGGGCAGTGCGACGACCACGACGACGTCGCCGTCCTGGTCGGCCGCGGAGGCGTTGGCGGCGACCGCGTACGTCTCGCCGCCCTGGGTGATCGTCGCCTGCACGCCCTCGGCGGGCGCGAACCCGCTGCCGACGACCTGGAACCCGGAGACCGACTGTGACACCCGGGTGTCCTCGACGCTCGTCACCGCGGTGGGCTGCGGCGTGAAGTACGTCGTGGTGTCGTCGACGCGCAGCGCGGAGACGGAACCGGAGGCATCGGCCGCGAGGGCCTGCGCAGTGGACTCGAGCGGCGCGGAGAGGTCGAGCGGGCCGCCCGGCGCGACGGTCGGATCGGTCGGCGCGACGGTCGGTGCCGGGCTCTCGGTGGTCGGCGCGGTCGGCTCGTCCGTCGGGCCGGGTGCGGGGATGCCGGTCGAGGCGTCGAGACCGACGTACACGATGTACCCGACGACCTGGGCGCCGGCGTCGGAGAGGTCCGTCGCGAGCTCGCTGGTCGACTCGGTCGTCCCGGTGGCGGGGTCGATCCACTCGGTGGACGCGCCGCTCAGGCCGGCGTCGCCGTCGCCCGCGGCGAAGACCACGGTCTGGTCGGAGCTGTCGGCGGTCGACTGGATCGCGAGCGCGAAGCTCGTCGCCCCGGTCGTCGTCGCGCTGGCGCCGGAGACGAGTGCGCCGAGCCCACTCGGGGCCACCGGCTTGGTGAGCCCGCGGATGATGCCCACTGCTTCGCCCGCGGACACGGACAGGCCGTCGGCGTCGATCGTGGCGTGGTCGGTGATGCTGCCACCGGCGGCGGGGGCCCCCAGGGACGCCCAGTACCACTGGTCGGTCAGGGGGACCGCGGTCTCGGGCGCCGCCGTGAAGTCGGCGGCCGAGTCGGTCCAGGTGACGATCGGCGAAGCCGAGGTCGTCGGCACCGTGGCGGTCGAGACGGTGGGGACGAGAGCGGCGGTGACGCCGAGCACGGTGACGCCGACGGCGGCCGCGGCGATACGGGAACGAAGCACGGTGTGGAGGTCCATCCGGTGAAGAGGACAGGGTTCGTCCACTGCGACGCCCCCCGTGCTGAGGCGACGCTCAGCAGGACGAACCTACCGGTTTCGTGAGGATTCCGCACCCTTGATTGCGGTGCGGTGCGTCGGTGTCCGGACGCACCGCACCGTGCTCAGACGTCGAGGTGGTCGACCAGCTCGTCCGCCAGGCCCGTGTACGTCGCCGGCGTCAGGTTCGTCAGCCGGGCCTTCGCGCCGTCCGAGATGTCCAGGCCGTTCACGAACACGATGAGGTCCTGCTGGGTCACCCGCTTGCCGCGGGTGAGGTCCTTGAGCATCGCGTAGGGGTCCTCGATGTTCGACTGCCCGGCGGTGACCTCGGCGCGGATGACCGTCTGGATCGCCTCGGCGAGGACCTCCCAGTTGTGGTCGAGGTCGTCGGCGAGCTTGGCCTCGTTCACCGAGATCTCGCCCAGGCCGCGGCGCAGGTTGTCGAGCGCGAGCAGCGAGTGCCCGAACGCGACGCCGATGTTCCGCTGCGTGGTGGAGTCGGTCAGGTCGCGCTGCAGACGGCTCGTCACCAGGGTCTCGGACAGGGTGGAGAACAGCGCCGACGAGATCTCGAGGTTCGCCTCGGCGTTCTCGAACTTGATCGGGTTGATCTTGTGCGGCATCGTCGACGACCCGGTGGCACCGGCGACCGGGATCTGCGTGAAGTACCCCATCGAGATGTAGGTCCACACGTCGGTCGCCAGGTTGTGCAGGATGCGGTTGGCGTGCCGGATCCGGTCGTACAGCTCGGCCTGCCAGTCGTGCGACTCGATCTGCGTGGTGAGCGGGTTCCAGGTGAGTCCGAGGCCCTCGACGAACTCGCGCGACAGCGTCGGCCAGTCGGCCTCGGGGTCGGCGGCGAGGTGGGCCGAGAAGGTGCCGGTGGCGCCGGAGAACTTGCCGAGGTACTCGCCGCCCTCGATCTGGGCCAGGACTCGCTCGAGCCGGTAGACGACGACCGCGAGCTCCTTGCCGAGCGTCGAGGGGGTGGCGGGCTGCCCGTGCGTGTGGGAGAGCATCGGGACGGCGCGCAGCTCGACGGCGAGGGTCTGCAGCTTCTCGAGCACAGCACGGTACGCCGGCAGCCAGACCTGGTCGACGGTGTCGCGCACGGTCAGGGCGTACGACAGGTTGTTGACGTCCTCGCTCGTGGCGGCGAAGTGGGTCAGCTCGGCGATCGCGTCCAGCCCGAGCTCCGAGAGCCGGCGGCGGACGAAGTACTCGACGGCCTTGACGTCGTGGCGGGTCGTCGCCTCGATCTCGGCGAGTTCGGCGATCTGGTCGTGGCCGAAGGTCTCCACGATGCGCCGGAGTGCGGCCTTGTCGTCGACGCTGAGCGGCGAGGTGGTGAACATCGCGTGGTCGGTCAGGAAGACCAGCCACTCGACCTCGACCACGATGCGCGCGCGGTTGAGCCCGGCCTCGGAGAGGTGCTCGCCCACCGTGTGCACGATCGGGTAGTAGCGCCCGTCGAGCGGGCTGATCGGCTGCGGGGGAAGGGGGGTCATGGGGCTCCCTGACGGACTGCCGGCTCGAGCTGGTGGAAGAGCGCCCGGCAGGCCCGTTCGACGGTCGAGAGCACTCGGTCGAACTCGTGCCGGTCCGCGTAGTACGGGTCCGGCACGTCGGTCTGCTGGGGCCAGGCGTCGTCGTACCGCAGCAGGAGCGTCACCTTGGCGGAGTCGTCCATGGTCGGTGCCCACGATCGCAGGACGCGTTCGTGGGAGCGGTCGAGTGCGACCACCAGATCGAGGTCCGGGAACCGGTCCGGGTCGAACTGACGGGCGCGATGCCTGCTGCCATCGTATCCGCGTGCCGCGAGGGCTGCGATCGTGCGCTCGTCGGCCGGTTCGCCGACGTGCCAGTCACCGGTGCCGGCCGACTCGACGTGGAAGCGGTCGGCGAGCCCGGCGTCCGCGGCGATCTGCGCGAAGACGACGCCGGCCATCGGGGACCGGCAGATGTTGCCACTGCAGACGAACGAGACGCGGAACGGGGCGTCGACGTCCGGGGCCATGGTCACATCATGACGCAGGGAGGTGTCCTCCGCGAGGTCCGTCCGCGTCACGCCCGCTGGCGGTTCAGCACCGGGCGGACGAACAGCCCGATCAGCCAGGCGAAGACGGCGAGCACGAAGGCCCCGACGATGCCCCAGCCGAACGACTCGACCTCGAGCCCGAAGCCGAACGCGTCCGAGATGCCCGCGACGATGAGCAGCAGGACCGCGTTCACGATGAAGGAGATCAGCCCGAGGGTCAGGATGTAGATCGGGAACGCCACGATCCGGATCAGCGTGCCGATCACGGCGTTGACGAGCCCGAACACGAAGGCCACGAGCAGGTAGGTGAGCACGGTGGCCGTGGTCCGGCCGTCGCCGAACGCGGTGACGGAGACGCCGCTGACGATGAGCGTGGTGAGCCAGAGGGCCACGGCGTTGACGACGAGGCGGACGAGGAATCGCATGCACCCATGATGCCCTCCGATCCCCGCGCACGTGCCGGTAGCCTGAACCGGTGACTGACGAGCGTGTGCACATCCGGCCCGAGATCGCCGTCCTCCCCGCCTACAAGCAGGGACGCCAGGCCGCCGACGACGCCTTCAAGCTGTCGAGCAACGAGAACCCGTTCCCCCCGCTCCCCGGGGTGGTCCAGGCCGTGCAGGCGCAGACCGCGTTCAACCGCTACCCGGACGCCACCGCCCTGGCCGTCCGCGCCGCGCTCGCGAACCGCTTCGGACTGACCGCCGACGAGGTGCACGTCGCCCCCGGCAGCGTCGCGATCCTGCACGAGCTCGCCCGTGCGACCTCCGGTCCGGGCGACGAGATCGTCTACGCCTGGCGGTCGTTCGAGGCCTACCCCGGTGTCGTCACCGTCGCGGGTGCCACGAGCGTGCAGGTGCCGAACCGGCCGGACGGCGGCCACGACCTCGACGCGATGGCCGCTGCCGTCACCGACCGCACCCGCATGGTGATCGTGTGCACGCCGAACAACCCGACCGGTCCGATCGTGACCGAGTCCGAGTTCGCGACCTTCATGGCCGCGGTGCCGCAGTCCGTGCTGGTCGTGCTCGACGAGGCATACGCCGAGTTCGCCACCGACGAGGCCGCCGTGCACGGGCACCCGTTGCTGGCCCGCTACCCGAACCTGGTCGTCCTCCGGACGTTCTCGAAGGCGTACGGTCTCGCCGGTCTCCGGGTCGGCTACGCCCTCGGCCCGGTGTACGTGCTCGAGGCGGTCCGCGCGTGCGCGATCCCCCTCTCCGTCACGGCCCAGGGGCAGGCGGCCGCACTGGCCAGCCTGGAACGCGAGGGCGAACTGCTCGAGCGGGTCTCCGAGATCGCCGCGCTGCGCGACCGCATCGTCACCGAGCTCCGCGAGCAGGGCTGGGCCGTGCCGGACGCCCAGGGCAACTTCGTCTGGCTGCCGACGGGGGACCGCACGGTCGCTGCGGCCGCCGCCTTCGAGGAGGCCGGCATCATCGTGCGGGCCTTCCCGCCGGAGGGCATCCGCATCTCGATCGGCGAACACGAGGCTGTGGAAACGCTCCTCGAAACGGCCCGCTCGCTTGTGGGGGACCTCCAGGTGGCCGACTGATGCCTGCCGCTACGCTGGCCCGCATGTCATTCCGCGCCGCGGCTCCCGCGACGACCACCGTCCGGCTCCTCGACCCCGAGGGTCGGTTCGTGGAGTCCGACGAGAACGCCGAGTTCGCCGCCGCCGCGCGGGCGATCCCCGACGAGACCCTGCTGGCGATGCACCGCCGCATGGTCCTCACCCGACGGTTCGACCACGCCGGCCACAACCTGCAGCGCACCGGCCAGCTCGGCCTCTGGGTGCCGAGTCACGGGCAGGAGGCCGCGCAGACCGGTTCCGCCTTCGCCCTGCGCGCCCAGGACCACGTCTTCCCCTCGTACCGCGAGCACGCCGTCACGATGCAGCGCGGTGTCGAGCCGATGGAGATCATCGCGATGTACCGCGGGCAGACCCACGGTGGATGGGACCCGGACCAGCGCGGCAACACGCACATCTCCACCCTGGTGATCGGTTCGCAGACCCTGCACGCCACGGGCTACGCGCTCGGCCAGAAGCTCGACGGCGACGTCGGCACGGGCGACCCCGACCGTGACGCGTGCTCCATCGTCTACTTCGGCGACGGCGCGACGAGCCAGGGCGACGTGAACGAGGCGTACGTGTTCTCGGCGTCGACCAAGGCCCCCGTCGTCTTCTTCCTGCAGAACAACCACTGGGCGATCTCGGTGCCGGTGTCCGTGCAGTCCCCGACGCCGCTCGTCGACCGTCCCCGCGGCTTCGGGATCCCGAGCGTCCTGATCGACGGCAACGACATCCTCGCCTCGTACACGGCGTCGGTCGTCGCCACCGACCACGCCCGCAGCGGTCAGGGTCCCGCGTTCATCGAAGCCGACACGTACCGCATCGGCGCGCACACCAGCTCGGACGACCCGAGCCGGTACCGCGCGGACGGCGAGCTCGAGGACTGGGTGCGCCGCGACCCGATCGTCCGCTCCGAGGCGTACCTGCGCTCGAAGGGCGCGACCGACGCGCAGTTCGCCGCGTTCGACGAAGAGGGCGAGGACATCGCCGCCGACGTCCGCAGCCGCACCGTGGCGCTGACCCCGCCGTCCGTCGACGTCATGTTCGACAACGTCTACCGCGAGCCGCACCCGCTGGTCGCCGAGCAGAAGGCCTGGCTCGAACAGTACGAGGCCGGCTTCGAAGGGGGCGCCCACGCATGAGCACCACCGAGCAGCTCTTCGACTACACGCTGCGGTCCCACCCGGGCGCCGGCGAGGTCCCGGGCGACCCCACCCCGACCCTGCCGATGGCGAAGGCCCTCAACGCCGGGCTCGCCGCGGCGATGCAGGCAGACGACAAGGTCCTGCTGATGGGCGAGGACATCGGCCAGCTGGGCGGTGTCTTCCGCATCACCGAGGGCCTGCAGGACCGGTTCGGCCCCGAGCGCGTGCGGGACACCCCGCTCGCCGAGGCCGGCATCATCGGCACCGCGATCGGCCTCGCCCTGCGCGGCTACCGCCCGGTCGTGGAGATCCAGTTCGACGGCTTCGTGTGGCCCGGCTTCGACCAGATCACCTCGCAGCTCGCGAAGATGGCGAACCGGCTGCCGGCGCACATGTCGCTGCCCGTCGTCATCCGCATCCCCTACGGCGGCCACATCGGCGCCGTGGAGCACCACCAGGAGTCGCCCGAGGCGTACTTCGCGCACACCCCCGGTCTGCGTGTGGTCAGCCCGAGCACCCCGAACGACGCCTACTGGATGATCCAGGAGGCCATCGCCTCGAAGGACCCGGTCGTCTTCCTCGAGCCGAAGTCGCGCTACTGGCCCAAGGGCCAGGTCGACCTCGTCGACGGGCACGTCCCGATGCACACCACGCGTGTGGCACGCACCGGCACCGAGGTCACCCTCGTCGGCCACGGTGCGATGGTCGCGACCCTCATGCAGGCCGCCGAGCTCGCCGAGTCCGAGGGCACGAGCTGCGAGGTCATCGACCTCCGCTCGATCTCCCCCATCGACTGGGAACCGATCCTCACCTCGGTCCGCAAGACCGGCCGCCTCGTCATCGCGCAAGAGGCCTCCGGCTTCGTCAGTGTCGGCAGCGAGATCGCCGCCACGGTTGCCGAGAAGGCGTTCTACACGTTGCAGGCGCCGCCGCTGCGGGTGTCCGGGTTCGACATCCCGTTCCCGGTCTCGAAGCTGGAGCACCTGCACCTGCCGGACGCCGACCGCGTCCTCGAGGCCGTCGACCGCGCCCTCGCGTACTGATCCAGCTCGACTGACCCAACTCGTCCGAACGCCGAAGGAGCCGTAAGTGGCCGTCGCCGAATTCCCCCTGCCCGACGTGGGCGAAGGCCTCACCGAGGCCGAGATCGTGCAGTGGCGCGTCGCGATCGGGGACGAGATCACCGTCGACCAGGTCCTGGTCGAGATCGAGACCGCGAAGTCGCTCGTCGAGCTGCCGTCGCCGTTCGCCGGAACCGTCACCGGGCTGCTCGTGTCCGAGGGTGACACGGTCGAGGTCGGCAAGCCGATCATCCGTGTCGAGTCCGACGCGTCGGTCGCGTCCGGTGCGCCGGTCGCCGCTCCCGCTGCTCAGTCGGGAGGCCCGGCACCGGTCGCCGACAGCGTGCCGACCTCGCCCGTGGTCGCCCCCACCCCGCCGGCAGCGCCCGCCCCGGTAGCTCCGGTCGCGCAGACCCAGCCCGCCCCCGTGGCGGCCCCGGCACCCGCTGCTGCCTCTGCTCCCGTCGTCGCAGCCGCGCCCACGGCTGCCCCTGCGGCAACCGCGCAGCCCGTCGCCGACGGCGCCTCCGTCGTCGGGACGGACGAGTCCTCCGGCGCCGTCCTCGTCGGCTACGGCTCGGCGACCTCGTCGCCGTCCCGTCGCAAGCCGGGCGCCCGCCGGGCCGCAGCCCTCGCTGCCGAGGCGAGCCGTGCCTCCAGTGTGGATGCGCAAGCAGCGGCCGAAGCCGCCAGCGATCCCGGTGAGGACACCACCGCCGAGGCGATCGCCGGTCTGGCCTCCGCGCCCGCGCGCAAGCAGACCCTCGCGACCAACGTGCTCGCGAAGCCGCCGATCCGGAAGCTCGCGAAGGACCTCGGTGTCGAACTGACCGAGATCGTCGCGACGGGGTTCGCCGGCGAGGTCACCCGCGACGACGTCATCCGGCACGCGAAGCAGGCCAGCGTCTTCCGCAACATCGAGACGCCCGAGTGGGGCGAGGTGCGCAGCGAGACGATCCCGGTCAAGGGCGTCCGCAAGGCCATCGCGACCGCGATGACCACCTCGGCGTTCACCGCACCGCACGTGTCGCTGTTCGTCGACGTCGACGCGACCCACACGATGGAGTTCGTCAAGCGGCTCAAGGCCTCGCCGACGTTCGCCGGCGTCAAGGTGTCGCCGCTGCTCATCGTGGCGAAGGCCGTCATCTGGGCCGTCCGCCGCAACCGTTCGGTGAACTCGACCTGGACCGACCGCGAGATCATCGTCCACCACTTCGTGAACCTCGGCATCGCCGCGGCGACCCCGCGCGGGCTCATCGTGCCGAACATCAAGGACGCGCAGGACATGTCGCTGCTCGAGCTGGCGCAGGCGCTCGAGGAACTCACCCTCACCGCCCGCGACGGCAAGACGACGCCGAAGCAGATGGCGAACGGCACGGTCTCGATCACGAACATCGGCGTGTTCGGCATGGACACCGGCACCCCGATCCTCAACCCGGGCGAGGTCGCCATCGTCGCCATGGGCACGATCAAGCCGAAGCCGTGGGTCGTCGACGGCGAGGTCCGCTCGCGCATGGTGACGACCATCGGCGCCTCGTTCGACCACCGCGTGGTGGACGGTGACGTGGCGTCGCGCTTCGTGCACGACGTGGCCTCGGTGCTCGAGGAGCCGGCGCTCCTGCTCGACTGAGTGGCGTCCAGGGGCCGGCGCGTCGGTCGTTCCGCTTCGTGAGCAGAAATGGTCGGGTGGCTTCGAGCCACTCGACCATTTCTGCTCACCATCTGCGGCCTTCCGCAAACGTCGCGTGGTGTTCACACGGATGTCGGTGGTGCGGGGCATGATCGGGGCATGGTCCACCAGCTCCTGACCCCCTCGCAGGAGATCCGAACGGATCGCCTCCTGCTCACCCCGCTCACGCCGGCCGACATCGACGACGTGCACGCGGTGTTCGCCGACGCCCGCACCTGGCAGCACCTGCCGAGCGGCCGGCACGTCGCCCGGAGCTCGAGCGTGGACCTGGTGCAGCGGAAGATCGGTGGGCGGGCCCGACACGGACTCGGTTCGTGGGCCGTCCGTACGGCTACTGACCACGCGTTCGTCGGGGTCGGCGGTGTCGACATGACCGCCGGTGGGGTGTGGAACCTCGGCTACCGGTTGGCTCCAGCGGCCTGGGGGCAGGGCTTCGCGTCCGAGATCGCCCTCGCTGCCGTGCGCGCTGCTGCCGAGACCGCGCCGGACGTCCCCGTGACGGGTCGCGTGCTCACGAACAACCCCGCGTCCGCCGCGGTGCTCCGCCGTTCGGGCCTGTCGCTCGTGTGGCAGGGGGCTCCCGGGGTACAGACGTCGTCCGCTGCCGGGGTCGAGGGGCAGGTCTGGACCGACCGGCTGCTCTCCGACGAACAGTTCGCCTGGCTGGTCGCCAACGCCTGAGCGACGGGTGACGTCGCGGAACTGGCTCAGCGCAGCGTCCGGAACAGGAAGTCCGCCTCCTGCGGCAGCTCCTGCCGCAGGGACCACTGCACGGTGTTCCAGTCATGCCCGCTCCCCGGCGCGAACGCGACGGTGGTGGTCGCGCCGGCTGCGCGCGCTGCCCTGCCGAGTGTCCGGGCGTTGTGACTGAACGCGTGGTCCGACGACCCGGCCGTCAGCCAGACCGCGTGCCCGCCGAGCCCGTTCGCCCGCATCTGCGCGATCGGGGCCGCGCGCTCCCATGCCGCGATTGACCCGCCGAACGCCTGGTCGGCACTGTGCCGCGGGTTCTGGTCCACGGGCTGCAGCTCGCTCGAGATCGCGAGCGCGGCACCGAACGCGTCGGGTGACCCGGTGACGAACTGCATGGCGCACGTCGCCCCCTGGGAGAACCCGACGAGGCCCCAGGCGCCGCGGTCGGTGGTGACGGGCAGGTGGGCGGTGAGCCAGCTGGGCACGTCCTCGGTGACGTAGCTCGCCGAGTTCCCCAGCTTCGAGTCGACGCACATCGGGTTGCGCCCGGGCGCGGACAACTGGTCGACGGACACGACGATCGGGGCTCGTCCGTGGTGTGCAGCGGCGTAGGCGTCGAGCACGGTGCCCATCTGACCGGCGGTGAACATGTCACTCGGGGCTCCGGGCTGGCCGGCGAACGCCAGAAGCACCGGCAGCGGCGCGGGGTCGTTCACGAGGGCGGCGGGTGGCAGGTAGACGACGGCCGGACGCGCGGGGAAGTCGGAGCGCGAACTGGGGATGTCGACTGTGCGGACCTGGCCGACGGCCGGCATCCTGGCAGCGGGCGCCGCCGCGAGGTCGAGTGCCGGGTAGGGATCGCTCTGCACGACCGTCCCGAGGGTCGGGTACTTCGCGAACTCCACGTTGACGCCGAGCGCGGGCACGAGCAGGGCTGCCGGGACGAGCACCACCGCCAGCACACGGCGCCAGCGCCCGCCCTGCACGATCCCGGTGACCGCCAGGGCCAGCGCCGCCGCGGCCAGGACGACCCACATCCGCGTGACCGGACTCAGGGCGACGCCGAACAGGTTCAGCACGTCGCTGACGAGCCAGCACGCGACGAGCACGACCACGGCGGCTCCGACGGCGGCGGTCGCACGGACCCCGACCGTCCGCCAGGCCTGGCGAGTGCGGAACGACCGCAGCGCCGGCAGCAGCACCGCGACGGCGAGCGCCGCGAACACGAGGTCGATCGGCACCAGCTTCGACGGTGCCTGCAGCTGTGTGGCGAGCAGCCACTCGGTGGGACTCACGAGCGTGCCGTCGCCCGGTCGTCGGACGCCGGCCGGTGTGCCTGCCGCAGCGCCCACAGGTGCTTCGGTCGCAGCCCCGGCACGTACGCAGCGGCCAGCGCCCGCGCGACCCGCGGGACGTGCAACGGCGTGGGCACGACGATCCAGAGCGGTTCGTGGCGGGCGCCGAACTTCTCCTTGAAGCGCTGCAACGACCGGAACCCGTAGACCGGCTCGAGCACGCGGGCCAGGAGCACCGAGCCGTGGGCGACCAGGGATCGTGCCCCGGCGTGCGCGGCCAGCGGCGTGCCGGACAAGCTGACGATCGTGAGTCCGGCGTCGCGGGCACGGAGCGCGGTCCGTGCGATGAGGAACTCCATCACCCCGGGCATCCCGTCCTCGCCGCGGCGCATGACGTCGAGCGTGTACCCGGTCAGCGCGCCGTGCTCGTACACGGGCAACCAGCTCGTCACGGCGGTCACGTGTCCGTCTGCGGCGACGGCGAGCAACAGGCGGACGTCCGGGTCGTCGAGCTCGCGGAACCCACCGAGCGTGAACCCCATCTCCGGCAGCCGTCGGTCCGCTGCCCACCGGGTGCAGATCGCCGCGACCTCGGCGCGACGGTCGTCGTCGAGCGCCGCGAACGTCGTCCACTCGTCGTGGACGCCTTCGCGCTCGGCACGGTTCGACGCGGTCCGCAGGTCCTGCCGCTTCTTCCCGCGCAGGTCGAACGCGGTGACGTCGAGCACCGATTCGACGCCGACGGGCAGCGCGGTCCAGCCCTCGGCAGCGAGGATCTCGCGGATCGGTTCGTGCACGCTCGTGAACGCGGGTACCCAGCCGTTGCGGTCGCAGAACGCGGCGAAGGCCGTCACGACCTCGGCGCGGTCGGCGGCGGAGCACGCGGGGTCGGACACCGTGAGGGCGACGTCGCCGCTGACCCGGTAGGCGACGGCGCCGAGGCCGCCCGGGTGCGTCCAGGTCGCGTTGCCGTGCCACGTGCCCATGTGGCCGAGCGTGCCGGCGTCACCGTCGCGGAGCATCTCCACGAGGTCGTCGCGACAGGCCCCGGCAGCGTGGAACCGACGACGGACCAGCCGACCGTGCAGCGCGAGCACCGTGAGCAGGACGGCAGCGGGCACCAGCCACGCCCCGAGCAGGGTGACCTGCCACTCCAGCGCGTCCAGCCCGAGCCCCTGCCACTGGACGGCGCCGTCCTGCATCGGTTCGATCACGAAGACGTCGGCCAGGACCGCGGTGAGCGTCACCAGGACCCCGGTCGCCAGGGCGATGCCCGCGCGCCGTCCGCGGTGCACCAGCCACGCGGCGCAGAGCAGGAGGAGTCCGGTCACGACCGCCGAGCGGTCGCTCATCGCGTCGGCGAACAGCGACAGGACGCCGTCGGGGTTCGGCACGACCGGCGTCACGAGCGTCCCGGCACCGAGTGCGATGAGCGCGCTCACCACGACGGTCCGTGCGCTGACGGTGTCGCGCGTGGTGCGGGCGTCGGGACGGGAGGCGCGGCGCACGACGAGCACACCGGCCGCGGTCCCGAGCAGCGTCGCCAGGGCGCGGGCCAGGTCCGAACCGTGGCCGGCGAACAGGACGAGGGTCAGCACCACGGTCCACAGCGCGAGGCGCGTCCGCCAACGGCGTTGGGTCGGCATCGCGGCGGAGGCGGCCACGAGCAGCGCGGCGGCCACGATCGAGGGCGCGAAGAGCGGTTGGCCGACGGCGAACTCGGCGTGCGCCTCACCCAGGGCGGAGCCGATCGTCACCGTGAGGAGCGTGGCGAGCAGGGCGAGTACCGGCGCCCCGACGCCGATGACGAGTGTCCGGACCGAGCCGAGGGACCGCTCGGCGAGGACGGTCGTCAGCACCACCGCGGCCAGGGCCAGACAGGCGACGGGTGGGTGGTGCGGGAAGTCGGGCTCAGCGTGCGTCATCCGGGCGGACAGCACGACGGCGACCGCCACGACCGCCGCGACGACGGACACGGGGAAGCGGACGAGCCGTCCGAACAGTGCTTGAGGGGCCACGGTCTCATCCCACACGGCCCCGGACCCCGCGTCATCGCCCCGCGGCGTGATCCACGATGGCCGATCGGCCATCCGGGCCGACCCGGAGGATGACGGTCAGGCCGGAGCAGTCGGCTGCAGGTGTCCGACGGGGAGCCGCAGGTGCAGGGCGAAGCCGTCGTCCGGCTGCGGCCCGGAGTCCATGCTCCCGCCCAGCAGCGAGGCGCGTTCACCGAGGCCGATCAGCCCGAGGCCGGACCCCGGGAGCTCGAGTCGCTCCGCCCGCGCCGGCCCGTTCACGACGTCCACCAGCACGTGCCCGGCGGAGACCCGGCCGCTGACCCGGACCGTCGCGTCGGGCGCGTGCTTGCGGACGTTCGTCAGCCCTTCCTGGACGAACCGGTACACGGCGCGCTGCAGCGGTTGGGCCAGGGTGTCGGGCAGGTCCACGGTCGCGCGGGTCTCGAGACCGCTCTCCGCGATGAGCCGTGGCAGGTCGGCGAGCACCGGCTGCGGGGCGATCTGCCGATCGGTGCCGCCCGAGGCCCGGAGCACCTGGACCATCTCGCGCAGCTCCTGCAGGGTGACGACGCACAGCTGCCGGATCGTCCGCGCGAAGCCGCGTTCCGCTTCGTCGCGGCCCGCCATCTGCATCGCACCGGCCTGCACCGCGATGAGGGTGACCTGGTGGGAGACGACGTCGTGCATCTCGCGGGCGAGGAGCGCGCGTTCACGGGACAGCGCGACTGCGGCGGCCTGGCGACGTTCGTCCTCGCGGGCCCGGTGCACCTCGACGAGCTGGCCGGTGAGGCGCGCCCGCGTCTGCACGAGCAGTCCGACGGCGAGCGGACCGAGCGCGAAGATCAGCGCGTAGACGACCGACACGACGATCTCGCCGGGGGACTGCGGCGGCCCGACGAACCCACCGAAGCCGACGAACTGCACGAGCGCGGCCAGGAGCATCAGCCACCGGCGGTCGGTGCGCTCTCCGAGCGTGAACAGTGCGACGCTCGCGGCGACGACCGCGGACCCGACGAACAACCCGGGCACGGTCAGGGCGAAGGCGAGCACCGGGAAGCGGCGGCGGAGCAGGAGCGCCGCTGCGGCGACCAGGGACAGCACCGTCTCGAGGGTGGTCGCCCCGGAGATGTCGAGCACGGCGTCGGCGAGGGCGGCAGCGACGAAGAGGACGTCGAGCAACCACCAGGCTGCGCGGCGGGTGCGCACCCAGCGCAGGCCGGCGTCCACGAGGAGGTCGAGCCTCCCGTCGGTCGCGGCGAGGACACGTCGGACGCGACCGGCCGTCGGTCGGTCAGCCATCCAGCAGACCGGCCTCGGCTGCGCGCAGGGCGAGCTGGACCCGTGTCGAGACGCCGAACGCGGACAGGAGGGCACGGACGTCCTCCTTCACGGTGCCGGTGCTGACGCCCAGACGAGCGCCGATGTCCGGGTTGCTCGCGCCGCTGGCGACCAGGCGCACCACGGCGTGCTCCCGTTCGGAGAGCGACGGCGGTGGCGGACCGGACGGCTGCGCGGCGAACAGTCGCGATCGGTCGACGCCCGGGGCGATGACCACCCCACCCCGAGCGAGCACACGGACGTACTCGGCGAGTCCCTCGGGATCGGTGTCCTTGAGCAGGAACCCGGCGGCGCCGAGCTCCATCGCCCGCCCCACGTACTCGTCCGTGTCGAAGGTGGTGAGCATCGCGACCGCCGGCGGTTCGGCGAGGGCCTGCAGTGCGCGGAGGACCTCGATCCCGTCCACACGCGGCATGCGCACGTCGAGCAGGACGACGTCCGGGGCGTGGTCGCGGATGACCTGCACCGCGTCGACGTCCCCGGTCGTGGCGACCACGTCGATGTCCGGCGCGGCGCCGAGGATGAGTTCGAAGCCGTACCGGACGAGCGTCTCGTCGTCGACGATCACCACCGTGGTCACGGCCGTCATCTTGCCACGCACGTTGGCGTTCCGAGGTCGACTCGCTACTGTGATGGGAACTGGTCATGTCCGCGCATGACCACCACCCAGGACCAGCAACGGAGCACGAGGGACGCATGACGAGCCGCATCACCGAGGGTGCCGAACCGAAGCACCAGCAGTTGCGGCGCATCCTGCTCGACCTCGCCACCGCACGCCTGGCCCCCGGCGCCGCGATCCCGTCCGAACGCCAGCTCATCGCCGAGTACGGCGTCTCACGGATCACCGTGCGCGAAGCCCTCGGGCAGCTCGTCAACGAGGGCTACCTGGAGCGCGTCCGCGGCAAGGGCACCTTCGTGGCACACCGCCCCGTGCAGTCGACGCTGCACCTGGCGTCGTTCACCGAGGAGATGCGGGCGATGGGCCACGTCCCGACCACGGTTGTGCTGGTGCGCGAGGAACGTGTGCCGCCGAGTGACACCGTGGCGGCGCTGCGGCTCGACGCCGAGGTGTCGGCCTTCCACGTGAAGCGACTCCGGATGGCGGACGGCGCTCCGGTGTCGATCGACGACGCCTGGCTCGTGGCCGATGCGTTCCCGGGGCTGCTCGACCACGACCTGTCCGGGTCGGTGTACTCGATCATCGCGAACGAGTACGGCACCCCGATCGACCGGGCGCAGCAGACGGTGGCCGCGAACCCGGCTGCCGACGACGTCGCGACGCTGCTCGGCACGAAGACCGGTGCTCCGGTGCTCGAGTTCGACCGGGTGTCCTACGCGGGAGAGCGCCCCGTGGAGCACACCCGCAGCTGGTACCGCTCGGACCGCTACCGCGTGCAGATGGAGGTCACCGCGACCCCGGCGGTCGCGTAGTCCGGCACGAACGCGAAAGCGACTCTGTGCTGCGAACGTTCCGCAGCACAGAGTCGCTTCGGCAAGGAAGAACCGAAGTGAGCCCGGGTCAGACCTCGAACAGGGTGTCGCCGTCGAGCACCGAGGTGCCCACCATGCCCTGGTCGACGGTGTCCGGCGCGGAGCCGAGCACCACGACGGGGCAGATCGGCGAGTAGCCGGCGGCCGAGATCACCGAGGGCGTGAACCGGACGACGGGGTCGCCGGCCGTGACCGCTGCGCCCTCGGTCGCGAGGAGCTCGAAGCCCTCGCCCGACAGCTTCACGGTGTCGATGCCGACGTGCACGAGGACGTCCGTGCCCGCCGAGCCCTGCAGCGCGAACGCGTGCGGGTGCAGCTTCACGATGGTGCCGTCGACCGGGGCCACCGCGGTGACCGCGCCCTCGACGCCCGTCGGGTCGACGGCCACACCGGCGCCGACGAGCTGGCCGGCGAACACCGGGTCCGGTACGTCAGCGAGGGCGACGACCGGGCCGGCGAAGGGCGTGCGGACCGCCGTCACAGTTCGTCCTGGATGTCCTGCGCGAGGTTGTCGGCGATGGTGCCGACGATGACCTGCCAGCCGGTGCCGCCGCCGACGACGGCCTGGGCGCCCGCAGCCTGCAGCGCGGCCTTGTCGACGAGGTCGCCGTCCTCGACCTCGACGCGGAGGCGCGTGATGCAGCCCTCGACCTCTTCGATGTTGTCGGCACCGCCGAGCGCGGCGATGATGTCGGCTGCCTTGATGTCGGCCATCGTTTCCTCCTCGTTAAGGGTTTTCGTACCAGGTTGACACGGGACCGGTCTCGGTTCAGACTACGGAACTGGTCATGACCGGACAGGACCGGACCTGGCGACACCGCCGAGGTTACCTGCGCTGGCTGCACGACTCAACTCACCCCGACAGCTCCACCCAATGACGAGAGGACCTCCGATGAGCGCCACCACTGCCACGGACGTGCCGGAGAAGAAGAAGCCGAAGAAGCAGTCCCGGCTGTTCGCGCAAGCCCAGCGCCTCGGACGGAGCCTGCTCCTGCCGATCGCGGTGATGCCCGCCGCGGGCATCCTGCTGCGCCTCGGTCAGTCCGACATGCTCGGCGCGATCCCCGGCTTCGAGCAGGGCGCGACGATCATCGCCGCCGCGGGCAACGGTGTGTTCACCTGGCTGCCGCTGCTCTTCGCGGTCGGCATCGCGATCGGGTGGGCGAAGAAGTCTGACGGCACGACCGCGCTCGCCGCCGTCGTCGGCTACATGGTCATGTACCAGGTGTTCGCAGCGATGTCGCCGATCGTCCTCGCGGGGGTGAAGGACGCCAACGGCGACCAGGCCACCATCAACTTCGGCGTCCTCGGCGGCATCGTGATGGGCCTCGTCTCGGCGGTCATGTGGGAGAAGTTCCACCGCACGAAGATGCCCGACTTCCTCGGGTTCTTCTCCGGCCGTCGCCTCGTCCCGATCCTGACCGCGGTCGCTGGTCTGGTCATCGCCGTCCTGATGTCCTTCGTGTACCGCTACTTCGACATCGCGCTGACCGCCGCCGGCCAGGCCGTGGCCGACAACGCCGTCATCGGTGGCGGCATCTTCGGGTTCGTCAACCGCATGCTCATCCCGATCGGGCTGCACCAGCTGCTCAACTTCTTCCCGTGGTTCCAGCTCGGCAGCTTCACTTCGGGCGGGGTCACCTACCACGGCGACATCGCGCGCTTCCTCGCCGGTGACCCGACCGCTGGCATCTTCCAGGCCGGCTTCTTCCCCATCATGATGTTCGCGCTGCCGGCCGGTGCGCTCGCCATCTGGCGCAACGCCAAGCCGCAGAACCGCAAGCTCGTCGGCGGCATCATGCTCTCGGCCGCGCTCACCTCGTTCGTGACCGGCATCACCGAGCCGCTCGAGTACTCGTTCATGTTCGTGGCATTCCCGCTGTACATCATCCACGCGGTGCTCACCGGGACCTCGCTGGCGCTGGTCAACGCCCTCGGCATCCACGACGGGTTCTCGTTCTCGGCCGGTGCGATCGACTACGTGCTGAACTTCGGCAAGGCGGACGGAGCGATCTGGCTCATCCCGATCGGCCTCGGCTACGCGGTCGTCTACTACTTCCTGTTCAGTTTCGTGATCAAGAGGTGGAACCTCCGCACGCCCGGGCGTGAGGAGGACACGATCGCCGAGAACACGATCGACGCGGCCACCAAGCCGTAAGCGCGCGTTCCTGCAAGACGGGAGGCCCGGTGCCAGCTGGCACCGGGCCTCCCGTCCGTCTGTCGTCACCACCAGAGCGCTGGTACCGGTTTTGACAATCGTTATCAGCAAGCGTTACCGTCGGAGCATGCACAACCGCCTCCTCGCCCTCCCGCTCGTCGCCGGCGCCGCCGCGCTCGCCCTGACGGGCTGCGCGACCTCCTCGGCCTCGGGCAACGCCAGCAGCGACGGGAAGATCGCCGTCGTCGCCTCGACCAACGTCTACGGCTCGATCGTCCAGTCGATCGGTGGCGACCAGGTGTCGGTCACGAGCATCCTGAACGACCCCTCGCAGGACCCGCACTCGTTCGAGTCGAGCGCCCGCACCCAGCTCGCGGTGTCGAAGGCCGACCTGCTCATCGAGAACGGCGGCGGGTACGACGACTTCATGACCACGCTCGCCGACGCCTCGGACACCAAGGCCGACACCATCAACGTCGTGAAGCTCTCCGGCTTGGACAAGGGCGGCGACGCCGAGTTCAACGAGCACGTGTTCTACAGCTACCCGACGATGGTGAAGCTCGTCGACGACGTCACGAAGCGCCTGTCCGCGCTCGATGCGGGCGACGAGGCCACGTTCGAGAAGAACGCCGACGCGCTCACGACGAAGCTCGACGACCTCGAGTCCCAGACCGCCGACCTGAAGAAGACGTACGACGGCGAGAAGGTGGCGTACACCGAGCCGGTGCCGGGCTACCTCTTCGACGCGATCGGTCTCGACAACGTCACCCCCGAAGCGTTCTCCGAGGCGATCGAGGAGGGCGACGACGTCCCGCCGGCAGCGCTCAAGGACACCCTCGCGCTGTTCAGTGGCAAGAGCGTGGAGCTGCTCGCCTACAACGACCAGACCTCGAGCGCCGAGACCGAACAGGTCAAGAAGGCCGCCGACCAGAACGACGTCCCGGTGGTCGGTGTCACGGAGACGCTCCCCAAGGGGCAGGATTACGTCTCGTGGCAGCAGGCGAACATCGACGCGGTGCAGGCGGCGCTCCAGAAGTGACGACCTCGACCGCAGCAGCGACGACCGACAGCCCGGCGACCACCTCGGTGGACGACCGGGCTGCGGCCCGTCCGGTCCTGGCCCTGCGCGACGCCGGGCTGTCCTTCGGTGAACGGAAGCTCTGGGGACACCTGGACCTGGACATCGCGCCGGGGGAGTTCGTCGCGGTCCTCGGCCCGAACGGCGCCGGCAAGACCTCGCTCCTGCGCACGGTGCTCGGGCAGCAGCGCCTGACGAGCGGCACGATGTCGTTCCTCGGCCAGCCAGTCCGGCGCGGACACCGGAAGATCGGCTACATCCCGCAGCAGCGGCTCATGGAAGTCGGCACCCCCCTGCGCGCGCGGGACATGATCGCGCAGGGTGTGACGGGGCACCGGTGGGGCGTCCTGCCGACGGCGAAGGCCGACCGCGCCCGCATCGACCGCATCCTCGACGAGGTCGGCGCCACCGCGTTCGCCGACGCCCCGGTGGCCGAGCTGTCCGGCGGCGAGCAGCAGCGCACCCGCGTCGGTCAGGCCATCGCCGCCGACCCGGCACTGCTGCTGTGCGACGAACCCCTGATCTCACTCGACCTGCGGCACCAGCGCGGCGTCACCGAGCTCATCGACCGGCAGCGTCGGCAGCAGGGTGCCGCGGTGCTCTTCGTGACGCACGACGTGAACCCGATCCTCGACGTCGTCGACCGGGTCCTCTACATCGCCGGCGGCCGGTTCCGGATCGGATCCCCCGACGATGTCCTGCGCGCCGACGTCCTGAGCGACCTGTACGGCACCCCGGTCGACGTCGTCCGCACGATGGGCCGCATCGTCATCGTCGGCGCGAACGACGCGCACGACCACCACCACGGCGAGGTCGACCCGCACGCCCCGGCGTCGGACGAAGGGCGGATCTGATGGACGTCCTGTCGACGGTCTTCTCGTTCCAGGACTACGGCGAGCTCGTCGCCCTGGTGCAGAACTCGATCTGGGCCGGCGCGGTGCTCGGCATCGTCGGCGGGCTCATCGGCCCGTTCGTGGTGGCCCGGAACATGCCCTTCGCGGTGCACGGCATCTCGGAGCTGTCCTTCGCCGGCGCGAGCGCGTCCCTGCTGCTCGGTGTCAACGTCGTCACGGGCTCGCTCGTCGGGTCGGTGATCGCGGCGCTGCTCATCGGGGTGCTCGGCTCGAGAGCGCGCGACCGCAACTCGATCATCGCCGTGCTCATGCCGTTCGGCCTCGGGCTCGGCATCCTGTGCCTGGCGCTCTACAAGGGGCGTGCGGCCAACAAGTTCGGGCTGCTCACCGGCCAGATCGTGTCGGTGGACAACCCCCAGCTGACGTTCCTCATCGTCATCGCCGCCATCGTGGTCGCGACCCTGCTCGTCATCTGGCGGCCGCTGATGTTCGCGTCGGTCGACCCCGATGTGGCCGCGGCCGCCGGCATCCCGGTGCGGACGCTCGCGATCGTGTTCATGCTCGTCCTCGGCCTGGCCACCGCGGTGTCGGTGCAGATCGTCGGCGCCCTGCTCGTGCTGTCGCTGCTCGTCACCCCGGCCGCTGCGGCACTGCGGCTCAGCTCGCACCCGGTCGTGGTGCCGGTGCTGTCCACGGTGTTCGCCGTGGTGTCGGTCGTCGGTGGCATCCTGCTGGCACTCGGCGGCGGACTGCCGATCAGCCCCTACGTGACGACCATCTCGTTCGCGATCTGGGTGGTCTGCCGGATCGTCGGGGCCAGGCGCGACCGCCGTGGACGCGACCGGGTCGTCCGCCGCGACCAGCGTGGCGGGGGCGCACCGGGCCTCCCGTCCGGAACGAACGGAACCGGAACCGGAGCCGGAGCCGGTTCCGGAACGTCAGCCGAAACGAAGGTGGGTGCACCAGCATGAACGCCGTGCAGAAGGTCAAGCGGAACACGTGGCAGCGCGAAGCGGTGCGCGGCGCCCTCGACTCCACCGAGGGGTTCGTCAGCGCGCAGGCGCTGCACCAGCACCTGCGTGACGAGGGCTCGACGATCGGCCTCGCCACCGTCTACCGGGCGCTCGCCGACCTGGCGACCGAGGGCGACGCCGACTCGTTGCAGCAGGACGGCGAATCGCTGTACCGGGCCTGCACGACGGACGCGCACCACCACCACCTGATCTGCCGGAACTGCGGCCGGACCGTCGAGATCGAGGCGGACCCCGTCGAGCAGTGGGCGCAGGACGTCGCCGCCGCGAACGGGTTCACGAACGCCAGCCACGTCGTCGACATCTTCGGCGAGTGCGCGGCGTGCACGGCATCTGCCGCCGCAGCCGGACCGCGGACCGGCGACGCCGACGGCGAGTAGCGTCCGCGCCATGCACGTCATCCTGGTCCCCGGGTTCTGGCTCGATGCGAGCGCGTGGGACGACGTCGCCCCGGTGCTGCTGCAGGCAGGCCACACGGTCGAGGCGATCACCCGCGACGGTGACACGCTCGACGAGCAGGTCGCGGCGCTCGTGGAGCGCCTGGACGACGTCGCCAGCGCGGACGAGCCCGTCGTGCTCGCCGGACACTCGGGCGCCGGACCGATCGCGTACATGGCCGCCGACCAGCGGCCCTCGCTCGTCGCGCACCTGCTCTACGTCGACACGTTCCCCGGTCCCGCCGGCGGCTGCGTGAACGACGAACTGCCCGTGGTCGACGGTGTGGTGCCGCTGCCGTCGTGGGACGTCTGGGAGCCGGCCACGGTGCGCGGGATGACGCCGGCGTTGCGGGAGTCCTTCGAGCACCGCGCGATCCCGGAGCCGGCCGCCGTGCCGTCCGACCGGTTCCACTACGCCGACGCCGCCCGGCACACGATCCCGGCGACGGTGATCACCTGCGAGATCCCGGCGACCGAGCTCGCGACGATGGTGGCAGACCACCAGACCTGGGCCGCGGAACTCGTCGCGACCGAGGAGCTCAGCATCGTCGGACTCGAGACCGGACACTGGCCGATGTTCACGGCGCCGCGCGAACTCGGCGAGCTCATGGTGCGTGCGCTTGCGACACGCCCGGAGCTCGCGTAGGCTCTTCCCTTGGTCCTCCACGTCCGCGTGGTGGACCCGTTGTTCCAAGCCCTCCGACCGTCGCGAACGCCGCGGTCGCGTGGTGTCCGTTCCCCCTTCGACAGGGGCTGCGGGCCTGGGCGGTGTGCACAACCCCCTCGCATGCACCACTCCGGTGGTCCTGCGCGTGCGCACCAGGCAAGTGAACTTGGGTGCGGCCGTCCGGTCGCACGGTACCTCAGGAGGAAACCATGGCAGCAGTGTGCCAGGTGACCGGCGCCGTTCCCGGCTTCGGTCACAACATCTCGCACTCGCACCGCCGGACGAAGCGCCGCTTCGACCCGAACGTGCAGAAGAAGACGTACTACGTGCCGTCGCTGCGTCGCAACGTGACGCTCAACGTCAGCGCTAAGGGCATCAAGGTCATCGACGCACGGGGCATCGAGTCCGTCGTCAAGGACGTCCTCGCCCGTGGGGAGAAGATCTGATGGCGAAAAAGGGTCAGGACATCCGTCCGATCATCAAGCTCCGCTCGACGGCGGGCACCGGGTTCACGTACGTGACCAAGAAGAACCGTCGGAACAACCCCGACCGTCTCGTGCTGAAGAAGTACGACCCGGTGATCCGCAAGCACGTCGACTTCCGTGAGGAGCGCTAAGCATGGCGAAGAAGAGCAAGATCGCGAAGAACAACCAGCGTGCCGTCATCATCGCGCGCTACGCCGAGCGTCGTCTCGAGCTGAAGAAGGCCCTCGTGGACCCGAACGGCTCCGACGAGTCGCGTGAGGCCGCTCGCGTGGGCCTGCAGAAGCTGCCCCGCGACGCATCCCCGATCCGCTACCGCAACCGCGACGCGATCGACGGCCGCCCCCGTGGCCACCTGGGTGAGTTCGGCATCAGCCGTGTCCGCTTCCGCGACATGGCCCACCGTGGAGAGCTCCCCGGCATCACGAAGAGCTCCTGGTAAGCACTCGCAGCACCCGACGCCCCGTCACCTCCTGGTGGCGGGGCGTTCGCTGTGTCCGGGGTACAAGGGCGCCTCAGTGGTCACATCTGCCCCGCTGGACCCGCGACAAGCCCGGAAATCCGGGCGAGTCGGCTGAATTCGTCCGATGTGGCTGGTAGGTTCAACTCCGGTTCCGCCGGGCCCTCGGCCCACTGGCACCGTGGCACGGGGCAACCGCTCCGGGCGCCGGACGGCACGTCCGTCCGACCGATACTGCAAGAAGTCCGAGGAGGACATCCAATGGCTGACAAGTCACTGAACCGCACCGAGCTCGTCGCTGCCGTCGCCGCCGAGTCCGGCCAGAGCCAGGCCACCGTCAACGGCGTCGTCGACGCGCTCTTCAGCGTCGTCTCGTCGTCCGTCGCGGACGGCACGAAGGTCACGATCCCCGGTTGGATCGCCTTCGAGAAGACGCACCGCGCTGCCCGCACCGGCCGCAACCCGCAGACGGGTGAGGCCATCGAGATCGCCGCGAGCGACTCGGTCAAGGTCAGCGCCGGCTCGAAGCTCAAGGCTGCGGTCAAGTAAGACTGTTCCGCGCATCGGGAGGGACGGCTTCGGCCGTCCCTTTCGTCGTTCCCGGGGTGCGTGCGCCCGGTGCGCATGTCCTGCCTGGAGGCCCGTGCCGGTTCCCACAGGTCGGCCCGGCCGGTTCGGTGGCCGGGTGGGCACCGCCTAGGCTTGACGGGTGAATCGGATCGCGCGCATCGCCGGTCCCGCCGTGCTCCTGCTCGTCGGGTTCGTGGCGCTGCTCACGGCACTCGTCATCGGCGGTGGTGCGAACGCAGCGCTGATCGCCGACCCCGGTGCCCTGGTCCGTTTCGGTCTGCCGATCTCGCGGTTGGTCGTGGACCTGTCCGCCGCTGCGACGATCGGCGGCCTCGCGCTGGCCACCGTCGGACTCTCGCGCTCCGGCCCGGAGTGGAACCGCGCCATCGACGTCGCGGCCGCCGCCAGCGGGCTCTGGACGGTGTCGTCCGCGGTCACCACCTTCTTCACGTTCCTGAGCGTCGCCGGTTCGAAGATCAGCATCGACGAGCAGTTCGGCCAGTCGATGGGCGTGTTCCTCACCGGCACGGACCTCGGGCTCGCTTGGCTCGTGACGGTGCTCGTCGCCGCTGCCGTCACGGTGCTCTGCTTCGCCGTCCGTTCGCGGGGCATGGTCGCCCTGACCGCCGGCGTCTCGATGATCGGGCTCATCCCGCTCGCACAGCAGGGCCACGCCGCCGGCACCGCGAGCCACGACGCCGCCGTGACCGCGCTCGGGCTGCACCTGGTCGGCGCCGCGCTCTGGGTCGGTGGCCTGACCATGCTCGTGCTCCTGCGCGGCGTGCTGCCCGGTGACCGCCTGGCCGTGGTCGTCGCGCGGTACTCGAGCATCGCGCTCGGGTGCTTCGTGCTCGTGGCGGTGTCGGGTGTCGCCTCGGCACAGATCCGCGTGGGCGTTCTGTCGAACCTGTTCACGCCGTACGGCACCCTCGTGCTGGTCAAGATCGGCGCGATCGTCGCCATCGGGGTCCTCGGTGCCGTGCAGCGTCGGCGTGCGATTCGCTCCCTGACCGAGGCGCCGGCACGGCACCGCCCGTTCTGGACCTTGATCGTGGTCGAGCTCGCCGTGATGGGTGTCGCATCGGGCTTCGCCGCGGCGCTCGGACGCACGGCCACCCCGGTCGACCAGATCGCGCTGAGCAAGACGACCGACCCGAGCCCCGCTGAGCTGCTCACCGACGACCTGCTGCCGCACGCGCCCGGGGCCTGGGGCTGGCTGACGCAGTGGAACATCGACCTGTTCTGGCTGATGGCCGCCGTGCTGCTCGCTGCGACGTACACGGCCGGGGTCGTGCGCCTGCGCCGCACCGGGGTCCACTGGCCGGTGCGCCGTTCGGTGGCGGCGGCCCTCGCGATCATCTCGCTCGTCGTCGCGACGTCCGGTTCGCTGCACCAGTACGACCGGTTCTTGGTGTCGGCGAACGTCGGCGCGCACGTGCTGCTCGGCCTGGTGGTGCCGGCGCTGGTGTGGGCGGCGGCTCCCGTCGTGCTCATCCGGGCCGCGGTGCACCCGCGCGACGACGACAGCACCGGCGTGCGCGAGTGGACCGGTGTGCTGGTCGACAACGCCGCGGTCCGCTACCTGGTGCAGCCCTTCCCGGCGTTCCTGCTCGCCGCAGCGGTGTGGTGGGCGTACTTCGCCACCGACGCCGTCCGGTGGTCGGTGAGCGACTCCACGGGGCGCACGGTCATCGACGTGGGCTTCCTGCTCGTCGGGCTCCTGGCGATGCCGACGCTCTTCACCCCGATCGCGGCCGGCCAGCAGCACCCGACCCGCGCAGCGGCGGTCGTGCGGATCGTCGGGGCCGCGGTCGTCGCCGCCGGAGCGGTGTCGCTCGGCGTTGCGATGCGCGGGCCGCTCGGACTGCTGCAGGCGTCGTGGTTCGGGGCGGTGGGGCGGACGTGGGGCCCCGATCCGCTCGTCGACCAGGCCCGTGGCGGGCTCGTGCTCGTGGTCGCCGGGGTGCTGCTCCTGGTGGCGGTCGTCGTGGTGGTGCTCGTGCAGCTGCGGCGCGCTGGATCGCCGGCGCGCACGCTCGGAGCGGACGCGCGCACCCTCGAGCAGGACGCACGATGAGCGTCGAGCTCAGCGACGAGCAGCGGGCCGTCTTCGAGTACATCGAGCACACCCGCGACCACGTCTTCATCACCGGTCGTGCCGGCACGGGCAAGTCGACCCTGCTCAACCACCTGTCGTGGAACACCGAGAAGCAGGTCGTGATCTGCGCACCGACCGGGGTCGCGGCCCTGAACGTCGGTGGCCAGACGATCCACTCGTTGTTCCGCCTGCCGATCGGCCTCATCGCCGATGCCGAGCTGCGCCAGGGACCGGACACCCGCAAGCTCCTGAACACCATCGACACCCTGGTGATCGACGAGGTCTCGATGGTGAACGCCGACCTGCTCGACGGGATGGACCGTTCGCTGCGCAAGGCCCGCGGGCGGCAGTTCGAGGCGTTCGGCGGGGTCCAGGTGGTCATGTTCGGCGACCCGTACCAGTTGCCGCCGGTCCCGGGTGGTGCCGACGAACGCGCCTACTTCACCGACCACTACCGGTCGATGTGGTTCTTCGACGCCAAGGTCTGGCTCGAGGCGAAGCTGAACATCATCGAGCTCGCCACCGTGCACCGCCAGCGCGACGACGCCTTCGCCGCCATGCTCACGGCGGTGCGGCACGGCCGGGTGACCGCCGAGATCGCCGACCAGCTCAACACCGCGGGCGCACGGCCCTCGCCCGACGACGCCATCACCCTCGCCACCCGGAACGACACCGTCGCGCGCATCAACAAGGCGGCGCTCGAACGGTTGCCCGGCAAGGTGAAGACCGCGAAGGCCGACGTCAACGGTGACTTCGGCGGGCGGAACTTCCCGGCCGACGAAGCCCTCGAGCTCAAGCCCGGTGCGCACGTGATGTTCCTGCGCAACGACGCCGACCAGCGGTGGGTGAACGGGACGCTCGGCATCGTCACGGCGATCCGCGACACGGTCTGGGTCGACGTCGACGGAGAATCGTTCGAGGTCCAGCCGTCGGTGTGGGAGAAGTTCAAGTACTCCTACGACGCCGACAAGAAGGAACTCAAGAAGGACACCGTCGGTGAGTTCCAGCAGTTCCCGTTGCGGCTCGCGTGGGCGGTGACGATCCACAAGTCGCAGGGCAGCACCTACGACCGCGCGGTGGTCGACCTGGGCAACCGGGTGTTCAGCGCCGGACAGACCTACGTCGCGCTGTCACGCCTGACCTCGCTCGAGGGGCTGTACCTGACCCGGCCGCTGCGGCCGCAGGACATCATCGTCGACACGGACGTCCGGCGCTTCATGTCCGAAGCGCCACGCATCGTCGCGACGGCACTCGAAGCCCGGAAGCCGGAGCCCGCCGCCGACGCCGACGCCGACCCCGACGACGACGCCTGACGCACCCGCGCTCCGCACACACGCCCCGCACTCACGCTCCCCGCACTCGCTCCGCACACACGACGACGCCCGCCTGCCGGAGCGGCAGACGGGCGTCGGGGAGCGTGTCGGTGTGTCAGGCGCGAGCCGCCGCACGCAGCGCGCGGAGGTTCTCCTTGTCGGCACCGAGCGCCGTCAGCAGCAGGATGACACCGACGATGGCGTGGAACACGTTGTCGGTGGTGTTCAGCGCGAAGATGTTCGCCGAGGTGTTGACGAAGACGAAGCCGTAGACGGCCAGCACCACGAGCACGGCGCCGACCACCAGGTTGCCGTTCCGCGAACCGATGGTGGTGCCGAGCCCGGTGATGAGCAGGACCGCGGCGAGCAGCACCCAGATGAGGGCGAGCGGCGGGTTGACCCCGAAGGCGTTCCAGAGCATCCCGCCCTGGCGGCTGAAGAAGCCGGGGTCGCCGTCGGCGGCGAAGAAGAAGCCCAGGATGCCCCAGAGTGCGAGGACGCCACCGACCGTGAGCGCGAGCCCGCGGTTCGGTGAGGCGGTGATGCCCGGTTCCTTGATGGCCACTTCGGTCTCCTCCTCGTACACTGCCGACGCGACGTGCGTCAGTCCGGCGGTGCCCGCCGGACTGAGCGGCGCGGCACTGAGCGGCACAGCGCGGGATCCGCGGGTGACGGCCGCGCGGTTCCCAGCCTCCGGCCGGTGAGCCAACGGTATCGTGTCCGACCCCGACCGTCCGAATCGCAGCGCCGTCACCAGGCGGGCGACGAGACCGACGACGACCACTCCGAGGAGGACCAGTCCGGTGACCTTGACACCCGAGCGCAGTGCACCGGAGTCGCGTGGACCGAGCGTCTCGCGGCGGTTGCGGTGGGGTGTGCTGGCGGCTCTGGGGTTCGTGATCGTGCCTTCCGTCTACGCGGCCGCGGTACTGACGCCGGTGGGGCAGCGCATGGAGGACGCCGCGCTCGGCGGGGTCCGTGAGTCCGACCTGTTCAGCTCGGACACTGCGCTCAACGTCATCTCGGTGCCGGTGATCCTGTTGCTCGTTGTCGTGATCGTCGCGGTGGCGTTCGCCAGGCGACGGCTCTCGGTGGGGCTCGGCGCGGGTGCAGTGGTGCTCGCGTCGGCGGCCACTTCGACGCTCGTCAAGCGTATCGCCGAGCGCCCGGAGATCGCCCAGTCGACGACGCCGAACTCGTTCCCCTCGGGGCACGCGACCATCGCGCTGGCCGCGCTGTTCGCCGTCCTGATGGTCACGCCCCGTCGCTTCCGGCCGATCGTCACCCTGCTCGGTGCCGCCTACGCGGTCTTCGTCGCCAACCAGACGGTCGTCTACGGCTGGCACCGGGTGAGCGACATCATCGGGGCGTGCGCGATCGCGATGTTCTGGCTCGGCGTCGTCCGGGCGTTCGGTCCGAGGGTCGACCGGGGCCTCCGAGGTGACCGGGACGGCCGTCGGGGTCCGCGCCGGGTGGTCAGCGTCGTCCTGCTCGTCGCCACCGGGGTCACGCTGGCCGTCGGCGTCGCCGCGCTCGTCGTCGGCCTGACGGGGGACGGCGCTCACGACCACGCCGCGATCCTGATGGCCGGACGGCTGGCCTCGAGCGCGAGCGTCCTGGCGGTGGTGACCGCGGTGTGGTTCCTCGACGGCATGCACCACGCGGCACGGACCGACCCCGCAGCACTGCCCGCAGCGCGCTGACGCCTGGTGGGAATGCACCGGCGTACGCTACGTTGTACCCAGCAAGTCGATGCAAACGCATCGATATCGCGAAAGGCGGCGCATCATGCAGTTCGGCATCTTCACGGTCAGTGACGTCACGACCGACCCCACGACCGGCACCACGCCGGACGACACCCAGCGCGTCCGCGACATCCTCACGATCGCGCAGCACGCCGACCAGGCCGGACTCGACGTCTTCGCCACCGGCGAGCACCACAACCCGCCGTTCGTCGCCTCGTCGCCGACCACGTTGCTGGCCTACCTCGCGGCGAAGACGAAGGACATCACGCTCTCGACGAGCACCACGCTCATCACCACGAACGACCCGGTGCGCATCGCCGAGGAGTACGCGATGCTCCAGGTCATCTCCGACGGCCGCATGGACCTCATGATGGGCCGCGGCAACACCGGCCCGGTCTACCCGTGGTTCGGGCAGGACATCCGCCAGGGCGTCAACCTGGCGATCGAGAACTACGCGCTCGTCCGCCAGCTCTGGGAGAACGACGTCGTCAACTGGCAGGGCAAGTTCCGCACGCCGCTGCAGGGCTTCACCTCGACGCCGCGCCCCCTCGACGGCGTGCCCCCGTTCGTCTGGCACGGCTCGATCCGCACGCCCGAGATCGCGGAGCAGGCCGCCTACTACGGCGACGGCTTCTTCCACAACAACATCTTCTGGCCGATCCAGCACACCGAGCAGATGGTCGGGCTGTACCGCCAGCGCTTCGAGCACTACGGTCACGGCCGCGCCGACCAGGCGATCGTCGGTCTGGGCGGGCAGTTCTTCGCTCGGAAGAACTCGCAGGATGCGGTCAACGAGTTCCGGCCCTACTTCGACAACGCCCCGGTCTACGGTCACGGCCCCTCGATGGAGGACTTCGCCGCCCAGACCCCGCTCACGGTCGGTTCGCCGCAGCAGGTCATCGACCGGTACGCGGCGATGAAGGACCACGTCGGCCACTACCAGCGCCAGCTGTTCCTGGTCGACCACGCCGGGCTGCCGCTCAAGACCGTGCTCGAGCAGATCGACATCCTGGCGACGGACATCGTGCCCGAGCTGCGCAAGCTGAACGACGAGGGCCGTCCGTCCGACGTGCCGTCGAACCCGCCGAGCCACACGGAACGCGCCGCCGCGGCGCTCGCCGCCGGCACGGTCGGCAGCGACCACGTCGCCGCCGAGGACGAGTGGACCGGCGCCTCCGTCTGACGCTCCCGGCGCTCGGTTCGTGAGCAGGAATGGTCGGGTCCCGCGAGGCGACCCGACCCTTTCTGCTCACCATGCGCAGTGGGCGCGACCACGGCCGTGCCGGGAGGGACGGTGCCAGCTGGCACCGGGCCTCCCGTCCGCCCCGGCGCGTGTCCAGTGCGCCCATCGCGAAAGCGACAGTCCTGCGGATGGCGCTGCCGTCACCTTCGCGAAAGCGACAGTTGCCCGCCGATCATCGGCGGAGATCTGTCGCTTTCGCGAGCGGGGCGTCCGGCTCGGTGACCGGACGGGCCGGCACGAGCTTCAGGCCGACGACGCAGCCGACGATCCCCGCGATGAACAGCACGCGCAGCAGGGTGACGGGCTCGGCGCCGGTGGCCATGCCCCACAGCACCGTCAGGGCTGCACCGGTGCCGGTCCACACGGCGTACGCGGTGCTGATCGGGATGTGCTTGAGGACGTAGCCGAACGCGCCCAGGCTGACCACGATCGTGATCGCGAACACGAGCGTCGGTCCGGGTCGGGTGAAGCCGTCGCTCTCGCCGAGGGCGGTCGCCCACACGGTCTCGAGCGTGGCGCTGAGGAACAGGACGATCCAGGCCACCTCAGCTCACCACCTTGAGGCCGACGACGCAGGCGACCAGGCCGAACACGAGGCCGAGTCGTGCGAGCGACGCGGCTTCTTGCCGGCGCAGGATCGACACGACGACCGTCAGCGAGGCGCCGATGCCCACCCAGACGGCGTAGGCGGTGCCCACCGGGATCGACTTCATCGCGAACGCGAGCCCGACCATGCTCAGCGCCATGCCGGCGATGAACACGATCGTCGGCACGACCTTCTTGAAGCCGTTCGAGGCGCTCAGCGCGGTGGCCCAGACGGCCTCGAGCACGCCGCTCAGCACGAGGATGACCCATGCCATGACGATGTTCCCTTCGTTCGGTCGCATAGTCGCACGACTGTGCGACAACGACCTCGACGGTAGCACGGGTTCGTACGACTGTGCGAGTATGGCGGTGTGGCCAGGAGCATGGACGTCGAGCAGCGGCGCCGTACCGTGTCCGAAGCCGCGTGCCGGGTGCTCGCCCGCGACGGACTCGGGGCGCTGAGCGTCCGGAACGTCGCGGCAGAGGCCGGACTGCCGCCGAGCACCGTCCGCTACACCTTCCCGACGCAGGCGAGCGTCCGGTCGCACGCGCTCGAGCTCGTGTTCGACGCGACCGCGGCCCGGATCGACGCCGTGCCGGCGGACCTGCGGGGCACGGCGTACGCGCACGCGGTCCTGCTCGAGCTCCTGCCCCTCGACGAGGAGCGACGCATCGAGCTCGACGTCTACCTGGGCCTCGGCACGGCAGCGCTGACCGACACTGAGCTGCGGCCGTTCCACGACCGGGTCGTCGACGAGATGCGGGAGTGGTGCGGGCGGATCCTGCGGGCGCTCGGGGTGCCGGACGCCGACGTGCCCTACGAGACCCGGCGGCTGCACGCCCTGGTGGACGGGCTCGCGATGCACATCGTGCGGGTCGATCCCGGGGGTGACGCCTCGTGGGCGATCGACACGCTCGACCGGCACGCGGCGGGCATCGCCCGGGTCTGACTGCTGCACGGTGCCGGGTTCGCGAACCCGTGCGTCGTTGGTGGCTCCGTGCGGCGCTCCAGGTCTGCACCGAGCGGGCAACCCTGCACGGGGTGAACGAACTCGCACGGTGCCCAGGCGGCCGCGCGCGGACCGTCACGCAGCACACGTCGCCTATCCTTTCCGGGTGACGACGACCACGCCGCCGCAGCAGCGCTCCCGCTCCCGTTCCCTGACGGGCCCGGGCCTCGTGCTGCTCACCGTCGTCGTGCTCCTGGGGATCCGGCTGCTGTCCCCGAGCATCGGGAGCGCCGGCCTCCCGGACGTCGTGCAGGACTTCCTGACGCTGGCGATCAGCGTGGTGGTCGAGTCGCTGCCGTTCGTGGTGCTCGGCATCGTGCTGTCGATCGTCGTCGAGGTGTGGGTGCCCGTCGGTGCGCTCGAGAAGGTCCTGCCGCAGAACGCCTTCGGCCGCCGCGCCGTGATCTCGCTGATCGGCATGCTGTTCCCGGTGTGCGAGTGCGGGAACGTGCCGCTCGCCCGCGGCCTGATGATGCGCGGGTTCACCCCTGCCGAGGCCGTCACGTTCCTGGTCGCCGCCCCCATCCTCAACCCGCTCGTGATCATCAGCACCGCGCAGGCGTTCGGCTGGTCCGGCTGGATCCTGCCGGTCCGGATCGTCGGCGGCTTCGTGATCGCGAACCTGGTCGGCTGGATCGTCGCCGCGCACCGCCGCCCGGCCGACCTGCTGCTGCCCGCGTTCGAGGCCCGGTGCCGCGCTGCGATCGGCGCACCACGGAGCCGGAACCGGTGGCGGGAGAGCGCCGCGCAGTTCGGCGGCGAGACCGCGACGATGATGCCGGCCCTGTTCGTCGGCGCCGGCCTGGCTGCGGCGATCCAGGTCGCCGTGCCCCGTTCCACGCTCGTCGCGATCGGCTCGAACCCGGTGCTGTCCGTCGCGGCGATGATGCTGCTCGCGATGACGGTGTCGCTCTGCTCGAACGTCGACGCGTTCTTCGCGCTGTCGTTCGCCTCGACGTTCCTGCCCGGGTCGATCACGGCCTTCCTGATCATCGGGCCGATCATCGACGTGAAGATGATCGCCCTGCTCCGCACGACGTTCCGGGTCCGGTTCCTGGTGCTGCTCGCCGTCGTGTGCGTCCTGTTCGCCGGCGCCGTGGGATTGGTGATGAATGTCCTCGTCTGACGCACGCAGCAGCAACGCTCCGGCCTACCTCGGGCTCGGGTCCGTGCTGGCGGTCGCCCTGTGCACGCTCTGGCTCGCACTGGTCGGGCACCTCGACCTGTACATCAACCCGCGGTACTCGGTGTTCACGATCGTGCTCGCCGCCGTCGCGGTACCCGCCTCGATCGCGGGCCTGGTGGTCATCGCACGCGGCCACGGCCACACGCACGGTGACGACGCGGACGAGCACGAGCCGGACCACGACCACGGGCGGCGCGGACCCGGCCGTGGTCGCGCCCTCCGCCTCGCCCTCGGCGGGGCGGCCGCGATCGTCACGGTCGGGGTCACCGTGTCGATGCTGGTCCTGCCCCCGACGACGCTGTCCGCCCGCACCGCGCAGCAGCGGAGCGTGGACTCGGCGACCCTGTCGAACGCGACGGGCTCCGAGGCGGCGGTCTCCCTGCTCGGCAGCGAGGGCGTCGACACCTCGGAGTACGGCGTCAAGGACTGGGCGGCGCTGATCCGGCAGACCACCGACACCACGGCCCTGGTCGGCAAGCAGGTGCGGCTGTCCGGCTTCGTGGTGCCGGGCCAGGACGGCTCGTTCACCCTGACCCGGTTCGTGATCAGCTGCTGCGCCGTGGACGCCCAGCCAGTCGGCCTCGGCGTGGTGACCGAGGGCGGCGACCGTACCGAGGCGGAGCCCGACGAAGGGCAGTGGGTCACGGTGACCGGCGCACTCGCGGCGAACCCGGACCAGTCCGCCGACGCCCGCATCGTCATCAAGGCCGCGAAGGTCACCGAGATCGCGCAGCCGAAGGACCCGTATGAGTACTGAGCGCGCGGGACGCCGCACCGACCGCCGCCCGGTCACGCGCCGGTTCCACCGCCGGTACCTCGCCGTCGTGCTCGTCCTGGCGGTCGTCGCCACGCTCGCCGCCGTCGTCGGGTCGCAGCAGGGCCCACGCCTGCGCGACGTGTCGTACGACGCCACCGGCCTGGTGTCCCGTCCGGCGCAACGGGTGATCCTGACGGCGAACCAGGCACTGCAGCAGGTGTCCGCCGCCGACGTCCGGGTCACCCCGGCCGCCGCGCACACCGTGACCTCGAGCGGCAACACGATCGCGGTCGAGTTCGCCGGACCCCTGGCCTACGACCGCGACTACACGGTGACGGTCGCGAACGTCCGGGCTCCGGGGCAACGTGCCACCGCGGACCTCACCGCCGCCATCCGGACCGGCAGTACCGACGTCCTCGCCCTCGTGCCGGGAGCCGACGGCGCGAAGGACCGCATCGTGCGCCGCTCTCTCGACGCCGGCGGTGCGACGACCGTGTACCAGGGCGCCGAGATCTCGGAGTACGCCCGGCTCGGACGGTCCCTGGTGGTCGTCAGTGGCAGCGACGCGAGCTCCTCGGTCGACGTGGTCGCGCTGTCCGGCGGGGTGCAGGACCCGGACGCCCCCGTCGAGCACCTCACCCTGCCGTCCTCGCAGGGTCGGGTCACCGCCCTGCACGTCGCCGACGACGCGGCCTCGTTCGGGTTCGAGTACGCCGACACGTCCACCGGGCAGTCGCGGAACACCGGTCTGTACGTGGTCGACATGACGGGCACGCACCTGCCCACCGCGATCGCCGAGGACGGGAAGCCGCAGACGGGCGCCGTGCCGATGACGGTCGGGCAGTGGGCCTACGTGCCTCGGACGGAGAGCGCCCTGGTGCGGACGGGCAGCGACGACCTGGTGCTCGTCGACATGAGCGGCCGCGCCGACCCCGTCCGGCTCGGCAGCGCCACGTACCTGCACGGGTTCGTCGGCTCGGGCACCACGGCCGTGGTCGAGACCGGCACGGGCATCGAGCGCCTCGACCTGACCGACGGCGCGAAGACGGCGCTGCGGGCGCCGGCCGCGAGCACCGACGCGGCGGTGCTCGGCCGCATCGCCCCGTTGACGGACGACACGTACCTGCGCGTGCTGGGGGACGTGCGGTCGGACGGGACCGTCTCGGCACGGATCGTGCGCGTGGACGGTGGGCGGGCCTCCCGGCTGCCGGTGACGATCCCCGACGACGCGAGCGTCACGGCGGTCTGCCCGTCCCCGAACGGACAGTTCGTCGCGGTCGCGACGAAATCGGCGACCGACGAGCTGGTGAGCATCGTCGACGCGACCTCCGGTGCGCTCGAGGCGAGCATCGACGCGGGTTCCGTCGACTGGTGCGGCGCGCTGCCGTCCGGCGACGAGGTCGGCTGACGGCCCGACGGACAGACGGACAGGAGGCCCGGTACCAGCTGGTACCGGGCCTCCTGTGGTGCAGGTGGTGACGACTACGCCAGCGTGGCCGCGTCGATCACGAAGCGGTAGCGGACGTCCGAGGACAGCACGCGCTCGTAGGCCTCGTTGATCTGGTCGGCGCTGATGAGCTCGGTCTCCGGCAGGATGTCGTGCTCGGCGCAGAAGTCCAGCATCTCCTGGGTCTCTCGGATGCCGCCGATGGCGGACCCGGCCCAGCTGAGCCGGCGCGGGATCAGGGCGAACGCCGGGACCTCGAGCGGCTCGGACGGGGCGCCGACGTTGACGAGCGTGCCGTCGACCTTGAGGAGGCCGAGGTACGAGCCCATCGGGATCTTCGCCGACACGGTGTTGATGATGAGCTCGAAGGAGTTCGCGAGCTTCTCGAACGTCTCCGGGTCCTTCGTCGCGTAGTGGGCCTTCGCGCCGTAGCGGAGCGAGTCGGCTTCCTTCGAGGTGGTCTGCGACAGGACGGTGACCTCGGCGCCGAGGGCGACGGCGATCTTGACGGCCATGTGGCCGAGGCCGCCCATGCCGATGACGGCGACCTTCGTGCCGGGGCCGGCCTTCCAGTGGTGCAGCGGCGAGTAGGTGGTGATGCCGGCGCAGAGCAGCGGCGCGACCTTCTCGATGTCGAGCGACTCGGGGACGCGGAGGACGAAGTCCTCGTTCACGACGATCGCCTGCGAGTAGCCGCCCTGGGTGATCGAGCCGTCGGCCGGGTCGACGCTCGTGTACGTGCCGATGTTGCCCTTGAGGCAGTACTGCTCCTCGCCGGCGACGCAGTTCTCGCACTCGCCGCACGAGTTCACCATGCAGCCGACGCCGACGCGGTCGCCGACCTGGTGCTTGGTGACGTTCTCGCCGACGGCGGAGACGTGGCCGACGATCTCGTGGCCGACGACCTGCGGGTACTGGATCTGGCCCCACTCACCGCGGACGGTGTGGATGTCCGAGTGGCAGATGCCGGCGTAGGCGATGTCGATCTCGACGTCGTTCGCTCCGACGTCACGACGGGTGATGGTGGTCTTGACGAGCGGCTCGGTCGCTGACGGTGCCGCGTACGCGTTGACGGTGCGCAATGATCTCCTCGTGGGGGTGCGTTGCGGGCCGGTTCCGGCCCGGAACCAGTCTGATGGGGCGCGCCACAGCGTGGGAGGTTCCAATGGGGCTCCCCAGTGCGGGAATCGGAGTGGTCAGGCCAGCCGTGCGAGGCGCTGGCCCGCGATCGTGGCGAAGCGCAGCGGGTCGGCCAGGGCGTCGTCCGGTTCCCCGGTGGTCTGCGTGGCGAGGACGGTGAGCGAGGCGGCGGCGGCGTAGTCGTCGAGCGAGGCCTCGATCGCGCCGGCGACGAGCATCGACCGGGCCCCGGGGGCGTGCGTCGCCGTGAGCGACCGCACCACCGACGGGACCTTGCCGACGGCGGACTGCCCGTCGTACCGGCCCTCGCCGCTGATCACGACGTCGGCGCCGTCGAGTCGGTCGGCCAGCCCGAGGACCTCGGCGACACCGTCCGCGCCGCGGGCCAGGGTCGCACCCCAGGCGAGCAGGCCGAAGCCGACGCCACCCGCTGCACCGGCGCCCGGGGTCGCGGGGTCCACCGAAGGGAACCGTGCGGCCCAGGCGGCCAGCTGCTCGTCGAAGAATGCGACCCGCGAGGGCTCGATCCCCTTCTGCGGCCCGAACACGGCAGCCGCGCCGGTCGGGCCGAGCAGGGGAGAGGTCACGTCGGTCAGGACGGTGACGCCGAGCGGCGGCAGGGCACGCAGCGCGCCGCGGTCGCCGTCGTAGCCGAGCGCCTCGAGCACGGGCCGGCCGCCGTCGGTCGAGGCGCTGCCGCCGATGCCGAGCACGAGCCCCGTGGCACCGGCGTCGAGCGCGGCGGCGATCGCTTCGCCGAACCCCCGGCTCGTCGCGGTGTCCGGCAGGAGTTCGTCGAGCATCGGGAGACCGCTCGTCGCCGCGAGCTCCACCACCGCACGGCCGTCGGGCAGCATGAGCCACCACGTCTCGACGGGGGTGCCGGCGGGACCGGTCACGGTGACGGGGACCCGGACCGCACCGGGGACCGCGGTCGCGAACGCCTCGAGGGTGCCCTCGCCGCCGTCGGCCATCGGCACGAGCACCACGTCGTCGTCGGGGCGTTCGGTCAGCCAGCCATCGCGGACCGCCTGGGCGACGGACGCCGCGGTCGCGGTGCCCTTGAACGAGTCCGGAGCCACCACGATGCGCACGGGACCACCGTAGTGGGGAGACGGCGACACGTGCTGGACAAGATAGGCAAGGCTCACCTAAGTTAACGGTTAGGTGAGGCTCACCTAACTTCACGAACCAGCACTCGGGATCATCTCCATGTCGTCACTCCGTCGCGCCCTCACGGCCGCAGCGTCCGCCCTCGTCGTCCTCGCCGTGGCGACCGGCTGCACCGGCGGCGGCACCGGCACCGCGGGTGCGACGCAGGCGGCGGGTCGCGGGACGAGCGCGACGGACCCGGCCGCGAGCCTCCAGGCCATCGCCCCGGTGACCGACGCGAAGGACGTGACCGGCGAGCGCACCGCGACCCTGGCGACGGACCTGCCGCCGACGGCGAGCACGGTCGACGAGCCCGAGCTGCCCGTCACCGTCACCGACAACCAGGACACCGAGGTGACCGTCACGAGCGCGGACCGGATCCTCGCGCTCGACATCTCCGGCACGCTGTCGTCCACCGTGTACGGCCTCGGCCTGGGGGACCACCTGGTCGGACGGGACGTCTCGACCGGCTTCTCCGGCACCGAGGACCTGCCGCTCGTCACCCAGAACGGCCACGAGCTCTCCGCCGAGGCGATCCTCGCGCTCCGCCCGACGGTGCTGCTGACCGACACCTCGCTCGGACCGTGGGAAGTCGTCCTGCAGATCCGGAAGGCCGGCGTCCCCGTCGTCGTCCTGGACCCGCACCGGGACACCACGAACACCGACGCGATCATCGAGCAGGTCGCGACCGCGCTCGGCGTCCCGGCGACCGGCGACCGCCTGGCCGCCGAGGTGCACGCGCAGGAGCAGGCCGTCGCCGCGCAGGTGGCCCGGATCGCGCCGTCGGCTCGGGCCGACAAGCTGAAGATGGTGTTCCTGTACGTGCGGGGGAACGCCGGGATCTACTACCTGTTCGGCAGCGAGTCCGGCGCCGACTCGCTCATCGACGCCGTCGGCGGGCGGGACGTCGCGACGGAACAGGACTGGACGGGCATGCGCCCCGTCAACGCCGAGGCGCTCGTCGCGATGCAGCCGGACCTCGTCATCATGATGACCAAGGGCCTCGAGTCCGTCGACGGCGTCGACGGACTGCTCCAGCGGGTCCCCGCGATCGCGAAGACGCCCGCGGGCGAGCACCGCCGCATCGTGGACATGGCCGACACGACGGTGATGAGCTTCGGGCCGCGCACCCCCGAGATCGTGGCCGCGTTGACAGCGGCGATCTACGGTCCGGCGGACGCCTCGTGACCGTCCGGGAGGAACGGATCGCGCCCGCCACGCACGTCCCCGCCGCACCGGCGGTCACGTCCAGGTCGCGGGTCGGCCGCATCGCACTGCTCACCACCGGGCTCGTGGTGGCGCTCGTCGTCGCGACGCTGGTGTCGGCGAGCGTCGGGCAGCTCGGGATCTCGCCCGCCGAGGTGCTCCGGACCGTGGGCCGGTCGCTCGGGCTGCCCGTGCACGGCCCCGCCGACGACCTCGTCACCCAGGCGCTGTGGACGATCCGGTTCCCGCGCGTGGTGATGGCGCTGCTGATCGGTGCCGCGCTCGCCGCAGCCGGTGTGCTCATGCAGGCCGTGTTCGCGAACCCCCTGGCCGACCCCGGCGTCGTCGGGGTGTCCGGAGGCGCGGCGTTCGGGGCCTGCGCCTCGATCGTGTTCGGGCTGCAGTTCGCCGGGTACTGGACGACGCCGCTGATGGCCTTCGCCGCTGGCCTGGTCGCGACGCTGCTCGTCTACGGGCTGTCCCGTGCCGGTGGCCGCACCGAGGTCGTCACGCTCCTGCTCACCGGCATCGCCGTGAACGCGTTCACCGGGGCGGGGCTCGCCTTCCTGACGTTCCTCGGCGACCAGCAGGCGCGCGAGCAGATCGTGTTCTGGCAGCTCGGGTCCCTGAACGGCTCGATGTGGGACCAGGCCGCAGCGATCGCCCCCGTCATCGGTGCGGGCCTCGTCGGCGCCGTCGTGCTGACGCGCTCGCTCGACCTGCTCGCCCTCGGTGACCGGGCCGCGCGGCACGTCGGGGTGCGGGTCGAGGCCGTCCGGGTCGTCGCGATCGTCGTGGTCGCCCTGCTCGTCGGCGCAGCGGTCGCGTTCGCCGGCATCATCGCCTTCGTCGGGCTCGTCGTCCCGCACCTGATGCGGATGGTCATCGGCCCGGCGCACGGCCCGCTGCTGCTGGTCTCGACGCTCGGCGGCGCCCTGCTCCTGACGATCGCCGACCTGCTCGCGCGCACCCTGGTGCCGTACGCGGACCTGCCGATCGGCATGCTGACCTCGCTCGTCGGCGGACCATTCTTCTTCTGGCTCCTGCGCCGTGCACGCCGACGGTCGGGAGGCTGGGCATGACGGAGACGAGCGCTGTCGGCGCTGTGGTCGTGTCCGGGATCGGCGTCGTCACCGACGGACGACCGCTGCTCGCCGACGTCGACCTGACCGTGCGCGCGGGCGAGGTCCTGGCGCTCGTCGGTCCGAACGGTGCCGGCAAGTCGACCCTGCTCCGGGCGATCGCCGGCGACCTCGCCCACAGCGGCACGGTCGCGATCGACGGGGTGCGCACCGGCGGCGTGCGCACCGGCGGCGAAGCACCGCTCGCCACCGCTCGTCGGCGTGCCGTGCTCGAGCAGGACACCGCCGTGGCCTTCGGATTCCGCGTCGGCGAGGTCGTCCGGATGGGCCGGGCCCCGTGGCGGGGGACCCCGCGAGCGGTCGACGACGACACCGTGGTCGCGCGGGTGCTCGACCAGGTCGAACTCGCCGACCGGATCGACCAGGCGTTCCCCTCGTTGTCGGGTGGGGAGCGCGCCCGGGCCTCGTTCGCCCGGGTCCTGGCGCAGTCGACCCCGGTGCTGCTGCTCGACGAACCGACCGCCGCCCTCGACCTGCGACACCAGGAGGCCGTGCTGGCCGTCGCCCGTGCGCACGCCCGGGCCGGTGGTGCCGTCGTCGTGGTGCTCCACGACCTGAGCCTCGCCGGGGCGTACGCCGACCGCGTCGCCATGCTCGCCGGCGGCCGGATCGTCGCCGACGGCTCCCCCACTGACGTCCTGACCGCCGACCGCATCGGCACCGTCTACCGGCACCCGGTCACCGTCGTGCCCGACCCGAACACCGGTACGCCCGTCGTCGTGCCGTCCCGAACCCTCCAGGAGGCCTCCTCGTGACCACCCGCACCCGCCCGCTGCGGCTCGCGCTCGCCGGACTGCTCGTCGCGCTCGGTGCCGGGGGCGCCGCCGTGGTGGGCGTCGCCCCAGCATCGGCAGCCGGCCGTGTCAGCGTCGCGATCGAGGGGCACCCCGCGGTCACGAACCAGGTCGACTCGACCTACCTGACGACGCTGCGACTGCGCGGCTCCGGGTTCCAGGGCATCAAGAACGGGTACGGCGGCATCTACGTGGCGTTCGGCACCGTGAACGGCACCTGGCAGCCGAGCAAGGGCGGGGCGACGGGCGCGGACTACAGCTACGTGCCCGACGACGAGTCGAACCCCACCGGGTACCTCGACTTCGTGGCCTTCGAGGGCAGCACCACCGCCTCGGAGGCGAACGGCGGCACGATCGACTCCGCCACGGGGACCTGGTCCGCGACCCTCAAGGTCCCCGGTTCGACGTTCCAGGCGCTCGACCGGAACGGCGCCGCGAAGACCGTCGACTGCACGGTCGTGCAGTGCGGGATCATCACGATCGGCGCGCACGGCGTCGCGAACGCGAACAACGAGTCGTTCACACCCGTCTCCGTGCAGAACCTGTACGGCAGCGGCGGCACGCTGGCCGGCGGCGGTACCAGGGCGACCACCGGGCAGACGCCGGGCGACACGACGGACGCGGGCAGTGCCTCCCGTCCGTCCGCCGAGCCGACGTCCGAGGCGAGCGCCGACACCCGCGCGACCACGAAGCCGTCCGCGCGGTCGGCGAAGCCGAGTGCCACCGCGGAGCCGACCGCGTCGGCGACGCCCACCGCGCCGGCCGGGGCGACCCCCTCGGCGGTGGCGGCGGCTGCCGACGGCTCGTCGGGCGGGATCGACCCGGGCGTCCTGCGGATCGTGCTCGGCGGCCTGTCCGCGCTCGTCGTGGCCGTCGCTGCGCTCGTCGTCTTCGCGATCGTGCACTCCCGCCGTGCCGCACGACGCACCGCGACCGACGTCGCGCCGTAGGACCACCGGACCCGGGTGCTCACAGGGGGCGCCCACATCGAGAGGGAAACACGAACATGACACGAATCGCACGCTCGTTCGGGATGACGCTGGCGGCAGGAGTCGCCGCGGTCGGCATCGCCGTCCTGCCCGCGGTCAGCGCGTCCGCGGCCACCGCGGTCACGAACGACTACGGCGCCAGCCTGTCCGTCAGTGGTCCGGCCTCGGTCGTGACCGACGGCTCGGGGGCGCTCCACGGCGTCTCGGACGGCACCGTCACGGTCACCGGCAGCGGCTTCGACGGGGACGCGCAGGGGCGCGGCTTCGGCGTCTACGTCGTCTACGGGCCCAAGCAGGCGGACTACGCCACCAACTCCGGCTGGTTCGGCTCCGCCCAGTGGGTGTCGAAGAGCGCCTTCACGGCCGGCGGCGGCTTCACCACGACGATCGACGTCGCGAAGTCCTACACCGCGGACCCGCACCACACCGGCGACGCGGCCACCACCGTCAGCTGCGACTACGACGCCACGAAGACCGCGACCGCCAACGCGGCGCTCGGGCAGTACGAGTGCTTCGTCCAGACGTTCTCGGCGCACGGCGTCGCGAACGACCCGGTGGACCTCGACGAGGTCCAGGTCCCCGTCACCTGGTGACCCACGCGGTGCCCCGGGTCTGCCCGGGGCACCGTCTCCCACACGCGCACCACCCCGACCCGAGGAACCGATGCACACCCAGACCAGACCGGCCCGTCGCCTCCGCGCGCTCAGCGCCACCGTCGCCGCGATCATCGGCCTGACCGCGGCCGTCGCCGGCACCGTGCCCACCGCGGCGACCGCCGCCTCGGGTCCGAGCACGTCCGTCACGGGCGGCACGCTCGACTGGGGGTTCAAGCAGTCGTTCCGGAACTACGTGCCGGCCGCAGGGCAGTCGGTGTCCGGCGGTGCGTCGAAGAACGCCGACGGCACGTTCCGGTTCACCGCATCGGGCGGCAGCTACGACCCCGCCACGCGGAAGCTCACCGTCACGGGTTCCGGTGCCGCGGTGTTCGATTACCGGGCACACACGTTCGTCATCTCGCTGCGCGACCCGGCGATCGAGCTCACGCCGACCACCGGCACCCTGACCGCCGGGGTCGACGTGCGGCTGGTGGACCCGACGACCGGTGCCACGACGTCCGACCCGGGGACGAAGCGCATCGCGTTCGCGACGATCGACGTCACCAAGGGCACCCGATCGGTCACCGACGGGAAGTACTCGTGGACCGGTCTGCCCGCCACGATCACCGCGGCGGGTGCAGCGGCCTTCGCAGCCGACGTCACCGGCGGCGGCAACCCGACGCAGTTCTACGCCGCGGGCACCGCGCTGGACCCGCTCTCGGTCGCCGTGACGGGCGACTGGGCTGCCGAGGGGACGGACGGTGACGGCGGTGCCGACGGTGACCAGGGGTTCAGCGACCCCGGCGTCCAGGGACTCGTGAGCACCGGCGTGCAGACCACGGTCGGTGACAGCACGATCGGCCGGGTCACCACGGTGGTGCGGGACGCCGCGCGCGCCCTGAACGTCGTGCAGGTACCGGCTGCCGGAACCGCCAAGGCGAGTTACTTCGTCGTGGACGACGACGGCAAGCGTCTCGCCGGGCCGATCGACCCCGGTGTCGCCACCTCGAAGCCGAGCGTCGACCCGTCGACCGGGAACATCGTCGCGACCGCGTCGTTGCCCTCCGCGGAGTTCGGCGGCACCGGCTCGAACGTCCAGGGCTACGTCGTCGTCGTGCGCGGCACGGACGCCGCGTACCGGGACGTCGTGCACGTGAAGCCCTCCGTCGCGGTGCCCGCCGCGAAGGCGTTCGCGATCAACCCCGCCGACGGTTCGATCGTCGCGCAGGTCGCCCCGGCCGCGAACGGCGGGTCCGCGGGGCTGCTGCGGGTGGCCGCGGTCGGTGCGGGAGTGGGAGCGGGTGCTGGTTCTGGTTCGGGTGGCTCTGGTTCCGGCTCTGGCTCTGGTTCCGGCTCTGGCTCTGGTTCCGGTTCGGGTGCGGTCACCGAGGTCGGCACCAGCCCCGCTGGCGGGACCGTCCGCGCCGTCACCCGCACGGCCACCCTGATCGGCTCGGTCACCGGGACGATCTCGTCGGTCGGCGTCGACTGGACCGGCAAGCGCGCCGTCGTCTTCGACCAGGCCGCCGCCCTCGCACGCGTCGTCGACCTCGACACCGGAGCCTCGGTCGCCGACGTGTCGATCGGCGCCACCGCGACGTCCGGGGCCGCCGGCGGGACCGTCGTCGACTCCCGGGGCCGGGCGTGGTGGAGCAACGACGGCGACGCCACCCTCCGAGCTGTGTCGCTGCGCGGGACCCCGGCCGTGACGACCTCGATCGACCGGGTCGGCGGTGCCGCGTACCTGGCCGTCGACGAGTCCGCGAAGCGCCTCTGGGTGTCGGCCGCCGGCAGCACCGACACCGGCAACGTCGTCCGCGCGTACGCGATCGACGGCAGCACCGCGCCCACGCTCGGTGCCGAGTACACGCCCGGCACCAGCTACACTGGCGACCCGATCGTGGTCGCCGCCGACGGCCGCGCGGTGGTCGGCGTCGTGAACGCCGCGACCGACGCCGCCGACCAGGGGCTCCGCACGTTCACGGTCGTGACCACCCCGACCGTCACGGCGCAGCCGGCCGACGTCGCCGTGACGCTGACCGGCGCGACCACCGGAACCGACGGCAGCACGACCCCCGCCACGCCGCAGCAGGTGTCCTTCGCGGTCACCACGACCGGGACCCCGACGCCCACCGTGCAGTGGCAGCAGCACACCCCGTCCGGCTGGGCCGACCTGCAGGACGGTCCCTCGGTCGCCGGCGCGACGACCAGCACACTCCGCATCACCGCCACCGAGGGGCTGAACGGCGACCGGTACCGCGCGGTCGCCACGAACGTCCTCGGTGCGACCGTCGTCGGTCGGGTCGCTTCGGACACCGCGACCCTGCGCGTCACCGTGCAGGCGCCGACGAACCCGGGTGGCGGGAACGGCGGCGGCGGGTCGACCGTCGTCGGTGCGGACGGGTCGATCACCGGGGCGGAGAACGCTCGGGGCGCCTCGACGAACGTGCGGCCGGCCACCGGACTCTCGACCGCGTCGGCGGGCTCGAAGCTCACCGTGACGGGCTCCGGCTTCACGAAGAACACGAACGGCTCCGGGCTGTACGTGCTGTTCGGGTACGTCACGGAGCACCCGAGCGCCGGGGGAGCGGCCGGAGCGGGCTACGACTACGTCCCCGGGTCCGGCGGCACCGGGCAGGACGGCCAGGGCTTCGTCGCCTGGCCCGACAACACCGGCACCGGCGCCGCAGCGACCGCGAAGCTCAGCGGCACGAAGAACGCCGGCTTCACGCAGGGCGGCGTCATCGCGCGCTCCACGTTCACCGGCCAGTCGACCAAGCGCGTCGACTGCCTGTCCGGGGCCGTGCAGTGCGGTGTCCTGACCATCGGTGCGCACGGCGCCGCCGACGCCGCGCTCGAGACCTTCACGCCGGTGTACTTCGCCGGACAGACGGTCCCCGGCACCCTGCCGACCGGTCCGACCACGGGTGGCACCGGCGCAGGCAACGGCGGCACGGTCATCCAGCCGCCCGTCGTGCAGCTGCCGCCGGCCGCCACCGCACCGACCATCACGAATGCCTCGGACACGGCGCCGACGGCCGCGCCGATCGCCGCGCCGACCGCTGTGCCGCGGCACACCGCCGCCCAGCCACGGAACAGCGCGAAGGCGCCCTCGGCCGCCGAGCCACCCACGGCCCCCGCCGGGGACTCCGACGAGCTGGCACGCAAGATCGACGCCGGCGACATCACCACCGTCGCGGCCGCCGACGCCGGGATCCCCGACGAGGTCACCGCCGGTGACCAGCTCGAGCTCCGCCTGCCGTGGACGGGCGACGACGAGGGCGGGAGCGTGTGGACGTACTCCGAACCGGTGCAGGGCGACGACTTCACCGTCGAGGACGCCACGGCCACCGCCTCGGTCGACACCAGCGGCCTGGAGGTCGGCGACCACCACGTCGTGCTCGTCGGTGACGAGGGAACGGTCGTCGCGGTGCCGTTCACCGTGGTCGACGGCGTCGGAGCGGTTGCCCAGTCGGCCGACTCCGGAGCCGGGACCGTCGTGGCGGCGGCAGACGGCGGCGCAGACGGTGGGACGTCCACCGAGACGCTGCTGCTCGTCGTGATCGGGTTCCTCGGCGGGCTCGTGGTGCTCGCGATCGGCTTGGTCGTGCTGCTGCTGACCGGGGTGCTGCAGGTTCGGACGCGTCGGAAGCCGGTGGTGGCATCGGCTGCGGCGGGCGTCTGACGACGGCGTCAGCGCCAGACGCCCCGTAGTGCGCGAGACGCCTTCGAATCAGGGGGCGTCTCGGCCGCTCCGGGGCGTCGTGCGATGACGACGGCGTCGTGCGGCCGGCGGCGTCGTGTGACGTCAGGCGCGGGCGCACCCGAGCCCGTCGAGGAACAGCGCCTCGGCCAGGGCCATGTGCTCGATCTCGGACGGATCGACGCTCTCGTCCGGCGCGTGCACGTTCGCAGCCGGCTCGGACACCCCTGCCAGGATGACCTCGACCCCCGGGATCGCCCGTTCGAGTGTCGCGCAGAGCGGGATCGATCCGCCGCCGCCGAGGGAGCCCACCGACGACACCCGGTACGACGACGCCAGTGCGCTCCGGAACGCCGACGAGTACCGCCCCGCCGTCGCCCGGAAGCCGTCGCCTGTGCCCGTGACCCGCGCGGTGACCTCGACCCCGGAGGGCGCTCGCCGCAGCAGGTGCGCCACGAGCAGTTCGCCGGCGGCAGCGGGGTCGACACCCGGCGGGACCCGGAGGTTCAGCGCGGCACCGGCGGTCGCCTGCACGGACGGCGACGACCCGGCGACCGCCGGCGCATCGATGCCGACGACGGTCAGCGCCGGCCGTGCCCAGACCTGGGATGCCGGGTCCCCGGAGCCGATCGGCACCGCGCCGTCGAGCAGCCCGGCATCGGCGGCGAACCGGTCGGCGTCGTAGGGCAGGCCGTCCCAGGTCTGCGAGGCCTCGAGTCCGTCGACGGTGGTGTCCCCGGCGTCGTCGCGCAGCGTGGCGAGCAGGGCCACCAGGGTCGCGACGGCATCGGGTGCGGCACCGCCGAACATCCCCGAGTGCACGTTGCCGTGCAGCGCTCGGACGCGCAGCTCGACGAACGCCGTGCCGCGCAGGGTGGTCACGAGCGCGGGGACCCCGACGGCGGCGTTGCCGGCGTCCATCACGACTGCTGCGTCGACGTCGGCGAAGTCCGCTGCGTGGGTGGACACGTACTGCTCGAGGCCGTCGGTGCCCTGCTCCTCGGACCCCTCGACGACCACGACGAGTCCGACCGGGAACGATCCGTGCACGTCGAGCAGGGCCCGCAGCGCCACGAGGTGGGTGACGACCCCGCCCTTGCAGTCAGCAGCACCGCGACCGTACAGCCGGCCCTGGCGCTCGGTCAGGGTCCACGGGTCGCTCGTCCACGCCGCGAGGTCGCCCGCGGGCTGGACGTCGTGGTGGGCGTAGAGCAGGACCGTCGGGGCGCCGGGCGGCGCGGGGTAGGTCGCGAGGACCGCCTGCGAGCCGTCCGACGTCGAGACGAGGCTCGAGGTCAGGCCGAGGCCGTCGAACGCACCCCGCACGCGCTCGGCGACGCGGCGGCAGTCGTCGAGCGACTGCACGGCCGGGTCGTGGACGGACGGGACGGCGACGAGCGCCGCGAGCTCGTCGAGCCCCGCGGGCATCCCGGCGCGGACCGCGTCGCGGAGCGGGTCAGCGGACACGGACGCCTGCAGCGCTGCGTCGCCGGTGCTCACGAGCGCCCGATCTCCCAGATGCGGAACTCACCAGAGGCGTCGACCGACTTCGTCAGCCCGGTGAGCGACTTCTGCCCGATGACGTTCTCCTGCCCGGCGAGCAACGGGATGAGCGGCACGGACTCGGCGGTGTCCTGCTGGATCTCCTCGATCTGCTTGGTCCGCTCGGTCGCGTCGGCCTCGACCGCCTGCGCGGCGACCAGTTGCTGCACGGCCCGGTCGTCGAAGTGGTTCGCGAGCAGGTTGACGTCCTCGGAACCGTAGGCCGGCGTCAGGTACGACGAGGCGTCGGGGTAGTCCTGGAAGAACCCGAGCTGGAAGACCGGGTACTCGCCCTTGCCGACGTTCCCGACGTAGGTGTCCCAGCTCGCCGACTGCAGGTCGACCGTGAACAGGCCGGTGTCCTCGAGCTGCTGCTTGATGAGTGCGTACTCGTCGTCCGACCCGGAGCCGTAGTGGTCGGTCGTGTACTCGATCGGCAGCGCGACGGGCGTGCGCACGCCGGCCTTCTGGAGGATGGCCGCGGGGTCGGCGCCGTCGTACTCCGTCTGGAACGCATCGGTCGCGCCGGTGAAGTCGGACGGCACGATCGAGTACGCCGGAGCGTAGGTGCCCTGGTAGACGTCCTTCGCGATCGCCGCGCGGTCGACCGTCGCGGCGACGGCCTGGCGGATCGCGGTCTTCTGCGCGGTGTCGTCACCGGGCATCGTGTCGAGGTTGAAGCCGAGGAACCGGACCTCGCCCGACGAGCCCTGGACCCGCTGCAGGCCGTCGTCCTCGGACAACGAGGTGACCTCGGTCGGCGTGAGCTGGCGGTACGCCACGTCGGCGTCACCCTCCTGCACCGCGAGCTTGAGGTCGGCGGACTTCGTGTACTGCTTGATCGTCACGCTCGACGACTCCGGCGCGGTGCCGTCGTACTCCTTGTTCGCCGTCAACGCGATGGTCGCCCCACCGTCGGCCGATTGCTGCAGCGCGTACGGACCGGACCCGACGACCCCGTCGTCCGCGTGGACCTTCGTCCCCGAGAACACACTGCTGTCGACGATCGCCCCGGCCATGCTCGCCAGGACGTACGGGAACGTCTGGTCGTTCGCCTGCTTCAGGGTGAACGTGACCTCGTCGCCGTCGGCCGCCACGGACGCCATGTTGGCGAGCAGCGACCCCGGACCGTTCTCGGAGCCGATGCCGACCTGGCGCTCGAACGAGAACACGACGTCCTTCGCCGTCAGGGCGTCACCGTTCGAGAACGTGAGCCCGTCGCGGATCCGGCACACGTAGTGGGTGCCGTCGGTGAAGTCGCACGACTCGGCGACCTCGGGACTCGTCGTGGTCTTGCCGGCCGGGTAGGTGAGCAGGTGTTGGTACAGCTGCGTCTGCACGGTGTAGCTGCCGCGGTCCCAGGCGCCGGCCGGGTCGAGCGAGGTGACGGGATCGGTGGTCCCGATCACCAGGCCGTCGGAGACGTCGGTGGACGCCCCGGTCGAGGCGCAGCCGGTGAGCACGGCGGCGACGGCAGCGGAGAGCGCGAGCGCGGAGAGGAGTCGGGTCGTCACGGGGTTCCTGAGGGGGATGGTTTCGAGAGGGAGAAACGGGGATGTGCGGCCCCGCCGGTCGCGAGGTCGGCGATCATGTCGCCGAGCAGCGGTGCGAACTTGAAGCCGTGGCCGGAGAACCCGGTCGCGACGGTGACGGGACCACGTCGGTCGATCACGAAGTCCTCGTCGGGGGAGTTGTCGTACAGGCAGCTGATGAAGGTCGGCTTCGTCGCGTCGACACCGGGCACGTACCGCGCGGCGTAGGCCTGCAGCCGCTCGGCCTCGGCCGGCACGGGCGTGAAGTCGCGGTGGTCCGGATCGACGACGGGGCCGGTGCCGTGGAACCCGACCTTGACGCCCTCGCCCGGGGTGAGCAGGCCGTACACGTCGTCGTCGGCCGCCCAGTGCACGAAGCTCGGCCACGCCTGGTCCGGCAGACGGCTGGGGAAGTGCGCGGGCTGCTCCTGGGTGACGCGGATGGCCGGGAGGCCCGCCCCGCGTCCGGCGAGCAGGTCGCCGACCAGCGCGGGGGCCCACGACCCCACGGCCGCCACCACGGACGCGGTGCGGTGGGTGGACCCGTCCGACAGCGTCACCGTCACGTCGTCGCCGTGGTCCTCGAGCCCGCTGACCCGCGTGTCGAAGCGCAGCTCGGCGAGCCCCGTCCGTTCCGCCAGGGTGAGGAACACCTCGATGGCGCGGTCGGACCGGATGCGACCGGCCGTGGCGTGCTCGAGCACGTGCCCCTCGAACGCGATCCCCGGCCAGCGTGCGGCTGCGGCGTCCGGGCTGAGGGTCTCGTGCGGGATGCCGGCGTCCGTCAGCGCGGCGGCGATGGCGTCGACGACCTCGGCGCGGCCGTGGTCGACGGCACCGGTGCGGACGATGAGCTCCTCGCCCGCAGCGCCCTCGAGCGCTTCCCACAGCACCAGGGCGCGGGAGGTCAGGGCCACGTACTCGGGGTCGGCGTAGCCCTGCCGGAAGATCCGGGTCGCGCCGTGGGACGAGCCGTTGTGGTGCCCGCGCGCGTGCTGCTCGATGAGCAGGACGCGCTCGCCGCGGAGTGTGAGGGCGTACGCGGTGGCGGCGCCGACGACCCCGCCGCCGATCACGACGTGCGTCGGGGCCCGGTCGCTCAGCACGTCGCTCAGCACGTCGCTCATGCCACGGCTCCGGCTCGTCGGGCGTCGGCCTCGCGTCGCGCCGGCATCATCGCCACCACCTCGGCCTCGGTCGGGGCCGCCGCCGGGAACCGTGCCGGGGCGTAGCGGCTCGCGTCGCCGAGGGTGGTCGTGCCCGTGACGCTCAGTTCCGCCGCGATCCGCCCGAGACCTGGGCCGTGCGTGACGCCGGACTCGTTGTCGCCGCCGGCCACCACGAGTCCGTCCAGCTCGGGGACCGCGCCGACGATGAAGTTCCGGTCGGCGGTCATCGAGACGACGCCCTGTGTGGGGGTCTCGTCGACGCCGAGCACGCTCGCGGCGGCGGGGATCAGCCGGGCGACGATCGGGTGCAGGTAGGTCCGCATGGCGTCGAGCAGGTCCGTGCGAACCGGTCGGCGGTCGGGTTCGTCGCTCCGGTCCGCACCGCCGACGTGCAGCGGCTCGTACCCGGGGCCGGCACCGTACGTCAGGCCGCCGCGGTGTTCACGGATCCACAGGCCGTGCAGCTCCGGCAGCATCAGGGTCGGCAGGGTGCCCGGCAGACCGAACGGCGTCGTCACGAGCCGGCTGGCGACGACCCGGACCGTCGGCAGCTCGCGCCCGAAGGGGGCGAGGAGGGCGTTCGTCCAGCTGCCGGCGGCGAGCACGACCTTCGCGGCGTCGATGACCTCGCCGTTCGCGGCCCGGACGCCCGTGACGGAGCCCCCACGGGCCTCCAGACCGGCGACCAGCGTGTGCTCGCGGATCTCGACGCCCCGCGCACGGACCGCGTGCACCAGCGCTGCGGCCGTGTCCGGCGCACTGATCTGGATGCCGTCCGGATGGAGGAAACCCGCGGTGACGGCGGCCGGGTCGAGTCCGGGCACGAGGTCGGCCGCCTCGGCCGGGGTGAGAGTCCGCGCCCCGGCTGGGCGGAGCGGGTGCTGCTCGAACGGCGGCAGGTGGTCGGCCCGGCCCTGCTCGGTGACGGTCAGCCAGACGTTGCCGTTCTGCCGGTACCCGGTCGGGCCGTGGCCGGCGCCGGCGAGGTCGCGGTAGAAGTCGATGCCGTACTGCTCGACGTCGCGCTCGGACTCGTTCCAGTACCAGGCGTACCCGGCTGCCCACTGGCCGACGAACCCGGCACCCGCGGTGGTGGTGCCCCCGGCGACCGTGCCGCTGTCGAGGAGCAGGACCCGCTGCCCGAGCGCGGCGAGGTGCCACGCGGCGCTCAGCCCGATGATGCCGGCGCCGACGACGACCACGGGGGATCCGGAGGAGGACATGGAGCGAGCGTAGTGTCCCGAGGTCCCCGACAGGTGTCGTTCATGACGCCGTGTGACGCGGTGCAGAACGGCGATCGCCGCCCCGGTCGATCAGTGGTCGATCAGCGGTCGAACGCGTCGAGCACCGCCGATGCCGACCGGGCCACCAGGGCGTCGTCGTAGGCGGCGTCGGGGTCGTTCCGCGTGGTCAGGACCGAGAGCACGATCGGGTCGCCGCCGGGCGGGGTCACCCGCGCCACGTCGTTCCGGATCGGTCCGGCGCCCCCGGACTTGTCGACCACGACCCAGCCGTCGGGTGCCCCGGCCCGGATGAGTGCGTCGCCGGTCGCGTTGCCGCCCATCCAGTCGACCAGCAGCGCGGTGTCGGCGCGGTCCAGGGTGCTGCCGTCGAGCACGGTCGCCAGGGCTGCGGTGAACGCCGCCGGGGTCGTGGTGTCCTCGGTGCTGCCCGGCTCGATGGTGTTGAGGTCCGGCTCGCCGTGGACCACCTCGGTGGTGGTGTCGCCGAGCTCGGTCAACGCGGCGTCCAGGCCGCTCGGACCGCCGATGCGGGTGAGCACGAGGTTCAGGGCCGTGTTGTCGCTCATCCGGACGGCTGCCTCGGCCAACTGCTCGTACGACAGCCCGTCGGCCACGTGCTGTTCCGTCACGGGGGAGTACCCGGCAGCGGCGACGTCCGCGGCCGTCCAGTGCACGACCTCGTTCCGGGCGTCCGCGGGCACCGAGCGCAGGAACTGTGCCGCGGCGAACGCCTTGATGGTCGAGGCGTAGCCGAAGCGTCGGTCGCCGTTGTACGCGACCGTCTCCCCCGTGACGGTGTCGGTCGCGACGACGCCGACCGTGGCGTCGTACTCGCGTTCGAGGCCCGCGAGTGCTCGGCGGACCGCGGCGGTGGTCGCGGCGTCCGTCCGCGTCGTCGTCGTCGTCGCAGGGGTGCTCGTCGGTGTGCTCGTGGACCGTGCGGACGACGTGGCCGACGCGGTCGGTGCACCCGGGCCGCCACCGGAGCACCCGGCGAGGACGAGCACGGTGACGGTGCCGCCGACGACCAGGGGGAGAGCACGGCGCATGGGAGCACCCTGCCGCTCGACCCTGGTCACACGCCGGGAACCGGCACCCCGACCCGGGCGACGGAGACCTGCGTCCCGACACCCCGTTCGCGTGCGAGGTCGATCAGCCGGGCCGCGACGGCGAGGTCCTGCGCGCCGAGCCCGACCGAGTCGAACACGGTGATCTCGTCGTCTCCGGTCCGCCCGGGTGCGCGTCCGGCGACGACCTCGCCGAGTTCCGCCGGGTGGAGGTCCTGCGGGACCGCCCCCTCGACCACGGCCTCGAGCAGGTCACCCGACTTCGTCCAGGCGGTGGCTCGGCTGTCGACGAAGAGCGTGCCACGTGCCATCGCCGCGCCGTCGAGCTCCCGGTGCGTCGGGCGGGGACGTGCCCCGACCGCGTTCACGTGCTGGCCGGCGTGCAACCAGGCACCGCGGACGATCGGGTCGACCGAGGGCGTCAGGGTGCAGAGCACGTCGGCTTCCTCGACCACGCGCCGGACCTCCGGCACGACCATGCACCGTCGGGCCACGTCCGGTCCGACGGCCTCGAGGAACCGGGTGACCGTTCCGGACGACCGTGACCACAGGACGATCCGCTCGAACGGTCGCGTCGCCTCGAAGGCACGGACGTGCTCGACGGCGAGGTTGCCCGCGCCGAGGATCCCGAGGGTCCGGCTGCCCGAGCGGGCGAGGTGCTTCGTTGCGACGACGGTGGTCGCCGCGGTCCGTGCCCGGGTGATCGTCATGCCGTCGAGCACGGCGACGCACTCACCCGTGACCGACGAGGACACCAGGATCGTGGACCGCTGCGACGGCAGTCCCCGCGCAGAGTTGTCGGGGATGTCGGCCATCAGCTTGACGGCGACGAGCCCGAGTCGGTCGGAGCGCACGGCCATCGGCAGGAAGAGCGCGTCGTCGGCGCCGGTCAGGGCGACCGGAGCCGGCTGCTGCATCGCGCCGGTCCCGAGGTCGGCGTGGACGGCCTCCACGGCCCCGACGACGTCGACGGCGTCGATGAGACCGGCGACGTCGGCGGCGCCGAGGACGACGGTCACGACGCGGTGACGGCGGTCGAGGCGCCGAGCAGCTCCTCGAGCGACGGGGTGTGGGTCGTGAGGCCACCGTCGAACAGGATGCGCATCCAGCGGTCCGAGGCCTCGCGGTCGACGACCGCGGAGTCCCAGACGCCCCCCGCAGCCATCTCGTCGGCGGCCCGTCGCAGCAGGGCGGCGTCCTTCTCCGGCCACCGGGCGGCGAGCACGGCGGCGATCTCGGCGTCGGCGTCGCCCGCGGTGATCTTGGCCATCGCGGCGGCGATGCCGTCCATGAACCGGTCGACCCGGTCGCCGAGCTCGTCGATGCGGTCCGTGCGCGTGTAGTAGACGCTGTTCGGCATCACGCCACCGGCGTCGAGGTGCCGGAAGACGATCGTGCCCCCACCGGCTGCGACGAGTTCCTGGGCGGAGACGAGGTCGAGGATGATCGCGTCACCGAGCCCGCCCTGGTACAGCTCGATGAGCATCGCGGTCGACAGGTCGCGGACGAAGCGGGTCGCCGCGACGTCGAACCCGGCCTCGCGGACGAGTCCGGCCGTGAACTCGTACGGGGCGCTGCCGCCGGCGCCGGGCGCCAGGACGACCTTGCCGGCGAGCCAGTCCAGGGTGATCGGGGTCGTCTCGTCGCGGGCGACGATGGTCATCGGGAACCCGTGGTTGAGCTGGCCCACGACCGACAGCTTGCGCGGGGTCCCGGCGTACATCGCGGGGACCCAGAGACCGCCGAGGGCGAGGTCGGCCTCGTGCGAGTCGATGTCGTCGAGGACGCCGGTCCACGGGTCGCAGGCCTTCGCGGTGACGGCGAGACCGCGCTCGGCGAACAGTCCGCCCACGTCGGCGACGTACTCGGGCAGGTAGTTGAGGCCGTTCGCGGTCGCCGAGATCTTGAGGGTGTCCATGGTGTTCTCCGATCGTGGGGTGGTGGGCCGGGGTGTCCGGCCCACCGGGGTGGTGCGGGTGGTCAGGTGGGTCAGGCGGTGGTGGTCGAGAGGGCGTTCTCGTTGACGTCCTCGAGCGACCGGCCGCGGGTCTCCGGGGCGAAGCGCGACGCGACCACGAGGACCGCGTACATGACGGCGGCGAGTCCGAAGACGCCGGCGAAGGCCCAGGAGCCGTACAGCGCGATCGCGGCGAACGGCATGACCGCTCCGGCGATGTTGCCGATGCCGTTGACGATCGAGGCGCCGGAGGCACGGATCGCGGTCGGGTAGACCTCGGCGGTCCACGCCGCGAGGGTCGTGTTCGTCAGCATCGTGAAGAACTGGAACAGGGCGCCGAGCACCAGGATCGCGGCGGTGTCGTTGCCGAAGGCCGCGAACGCGAGGGCGGTGAGGCAGCCGAGGATGCCCGCGACGGCGATGAGGGGCCGTCGTCCGACGCGGTTGGCGAGGAGCGCCGCTGCCGTGCACCCGAGGAGCGATCCGATGTTCATGATCATCGTGTAGAGCAGGCTCTGCGACACGGTGTACCCACGCTCGACGAGCAGGGTCGGCATCAGGAAGTTCAGCGTGACCTGCACACCGAAGGCCATCCACGAGGCGACGCCGATCGCGATCGTCCGGCGGAGCACCAGCTTGTGGAACACCGCTGCGGGCGACGAGTGCAGGGCGACCGGGGGCAGGTCGGCCGGCGTCAGGCGCACCGGGGGAGCGGCGTCGGCGGGCGGGGTGAGCGTGTTCGAGGCGAGGATCGCGAGCGAACGGTTCGCTTCGTCGACCCGTCCCTTCGACAGCAGCCAGCGAGGCGTCTCGGGCAGCTTGCGGCGGTACAGGACGACGAACAGGGCCGGGATCGCGAGGATCACGAACGTCCAGCGCCAGACCTGGTCGTCGCCACCGAGCGGGACGGCCAGCGGGCCGAGCAGCAGCAGGAACAGGCCGTAGGAGATGAAGTTGCCGATGCCGCCGGCACCGACGTTGATGGTCGCGATGAGGCCGCCGCGGTACTTGGTGGCCACCATCTCGGACAGCATCGCGATGCCGATCATGAACTCGCCACCGACGCCGATCCCGACGATGAACCGGCTGACGAGCAGCATGTCGAAGTTGAAGGAGACGGCGCTGAGGAGGCCGCCGAGCGTGTAGACGAGCAGGTTGAGCCCGAGCGAGAACCGCCGACCGTACTTGTCGGCGAGCCAGCCGGCCAGGAACCGGCCGACCAGGCCACCGAGGACGGTGGCGGTGTTGATCGTGGAGAGCTGGACGTCGCCGATGGCGAGCGAGGCCTTGATGTTGGTGGCCATCGCGCCGATGGAGTTCTGTTCGAGCGTGTCGAAGAACTCCCCGGCGAGGATGAGCATGAGGACCCCGAACTGGGCCCGGGTGAAGCCGATCGAGTCGAGGGCGGAACCGACGCCGCCGGAGGACGGGGTGGCGGAAGCGGTTCGGGTTGGTGCGGTGGAGCGGGTTACAGCAGTCATTCGTAACTCCAGCGGGGGAAGAGTGAGGTGGGTGCACCGTGCGGTCACTCTTTTGTATACGAAAGGCTGTTTCGGGCTGGTTTCGAACACGAGACAGTTCGTTACGGCTGCCTGAATCACCTGGATATTCAAGCATCCAGACGAAGCCACGCCAAGCTCGCGGGCTGTTTTGTATACGTTCTTACGGGTTCAGGGCCCGGTAGATCGCTTCGTCGCGGCGCAGGTGCTCGTCCATCAGCAGCCCTGCCTGCACCGAAGCGCCGCGCAGGATCGCGCCGGCGACCGCGGTGTGGTCGTCGCTGCTCGACGCCACCTCGTCCTGCGTCACGCGCTCGAACGCCCACGCCGTCTGGTGGATGAGGTGGTCGATCATCGTCTCGAGCCGGCTGTTCCCCGAGGCTCGTGCCACCAGCCCGTGGAACGCGAACCGCGGTGACTGCGCGGCCTCGACCTCTTGGTCGGACCGGTGTTCGCGACCGACGGCACGGAGCAGGTCGGCGCACTCGCCACCCTGGCGACGGGCGGCGAGCTCGGCGGCGAGGACCTCGAGTCCTCGGCGGATCTGCATGAGCTCGATGACCACCTCGGTCGAGGAGTCGGCGACCCGGACGCCCTTGAACTTCTCTGACTCGACGAACCCCTCGGTCTCGAGCTGCCGGAGTGCTTCGCGCACGGGGACCCGCGAGACGCCGAAGCGTTCGGCGAGGGCGTCTTCCTTCAGCCGGGAGCCACGTGCGAGCGTGCCGGCGATGATCTCGGCCCTGATCGCCTTGAGGACAGATGCCGGCTTGGACTCCACAGCACGATGCTAGTTGGAGCGAGTGACGGGAATCGAACCCGCGCTACCAGCTTGGGAAGCTGGAGTTCTACCATTGAACTACACTCGCGCGCCCCGCAGAACGGGACTCGGCAAGCCTAGCGGATTCTCGCCTGGAAGCCAGCCGACCGCGCACCGTACGCCTCCTGTCGGGCGTGTGTCGTGCCTCCCGAGTCTCCGCTGTGAGCACGCCAGCCTGACGGACAGGTGTCGTCGTCGTGTGTACCGTCCAGGGAGTTCCAGCGCCGAAGAACCCGAGGAGGACCCGGATGGTCAGGCATCCCCTCATCGACGACGTGGTCGGTCCCGCCATCGTGGTCGAGTCCGCCTCGCCGGTCGTGTGGCTGACGGACGCGCTCGCCTCACTGCTCCGCCGTTCGGCGGACGCCGGCCGCATGGTCGTGCTGCGGACCGGACGCGAATCCGCGATCACCCCCGCCCTGCGGCACGCGCTCGGTGCCTACGGTGCCGCGTGGGCCGTCGCCGACTTCGACGGGACACTGCGCGACGGCCGGACGGGTGCAGCAGCCTCGGGCATCGAGGACTTCGTGCACCGCGGCCCCGAACTCGTCGGCACACCGTCGCCCGAGCACCCCGTCGCAGCCGACTCCGTCCGCCAGATCAGCATCGACCTGACGCTCCGTCACCACGCCGAGCGTGCCGTGGACATGGGGTCCGCGATCGAGGCCCTGTGCCACACCGTCGGCACCTGCCCCACCCGCTGGGGCACCGCCGAACCGCTCACCGTGCCGTGGGACCGATGGGTCGTCACGCAGTACGCCAAGCACGAGGCACCCGGGGTGTCGACCTCGTACGCCGTCGGCGAGGGCTTCTCCGCGACGATGACCGCCCACCTGGTCGGTGGCGTCGTCGTCGAGACGATGTCCGCCGTGTTGACCGTGCCCGAGGAGAACACCGACCCGGAGCTCGCGAACCGCCTGTTCGACGCCGTGCAACAGGTCGCCGACCAGGTCGTGCCCGTCTTCGGTGTGGTGATGCAGCGCCGGGGGGACGCCGACCACCTGATCCGCGCGGTGTCGCACGGCGAGCCGTCGCCGCTCGCCGTCGTCGTCGGACCCGAAGCCTCCGAGTTCCTGGACCGCGACGGGGTCTGGCCGCCACCGCGCACCACGACGGCGACGTTCGGCACCCGATCCGGCGCAGGCGACCGGTCCGGCGCAGGCGACCGGTCCGGCGCAGGCGACACCGGCACCGCTGAGAGCGACGTCGTCGACGGCGGCATGATCGTCCGCTTCGAGGACGGCTGGGAAGCGCTCGAGTCCTTCCTCGACCGCATCGACGAGGACCGCTTCCTGCAGCTCGTCGGCGGAGCGCCCCTCGACCCGGCCCACGACGAGGGCACGCTCGACGGGCACGTGCGGGACAATCGCGTGGCAGGCGGTCAGGGTGCCGCGTGACGTCACCATCCTCTGCCGCCAGCCGGTCGAGCCGCGGGAGGTCGCCGAAGCGCTGCTCCTGCACGACGAGTCCTGGGGTGTCCGAGCCCTCGACGACGGCCCGATGCTGCAGGTCTGCCGCGACGCCACGCACCCGGTGATCACCGTGCTCGGGGTGCGGCGGGTCGACTCGTTCGACGAGGTCGAACGGATCCTGCCGGACGCCCCCACGATCGCGACGCCGCTGTGGTGGGTCGACACCGTCACCCCCGCGGGGGCCGACGGCGAGTCCGGGATCTCGGCGGCGCTCGAGGCCGCACTCGACCTCGACGCGGTCTGCATCGTCCACGGCGACTGACGGAGCCGGGCGCGACGACTGACGGAACCGATGCGGCCCGACGCGACGACTGCCGGAGCGACTCGTCGCGCGGATCGGCCACGCGGTGCCCCCAGTTCTGGTGAGAACGCGGGTTTCGAGACCCGCGAGTACCCAGCACCGCTCTACGGTGTGAGGACCCGAGCCGACGAGCCGGGCGAGCACGCTCCTCGTCGGCACCCTTCTCACTGAACAGGGCTCCAGTGCGTACACACCACCAGGGGCGCGCCGTCGCGCGCGCTCGCAAGATCCTCACCGGCGTGGTCGTCGCCGGACTCGCGGGCGTCGCGCTCGTCGGGCTCGGCACGACCACCGCGTCCGCCGCGGTACCCGCGCAGACCACCTTCGTGAACGAGGGGTTCACCGGCGCGAGCGCCGGCACCGCCTACATCCTGCCGTCGACCCAGTCCGGTGCCGCGAACGTCGCGTGCCTCACGGCGAAGCCGGCAGCCGGCTCGTCGAACACCGGCTCGGTCCCGACGTGTGCCGGTGCCACGGACGCGGACGGCAGCGGCGCGCTCCGGCTGACCGGTGCGGAGAACAACCAGGCCGGTGGCCTCGGTGCGAAGCAGTCCGTCCCGATCACCAAGGGCGTCGACGCGGTCTTCGACAGCTACCAGTACAACGGCACCTCGGCCGACGGCATCGTCTTCTACCTCGCCGCGACCGACCCGTACAACCCGACCGTGCCGGCGAAGATCGGCTACCTGGGCGGTTCGCTCGGCTACAGCGCGAGCACCGCGAACAACGCGCAGGGCCTCTCCCACGCGTACCTCGGCATCGGCCTCGACCGCTTCGGCAACTTCGGCAACCGCGAGTTCGGCGGCACCGGCTGCACGACCGACCAGGGGACGAACCGGACCCTCACGGCGAACGCCGTGACCGTCCGTGGCCCCGGCGACGGCGGCACCGGTTACTGCGTGCAGTCCCGCACCGTGGTCAACGGGTCGCTCAACAAGACCGGTGTCACGGACCGTGCGCAGGCCAAGGTCCCCGTCGAGATCGTGATCAACCCGACGTCGTCGGCGCTCGCCGCGCAGGAGAACACCGCGGTGTCCGTCCCCGCGGGGCAGTACGCGGTCGTCTTCACGTCCATCGGCGGCTCGCAGCAGGTCGTGCGTGGCGCGCTGCCGAAGCTCACCACCGGCAACGCCGCGAACGTCGACCCGTCGTGGGTCGACCCCGCCACCGGCTACCCCTACAAGCTCACCTACGGGTGGGTCGCGGGCACCGGCGGGCAGAACGACATCCACGAGGTCAACTACCTCCGCACCACGACGGCCGCCGGTCCGGTGCCGGTGCTGACCGCCAGCACGGGAGGCACGGCCACCGTCGCACACGCCGGTTCCGGCGCGTACACGGTCACCCCCACCGTCTCCGCTGACGGTGGCTCCGAGTCGCAGCTCGTGCGCACGACCACCACGTTCCCGGCGGGCGTCACGCCCGACGTCTCCGGTGTGACCGGTGCGGGCTGGACCTGCCAGCCGCCCGTCGGGCAGGTCGTCACGTGCGACCAGGCCGTCGACGCCGCATCGCCCCTCGCCCCGGGCACCGAGCTGCCCACCCTCTCCATCCCGTACTCGGTCACGGGCGCAGCGCGCACCGCGACGATCTCCACCGTCCTGGCGTCGACCGACGCCGAGGCGGTCACCGTCACCCGCGGCCTGACCGTCGAGCCGCAAGGTACGACGCTCACGGTCGCCGACGCCACCGCGACCGTGGGCGACACGGTCACGCTGACCGCCCAGGTCGCGTCGTCCGCGAAGACCGGTGCCACCGCGCCGACCGGCACCGTCACGTTCACCGACACCGAGACCGGCGCGGTGCTCTGCACGGCGACGATCGTCGACGGTGCGGCCTCGTGCGACACATCGACGTCGACGGTCGGCTCCCGCGGGGTCACCGCGACCTACGAGGGTGACGCGGACCACACCGCTGCGACCAGCACGGGCACGCTCACCGCGACCAAGGTGCCGACGGCCGTCGCGGTCGAGTCGACCCCGACGTCCGCTGCGTACGGCGAGCAGACCACGCTCGACGCCACCGGCCTGGGCTCCGGCTCGGAGACGGTCGCCGCGCCGACCGGCACGATCGAGTACCGCGAGGGCACCACCGTCCTGTGCACCGCGACGCTCCCCGACACGAGCTGCGTGGCCGAGGGCCTCGGCGCCGGCACGCACACGGTGACCGCCGTCTACTCCGGCGACGCGCTGCACGCCGGCTCGACCTCGGTCGCAGTGGACCTGACCGTCCGCAAGGCCTCGGCGGCCATCGGCACCCAGCCCGGCACCGGTGGCGGCGACCCGAGCGACGGCGGCGGGCCGTCCGTACCCGACACCACGGTGACGGTCACGCACGGCGAGACCACCACGCTCGACACCCCGAACGTGCCGGAGGACGCCACCGGCACCATCGAGTACGTCACCGACGACGGCACCGTCCTGTGCACCGCGACGCTGCCCGACACCACGTGCGCGATCCCGTCCGACCTGCCGGGTGGCAAGTACACCGTGCACGCCCACTACAGCGGCGACGACAACTACGAGGCCGCCGACGGTGCGCCGTTCGAGCTGGTCGTGACCGCGCAGTCGACGGAGCTCGTGGCGAGCACCGACGCGACGGCTCCGGTCGTCGGCTCGAAGGTCCGCCTGACTGCATCCGGCCTGCCCGCCGGCGCGACCGGCACCGTGACCTTCACGGCCGCGGACGGCTCCGTCCTGTGCACCGTCACGTTGCCCGAGACGACCTGCGAGACCGACGCCCTGCCGGTCGGCACGAACACGGTCTCGGCTGCCTACAGCGGTGACGCGTCGTTCGCCGCGTCGAGCAGCGCGCTCGAGATCGTCGTCGCGGCACTCCCCGCCGTCGAGCCGACGCCGGGGCCGACCGACGAGCCGTCCACGCCGGAGACCTCGGCGCCCGCATCGGCACCGTCGGCAACCGCGCCCGTCACGCCTGCGCCGACCACCACCGGTGCGCTCGCGTTCACGGGTTCGCCCGTGGCCGTGGGCACCGCCATGGCACTCGCCGCAGCGCTGCTCATCGCGGGCCTGGTGCTCCTGATGGTCCGTCGCACCCGGGCCGCTCGCGGCACGGTCGCCGACACCACCGCGGAGTAACCGACCGCACGGACGAGGACGGCGCCCCGGGCAGTTGCCCGGGGCGCCGTCCTGTTCGTGCGCCTGGTGTCCGTCAGTCGCGGCGCGCGGTGTCGGACGCGTTGATCGCCGCCAGACGTTCGTTGTACGCCTTCAGGTCGGCGTCCCCGTCGCGTTCGGCCTTGCGGTCGAGCCGCTTCGCGTCGCGCTTGTCCGTGCGGATCCAGTTCCGCACCACGAGCAGCGCGACGAAGACCATCGGCAGCTCGGAGGCGCCCCAGGCGATGCCGCCGCCGGTGTGCTGGTCGTCGAGCAGTGCGGCGTCGTTCGTCTGGCCGAGTGCGTGGAACCAGTCGATCGCGAACACCGACTGCGAGGTCATCACGGCGACGCCGAAGAACGCGTGGAAGGCCAGCGTCGCGAGCAGCGCGATGATCAGGATCGGGTACGGCGGCCGTTTCGGCCCCGGGTCGACGCCGACGAACACCCAGAAGAACAGGTAGCCGCTCAGCACGAAGTGGACGACCATCGCGACGTGCCACTCGTGCGACTGCATCGCCGCCTGGTACGCCGGCGTGAAGTAGAACACCACGAGCGACCCGGCGAAGATCACACCGGCGACGGCGGGCTTCCCCATGAACTGCATGTACCGCGAGTGCACGAAGAGCATGAGCCACTCGCGGGCCCCGCGGGAACCGTCGTTGCGGACCGGCAGGGTGCGCATGGCCAGCAGCACCGGGCCGCCGAGCACGAGCGGCAGCGGCACGAACATCATGAGCAGCATGTGCTGGACCATGTGCGACGAGAAGTGGATCATGCCGTACACGGCCGGTCCGGCCGACGTGGTCCAGACGAACAGGGCGCAGCCGATGACCCAGGCGATGGTGCGCCCGACGGGCCACTTGTCGCCGCGCTTCCGGAGCTTCCGCACGGCGAGCAGGTACCAGACGGCACCGACGACGGCGAGCCCGAGCCACACCCAGTCGATGTGCCACTGCGTCAGGTACGTGTGCATCGTCTGGGCCGGCGGGAACGGGAACCCGATCAGGCCGGAGCGGGTGTCCTCACCGGTCTCGGGCGTCTGCGGGATCGGCGGCTGCGAGCGGGACACGGCCACCGAGACGCCGATCGCCACGGCCATGAACACGATCTCGGCGAGCGCGAACCGGGTGAACCGACGGCGGTCGAGCGGCGCGCGGAGCAGCCCGGGCACCAGCTTGCGGCGCTGCACGACGCCGGCGACCCCGAGCAGGACGAGGATGACGGCCTTGACCGTGATGAGTGCGCCGTACGGGGTCGTGACGAGGTCGAGCGGACCGGTCAGCCGCAGCGAGGCGTTGACGATGCCGGAGAACGCGACGGCGCCGAACGACCACCCGGCCAGCGTGGAGTACCGGGAGACCACCCGACCGGTCGCGCCCTTCGTGCGGGTGCGCAGCAGCACGACGGCGACGAGCCCGCCGGCCCAGACGCACACCCCGATCAGGTGGATCGCGAGGGAGTTCACGGCGTTGGCGTGCTCGAGCGACCCGGCGGCGTGGCCGGACAGCGCCAGGGGGAGCAGGGCGAAGAGGCCGAACACGGTGGCGACGGCGAGCGTCGTGACCCGGGTGGCGAACGCGGCGAGCACGGTCGCGATGAGGATCGCCGCCGCAGAGACCACGAGTGCCTGACCGATCTCGACCTGGAACGCGAACAGCATGAAGTTGCGGGCGAACACCGGACTGGTGAGCGGGACGCCGAGGGTGTTGGCGCCGGTCAGCACGACGGTGACTGCCGCGGCGAGGAACCAGATCGATCCGGTCGCCGCAGCCCAGCGCGTGGCACGGTGCTGCACGCTCGACAGTGCCCGGTGGTCCTTCTTCTGTGCCGGCAGCGCGAACGCGGCGACGATGAGCAGGCCGACGGTCAGCGCCGCCATGGTGTCGTGCACCACGCGGGCGATCGGCAGGCCGTACTCGACCACGTCACCGGCGGACACCAGCTGCTGGTTCGCGGTGAACGCCCCGGTGATCGTCAGGCCGAGGATCGAGCACGCGACCGCGAGCGGGATGGCGACGACCAGCACGGTCGCGACGGTGGACGTGCGCGCGGTGACGGGCGCGGATTCCGGCGCCGGGCCTCCGGGCTGGGTTGCGGGGGACGTGACGGTCATCAACCTTGTTCCAGGGACGCGTGCGTCCGCGAGACCGCGGACCCTCCATGGTAGGCGGGTCGGTCTGGAGGCGCGGTGTCAGTCCGCAGCGCGCGCTGCGGTCCGCCTCAGGCTCGCGCCGACGACCCCTGCAGGTCGCGGATCCGGCCCAGTTCGTCGAAGTCGACCGTGATGGTCCCGTCCGCCAACGTCAGCGTGCGCCCGTCCCAGGGGACACCGCGGAGCGACGCCCAGCTCCCCACAGCGCGGCGGTGGTCGTGCACCTCGGTCGTCTGCAGGCCCTCACCGAAGACGCGGACCATCCGGGGCACCGTCGGTGGCGCGAACAGCAGGCCCTCGAACAGCACCCAGAGGCGGGAGCCTCCGCCGACGTGCCCGCCGAAGCCGAACCACGAGCCGGTCGCCAGCCGTGCCGCGATCGACATGTCCCACGCGAACTCGTACCCGGCGTCTGCGGCGTCGGCCTGCCGGTGCTCGCCGAACGGGACCTCGCCCTGCACGAGTTCCGGGATGCCGAGCCGTTCGCCCAGCGCGCGGGTGGCGTTCGCGGCGGCGAGCACCGACGCGGGGTACTGCGACGGATTCGCCCAGCCCCAGAGCCAGGTACGCGGCCCCGGTGCGGCCGACCCCAGGAGCTGGATCCGGAACTCGCCCGGGTGCGGCCCGACGAACTGCAGGGTGCCGGCGGCGAGGTCGACGTTCCAGCGCTCGTGGTCGTCGTACCGGTCGGCGAGCTGCAGCTGCGCCTCCCAGGCCAGGAAGACCCCGTCGCTGACCAGATCGTCCATCCCCCGTGAGCGCGTCATGGGGGAACCCTACGCCGGGCGGTGTTCCCAGATCCCCTCGCTGCCGACGCCCACGAACCCGACGGCCTCGTTCACGTCGAGCATCGGGCGGTTCTCCTCGGCGTTGAAGGTGATGATCGACGGGTGCCCCGGGTGGTCACGCTCGATCGTCTCGATCCCGACGACCTTGAGCAGCCACCCGAGCCGGTGTCCGCGGTGCTCCCGCAGCACCAGGGTGTCGCCCTGCATCACCGGCTGGACCACGGGCCCGGGGACGGCGAGCTGGGTGAAGCCGACCAGTGAGCCGGACGGCACGTCCTCCACAGCCACGGTGCGCATCGTGCGCGGGCCGTCGTCGAGGTGCTGCTCGTGCGTCCGGAGTCGATCGACCGTCCAGGCGTCCTCGGGCTCGGCCATGTCGCCGGACGGGGCATCGGTGCTCATCCGGGTCAGGAGGAGTGCGACGTCCGTCTGCCACAGGGGCGGAGTCGGTCCGGCCCAGGTGTGCACGCGGTACCGGTCGGCCGCCGCCCGCGTCGCCGCCGCGCGGATGCCGGAGAGGGCATCGGCCTCGGCTGGGAGCTCCAGACGGCTGATCCGGTTCACCTGGCCGAACCGCCAACCCCGGCCCGTCAGGAACCGGACTCCGGGGTCGTCCTCGGGCACGACGCCGAACCCGGTCGGTGCACGGAGGTACCCGCTGCGGAGCCGACCTGCCGTGACACGGCGTACGTCTTCCACTGCGTGCGGCCCTGCTGCCTCGCGACCGCTTCGACGTGCTCGGCCAGGAGCGTGCCGATGCCGCGGCGCCGGTGCTCGGGCGCCACGCTGACCGCCATCCAGCAGTTCGGGGAGTCCGCGACCGCCTTCGAGTCGTAGGAGCCGGCCCCCACCGCGGTCCCCACGTCGTCACGGGCCAGGAAGAGTCGGCTGGGCGCGTCGGGGTCGATCAGGTACGGCAGTTGTTCCTCGGGCGTCCAGAGCAGTTCCGGCAGTCCGGTGATCGACACCTCGGCGCGGTTCTGCACGTCGACCCACTCGCGGAACGCCTGCACGACCCCCGGGTCGTCGTCCATCGTGGCGGGGACCACGAGTTCGTGGACGGTGTACGCGGTCATGTCGGTTCCTCCCGGCGGTGCGACGCCGCCCGACTCCGGACCGCCTCGCAGCATATCGGCGGGGGTCCACTGCCGCTAGGCTGCACGGCGTGCTGCTCTCCGATCGCGACATCACCGCCCAGCTCGCCGAGGGCCGGATCGGTCTCGACCCCCACGACGCCTCGCTCGTCCAGCCGTCGAGCATCGACGTGCGGCTCGACAAGTTCTTCCGGCTGTTCGACAACCACAAGTACCCGCACATCGACCCGGCGGTCGACCAGCCCGACCTGACCCGGCTGGTCGAGACCGACCCGGACGAGGCCTTCGTGCTGCACCCCGGCGAGTTCGTGCTCGGCTCGACCTACGAGGTCGTCACGTTGCCCGACGACATCGCCGCGCGGCTCGAGGGCAAGAGCTCGCTCGGACGCCTCGGGCTCCTGACCCACTCGACCGCGGGCTTCATCGACCCCGGCTTCTCCGGCCACGTGACGCTCGAGCTGTCGAACGTCGCGACGCTGCCGATCAAGCTCTGGCCCGGCATGAAGATCGGGCAGCTGTGCTTCTTCCAGCTGTCCAGCCCTGCCGAGAAGCCGTACGGCTCGGCCGAGTACCAGTCGCGCTACCAGGGCCAGCGTGGGCCGACTCCGTCCCGCTCGGCGCAGAACTTCCACCGCGCGGACGTTTCAGCACGCCCCTGACCGCGGTCCACCCGACCCGGAACGACGTCATCGACGTCGTGCGACATCGATGCCGTCGTTCCGAGTCGACACCGCCATGTCTCCCAGCGGACGAAATGTCGCATTCTGTGTATCGTTGCAGCATGTCCGCAGTCCCTCCACGTCCGATGCCGACGGTGTCGGCGGCCGCGCTCATCCGTGACGCCCGTGACCGCGCCGAACTGACGCAGGTGCAGCTCGCTCGTCGGGCCGGTGTCACGCAGAGCGTCATCAGCACGTACGAGAACGGCCGCCGTGAACCCTCGCTCGCCGCGCTCCAGCGCATGCTCCGGGCGGCGGGCTTCACCACGTCGATCGACCTGCTGCCGGTCGAGGACCCACCGCCCCTGCGGGAACGCGTCGCCGCCGCGCGACAGGACCTGATCGCCGTCGTCGAGCGCTTCGGTGGTCGGAACCCGCGGTTGTTCGGCAGCGTCGCCCGCGGGGACGACGGCCCGGGCAGCGACGTCGACCTGATGATCGACGTCGACGCCGGGCTCGGCATCTTCGCGCTCATGCGCATCCAGGACGACGCCGAGCGACTGCTCGGCGTGCGTGTCGACGTCGTGGACGCCGCCGGCATGAGCCCCGAGGTCGTCCGACGCGCGGTGCCCCTGTGAGCCAGGAGCCGGTGACGCCCCGGCTGGTCGGTGATCGACTCGACGACGTCATCGGCGCGTGCGAGGCCATCGGTCGGTACGTCGGCGACGAGCGGCTGCCCGAGGACCTGGTGCACGACGCCGTCCGGATGCGGTTGGTCGAGATCGGCGAGGCGGTCCGTGTCCTGCCGAGCACCGTCACCGCGAGCGAGCCGGACATCCCGTGGTCGCGGGTGTCCGACCTCGGCGACCGGCTGACCCGGCGCTACTTCGACACCACCCGCGCGGTGGTGTTCGGCACGGCCCGCACCGACGTGCCGTCTCTGGCGGAGGCGGCGCGGCGGCTCCGAGCGTCGCGACCCTGACCCTCCGCAACACGGCGGCGTCTTCGCGCGACCCGGCCCTGACCCTCCGCAACACGCCGGCGTCTTCGGGCGGACCGGGTTCCGCAACACGCCGGCGTCGTCGCTCCCCGCCCGGATCCCGCCCAGACGCCGCCGAATACTGCGGCGTCTCGAGCACATGGCGGCGCCGTGCGAAGACGACGGCGTCACGCACCGCAGCCCGCAGCCCGCAGCCCGCACCGCAGCCCCACGACGACGCAGGACGGCCCCGTCTCGCCGAGGCGAGACGGGGCCGTCCGTGTGTACTGGCGAGATCAGCCCTTCTTGGCGAGCTCCTCGAGTGCGTCGTTGCCCTTGTAGGCCTCGACCGCGTTGTCCTTCGTGACGAGGATCGGCGTCAGCTCGACGGCCGGCACGATCTTCTTGCCGTTGTCGTTGTTCTTGTCCTTCGTCGTCTTCGGGGTCTTGCCGTCGGCGAGGTCGGACACCAGGTCGATGGCCGCCTGGGCCTCTTCCGTGGTGTTCTTGTAGATCGTCGAGTACTGCGTGCCCTGCATGATGAGCGGGATGGAAGCGGTCTCCGAGTCCTGCCCGGTCACGACCGGGTTCTCCTTGCCGGCGGCCTTGGTCGCGGTGAGGATGGCACGGGCGAGGGTGTCGTTGGGCGACAGGACGCCGTCGAGCTTCGTGCTGCCCGAGTAGTACTGCGAGAGCAGGTCGGTCATGCGGGACTGGGCGTTCTGCGCGAGCCAGCCCTTCGTCTGCACCTTCTGGAAGGTGGTCTGGCCCGAGACGATCTTGATCGTGCCGTCGTCGATCTTCGGCTGCAGGACGTCCATCGCACCGTTGAAGAAGACGGTCGCGTTCGCGTCGTCAGCCGAACCGGCGAAGAGCTCGACGTTGTACGGTCCGTCGCCCTTCTTCTCCTTCAGGCCCTTGAGCAGCGCCTCGGCCTGCAGCTGACCGACCTTGAAGTTGTTGAACGCGACGTAGTAGTCGACGTTCGTCGTGTTCAGGATGTTGCGGTCCCAGGCGATGACGACGGCGCCCGAGGACTTCGCCGACTTGACCTGCGCGGTCAGCTGCGAGCCGTCGGCCGCACCGATGATGACGGCCTTCGCACCCTTGGTGATCATGCCCGAGATCTGCGACTGCTGGTCCGGGACGGGGTTGCCGGCGTTGGCGTACTGGATGTCGGCCTTGAAGCCGGCGTCCTCGATCGACTTCTTGAACGCTGCACCAGCGAGGACCCAGTTCTGCGAGGTCTTGGCGGGCAGGGCGACACCGATCAGGTCGCCCTTCTTGATGGTGGTGGAGCTGCCGCTGCCGGCGTCGTCGGACGAGCCGCGCGACGAGCAGCCGCTGAGGGCGAGGCCCGCGATGAGCGCCAGGCTGAGGCCGGCGACGATCTTCTTGCGCATGTGATTGCTTTCTCTTCGTTGAGGAGGGGTGGGGCCTGAGGCCCCGCTGTGGGGAGGTGTGAGCTAGGGGAGGGTGATCTTGTCCGGCTGGTCCTCGATGGACCGCGGCTGCTGGGCGGCCACCGTGTTCTGCTCGGTGTCCTTCCGCTGGAACTGCCGCATCATGCCGCCGATGAGTGACGGACGTCCCTGCGACTTCGAGTAGACGTCGAAGGCGACGGCGACGAGCAGGACCAGACCGCGGATGATCTGCACCTTGTTGGACTCGAGGCCCATCAGCTGCAGGCCGTTCGACAGCAGCGCCATCACGAGACCACCGATGATGGAACCGGAGATCGTGCCGACACCGCCGGCCACGGCGGCGCCACCGACGAACACGGCGGCGATCGCGTCCAGCTCCCAGCCGGTGCCGTCCGCGGGTCCGGACGCACCGGAGTAGGCGACGAACACCATGCCGGCGACGGCGGCGAGGACGGACATGTTCATCATGACGAAGAAGTTGACCTTCTTCGCGGAGACACCGGACAGGACGGCGGCGCTGGAGTTGCCACCGACGGCGTAGACCTGGCGACCGAAGATCGTGTTCTTCGTGACGAAGCCGTAGACGATCGTCAGGACACCGAGGATGATCGCGACGATCGGGACCGAGGTACCGACCGGGCCGGCGCCGAACAGGTACGTGGCGACGAGCGTGACGGCGACCAGGATGCCGGTGCGCACGACGGAGACCCACAGCGGCGGGACCTCGGCCTGCATCTTGCGGCGCCGTGCGCGTCCGCGCGCCTCGATGATGATGAGTGCGGCGATGGTGGCGAGGCCGAGCAGGAGCGTGCCGTTGCTGTAGCCGAAGTCGGGCCCGAAGTCACCGAGGAAGCCGGCGCCGATCGGGGTGAAGCTGTCCGGCACGGGGACCGACGTCGAGTTGCCGATGATCTGGTTGACGCCACGGAAGATGAGCTGCCCGGCCAGCGTCACGATGAACGCCGGGACGCGGACGAAGGCAACCCAGAACCCCTGCCAGGCACCGATCACGGCGCCGACGACCAGGCCGAGCAGGATCGCGGCCCAGACCGGGAAGTTCCACACCGCGATCGACTGGGCCACGATGATGCCGACGACTGCCGCGACCGAGCCGACCGACAGGTCGATGTGGCCGGCGATGATCACCATGACCATCCCGAGCGCCAGGATGAGGATGTAGGAGTACTGCAGGAACAGGTTGATCACGTTCGTGGGCTCGAGGATCAGCCCCTGGGTGGTGATCGCGAAGTACGCGAGCAGCACGATGAGCGCGATGATCATGCCGTACTGGCCGATGCTGTTGCCCTTGCCGAAGAGCAGTTTCAGGTTGTTCATGAGGCGGTGGCGCCCTTCCGCGCGGAGGTCATGCTGCGCATGAGCGATTCGGGATCGGCCTGGTCGGCCGGGAGGTCAGCGGTGATCTGGCCCTCGAAGATGGTGTAGATCCGGTCGGAGAGACCGAGGAGTTCCGGCAGCTCGGACGAGATGAGGATGATGCCCTTCCCCTCGGCCGCGAGCTGCTGGATGATCCCGTAGATCTCGAACTTGGCGCCCACGTCGATGCCGCGGGTGGGCTCGTCGAGGATCAGGATGTCCGGGTCGGTGAACATCCACTTGGACAGGACGACCTTCTGCTGGTTGCCGCCGGACAGCTTGCCGACGTTCTCCTCGACGCTGGGCACCTTGGTGCGGAGCATCTTGCGGTACTTCTCGGCGACCGAGTACTCCTCGAGCGAGTCGACGACACCGGCCTTCGAGATCTTCTGCAGGTCGGCGGAGACCGTGGACCGCTTCACCGTGTCGAGCAGGTTGAGGCCGAGGGCCTTGCGGTCCTCGGAGACGTAGCCGATGCCGTGCTGGATCGCCTGCTGGACGTTGGTGACCTTGATCTCGTGGCCGTCCTTGATGATCTCGCCGCCGAGCCAGGTGCCGTAGGAACGACCGAACAGGCTCATCGCGAGTTCGGTGCGACCGGCACCCATCAGGCCCGCGAACCCGACGATCTCGCCGCGCTTCACGTGGAAGTTCGAGCCCTTGCAGACCAGACGCGACGCGTCGAGGGGGTGCTGCACGGTCCAGTCTCGGACCTCGAAGAAGGTCTCGCCGATCTTCGGGGTGCGGTCCGGGAACCGGCTCTCGAGCGACCGGCCGACCATGCCGCGGATGATGCGGTCCTCGTTGACGCCGTCGCCCTTGACGTTCAGCGTCTCGATGGTCTTGCCGTCACGGATGATCGTGATCTCGTCGGCGATCTGCTCGATCTCGTTGAGCTTGTGGCTGATGATGATGCTCGAGATCCCCTTGGCCTTCAGCCCGACGATCAGGTCGAGCAGGTGCTGCGAGTCGTTCTCGTTCAGGGCCGCGGTCGGCTCGTCGAGGATGAGGAGCTTGACGTCCTTGTGCAGGGCCTTCGCGATCTCGACCAGCTGCTGCTTGCCGACACCGATGTTCTTGATCTGCGTGTCCGGGTCGTCGGCGAGCCCGACGCGGGCGAGCAGGTCCTGGGCGCGGAGCTGCGCGGCGGTCCAGTCGATGCGCCCGAAGCGTCCCGGCTCGTTTCCGAGGAACAGGTTCTCGGTGATCGAGAGCTCCGGGATCAGCGCGAGCTCCTGGTGGATGATCACGATGCCGGCCTGCTCCGACTGCTTGATGTTCGCGAAGCGGACCTCTTCGCCCTCGAAGACGATCTCGCCGTCGTAGGTGCCGTAGGGGTAGACGCCCGACAGGACCTTCATCAGGGTCGACTTGCCGGCGCCGTTCTCACCGCAGATCGCGTGGATCTCACCGGCGCGGACGTTGAGGGAGACCTCGGAGAGCGCCTTGACACCAGGGAACTCCTTGGTGATCGAGCGCATCTCGAGGATGGTCTCGGGTGCGGTGATCGACCGGGTCTCGAGGCCGGTGTCGATCGGGGTTGACGCCACAGTGCATCTCCTTCTGCCGCTGCGATGCGGCAGTTGTTCGGGTGGTTCTGCTGCGGCAGCGAATGGGCGCAGGTGGCCTGCGTGGACTTCGTTGTCGCGTCCGGTGCCCCGCTGGTGTGACGCTCATGTGAACGGTCACATCGGCTGGACGGAGGTAATTTACGCACAGCCCCGGTGCGGCTGTCAATTCGGATTGGTCGCGTTTTCGTAACGGCCTGCGTGATCTGGCGGAAGCAGGCTGATCACGTCCCCCGCGTTGGGGTGATCGTGCGGAGTTCCGCACGCGGTGCGTGCGTTCCCACTGGGCGGACGGGAGGCCCGTGGCGGCGTCCACACGGGCCTCCCGTCCGCCTGTCGGTCGCGTCTGGAGCCGGGCGTACCTGGCGGAATCGGGCGTACCTGGTGCGTTCTTTCGACCAGGTATGCCCGTTCCGGCAAGGTGTGCAGCGGCGCGTCAACGACCGCGCGGGGCCCCCGTGGACGCGCGCACGACGAGCTGCGGGACGATGTCGATCGGCCGCAGGAGCTCGTCCTCGCCGGGCAGGAGCAGGTCGACGCAGCGGCGGCCGAGCTCGGCGAAGTCGACCTGCACGGTGGTGAGCGGCGGCCAGAAGTGCTTCGCCTCGGGGATGTCGTCGTAGCCGACCACCGACAGGTCGCCCGGCACGTCGAGCCCGTACGAGCGGGCCGCGTGCATGACGCCCAGGGCCATCTGGTCGTTCGAGCAGAACACCGCTGTGCAGTCCCGCCACCGCAGGAGTTCTCGGCCGGCTTGGTAGCCGAAGTCCGCGGTCCAGTCGCCCAGGATCGGCGGGACGACGGACATGTCGCGGTCCGACATGGCACGGAGGAATCCCTGCATACGGGCGTCGGCCTCGATCCAGTCCTGCGGGCCGGCGATGTGCCGGATGTACTCGTGGCCCAGGTCGAGCAGGTGCTCGGTCGCGAGCCGCGCGCCCTCCATCTGGTCGACCCACAGGGCCGTCGGGTCCTCGCCGACACTGGCCCGCATCGTCACGTACGGCGTGCGGATGCCGAGTTCCTCGATCAGGTCGAACACCCGTTGCTGGGGTGCGATGACGACGATGCCCTCGACGTCCAGGTCGAGCAGGTGCCCGAGCCCCTCACGCACGGCGGTGTCGGTCGCCTCGGCGATGTTCGCCGTCGTCACCGAGTACCCGCGCAGCATCGCCGCGTCCTCGATCGCCTGCAGTGCGACCGCCGGGCCGTAGTGGGCGCGGCGGGCCGTCAGGACGCCGATCGTGTGGGTGCGGCTCGTGACGAGGGCCCGCGCCGCACGGTTCGGCCGGTACTGCAGCTGCTCCATCGCCGCCAGCACCTTGTCGCGCGTGGCGTCGCGGATGGCGTCGGAGTTGTTCAGCACCCGCGAGACGGTCTGGTGGGAGACGCCCGCGATCCGTGCGACGTCACGGATGCTGGGCGAACGCGGTTGCTGTGCCCGCGATGACGCCATTGCTGCTCGTTTCCGCCCGGGGCCGTGGCACGTCGATGTGCACGTTCACATTCCGGGCCAGATCATTATGCACGTCCGGCGGATCGACGCCACCTGAACGTCCTCGACGCTGCGGCCCGGCGGCGTGCCGGGCCGCAGCCTCGCTGCGGCCTCGCGGCGCGTCAGAGCCAGTTGCGCTTGCGGAAGATCGCCCAGAGCACACCCATCAGGGCGAGCATGCCGAGGATCGCGACCGGGTAGCCGTACCGCCAGTGCAGCTCAGGCATGTGGTCGAAGTTCATCCCGTAGACACCGGCGATCAGCCCGGGGGCGAACAGGATCGCCGCCCACGACGAGATCTTCTTGACCTCCTCGCCCTGTCGGTGCGCAGCGCGGGCGAGCTGCCGGCTCTCCTCGCCCTGCGCCAGGCTCGCACTGGTCATCCGCCGCATCGCCTCGTTCTGCTCCTGCGACACCAGGGTCGCGTGCAGGGTCAGGGCGTTCTCGAGCAGGGACCGGAACGAGTCGACCCGCTCCGTCACGCGCAGGGCGTGGTCGAGCACGTTGCGCAGCCGGTGCTGCACCTCGTCGTCGACGCCGTACTTGTCGGCCCCGCGGAGCAGGCCCTGCACCATCGCGGGCACCGGCTTCGTGGCGCGTTGGAAGGACAGCACCTCGCTGAGCAGCTGGTAGATGCGCTTCGAGACACCCGGGTCGACCTGCCCGGCGAAGAGCTGGTCCTCGATGGCGTCGATGCCGTCCTGTAGCACCTCGACCACCGGGGCGTAGCCGTCCACGACCTCGTCGAGCACCGCGGCGGTCACGGCCTCGGAGCCCAGCGCCAGGAACTCGGGGTCGGCCTCGACCTGGGCGCGGAGTGCCGCGAGGTCGGGGCGCTCGGCGTGCCGGACGCTCACCACGAACCGGTCGCCGACGAACAGGTGCACCTCGCCGAACTCGACCGTGCCCTCGGCGCGGTCGAACCAGGCCGGACGGAGCACCAGGAAGAGCGTGTCGCCGTACCGCTCGAGCTTCGCGCGCTGGTGCCCCTTGCGGGCGTCCTCCACCGCGTTCTCGTGCAGGTCGAACTCGGTCGCGACGGCGTCGAGTTCCTTCGGGTCGGGGCGGAGGAGTCCGATCCACGCCAGGTCGCACCGTGCGACCTCGTGGCGTGCGCCGAGCGACAGGGTCGACGGAGAATCGATGCGACGTCCTTCGACGTAGATCGCGTTGTCGATCATTGCCATGCGCGTGCTCCTCGTGGTCGGGAGCAGGCAGGCGCGATGCTGCGGACGGACCGCAGCGGGCGGAGGAGATCTAGGACACGGGCGCGGCGGCGAGGGGGAGGGGCTGCCGGCCCGCGCGAGGATGGTCACCCGACATCGCGCCTCACCTGCCCTTCTCCTGGTCGTGCGGCCGCGGTGCGCAGCCTCGTGGCCACAACCGTGGCCGACGTCCGACCCTACTCCGGACGCACGAGGGAGCCAAGCGCTCGGCCGCGCTCGACCGAGGCTCGGCCTGGACGACGGTTCTCGTACTCGCGGGCACGAGGAGTGTTGCGGAGTCCGAGTCTCGGCCCAGGCGGGCGCGCCGGATCAGCGGGTGATGTGCCGGCCCGCGGCCTCGAGCTCGGTCAGCTGCCAGCCCAGCCAGGGGCTCCAGCCGAACGGCGCACCGGCGACGGCGGCCCGCAGCGAGTCCTCGGAGACCCAGGCGTACTCGGCGACCTCGTCGTCCGCGGGGGCGGGCAGGTCGTCGGTGACGGCGCGGAACACCGGGCAGACCTCGTTCTCGACGATCCCCGAGGCGTCGACCGCGCGGTACCGGAAGTCCGGCAGCACGAGCTCGACGTCGCGCACGGTGATGCCGAGCTCGCGTGATGCCCGGCGGGCGATGGCGTCCTCGAACGACTCGTCGGGGCCGGGGTGCCCGCAGAACGTGTTCGTCCAGACACCGGGCCACGTCTTCTTCGACAGGGCGCGACGGGTCACCAGGACGTCCCCGTCGGTGTTGCGGACGTGGCACGAGAAGGCCAGGTGGAGGGGCGTGTGGTCTGTGTGCACCGTGAACTTGTCCGCTGTGCCGATCGGGGTACGGTCGTCGGCCAGCAGGACCACGGTTTCCGGGAAAGCGCTCATCTGCACCGATAGGTTAGGCCAATGAGCGAGGAAGCGGCCACCGTGGCGCACATCGACCTCGCGCTCGTCGACGACTGTCTCGAGCGCTTCTTCGTCGTGTCCTCGGCTCGTGCCGCGCGCTACGGCCGTCCGTCCGAGGAACTCTGGCGGGTGCTCCGCAAGGCGAGCCTGGGCGGCAAGCGCTTCCGGCCGCGCATGGTGCTGACCGCGTACCTCGGCCTCGGCGGGGACGACGTGCACGCCGCCGCGCACGTCGCCGCGGCCTACGAACTCCTGCACACCGCGCTGGTGGTGCACGACGACGTCATCGACCGTGACTGGGCGCGCCGCGGCCAGCCGAACGTCGCGGGCTCCTACCGCGACGCCGGCACCACCGGTGGGCTGCCGCTGCCGACCGCCGAGCACCGCGGGATGAGCGCCGCCGTGATCGCGGGCGACCTCGCGCTCTCCGGCGCACCGCGGTTCATCGAGTCCTCTGGTGTGACGGGCGAGCGTCGCGGGCGTCTGCTCGAACTGCTCGACGAAGCCGTGTTCGCCAGCGCCGCCGGTGAGATGACCGACGTCGACCTGGCCCTCGGCGTGATGCCGACGGTGGACGAGGTCCTGGCGATGGAACGGGCGAAGACGAGCGTGTACTCGTTCGAGGCGCCGCTGCAGTCCGGTGCCGTGCTCGCCGGCGCGCCCGAGACCGTCGTCACCGCGCTCGGCGCCTTCGGCCGCGAGATCGGCATCGCCTACCAGATCGTCGACGACCTGCTCGGGGTGTTCGGCGACGAGACCACCACCGGCAAGAGCGTGCTGGGGGACCTGCGCGAGGGCAAGCGGACCATGCTCATCGCGTACGCGGCCACGACCGACTGCTGGCCGGACATCGCGCCCTACCTGGGTGACCCGGACCTGACCGAGGACCGCGCGGCCGAACTCCGTGCGACCCTGGTCACCTGCGGCGCCCGTGCCGCAGCCGAGTCCCGGATCGCCGACCACGTCGCACTCGCCCGTGCCGAGCTCTCCGGACTGCCGTACGACCTCGCCGACCGCCTGGAGGGCCTCGTGACCGAACTCGTGGAGCGCGCCCGGTGACGACCGACACCACCCGGACCGGCAGTGCGCCGTCCGGTCGGCTCCCCCTGTACGACGCCACGGCCGAGGCGGCGTCGAGCGTCGTCATCGACCGGTACTCGACGTCCTTCGGCCTGGCGAGCCGGTTGCTCGCCAAGGACACCCGCGAGCACATCCGCAACGTCTACGCGCTGGTGCGCGTCGCCGACGAGGTCGTCGACGGTCCCGCGACCGAGGCAGGGCTCGACCCGGACCTGGCACGGACGGTCCTCGACGAGCTCGAGGCCGACACCGAGCGCGCGATCGCCCTCGGCTTCTCGGTGAACCCCGTCGTGCACGCGTTCGCCCGGAGTGCACGGGTCACGGGCTTCGGCGCGGAGCTCACGAAGCCGTTCTTCGCGTCGATGCGGATGGACCTGGAGCGCACCGAGCACGACGACGCCTCGTTCGCTGCGTACGTGTACGGCTCGGCCGAGGTCGTGGGGCTGATGTGCCTGCGTGCGTTCGTGTACCGCGCCGGCCGCCCGACCTTCGACCAGGCGGAGCTCATCGCGGGAGCCCGTGCGCTCGGTGCCGCGTTCCAGAAGGTGAACTTCCTGCGCGACCTGCACGCCGACTTCGAGGTGCTCGGTCGCTCGTACTTCCCGGGGGTCGACATCCGCTCGTTCGACGAGGCCACGAAGGAGCGCCTGGTCGCCGACGTGCAGGCCGACCTCGACCACGCGGCCCGGACGATCCGGCTGCTGCCGCCCGACGCCCGGAACGCCGTCGGGCTCGCGCACGCCCTGTTCCAGGAACTCAACGACCGCATCGCCCGCACGCCGGCGACGCGCCTGGTGACGACGCGCGTGCGCGTCCCGAACCCGGTGAAGGCGCGCCTGGCCGCACAGGTGCTCGCCGGACGCGCCCCCGTGCGGTCGAAGGTGGCCACCCGTCGGCCAGGAGGCACGTCATGACCCCGCCCCGCGCCTCCCGTCCGACGGCCGTCGCCGCCACCACCCGGCGCAAGGTGCCCGCCCGACGCGCCGTCGTGATCGGCGGCGGCATCAGCGGACTGGCGTCCGCGGCGCTGCTCGCGCGGGACGGCTTCGCCGTGACCGTGCTCGAGCAGCGGTCGCAGCTCGGCGGCCGTGCCGGTTCGTGGGAGCGCGACGGCTTCCGGTTCGACACCGGGCCGTCGTGGTACCTCATGCCCGAGGTGTTCGACCACTTCTTCCAGCTGCTCGGCACCTCGGCCGACGCCGAACTCGACCTCGTGAAGCTCGACCCCGGGTACCGCGTCTACAGCGAGGGCAACGACGAGCCGATCGACCTGCGTGCCGACGCCGAGGCGAACATCGCGCTGTTCGAGTCCGTCGAGCCCGGAGCCGGCAAGCGGATCCGGAAGTACCTCGCCTCGGCCGAGGACACCTACGCGATGGCGATCCGCCGGTTCCTGTACACGACGTTCCAGGACCTCACGAAGCTCGCCGCCCCCGACGTGCTCCGTCGCCTGCCGAAGCTCGCCCGGCTCCTGCTGCAGCCGCTGTCGTCCCGCGCTGCCTCGGCGGTCAAGGACCGGCGACTCTGGCAGATCCTGGGCTACCCGGCCGTGTTCCTGGGCACGAGCCCGTACGCCGCGCCGAGCATGTACCACCTGATGAGCCACCTCGACCTCGCCGACGGGGTGCTCTACCCGAAGGGCGGCATCACCGAGGTGATCGCCGCGGTCGAACGCGTGGCCCGTGCAGAGGGCGCGAAGATCATCGCCGGCGCGAAGGTCGAACGGATCGTCGTCGAGGACGGCGTCGCCACCGGGGTCGTGCACCGCGACCGCGACGGCGTGCAGCACACCGCTCCGGCCGACCTGGTCGTGAGCGCCGCCGACCTGCAGCACACCGAGATGCAGCTGCTCGACCGCGAGCACCGCACCCACGGTGCTGAGCACTGGAAGACCCGCGACCCCGGACCGAGCGCCGTGCTCGTCTACCTCGGCATCGACGGACCGACGCCCGGCCTGCTGCACCACACCCTGGTGTTCACCGAGGACTGGAAGGCGAACTTCGGCGCGATCTTCGGCAAGGACCGGCACGTCCCCGACCCCGCGTCGATCTACGTCTGCGCGCCGTCGGAGACCGACCCGTCCGTCGCGCCCCGCGGCTCGAGCAACCTCTTCATCCTGGTGCCCCTGCCCGCCGACCTGTCCATCGGCAAGGGCGGGATCGACGGTGCTGGCGACTGGGAGGTCGAGCAGATCGCCGACCGCGCCATCGACGTCGTCGCCGAGCGTTCGGGCGTCCCCGACCTGCGGGACCGCATCCGGGTCCGCCGGACGATCGGACCGCGCGACTTCGCCGACGACCTCAACGCGTGGAACGGGTCGATGCTCGGCCCCGCGCACACGCTCAAGCAGAGTGCGTTCTTCCGCGAGAAGAACGCATCGGCCAAGGTCGACGGCCTGTACTACGCCGGGGCGTCCACGATCCCGGGCATCGGTCTGCCGATGTGCCTGATCAGCGCCGAGGTCCTGCTCAAGCGGATCCACGGCGACACGAGCACCGAACCGCTGCCGACGCCGCTCGGCACCCCGCGGAACCAGGCCGGCACCGTCTGATGCCCGGGCTGTACCTCGCCGGCCTGGTCGTGTCGCTGATCGGCATGACCGTGCTCGACGCCCGCTTCCGGCTGTTCTTCTGGCGGGCGCCGTGGCGTGCGGCTGCGGTGATGGTCGTCGGCGTCGCGTTCTTCATGGTGTGGGACGTCGCCGGGGTCGCGTACGGCATCTTCTTCATCGGCCCGCAGCACCTGCTGACCGGCGTGCTGCTCGCCCCCGAGGTCCCGCTCGAGGAGCTCTTCTTCCTGCTGCTGCTCTGCTACTCGACGATGGACCTGGTCGGCTTCGTCCGACCCGTCGTGCAGCGGTCGCTCGGGCGGCGGCGCCCGTGACCGGCTCCGGCGCCTACGCCCTCCTGGCCCTGCCGTTCTTCGCCGTCGTGGCGGTGGTGGCGGTCGTCGCCGGGATCGTGGCCGCGCGCCGTGCGCGAGCAGCGGGACGCGCACCGGGGCCCGGCCGCCGGGTCGCACTGGTCACGTCGCTCGTCGCCGGGATCGCGCTGCTCGTGATGACGATCGTGTTCGACAACGTCATCGTGACCCTGCGCATCGTCGCCTACGACCCCTCGCTCATCAGCGGGGCGAAGATCGGGGCGATCCCGGTCGAGGACCTCGCGTACGCGATGGCGGCGATCGTGCTGCTGCCGAGCCTGTGGGTCCTGTTCGACCGGACGGGCCCGCGCGACCCGGCCGCCGCGCGCCCCGCGCCCGACCCGACCACCGCACCACCGGAGGACACGAAGTGAACGCCAGCACCGCCTCCAGGCCGTCGACCCTGCGAGCACTGTTCATCTCGTCGCGCCCGATCAGCTGGGTGAACACCGCCTACCCGTTCGGTGCCGCGTACCTGCTCGGCAGCGGGGTCGGCGTCGAGGGCGGCGGCGGGTTCTCGCTCGTCGCGTTCCTGGTCGGCGTCGTGTACTTCCTGGTGCCCTACAACCTGGCGATGTACGGCATCAACGACGTCTTCGACTACGAGTCCGACCTGCGCAACCCGCGCAAGGGCGGCGTCGAGGGTGCCCTGCTCGACAAGAGCGTCCACCGCACCACGCTCTGGGCCGTCGTCATCACCAACGTGCCGTTCCTGGTCGCGCTCGTCGTGCTCGGGGCGGTGAGCGGGAACGGGCCGTGGTCGTGGCTCGTCCTGGCGATCAGCGTGTTCGCCGTCATCGCGTACTCGGCGCCGGGGCTGCGGTTCAAGGAGAAGCCGTTCCTCGACTCCCTGACCTCGTCGACCCACTTCGTCTCGCCCGCGATCTACGGCCTGGCGCTCGCCGGACCGCACTGGACCGGCCAGCTCGTCGCCGTCTGCATCGCCTTCTTCCTGTGGGGGGTCGCCTCGCACGCCTTCGGCGCCGTGCAGGACGTCCTCGCCGACCGGGCCGGCGGCATCGGGTCCGTCGCGACCGTCATCGGTGCCCGGGCGACCGTGCGACTCGCGTTCGTCGCGTACCTGGTCGCCGGCGTCGCACTGCTGTTCTCGGCGTTCCCGGGGCCGATCGCCGCCGTCGTCGTGATCCCGTACTCGCTCAACGTGCTGCCGTGGTGGAACATCACGGACCAGGGCGCCGAAGCCGCGAACGCCGGGTGGAAGCGGTTCCTCTGGATCAACTACCTGGCGGGGTTCATCGTGACGATGGCGCTCATCGCCTACGCCTTCACGCACTGAGCGCCCGGGTCCCGTCCCGTCCCGCTCCGTCGGTCCCGTCGGCGTCCCGTCGAGGTTCCGAAATCTCGGCATCTCGACGTCGCCCGACGCGCTCCGTGGAACCTCGGCGCCGCGCACACGGCATGTCGTGGAACCTCGACGCCCGCCGCGCGCAGGACCGACGGCGCCCGCCGCGCGCAGCACCGACAGCGCCCGCCGCGCGCAGCACCGACGGCGCCCGGCGCGCGCAGCACTGACAGACTGGACGGACGCGTCACGGGAGTCGTGACGCGGCAGCCACGAAGGAGTGCACGCATGACGGTCCGGATCATCCACGTCGGTCTCGGAGGGTGGGGCGGCAACTGGGCCCGCACCGCCATCCCAGAGGTCTCCGAAGTGGAGGTGGTCGGGATCGTCGACCCGGTGCCGGCAACGCTGACCGCCGTGCAGCAGGACCTCGGGCTGCCCGAGTCCGCCGCGTTCGCGTCCCTCACCGAGGCGCTCGCCGGGGTCGAGGCCGACGCCGTCGTCATCACCGCCCCCGCCGTCACCCACGTGCCGCTCGCGCTCGAGGCCCTGGACGCCGGCAAGCACGTCCTGGTCGAGAAGCCGTTCGCCAACACCACGGACGAGGCCGTCACCGCCGTGCGCCGTGCCGAGGAGCTCGGCCTCGTGCTGCAGGTCAGCCAGAACTACCGCTGGTACCCGGCACCGCGCGCCGTGCAGGACCTGCTCGCTGCGAACACCGTGGGCGAGCTCTCCGCGATCAACGTCGACTTCCGGCAGTGGGACAACGACCTGGCGTTCGAGGAACACCCGCACTACAAGTTCCCGCACGCCATGATCAACGACATGGCCATCCACCACTTCGACCTGCTCCGGATGGTCACCGGACAAGAGGCCGTCCGGGTCTTCGCCAAGGCGACCTTCCCGTCGTACAGCAAGTACCAGGACGAAGCCATCGCCTCGATGCTCATCGAGCTCGACGGTGGGCTGATCGTCAGCTACCGCGGCAGCTGGCTGAGCCGCGGCCCCCGCACGGCGTGGGCCGGCGAGTGGAGCATCCAGGGCGAGGACGGCGAACTCTGGTTCACCAGCCGCGACGGCGCGCCGAACGCGGTCGACGGCGACGTGGTCACCCTCCGCCGCACCCAGGACGACGAGGCCGAGCCCGTCGAGCTGCCCGTGCTCGAGCACACCGACCGCCAGGGCGGGCTGCAGGCCTTCGCCCGTTCGGTCGAGGGTGGCCCGGCACCGGCGACGAGCGGCCGCGACAACCTGCGCAGCCTCGCACTCATGGAGGCAGCTGGACGTTCGGCTGCCAGCGGCCAGCCCGAGGACGTCGTCGTCCCGTCCTGAACGCCGTGCCCGACGGACGGGAGGCCCGTGGCGGGCCCGCCACGGGCCTCCCGTCCGCCCTGGGGTCGCGCCCACTGCCCGGGGGCGACACCGACCGGGCGGCCGCGCCGCGGCCATCTGGGCGCGCCCCCGGCCCAGCCGTGTAGAAACTGGGGAATGGCCAAGGACAGTCTCCCCGAGCTCGAACTCGCGAACGTCCGCACGCGTGAGCGCATGACCGACACCGTCACCGAGCTCAAGCGCCGTGCGAACCTCCCGGCGCGGGCACGCCTCGCCGCCGCGAAGACCCGCCAGCGCTGGCACCGTGACCCGACCCCGCTCGTCGCGATGGGCATCACCGGGCTGACCGGCGTCGCGGCGATCGTCCTCGGCATCGCGCTGCGCAACCGCCCCGCCGGACACCTGGCGACGCCACCGGTGAGTTCGGCGTTCACCGCGCTGCTGCCGTTCGGCGCGCGCGGCGACGGCCCCTCGGCCAAGGAGCAGGCGCAGTCCGGCCGCAAGGGTCGGAAGGCCCGGGCCAAGGCCGCCGAGCAGGCGCTGGACCGCGACCCGGCCCACAAGGCCCGCGTGAAGCAGCAGACCGGCATCGCCGCGGTGCAGCGACGAGCGAACAAGAACCGCAAGGCCGCCGTCAAGCGGTCGAAGCAGGCCCTGAAGGCGCGGGGGTAGTCCGATGGCGCAGGAGCAGCAGAAGCCGGACCCGGACGACTCCCGGAAGCCGGACAGCCCCACCGACCTCACCAAGCCCACGCTCGTCTACACGCTCAAGAAGACGCTCCGCGAGTTCACCGGCGACCAGTGCACCGACCTCGCGGCGAGCCTGACCTACTACACGGTGCTCGCGCTCTTCCCCGGACTGCTGGCGATCGTCTCGATCCTGGGCCTCGTGTCCGACCCGCAGAAGACCATCGACTCCCTGCTGACGATCATCGGCAACGTCGGGTCGCAGAGCGTCGTCGACCTGCTGAAGGACCCGATCGAGGGTCTCGTCCGGTCGCCCGCCGCCGGCATCACCTTCGTGGTCGGCATCGTCGGCGCGATCTGGTCGGCTTCCGGGTACGTCGGCGCCTTCGGCCGGGCGATGAACCGGATCTACAACGTCCGCGAGGGCCGACCGATCTGGAAGCTCCGCCCGACCATGCTCGGCGTGACGGTGTTCACCGTCGTCATGCTCGTCGTCGGCCTGCTCGTGCTCGTCTCGGGCCCGCTCGCGCGGAGCTTCGGCGACGTGATCGGACTCGGCGACGCCGCCGCGACGGTCCTGCTGATCGTGCAGTGGCCGATCCTGCTCGTCGTCGCGATCATCGTCGTCGCGGTGCTCTACTACTGGGCTCCGAACGTCAAGCAGCCCAAGTTCCGGTGGGTGAGCGGTGGGTCGATCCTGGCGATCCTCATCCTGATCATCGCGAGCGTCGGCTTCGGGTTCTACGTCGCCAACTTCTCGAACTACAACGCCACGTACGGTTCCCTCGGTGGCGTCATCGTGTTCCTGCTGTGGCTCTGGATCACGAACAACGCGCTGCTCTTCGGTGCCGAGTTCGACGCCGAGCTCGAGCGCGGCCGGCAGCTGCAGGCGGGCATCCGGGCGGAGGAGGACATCCAGCTCCCCGAGCGCGACACCCGCCAGATCGAGAAGCAGGACGAGAAGCGGGCGCAGGACGTCCTCGAGGGGATCAGGATCCGGCAGGGCGCCGACGGCGACTGACCCCCGGAGGCGTTCCTCCGGACGGAGGCGCTACGGTGCGACCGTGCCCGCCTTCCTCGACGGGCTGCCGTTCTGGCAGCTCGTCCTCGCGCTCTTCGTGATCGTGTTCTGCCGCGCGCAGGCCACGTACTGGGTCGCGCGTCTCGCGGTGACGGGTGCCTCGCGCTCCCGCTGGGGCCGCTGGCTGCACTCGCCGGCGGTCCGCCGCGGCTCAGTGCTCCTCGAACGCTGGGGCCTGCCGGTGGTGACGGTAAGCTTCGTGGTGGTCGGGCTGCAGACGGTGATGAACGCGGCCGCCGGGCTCGCCCGCGTGGCGTGGTGGCGGTACACGATCGCGATGGTGCCGGGCTGCGTCGCGTGGGCCTTCCTCTACGCCACCGTCGGGCTCGCGGTGTTCTGGGCGGTCGTCGCCGCGCTGGCCGGCTCGCCGTGGGGCATCGCAGCGGTGGCCGTCCTGGTGGTCGCGGTGGTCGTCGCGGTGACGGTTCTCCACAGATCCCGGAACCGGACGGGAGGCCCGGCCCGGCTTCCGTAGGCTGGCCCACGTGACGACAGAACAGCTCCAGAACCGTCCGGTCGCCCTGGTGACCGGTGCCACCCGCGGCATCGGCCGCGCGATCGCGACCGACCTCGGTCGCATCCACCACGTGTTCGTCGGCGGACGGAACGCTCAGGCGGTGCACGCCCTCGTCGCCGAACTGCCGAGCGCCGCGCCGTTCGTCGGTGACCTCGGCGCGGGGGACCTGCCGGCGCTGCCCGACCGGCTCGACGTGCTCGTGCACTCCGCCGGTGTCGAACAGGGCACGACCATCGCCGACACCCCGCGTGCCGTGTGGGAGCAGGTCTTCGCCACGAACCTGTTCGCGGTCGCCGAGCTCACCCGGCTGGCGCTGCCCGCACTCCGGACGGCGCGGGGCATCGTCGTGCCGATCAACAGCGGCTCGGGGTTCCACTCCGGCCCCGGCGGTGGCGTGTACGCGGCGTCGAAGTTCGCGCTGCGGGCCTTCGCCGATGCCCTGCGCGAAGAAGAGCGGGCGAACGGCGTCCGGGTCTCGAGCGTGCACCCGGGCCGGACGGACTCGGACATGCAACGGGCGCTGACCGAGAAGCTCGGCGAGGACTACGACACCGCGTACTACCTGGCGCCGGAGGACGTGGCCGCGGCCGTCCGGACGGTCGTCGACCTGCCGGAGCGCGGCACCGTCGAGTCGCTCGCGATCCGACCGACCCGACGGCGCTGACAGCGGGCTACGACAGCTCGATGCGCGCGTCGAGCTCGAGCCGGTCGAGGAACGTCTCGTCGTGACTGACCACGACGAGCGCGCCGCGGTAGGCCCGCAACGCGTCGACGAGCTGGTCGACACTCGTCAGGTCGAGGTCGTTCGTCGGCTCGTCGAGCACCAGCAACTGCGGCGGCGGGTCGGCCAGCACCAGGCTCGCCAACGCCACCCGGAAGCGCTCCCCGCCGGACAGCGCCCCGGCGAGCCGGTCGACGGTGTCGCCGCGCACCAGGAACTTCGCGAGGCGGTTCCGGACCTCGGCGACGGCGACGTGCGGGGCGTCCCGTCGCACGTTGTCGAGCACCGTGGCGGAGTCGTCGAGGGTGTCCTTCCGCTGCGGCAGGTAGGCGATCCGCTCGACGTGGGCGACGGCACCGGTGTCGGGCAGGGGGTGCTCCCGGGCCTCCGGCCAACCGACGAGCTGTTCGAGCAGGGTGGACTTCCCGACGCCGTTGTCCCCGGTGACCGCGATGCGCTCCGGCCCCTGCACGATGACGTCCCGCCCGCGCACCGTGACGGTCGCGATCTGCCGTGACGCCGGGACGTCCGGGTCGGGCAGGGTCACGTGGATGGACTCGTCGTCGCGCAGCCGGAGTTCGGCTTCGCGCTTGGTGGCGAGTGCGGCGGCCTCGTCGTCCGCGTACCCGACGCGAAGCCGGCCGGCGGTCTGCTCGCCCTTCTTCCGCAGCTCGTTCGCGTAGCCCTTCGGCATGTTCTCGACGGCCTTCACCCCAGCGCGAGCGCGCCGGGCGATCTTCGTCTCGGCCTCGATGCGCTGCCGCTTCTCGGTGCGGTGTCGCTGTTCGGCAACCCGGACCTCGCGTTCGACGGCCGCCTGCTGCACGGCCACGTGCTCCTCGAACGCGCTGAAGGTCCCGCCGAACACGGTCATCGCGCCGGCGCGGAGCTCGCACGTCTCGTCGACGTGCTCGAGGAGCTCCCGGTCGTGGCTGACCACCACGAGGGTGCCGCGCCAGTCGTCGACCAGGTCGAGCAGGAGCCCTCGTGCCCGACGGTCGAGGTTGTTCGTCGGCTCGTCGAGGAACGCGATCGGACGGCCGCGCAACCGCACCCCGGCGACGGCGACGAGCACGGACTGCCCGCCGGACAGCGTCGACACCGGGCGTTCCAGGTCGGCGCCGTCGAGTCCGACGCTCGCGATCGCCGCGGCAGCGCGTTCCTCGAGGTCCCAGTCGTCGCCGACCGCCTCGAAGTGCTCGGGCGACGCGTCACCGGACAGGACGGCCCGGAGCGCGGTGAGCGTCGACCGGATGCCGAGCAGGTCGGCGACGGCGTCGTCGGTCCCCGTTGCCAGGCGTTGCGGCAGGTGGTCGACGGGGCCGGACGTCGAGATGGTGCCCGACGTGGGGTGGAGCCGGCCGGTCGCGAGCCGGACCAGCGTGGACTTGCCGGCCCCGTTCCTCCCGACCAGGCCGGTCCGGCCACGCCCGAAGGCGGCGCTGAGGTGGTCGAGCGCGACGGAGCCGTCGGGCCAGGCGAAGGTGACGTCGTGCAGGACGACGGATGGACTGCTGGGCATGGGGATGCCTCCCGGTGTCGATGCTGGGCGCACGACACCGAACCCACCGCTGTGCGGTGGAGCGCCCGACGGGGCGCGCGATCACGGTGTCAGCGCGTGGGCTGAGCAGAACCGGTGATCGACAGCAATCCGTCTTCTTCCGTCGGGGACCCCCGTGTCCGCCATCCGTGCCGCCGGTCGGTCTCCCGCCCCGGGGGCCTCGTGATGACGACGAGGTGCCTCCCACGGTAATCCCGGCCACGGGGACGCGCAAGGGATGACAGGCTGGGGGCATGCCGGAGAACCTGTTGCCGAACCCGTCGACGAACCCCGAGACCCTGCTCCCCGCCGAACCCGAGGTGACCGCGGCACTCGCTGCCGACGCCCCCGTCGCCAGCGTGGTGGTGTCGCACCCGTCGTCGAGCCTGGCGTGGGCCCTGCTCGCCGACGAGGCCTGGGAGCGCGGCGCGAGCCTGGAGTCCTACGCCTACGCCCGCGTCGGGTACCACCGCGGGCTCGACGCCCTGCGCAAGGCCGGCTGGCGCGGTGCCGGTCCGGTGCCGTGGGCGCACGAGCCGAACCGGGGCGTGCTCCGTGCCCTGTTCGCGCTGCGCCGTGCGGCCGAGGCGATCGAGGAGCCCGGCGAGGCCGAGCGCCTGACCGACTTCCTGAACGCGAGCGACCCCGCGGCCCTGCGCGCGCTGTCCGCCGACGCGTAGGCAGCGCGGTCGCGGCGCAGTCGACAGATCGCGCCCCGTGACCGTCGTCGCGCCCCGAAGAGCCGGGGCGCGACGACGGCAGCGGGGCGCGGACGAGCCGGACCCGACCGGACCCCTACGCCAGCACCACGCTCCACGAGAACGCCTGCGGCCAGAGCTGGTGCTCGGGCAGCACGTCGAGGCCGCACGCCCGGCTGCCGAGCCCGTGCTGTGCCGCGTCGAGGTACAGGTACAGGTGGTCCGACGTCGGCAGTTCGTACGGGTGCTCGGCGCGGTCGATCTGCTGCGCGGTCCACGGCGAGAGGGTGAAGCCCGCACGGTGCGACCCCACGGTCGACACCGTGAACGGCCCGACGGACAACGAGCGCAGAGCAGGCCGGTGCCCGGTCTCCTGCGGCCGCGAGTACTCGACCCCGAGCGACCGCACCGGAGCGGTGAACCGACCGACCCGGGCAGCGTGCGACGAGTCGGCGTACGACTCGAGCGGCCCGGTGCCGAACCACGTGGCCGTCTCGTCGGCCAACCCGGCCGGCAGGTCGAACCGCACCCCGATCCGCGGCCAGGTGACGTCCCACGCCCCGAACGGCACCGCGTCGGTCTGCAGCACGAGCCCGTCGGACGTCAGGGTCCAGCGGTGCGTGACCTCGAGGCCCCACCCGCTGTTCGCCGCCGCCACCCGCACCCGCTGTTCCAGCCCGGATTCGGTCCGTTCCACCGACACCAGGCGGTGGGTCAGCCGGTCCAGTCCACGGTCCCGCCAGCGCGAGGCCGACGGGGGAGCGTCCGGGTCACCGACGCCGTGCGTCAGCACCGGGTCCGCCGTCTCGTAGCCGCCCTGCGACGCCAGGCGGTCGTTGTCGGTCGGGGCGCGCCAGAGTTCCAGGCGTGGTCCTGCGACCTCGTGTCCCTTCCAGGACACCAGGTCGCCGCGGTCCGAAAACGTCCCGTCGCCGAGACGGTCGCCGTCCCACCCCTGCCGGGAGGCCCGTGGTGCGTCCGCCACACGGCTCGCGACGAGCCGCTGGGTGCGTGCGACGACGTGGCCGGTGTCCGCCCACGCGGTCGGGCCCGCCAGTTCGGCGGTCAGGTCGAGCCAGAGTTCGTCGCCGGGTGCGAGTTCGGCGGTTGCCGCGTCGAGCACCTCGGACGGCACCGGGACGGTCGCCGACTCGCGGGCCGCCACCACGCCGGCGGCGAACCGGCCGGAGGCCTCGACGACGCCGTTCCGCGACAGGGTCCAGCAGAACCGGAGCCCGGCGGTCGAGGCCGAGTGGTACCGGTTCTCGACCAGGATCGTGGTGTCCGACACCGCCAGGCGGATCGGGGCGACGACGGCCGCGAACTCGGCGAGCCCCGGGGTCGGGGAGTCGTCGGGCAGGACCAAGCCGTCCATCACGAAGTTGCCGTCGTGCACGACCTCGTGGAAGTCGCCGCCGTAGGCGTAGTAGTCCTGGCCGGACGCCGTCTGCGCCAGGAGCCCGTGGTCGCGCCACTCCCACACGAACCCGCCGTGCAGGCGCGGGTACCGGTCGACCAGGGCCTCGTACTCGGCGATCTGGCCGGGGCCGTTGCCCATCGCGTGGACGTACTCGCAGTGGATGAACGGCTTCGAGCGTTGCCGTGCGGCCTCGGCCGGGCCGCAGCCGAGCAGGGGTGTCGGGGTGCCGCCGCCGATGGACTCGGTCTCCTGCAGCGACGGGTACATCCGTGAGTACACGTCGGTGTACTCGCCCGTGTAGTCGCCCTCGTAGTGCACGGGCCGCTCGGCGTCGCGGTCGTGCACCCACTGCGACATCGCCGCCAGGTTCCGGCCGGTGCCGGACTCGTTGCCGAGCGACCACATCACGATGGACGGGTGGTTCTTGTCCCGCTCGACGGTCCGTGCGACGCGGTCGAGGTAGGCGTCCGCCCAGGCCGGGTCGTCGGAGGGGTTGCCGACCCAGCCGGTGAAGATGAACCCGTGGGTCTCGAGGTCGGTCTCGAGGATCACCCAGAAGCCGAGCTCGTCGGCCAGGTCCAGCACGCGGGGGTGCGGCGGGTAGTGCGAGGTGCGGATCGCGTTGACGTTGTTGCGCTTCATGAGCGCCATGTCCGCGCGGGCGTGCTCCTCGTCGAAGACGCGGCCGCGCACGGGGTGGGTCTCGTGCCGGTTCACGCCGTGGAACACCACGCGCTCGCCGTTCACCAGGAACCGGTCGCCCTCGATCGACACGGTGCGGAAGCCGAGCCGGAGCGACACGGTCTCGCCGCCCTCGGCCCCGCCGGCCGCCGTGCCCGTGGACAGCGTGGCGTCGTACAGCTTCGGCAGCTCCGCGCTCCACGGCTCGACGCCCTCGACCTCGACCGGAGTGACCTCGTCGGCCGTCGTCCACGTCACGTCGACGCCGAGGTCGGGCACCGCGAACCGCACCGGGAAGCCAGCGTCCAGCGTCGGGAACGTGATGGTCCCGCTGCCGGTCGCCGGGCGTCCGGACGCAGCCGTCCCGGCCGTCGCGGCACTGCCCAACGTGGGCGCCCACGACGCCCTGACGAACACGTCGTCGATCGGCGCCGTGGGACGGGCGAGCAGCGTGACGTCGCGGAAGATCCCGGGCAGCCACCACTGGTCCTGGTCCTCGAGGTACGACGCCGCCGACCACTGGTGCACCCGCACGGCCAGGTCGTTCGACCCCGGACGGAGCAGCTGCGTGACGTCGAACTCGGTCGCCAGGCGGGACCCGGTCGACCAGCCCACGAGCGTGCCGTTCAACCACACCCGGAAGTGCGACTCGACGCCGTCGAACCGCAGCAGCACCCGACCGGCCGCCGCGAACGACGCCGGCAGCTCGAACGTCCGCCGGTGGTCACCGGTGGGGTTCTCGTCCGGCGGGTGCGGCGGGTCGATCGGGAACGGGTACTGCAGGTTCGTGTAGCTCGGCGACCCGTGCCCGTGCAGGACCCAGTGCGACGGCACCGGCAGCTCGCCCCACGCGGGGTCGTCCTCCACGGCGGCGTCGGTGGCGAACGCGTCGGACACCGATGCGACCGGCGACCACCGGAAGCGCCAGTCGCCGTTCAGCGAGAGCGACGGTGCGTCGGTGTGGAGCGCGGCCCGCGGGGGGAGCCGTGATGCCGAACCCGGCGAGGTCGAGTGGAGGTCGTCGAGTGCGGAGTTGGTCAACCCTTGACCGATCCTTCCGTGAGGCCCCCGCGCCAGAAGCGCTGCAGGACGATGATGGCGATGACGAGCGGGATGACCGAGACGAGCACCCCGCCGGTGGTGAGCTGGTAGAACTCCGGCAGGCGGTCGACCTGCGAGCGCCAGTTGTTCAACCCCAGTGTGATCGGGTACAGCTTCTGGTCTGCCAGCATGATGAGCGGTAGGAAGAAGTTGTTCCAGATGCCGACGACCTGGAACAGGAACACGGTCACCAGGGCCGGGGTCATCTGGCGGAGCACCACGGTGTGGAAGATCCGGAGCTCGCTGGCACCGTCGATGCGTGCCTGTTCGAGCAGCGTGGTGTCCACCGACGCCGCTGCGTACACCCGGCACAGGAACAGGCCGAACGGGGAGACGAGGCTCGGGATGAGCACGCTCCAGTACGTGTCGGTCAGGCCGAGCGTCGAGAACAGCAGGAACAGCGGCAGCGCCGTCGCGGTCCCGGGCACGAGCACGCCGCCGAGGATCGTGCCGAACACGAACTGCCGACCCTTGAAGTCGTACTTCGCCAGGGCGTACCCGCCGGCCGCGGCGAAGTAGGTCGCCAGGACCGCACCGACGCCGGAGTACAGGATGCTGTTCGCGATCCACCGGACGAAGATGCCGCCGTCGTACGTGAACACCTGCTGCAGGTTGCTCCACAGTGCGAACTCGCCGCCGAACCAGAACCCGTTCGTCGAGAACAGCGCGCCGGTCGTCTTCGTCGCGGCGATGACGACCCAGTACAGCGGGACGAGGAAGTACAGCGCGACGACGACGAGGATGCCCGTCACGACGATCTGCGAGCGCGGGGACCGGTCGAGCTTGCGGCGCTGGTGCGCCGAGATCGACGTGGTGTCCACGGGGACGGCGGTCTTCGCCGTGGCCGGCGCTTCGATGGCTTCGCTGGTCATGCGTCCGCCCCCTTCGTTCCGTTCTGCAGACCGGACCTGGCCTGGAGGCCCGGTGCGGCTTGGGAAGTACCCGTGCTGCCCGCCGCAGCGCGCGTCTGGAGCGCGGTGCGGGCCTCCAGGCCGTCACGCTTGGCCCGCTTGCGCCGGTCGCGTTCGTCCTTCGGCGCGCGGTTCGTCAACGCGAGGAACGCGAACGACAGGATGAACGCGGCCAGCGCGATGATGACCGCCTGCGCACTCGCGACGCCGTACTCGTTGAACGCGAACGCGTTGGTGTACGCGGCGTAGTTCGGCGTGTACTCGGTGTCGATCGCCGGGGCGACCGTGGACAGGATCTGCGGCTCCGCGAAGAGCTGCAGCGTGCCGATGATCGAGAACACCGTGGTGAGCACCAGGGCCGGCGCGATCAGCGGGATCTGGATCCGCCACGCGACCTGGAACGGGCCGGCGCCGTCCATCTTGGCGGCCTCGTAGACCTCGCCGGGGATCGACTTGAGCTGCGCCACGATGATGAGCATGTTGTAGCCCGTGTAGGTCCACGTGACGATGTTCGCGATCGACCACAGCACGCTGTTGGCGCCGAGGAAGTCCGGCTGCAGCCCCATCGACTGCAGCAGGGACACGATCGGCGACAGGCCGGGCACGTACAGGAACGACCACAGGATCGTCGCGATGACGCCGGGGACGCCGTACGGCATGAAGTAGATCGCGCGGAAGAAGCCCGGCCAGCGGGCGCTCGCCGACTCGAGCAGCAGCGCGAGGATCGTGCAGGCGATGATCATCACCGGGACCTGCACGATGCCGAAGAGCAGCATGCGGCCGATCGAGGCGACGAAGCCGGAGTCCTGCAGGGCGATCGCGTAGTTGTCGAAGCCGGCGAACTTGCCGACGACGCCGTCCTCGCCGAACAGGCCCTCGCGGTCGACGGTCGTGAACGACTGGAACAGGGCGCTGATGATCGGGATGATGAACGTCAGCAGGAACAGGGCCAGGAACGGCGCGAGCAGGATCCACGGGGCGCGCTTCTGCGCACTCGTGGCCTTCGTGCTCGTGCGGAAGGCGGGTCGCGTGCTGGTCTGCTGGCTCATCGTGCCGTCCTGACGCTGAGGCCCTTGTCCTTGAAGGACTGGACGATCTCCCGCTGCGCGAGTTCCACCGCGTCGGAGAGCTTGAGGCCGGATGTGAGCTTCCGGCGGAACTGGTTCTGCAGGCTCGTGAACGCCGACTGGGTCACCGGGGACCACGACCAGTCGATGTTCTGCTCCTTCGAGGCCGGCACGAAGACGTCCTCGTTGTAGTTCTGGCCGGAGAACCACTTCGACGGCTGCTCACGCTGCTTGCCGATGTAGTCGACCGCGGGCGACCAGCCGATGCCGCAGTACTTGATCATCGCGTCGATGCCCTCCTTCGAGGTGGTCATCCACGTGATGAACTCGAGCGCCTCCCTCGGGTGCTTCGCGTTCGCCAGGACCGCCGCCGTCGACCCGCCGATGGCGCTCGAGCCGAAGCCGTCGGCACCCCACTTCTGCATCGGGGCGACCTTCCACTTGCCCTCGCCGCCCTGCACGGACTCGATCAGGGCGTCGCCCCAGCTCGCACTCGTGACGGCGGCGATCTTGCCGCTCGCGGCCGACGCGTACCAGCCGGGGGAGTACGCACCGGCGCTGGTGTCGACGAGCTTGTCGTCGATGACCCCGTCGAAGAAGTCCGCGACCATCAGGGTCTTGTCGTCGGTCATGTCGACGACCCACTCGTCACCGTCGACCTTGAACCAGCGGGCACCGGCCTGCTGCGCGTACGCGGCGAACGGTGACGCGTCCGAGACCGGGAACACCTCGAGGTAGTTCTGCTTGCCGGTCTTCCGGACCTTCTCGGCCAGGTCGCGCCACTCGTCCCACGTCGTCGGGGGTTCGCCACCGGCCTGCTCGAGCAGGGCGGTCTGGTAGTAGAACCCCATGGGGCCGGTGTCCTGCGGGATGCCGTAGATGCCGTCGACGAAGGACACCTGCGCCCACGCCGCCTCGTCGTACTTGGACTCGAAGTCCTTCGCGCCGTAGCGGGCGAGGTCGACGAGACCGTTGGCGAGCATGAACTCGGGGATCTGCCGGAGCTCGACCTGGCCGATGTCCGGACCACCGCCGGCCGCCAGCGCGGAGTACATCTTCTGGTACCCGCCGCTGTTGCCACCGGGGATCCAGTTCGCCGACACCTGGATGTTCGGGTGCGTCTTGTTCCAGACGTCGCAGACCTTCTGCAGGTCCTTCAACCAGGCCCAGTAGGTGAGCTGGACGGTTTCGCCCGACGCGGCGGCCGGCACGAGGGCGGCCTTGTTCACGTTGGTGGACCCTGGGACCGCGCAGCCAGCGAGCAGCCCTGCCGCCGCCGTGCCGATGCCGAAGCCCAGGAGTTGTCGTCTGGAGATGGGTCGTGGTCGAGGCGTCATTGCCGCACTCCGGTTCGTCGTCGATTCGGGGTCCAGGTCAGCCAACCACAAAACCGAGCGTCGTTGCAGATTCGCGCCTGGGTGTTCGCTCCCGACTGTGGACGCCCGGTGGCGGCGAGGTGGAGTGTGGTCGCACGTGAGAGCGCCGGAGCTCATCGGCTCCGGCAACCGTCCGAGAGGAGCTGCCATGACGTCGACCAACGCGACGAGCGAACTGCACCGGATCCTGGGAGAGCGACTGGAGGGCGGCGGCACCTGGGCCTGGGCCTACGCCGATGTCTCCGGCAACGTCGAGGATCCCCGACGACAGGCGGCGCTGAAGCTCCGCGGTGTCGAGGAGGGGCTCCGGGCACAGGGTGCGTCCGACGAGGTCGTCGACGCCGTCGCCACCGAGTTCGAGCAGGAGCCCGGCGTCCCCTCGCCCGTCACCCGGTACGTGCTCGTGCACGACGGCGAGGTCGTGCTGAGCGAGGTCCTGCCCGGGCCGCTGCACGGATCGGAGTCCGTCGGCGTCGGAGCCGTACCGGACCTGGTGCCGCTCGTCGCCCACCGTCCCGTCGACCTGCCGTTCCTGGTGGTCCACGCCGGCAAGGAGGGCGGGGCTTTCCGCGCCTACCGCCTCGGGCACGCCCCGGTCGCGGCCGACGCGTCCGAGCAGCAGGTGGCTGGACGGAACGACACCCTGCACTACGCCAAGGCCGGCACCGGGTGGAAGCAGCCGCACTGGCAGCAGCACACCGAGGAGATCTGGAAGCAGAACTCGTCGGAGACCGCTGCCGCCGTCGACGAGGCCGTGCGGACGATCCGCCCCGGACTCGTCGTCGTCGCCGGTGACGTCACCGCGCGCGAGCTGCTGGTGAAGGCGCTGTCGTCGGAGACCCGCGCGCTCGTGTCGGTGTTCCCGGGCGACCCACGTGCCGACGCCGGTTCCAAGCAGGCCTTCGTCGAGCACGTCGAGACCGCACTCGCCCGCGTCGTCGCCACCCGCCGTCACGACCTCGAGGACTCGCTCCGCACGCACGTCGGCCGTGGCGACAACCAGGTCGTCACCGGCCTCGGACCCGTCGTCGAGGCGCTGCAGCAGGCCCAGGGCGCGACCGTCGCGCTCGACGCCGTGGCCATCGGCGACCGGACGCTGCTCGCACTCGCCGGGGCGCCGTGGGTCGCTACCGCACCGGAGCAGGCCGCGGGGACGCCGGTCATCGGGGCGGTGCCGGCGGTGTGCGCGATGGTGCGGGCCGCGGTGCTGACCGACGCCGAGCTCGTGCTCGTCAACGCCGCGTCGCTGCCCGGTGGCGCTCCCGCCGCCGCGCTGCTCCGCTGGCCCGTGGGTCCGGTCGTCCCCGCCTAGCGAGCGCGCCGTCCTGCGCGAGCGTCCTGCGTGAGCCCCGAGGTTCCGAAATCTCGGCATCTCGGGGCTCGCGCCGCGGTGCTCTGGAACCTCGGCGAACCGCGTGCGGCAAGTCGTGGAACCTCGGCAGCCCCACACCGCGCGGGTCAGTCAAGGTTCGCTGGAACCTCGACGAACCGCGTGCGGCAAGTCGTGGAACCTCGGCAGCCCCACACCGCGCGGTCAGTCACGGGACTCGGCGCCCCCACGCCGCGCGGGTCAGTCGTGCGACCGGTCCGCTCGCGGGACCAGCGGCAGAGCCAGCAGCGGCAGCACGGCCACGATCCCGAACGACGCCGCGAACCCGAGCGCCGTCACCAACGCGCCGATGCCCGGGCCGACGGCGCTCGCCGCGATGAACTGCCCGGTGTTCTGCGTCCCGAGGGCGCGACCGGACCAGAACGGCCCGGCCGCCTCGGCGACCGACGTGTAGGCCAGCCCGTTGTCCGCCACGGTGACGCTCGTCGCGATGACCAGGAACACGGCGCCGGCGGCCAGGTGCGTGACGTCGACGAGCGCGAGCAGCCCCATCACGACGGCGGCGCTCACGACGACGATCCGCAGCGGCCCGACGCGTGAGCCGGCCCGGTCGCTCCAGACCCCGACCAGGATCCGCCCGATCGCCCCGACGAACTGCGACGCCCCGACGAGCAGCCCTGCCGCGGCCGTCGACCAGCCCAGTCCGACGAGCCACACCAGCCCGTAGGTCGACAGGGTGAACTGCGGCACCACGAGCAGGATCGACACCGCGTGGATCCGCCAGAGGAACCCGCTCGCCCGGTACGGGTTCGCCGTCGCGTCGGCTGGTGCCGTGTGCCGGGCCGGCCGCGGTGGGTTCTGGATGCCGACGGCGCAGAGCACCGCGAGCACGGCGCAGAGGACGATCGGCAGGACGAGGGCCGCGCGGATCCCGGACCCCTCGGCGAGCTGCGGGACCGTGACCGCCGCGAGCGTGACCCCGAGCGGCTGCGACATCTGCCGGATGCCCATGGCGAGCCCGCGCCGTTCCTTCGGGAACCACCCGACGACGACCCGGCCGCTCGCGGCGTTCGTCGACGCGCTCGTCATGCCGCCCAGCAGGAACGCCAGCCCGAGCAGCACCGGGTCTCCCGCGGCGAGCCAGGCCCCGACCACCGTGAGCGTCGTCAACACCAGTCCGCCGGCGATCACGATCCGTTCGCCGATCCGGTCGGTGATCGCGCCCCAGGCGATGAGCGTCAGGACCATGCCGAACGTCGGCGCGGCGGCGAGGACGCCCGCCATGGTCAGCGACGTACCGTTCGCGTGCAGGTACGGGATGAGCAGAGCGGGAGCCGTCACCACGAGGGTTCCGGCGGCCTGCGCGGCGACCCCGAGCGCGAGCATCGTCCACGCTCGGCGGCCGATCGTGGTGGGCGTCGGGGGTGCGGCGGTCACGCTCATCGTGGTGGCTCGCATCGTTTCAAATCGGAAGCAATTGGTATACCACAACGGTATACCATTCCGACGGTGTCCCCGCTAGAGTTGTTGGCCGTGACCGACACGATCGATGCAACCCCGGTGTCGCAGACGGCCCAGCTCTACGACAACCTGCGTGCCGCGATCCTGACGCTCGACATCGCGCCGGGTGAGCGCATCTCGGAGCGCGGACTCGAAGCGCGGTTCCACGCCTCACGCACCCCCGTCCGTGCCGCATTGTCGCGGCTCGAGCGCGAGGGCCTCATCCTGCACGAGGGTCGCTCGTGGACGGTCACCCCGATCGACCTCGACGAGATCGCCTCGCTCGCCGAGCTCCGCGGCGTGCTCGAACCCGCCGCCACCCGACTCGCGGTCGAGCGGGCGAGCGCCGAACAGCTCGCCGAGGTCCGCGGGCACCTCGACGCACTGCGCCCGACACCCGACCAGCAGGCCGGCATCCGGATGGGCTCGACGTTCCACCTCGACCTGGCGGCGCTCGGCGGCAACCGGTTCATCACCGACGCGATCGCCGATGCCCTGACCCGTCTCGAGCGCACCCGGTGGATCGAGGTGCGCACGCCCGAGGCCCGCGACGCCGCGTGGGACGAGCACAGCGCCATCATCGACGCCGTGCGCGACGGTGACGCCGACCGTGCGGCCGGGCTCGTCGCAGCGCACGTCGCCGGCACGAACGACCGGTTGCTCGGTTGGATCGCACAGGAGCGCCGCCGACTGCGCGGCGCGGGCATGACGATCGTCGGGGCGACCGAGCGATGACGCGAACCGCGTGACCTGACGGAGCATGAACCGCGTGACCTGACGGAGCACGAACCGCGTGACCTGACGGAGCACGAACCGCGGGGCCTGGCGGGACGCACCGCGCGTGACCCGGTCCGCCGTGGCGCGAGCAGCGCCCCGGACGCGACCGCCCCGGAGACGCGACCCGACAGCTGCTGCCGGTCCGCGCCTCCTGGCGGTCGCCCGGTCGACGACGGACGTGACCCGCTACGGGCGGTCCGCGCGCTCCTCCGTCGCGTCGAGCTGGTCGAACGTCGAACCGCCGCCGTCGGTGCGCTCGAGCAGCGCGTCGCGCACCTCGGCCTCGTCGTGGCTCGCGCGGTTCGCCAGCTTGCTTCCGGATCGTGTCGCCTGTGACATGTCGGTGTCCTTCCCCTGCGTGTGGGCATCGTGGTGTGCGCGGGCATCCTGCCCGCCGGTGCGCTTCCTCACGGGACGTACTGAGGTCGTGACAGTGTCGCGCGGTCGCTCCGGCCGCCGCAAGGGCTTTCGTCACATGTGGAGAAGTGCCGTCACGGACCGTGCCTAGGATGGTGCGGCCGCGCCGCCCCGGTGCGCACCAGCGGACGTCGGACGGGAGGCACGGCTTGGCTGCACCACGTACCGCACCTCCCACGGTCTACGACGTGGCCAGTGCCGCGAACGTCTCGATCGCGACCGTCTCGCGCGTGCTCCGCACGCCGGACGCCGTCCGCGAGGGCACCCGCGACCGCGTCCAAGCGGCGATCCGCAGCCTCGGCTACGTGCCCTCCGGCAACGCCCGAGCCCTCGCCGGCAAGCGCACCGGCGTCGTCGGACTGTTGCTGCCCGGGTTCGACGTGGTGCCCGACGAACGGCCGGACCTGGTCACCGACGGGGGCGTCCGCGTGGTCGACGACCGCCGCCACGTGACCCAGCCGTTCTCCTCGAACCTGTACTTCGACGAGGTCCTGCGCGGCGCCGAGACCGAGGCCTGGCAGCGCGGACTCGCGCTCATGGTCGCCGCCGGTCGGGGGTCCTCGCGCGACGTGATCGTCAACGACGTCGCCGGCCGGGTGGACGGCCTCGCCGTGCTCGCGCAGACCGTGCCGGACGACCTGCTCGAGCACGTCGCCCGTCGGATCCCGGTCGTGGTGCTCGCCGACGACCGGCGGTCGCACGGGTTCGACTCCGTGAGCGTGGACAACAGCGCCGGCATGCGGACGCTCGCATCGCACGTGATCGGGCGGCTCGGCATCCGGTCGCTCGCGTACGTCGCGGGCCCGATCGACTCGCCGGACGACATGGAGCGCTCGACGGGCTTCCGGTCGGCGTTGGCAGACCACGGGGTGCCGGCGTCGTCGGTCCGGGTGGTGCACGGCGACTTCGGCCGGGCGCGAGCGCGGGAGCTGGCGGCGACGCTGCTGGCGGACGAGGTGCCCCGGGCCATCGTGTGCTCGAACGACCAGTCGGCGCTCGGCGTGCTCGACGCCGCCACGGCCCGGGGCCTGCGCGTGCCCGAGGACGTCGTCGTCACCGGCTTCGACGGCATCGACGCCGGGCGCTTCTCGTCGCCGCGGCTCACCACCGTGCACCAGCCGATGGGGGAGCTCGGGCGTGCGGCGGTGCGGGCGATCGTCGACCGGCTGGACCACCGCGAGGGACCGCCGCGCGCCGTCCGGCTACCGGTCGAGGTGCTGCTGCGCGAGAGCTGCCCGCCGGCGCTGTGACGTGCGGCGCCGCGAGCGGCGCGGCGCATGGCGCGGCGAGCGGCGCGGCGCATGGCGCGGCGCATGGCGCGGCGCGTGGCGCGGCGAGCGGCGCGGCGAGCGGCGCGGCGGTGCGTCCGCACCGTGCGGCTTTGCTCATCCCGTGCGACGTTGACCGCCCGGTGCGGGCCTGTAACCGCGCACGGAGCGGGCAGCCTCGCGCCCGGCGACGGAACGCGCACCGTGCGCTCCGACCCTCGCTCCGCCCCTCGCTCCGACCCTCGCTCCGCCCCTCGCTCCGCCCCCCGCTCCGACCCTCGCTGCTACCGCCCGCCACGACGTACCACCCCCGCACGGAACCCCGGTGTTGCGCGACGCGATGTAAGCGCATACATTGACCCAGTACCGATTCGACACGGAGGTCGACCGAGCAATGACGCTTCCCCCACAGCGCACGCGCGGCAAGCGCGACCCCGGGACCCGCGCTCCCGGAACGCGCCCCGGCAGCACCCGACGACGCGGACGCCTCGTCGCGGCGATCGCCGGGCTCGCGGCCGTGGCCCTCATGGCCACCGGCTGCAGCATCCAGGTCCGGTCCGAACCCGATCCCACGATCGGCAAGGACACGATGCTCATCAACGCGGACCACGGCAACCCGCTGTTCGACCGCAACTTCAACCCGTACATCGCGAACGCCCGCACGGCCTCCAAGTGGATGTACGAGCCGCTCATCGAGATCAACCCCCTCGACGGCAAGGGCACCCCGTGGCTCGCCAGCAAGTGGAGCCAGCCGGACGCCAGCACGATCGACATGACGATCCGCCAGGGCGTCGAGTGGTCCGACGGCTCCCCGTTCTCGGCGAAGGACGTCGTCTTCACGTTCGACCTGCTGAAGAAGTTCCCGGCGATGGACGTCAAGGGCGCCTGGCAGCACATCAAGAGCATCGAGGTGGACGGCGACCACGTCGTCTTCCACCTCAAGAGCGACGACGTGCCGAGCCTGAACATCATCGGCGCGACGTACATCCTCGGTGAGCAGCACTGGGGCGGCGTGAAGGACCCCACGACGTTCCGCGACCCGAACCCGGTCGGCACCGGCCCGTTCGTGCTCGGCAACTACACCGACCAGCAGTACTCGATGGACAAGAACCCGACCTACTGGCAGGCCGACAAGATCGCCATCAAGCACCTCATCCTGCCGGCGACGAACACGCAGCTCGACACCGTCACCCGGGGCTACGACTGGGCGTACTCGTTCATCTCGGACGTCAAGGGCACCTGGGGTGCCGCGTCGAAGACGAACCAGTGGTGGTTCCCGGCCGGTGGCGTGATCGGCCTCATCCCGAACCTGACGAAGGCCCCGTACAACGACGTCAACGTCCGCAAGGGCATCTCGCTCGCGCTGAACCGTGACGACATCGCCGAGACCGCGTCCGAGGGCAATCTGGCGGCAGCGGGCCAGACCGGCCTGATCCTGCCGAACCAGGAGAAGTACCTCAACCCGGACATCCCGGACAAGGGCATGATCACGCAGGACGTCGACGCTGCGAAGGCCGCGTTCGCGAAGTCCGGCTGGACCGAGCAGGGCGGGAAGATCATGAAGGACGGCAAGCAGCTGTCCATCACCATCATGACCGCGAACGGCTACTCGGACTGGCTCCGTGCCGCGCAGGAGGTCCGCCGCGACCTGACGGCCATCGGCGTGAAGGTGACGATCCAGGCACCGCAGCCCGCCGGCTACCAGCAGAACATCAACAACGGCACGTTCGACATGGCGATGGGCGGCATGGGCAACGGTGACGTCTACCAGGCGTTCAACTCCCTGCTCAGCAGCGACTTCTACCAGCCGGTCGGCAAGTCGACGGTGAACAACTACGAGCGCTACAAGAACGCCGACACCCAGAAGCTCCTCGACGAGTACAAGGCGACGACGGACACCGCGAAGCAGCAGGAGATCCTGAACCAGCTGCAGGAGATCGTGTACGACGAGCTGCCCGTGATCGGCATGTACTACGGCGGGCTCTGGGGGCTGTTCAACACCGGCAAGTTCGTCGGTTGGCCCAGCGCCGAGGACCCGTACATGGCCCCGCAGAACTACGACTCCGCACCGCTGCTCATCTTCTCGAAGCTCCGGCTCCGGGACAGCGCAGCCGGCCAGGAGATCCTGAAGCAGCAAGAGGACCAGAAGTGAAGTACATCCTCCAGAAACTCGTCCTCTTCGTCCTGACCCTCTGGGCCGCGGTCACGCTGAACTTCGTGCTCCCGCGCCTCATGCCGGGCAGCCCGTCGGACGCCGCGCTGGCGAAGCTCAGCCAGAACGGCCCCGTCACCGAAGCCACCAAGAAGGCCATCGAGGCCCAGCTCGGCGTCCCCACGGGCAACCTGTGGGACCAGTACGTCAACTACCTGCACCAGGTCGTCACGCTCGACTTCGGGGTGAGCTACACGTTCTACCCGCAGCCGGTCGGCGATCTCGTGTCGAAGGCCCTGCCGTACACGCTCATCCTGGTCGGCGTCGTGACGATCCTCGCGTTCGTCCTCGGCACCCTGATCGGCGTCGCGGCGGCGTGGAAGCGCGGTACCTGGCTGGACTCGCTCCCGACGCTGTCGGGGTCGTTCATGTCGACGTTCCCGTACTTCTGGACCGCCCTGCTCCTGCTGTTCTTCCTCGGCTACGTGCTGCACTGGTTCCCGACCACGGGCGCCTACTCGGCGACCACCACCCCGGGGCTCAACGGAGCGTTCGCGGCCGATGCCCTGCAGCACGCGGTGCTGCCAGCGGTGACGATCCTGGTGACGAGCCTCGGCGGCTGGATCATCGGCATGCGCAACGCGATGATCAACACGCTCGGTGACGACTACGTGACCTTCGCCGAGGCGAACGGTCTGCGTGGCCGCACCGTGGCCGTCCGGTACGCGGCTCGGAACGCGATCCTGCCGAACCTGACCGGCTTCGGTCTGGCACTCGGTGGCGTGGTCGGCGGTTCGGTGCTGGTCGAGCAGGTCTTCGGTTACCCGGGCATCGGCTACCTGCTGTTCAACGCCGTCATCGGGCAGGACTACCCGCTGATGCAGGCCCTCTTCCTGATGATCACCGTGTCGGTGCTCATCGCCAACTTCATCGTGGACGTCATGTACGGCGTCCTGGACCCGAGGACGCGCCGATGACCAACAACGCCACTGTCGCTGTACGGACCCAGGACACCGACGAACAACAGGCTCCTTCCAAGTGGAAGAGCATCGCCCGCCAGTTCGGCGTCGTCTGGTCGAACTCGAAGGCCCGGATCGGCATCATCATCCTCGCGGTCTTCGTGTTGGTCGCGATCTTCGCGCCGCTCCTGGCCCCGTACGGTGCCAGCCAGAACGGCTTCGCCCGGTCCGCCGACGCGACCGCCGACCACTGGATGGGCACCACCGCCGCCGGCGAGGACGTCCTGTCCCAGATCATCTACGGCGCACGGATCTCCGTGATGGTGGGTGCCGTCGCCGGCATCCTGTCGACGCTCGTCGCCGTCGCGATCGGCCTCAGCTGGGGCTACGTCCGCGGGTGGATCGGCGAGGTCATCGGCTTCATCGTGAACCTGTTCCTGGTCATCCCGGGCCTGCCCCTGATGATCGTCATCGCGGCGTACCTGCAGAACGGCGGCATCGCGGTCATCATCGCGGTGATCGTGGTCACCGGCTGGGCCTGGGGCGCACGCGTCCTGCGCAGCCAGACGCAGTCCCTGCGCGGTCGCGACTTCGTGACGGCCGCGCAGTTCTCCGGCGACGGTGCGACCCGCATCGTGTTCCGCGAGATCCTGCCGAACATGACCTCGCTCATCGTCGGCTCGTTCTTCGGAGCGGCCACGAGCGCGATCCTGGCCGAGGCGGGCCTCGAGTTCCTCGGGCTCGGCGACTCGTCGATCGTCAGCTGGGGCACGATCCTCTACTGGGCGCAGAACTCCAACGCGCTGCTCACCGGCCAGTGGATCCTGCTCTTCGCCCCCGGCCTCTGCATCGCGCTGCTCGCGATGAGCCTCACCCTGATCAACTTCGGCGTCGACGCCGTGTCCAACCCGCGGCTGCGCGAAGGCGCGCGCCCGAAGCGCAAGGAGGCGACCGCATGAGCGGCTCGCGTACGACGCAACCAGCAGACGGCCTGGAGGCGCGGGACGGCGCCGCCACGGGCCTCCCGTCCGACGGTGGTGACGCCCAGGGCGTCCTGCTGGACGTCCGCGACCTGTCGGTCGTGTACGAATCAGCCGGCCAGATGGCCGTGCAGGCGGTCGACCACGTGTCGTTCAGCTTGCGGAAGGGCGAGTTCGTCGGCCTGGTGGGCGAGTCCGGTTCGGGCAAGTCGACGCTCGGCTACGCGCTGACGCGTCTGCAGAAGCCGCCGGCGCGGACGAACGGCGGCAGCATCGTCTTCAACGGTCACGACATCCGTGACCTCGACGAGGAAGCGCTCCGGCAGCAGCGCCAGGGCGGCTTCGCGATGGTGCTGCAGTCCGGCATGAACGCGCTCAACCCGGTGCGCACCGTGCGGAACCACTTCATCGACATCTTCAAGGCGCACGGCCACGTGTCGCGCGACCGCTGGGACGCCCGGATGAAGGAGCTCATCGAGAAGGTGAAGCTACCGACGTCGATGCTCGCCCGGTTCCCGGGGGAGCTCTCCGGCGGCATGCGACAGCGTGTCTCGATCGCCCTGGCCCTGTCGCTCGAACCGCAGCTCATGGTGTTCGACGAGCCGACCACGGCACTCGACGTGCTCGTCCAGCACGCCGTCATGGACACGATCATCGAGCTGCAGCAGGCCGAGGGCTTCACGGCGATCCTGATCAGCCACGACCTCGGCATCGTGCTCGAGGCCACCGAGCGGGTGCTCGTCATGCACGAGGGCCGCATCGTCGAGGACGGCGGCTCGAAGGAGCTCCTGCGCAACCCGCAGGACGAGTACACGCAGATGCTCTTGTCGCACTACGCCGACCCGCGGGCCGAGATCGTGTCCCTGCCCGGGTTCCCGGACCGGTCGCAGCGCGCGACGTCCGGAGAGAAGCGGCAGGAGGCCACGTCGTCGTTCAGCACCGTCGGGTCGCGTGAGCGGTCGGCGGCGAAGAACCCGATCGTCGTCTCGAACATCGTGAAGACCTACCCGGCACCGCGCCGTGGCGAGCAGCCCGTGCAGGCGGTGCGCGACGTGTCGTTCACCCTCGAGCCGGGGCAGTCGCTCGCCCTGGTCGGCCAGTCCGGTTCGGGCAAGTCGACCATCGCGAAGCTCCTGACCGGGGTCGAGAAGCCGACGACCGGCACCGTCCGGTTCGGTGACCTCGACGTCGCGCGCCTGGGCAAGCGCGGCCTGCGGGACCTCCGGTCCGAGGTGCAGATGGTGTTCCAGGACCCGTACGCGGCGCTCAACCCGCTGCACACCGTGGAGTACACGCTGTCCCGCCCGATCGCGAACTACACGGACCTGAAGGGGCAGGACGCCCGACGCCGCGTGCTCGAGCTCCTCGAGACCGTGGGCCTGACCCCGGTCGAGCAGTTCGCGCAGAAGCTCCCGCACCAGCTGTCCGGTGGGCAGCGGCAGCGCGTCGTCATCGCCCGCGCGCTCGCGTCCGACCCGCAGGTGATCATCGCCGACGAGCCGGTCTCGATGCTCGACGTGACGTTGCGCGCCGGCGTGCTCGCCCTGCTCGAGGACCTGCGCGAACAGTGGGGCGTCTCGCTCCTCTACATCACGCACGACCTGCTCAGCGCGCGGCTCATCACCGACGACATCATGGTGCTCCACGAGGGTGCCGTGGTCGAGCGGGGACGCACGGCCGAGGTGCTGCAGAACCCGCAGGACCCGTACACGATCGCCCTGCTCGACGCCGTGCCGAACCCCCGTCGCGCTCTGGCGGAGGGCCGGCTGTGACGACGCTGCACGACTTCCCGGCGGTGCCGGCGTTCGGCCACCTGCCGACGCCGGACGGTGTCGACGTCGTCGGGATCGACCTGCCGATCGGCCGCCTCACGGCCTACCGGATCGTGCCGTCCGGGGTGTCGAAGGGTGTCGTGCTCATCGTCCCCGGGTACACCGGCTCGAAGGAGGACTGGCGCACGTTCCTGCCGCTCCTCCGCGACGCCGGGTGGTCGGCGGTGGCGATCAGCCGCCGTGGACAGGCCGACTCGGTCTCGCCCGACGACCGCACGGCGTACACGCTCGAGCAGGAGGCCGCCGACGTCGTCCGCGTCGCCGGACTGCTCGACGACGGCGCTCCGGTCCACCTCATCGGTCACTCGCTCGGCGGCGTGATCGTCCGCGCCGCAGCGATCGCCTCGCCGACGTCGTTCCGCGACGTGACGATGTTCTGCTCCGGCCCGCACGGCTGGTCGTACCGCAAGGCAGCAGAGAAGACGATCGTCGCCGACACGTGCTCCAACCGCGCGCTGTTCGACGCGCAGAACCCGCTCTGGGCAGGCCGCCCCGACGCCGAGCTGCCCGACGACGCCCGGATGGTCCGCGAGCGCTTCGACCACACGAGCGTCCTCAGCGTGCTCGGTGGCGCGGCGATCCTCGAGGACCGTGCCGACACCACCGAGGAACTCCGCGCGACCGGACTGCCGGTGCTCGTCGCGCACGGCGTCTGGGACGGCGCCTGGCCGATCCCGTGGCAGGCGGACATGGCCTCGCGTCTCGGTGCGTCGTACGAGGTGATCGCCGAGAGCTACCACGGCCCCCAGATCGAGAACCCGCTCGGGACCGTCGCCGTCTTCGATGCGTTCATGAACGCCCACTGAAAGGACCCCGTCATCAGCACGCTCGACTTCCCGAAGGGCTTCCTCTGGGGCGCCGCCACCGCCGCGCACCAGATCGAGGGCAACAACGTCAACTCGAACTGGTGGGTGCACGAGCACGAGCCGGACACCACCATCGTCGAGCCGTCCGGCGACGCCGCGGACAGCTACCACCGCTACCGCGAGGACATCCGGATCGCCGCCGAGCTCGGCCTGAACTCGTACCGGTTCAGCATCGAGTGGGCGCGCATCGAGCCGGAGCGCGGGTTCGTCAGCCGTGCCGAGGTCGACCACTACCGGCGCATGGTCGACGCCTGCCACGAGTTCGGCATCGAGCCGATCGTCACGCTCATGCACTTCACGGTGCCCCGCTGGTTCGAACGCGACGGCTTCTGGCGCGCACCCGACGCGGCCGACCTGTTCGCCCGCTACACCGAAGCCGCGCTCCCGGTGGTGTCCGACGGTGTCCGGTACGTCTGCACGATCAACGAGCCGAACATCGCGGCGATGCTCGCCGGCGGCGAGGACGCGTCGAACCTGGTGGCCTACGGCCTGCCGAACCCGGACCTGGGCGTGGCCGACGCCCTGCTCGAGTCACACAAGCGTTCGCGGGAGGTGCTCTCCCAGGTGGGTGGCATCCAGAGCGGCTGGACCGTCGCGACGCAGGCGTTCAAGTCCACCGGTGAGCCCGGCGCGGACGAGATGCTCCGCGAGTACGGGTACCCGCGCGACGACTGGTACCTCGAGAACGCCGCTGGCGACGACTTCCTCGGCGTGCAGGCGTACACCCGGACCTTCATCGGCGCTTCCGGTCCGTTGCCCGTGGCGGACGACGTCGAGACGACCCTGACCGGCTGGGAGTTCTACCCCGAGGCCTCGGCCGACGGGCTGCGCAGCGCGTGGGAGCTGTCCGGCGGTGTCCCGCTGATGATCACCGAGAACGGCATCGCCACCGCGGACGACACCCGTCGCCAGGCCTACACGCAGGGTGCCCTCGAGGGGATCCACCGCTGCATCGAGGACGGCATCGAGGTACTCGGGTACCAGCACTGGTCGCTCCTGGACAACTACGAGTGGGCGTCCGGCTTCCGTCCGACCTTCGGCCTGGTGTCGTGGGACCCGGAGACCTTCGAGCGCACGCCGAAGGACTCGGCCCGCTGGTACGGCGGGGTGGCCCAGGCGAACGCCATCGAGACGGCGGAGTAGCCCGCCGGATCGATCAGCTCCCTGAGTAGTAGTGCGCCAACTGCTCCGCGACCGCTCGGTCGCGGAGCAGTTCTGCGCGAGCGGTGGCGGTCGAGCCCTCGTCGTCCTCGGCGTTCACGTCGACGTCGAGCGCGAGCACGGACCGCACCGTGTCCGGGTCGCCGGAGTCGACCGCGGCGATCAGCAGGGACGCGCCCCGTGAGCCGAGCGCCCTGGTGTCCGCACCCGCCGCGGCGAGCGACCGCACGATCGCACCGTGGCCACCCCACGCGGCGCGGACGATCGGGGTGTTGCCGTCGGTGTCCCGGGCCTCCAGGTCGGCGCCCGCAGCCACGAGCACGTCGATCGCCCGACGTGCGTCGCGGTCGATCGCCAGCGTCAGCGGCGTCCGCCCCTCGGTGTCGGTGAGCTGCAGCGACGCGCCGCGGCGGAGGAGCTCCTCGAGCATCTCGGGCCGGTCGAACCACGCGGCGGCGTGCAGCGGGGCGAAGCCCCAGCGCGGGTCGACGTCGTCGACGTCACTCGCGTCGTCGGCCAGGTGCAGTCCGCCCAGGTCGCCGTACGCGGCGGCGCGCACCACCTCGGTGGCGTACTCGACCCAGCCGTCCGGCACCGGGCCGTTCCAACCGCGCGCCGGCCGCGCGTCGAGCTCCGTGTAGACGGACTCGGGGACGCTGCGGATCGCGACCCGGACGCCCCGGAAACGGATCGCGACCTCGCCGAGCGGCGAGACGAGCAGGCGGAGTTCCCACTGGTCGAGCTCGTGCAGGTACTCCAGCTCGCCACGCACGACGTGGGCATCCCCGGCGAGCAGCGCCGCGGGGTCGATGCTCGGCGGGTCGACCACCGCATCGCGGAGTCGGAGCGTGACCCTGGCGTGGTTCCACCGGCGCCAGAGGCCGTCCGGGGTGTCGAGGACCTCGTCGTTGCGGACGATGACCTCGGTGTGCACGACGACGGGGTCGGGGACACCGTGCCCGGGCAGGTCGACCGTCGTCCCGGTGTCGTCGTCATCGTCGTCGTCGGGGTGTGCGAGGTCCGGGTGCTCGACGTCCCAGCGCGCGATGCGGGAGTCCGTCCACTTGACGGTCAGGAGTGCGGCGACGGCCGGGGGAGCGTCCTCGAGCACGCGGGCGACGTGTTCCCGCTGCCCGTCGAAGTCCTCGAGGGAGACGTAGCCCACGGACGGCCAGTTCACTCGACTCCATCGCACGGGTCGACACTACCCCGCTCGGTTAGCATGGCTCCTGTCGTGAATATGAAATGTTTCCAGATCGCCCCGGGATGCGTGCACACTCGCCGCATGACACCACCGCGAACGAAGCGCCTCCGGAGCCCTCGGGCTCCCCGGTGCACCACGGGCAGCAGTCGTCGACGCGTCGGGCGGATGCTGGCGCTCCTCACGGCGATCGGAGCGACCGCCGGTGCCGAATCCGTGATGCACCGCACGGCCCACGCTGACACGGCCGCCGTCCCCACGGTCCGCGCGACCACGAGCAACGGGCTGTTCACGCACAACCGTGACGTCCGCTTCGCGGCGGCGGGCATCGCGCCGGGCACCGCGTGGCGCGTCACGGACACCAACGGCGCCGTCGTCGTCCGTGGTGCGGTCCTTGCCGGCACGCCGACCGCATCGGTGGACGTGTGGGCCCGGCTCGAGCTCGGCCCCGGGCTGTACCGACTGACGGTCGACAGCTCGCCGGCGGCGACCACCCGCTTCGTCGTCACGACGGAACGCGCCGAGCGTGATCCGTCGTTCGGGCTCGCGGTGGGCGGGAACCCCGGCCCCGTGGCCGAAGCGCTCCCCACCCTCGACGCGCTCGGTGCGGGGAGCTACCGGCAGGACCTGCAGTGGACCGCCGTCGAGAAACAACCGGGGACCTTCGACTTCGGTCCCACGGACGCCCGCGTCGACGCGCTGGTCGCCGAGCGGTCGATGCACCCGCTCTTCGTGCTCGACTACGGGCACCCCGCGTACACGGCGTCGGCGATGTCGCCGCCGGACGTGTCCGACCCGGTGCAGGCAGCGGCGTGGACCCGGTACGTCGACGCTGCCGTCCGGCACATGCGGGCGCGGTACCCGGAGGCCGACCGCTCGTTCGAGGTCTGGAACGAGTGGAAGAACAACCACGGCGCGTTGCCGTCGGACCCGGCGTCGTACATCGCCCTCGGTGAGCTCACCGCCCGGACGATCCGGGTCGCGGACCCCGACGCACGGATCGTCGGCCCGACCGAGAACGCGGTGTCCGACTCCGAACGTGCGTGGCTGGCGGAGTGGCTCGATCTCGGTGGTGCCGACCACGTCGACGCCGTCAGCATCCACCCGTACAACGAGCCCTGGGCGCCGGAGCACTGCGTCGCGACGAACCCCTGCATCGAGGACGCGCTGCGGTGGTTGCGGGCCGAGGTCGACGCCCACCCACGCGCCGACGGCACGACCTTGCCGATCTGGATCAGCGAGGTCGGCTGGCCGACTGCCGGTGCCGCCGGCGTACCGACGGGTGACCAGGCTGCCTTCGTGGTGCGTACACAGGTGCTCGCAGCGCAGTACGGGGTGGAACGCGTCTTCACCTTCGAGATGTCGGCACCGGACCGGGTACAGGGAGACGGCACGTACCGGGCCTTCGGTCTCACCGAACGTCCGTCCCTCGGGTACGAGCCGAAGCCGGCAGCGGCCGCGTACGCCACCATGCAGCGGACCCTCGCGGGGATGCACTACGCCGCGGACCTCCGGACCGGGGACGTCCGCCAGGTCCGGTTCGACTCGGCCGACGGCCGTCGGCACGTGCGGGTCGTCTGGCAGACCGCAGACCGGTTCGCCACCCGGTCCGTGCAGGTGGCGCTCCCGGGCGGCGGCACCTTGACAGAGGCGTACGGTGCCAGCCGTTCCGTGACGGGTGCCAACGGCCGCCTGTCGATGAGCGCGACGTGGATGCCGCGTTTCGTGTCGTGGCACGACTGAACGAAGCGCCGCTCGCCACGCGCGCGGTGGTGCGGTCGAGCGGTCGGCGGTCGACGGATCTCAAACTCCACCGTGCGCCGGGGCTCGACGGCCTCCGGGGGCTCGCCGTCCTGCTCGTCGTCGGGTCGCACACGGCAGAGTCCGTCCTGCCGCTGGGCGGTGTCGTCGGCGTGACCACCTTCTTCGTGCTGTCCGGGTTCCTCATCACGAGGATCCTGCTCACCGAGGTGGCCTCGTCGGGCCGCATTCGCTGGCGCGCCTTCGTGCTCCGACGTGTCCGGCGTCTGGTGCCCGCCTACGCGGTCGTCCTCGTGGTCACACCGCTGCTCCTGCTGCTCGCGCGGGACCCGTCCCTGGCGCAACACTGGCGTCCGCTGGTGTTCGCCGGCACGCACACCGCTGACTTCGCCCGAGCAGTCGGCGTCGACATGGGTGTCCTCGCCCACACCTGGTCGCTCTCGGTCGAGGAGCAGTTCTACCTGGTCTGGCCACCGCTGGTGATGCTGCTCGTTGCCATCGCCCGCCGACGACGGGCCGTGGCGGTGGGGGCCTTCGTCGGTCTGTTGGTCGTCGCCCTCCTGTGGCGGGGCGTCGCGAACGTCACGATGCCGTACGACTGGGTCGCGTACTCCCTGGACACCTCGGTGTACGCGCTCCTGCTCGGGTGTGCCGTCGCCGTTGCGGAGCGCGCCCGAGCGGGCGAGTCGTTCGGCCCTCGAACCGCGGGCGCCGTCGGGTGGTGCGCCGTCCTCCTCCTGGTGCTCGGGTCGGTGGTGACCCTCCTGCCGTGGGGTGCAGGCGTCCCGGGGCTCCCGCGCTGGATCGAGACCGGGGCCGCAGTGCTGGCAGCAGCGGCGATCTTGCCGATCGTGCGGGGCGCCGTCCTGCCGCTTCGTGCTCGGGCGCTCCGCTGGTTCGGGACGATCTCCTACGGCCTCTACCTCTGGCACTTCGTCCTGCTGTCCGTCCGGCTCGACGGTCACGAGACGCAGGGACCCGTCCGCGCCGTGATCGCCGTCCTCGCCATCGGCGTCGCTGCCGTGTCGTGGTACGCGCTCGAGCGGCCGATCCTGCGGGCCGGGCCGAGCCGGAGCTGACCGGCCGGGTCAGGGGCGCGTCGGGACCGACGGCACCGTCGACACCATCGGGTGCACGCGCCCTTCGTCGTCGCGGCCGAGCCACCCCTGCAGCCGGGCGACCATCTGCGTCCGTTGGAAGCGTGCGGCAGGACGGTCGCCGCGCAGGGTGCACACCACCGTGCCCACCAGGGACCGAGCGATCCAGTGAGCTGCCTGGCCCCATAGCCGGTGCTTGCGCAGCACCCTCCCGAAGCCGCGGTTGTAGCGACGGACCTTCGCGAGGGTCTCGTCCGTCATGCCCCCGGCCCGGAAGTCGGGATGCCGGACACACAGATCGGGCATGAACCGGATCCGCGCACCGGTGCCGAGTGCGCGGAGGACGAGGTCGTTCTCCTCGCCAGCACCCCACGGCGTGCCTCCGCCCGTGCCGAGCTCTTCGTCGAAGCCACCCGTGCGGACGAGCACCGAGCGGCGCAGCAGGATGCCGGCGCACACCACGGTCCGCGGGATGTTCCGCGCCGTGACCCGGCAAGCACGACGGCGCCAGCGGAGCATCGTGCCGCTGTCGTCCGTCGAGCGGCACGGGATCGAGGCACCGTCGAGCGCCGGGTCCTCGAACCGCTGGGACAGTCGTTCGAGCGTGCCGACCTCGTACCAGCAGTCGTCGTCCGGGAACGCGACGATCTCACCGCGCAGCCGAGCCATGCCGGCGTTCCGTCCACGACTCGCGCCACGCACGACCGGGTGGTGGACGTACTCGGCGTGGCCTGCGTCGATGAACGGTTGCAGCACGGCGAGCGCATCCGGCTCCGGACGTTGTTCCACGACGGTGACGAACACCGACACGGTCGCGGAGTCGATCGACGCGAGACACCTCGACAGGTGTTCCGGCGAACGGTTCGTCGAGATGACGAGGTGGAACCGGTGGTCGATGGTCACGAGCGGGCCTCCGAGGCGGTGCGGAGCTCGGCGGTGGAGGTCGTACCAGCCCGCCAGGACACGAGGGAGCGCTGGACAGCGGTGAGTCGGCGCTGGAGTTCTGCCGTCCGCGGTCGGATCGTCGTGCGGAGTGCGTCCGCGGCCTCCATCGCCGCGACGAGTTCGTCGACGTCGTGTCCGACGGTGATCGGTGACGGCAGCCCGGTGACACTCGACCAGAAGTCGTCGCACTTCGAGGCGTACGACAACGGCACCGTCGGGACGTCGAGCGACACCGCAGCGACCACGCCGTGCAAACGCTCCGAAACCAGGAGGTCGCAGCCGGCGATGGTCTGCATCGTCGTCAGGACGTCGGTGTACGTGTGCACGGTCGCCGGTGTGCGCAGCCGCGCGGACACGGCTCGCGCGGTCGCGACGTCGGCGGGGCAGAACGCGAACACGACGACCTCGGCGACGTCGTGTGCCCCGGCGTAGCGGTCCACCGCTGCGGACACCGTCTCGACGTCGAAGCGCGTGTGCGGATCGGAGCCGAGGCCCACGCCGATGCGCCCGCCTGGGTGGGCGGAGCCGACGACGGGGACGAGCTGCGGGTAGAGGAGTGCCGGGTCGCCGACGACCTCCGTCGGGCACAGGTGCTCGCGCACCTCGTGCTCGGTGAGCGGGCCCCGCACCCCGAGCAGCACGAAGTCCTGCAGCGCCCGCCAGGCATCCCAGTCGTGGGGCTGACTGCCGAGTGCGTACGAGTCGTGCGATGCAGCGGCGCCCAGGCCGAGCCCGATCGTCGCTGCCGCTCCGTAGTTCCGCTGGGCGCGTCCGGCGTGCCCGGCCCAGGTCGCGAAGCCCACGGTCGTCCCGCCGCCGAGCAGGACGACTCGTTCGCGGCCGAACAGCCGCGCACGATCCGTCGCGAACCTCGGCGCTCGGCGCAGGTAGTGCCGGGCGGTGAGCGGCGCCTCGACGTCGAGCGGGTGTGCGAGCGCCGCCTGCCACGTCTCGTGCAGCAGGTCGTCGCCGAAGTTGTCGTACCCCTGCCAACCGAGGTAGACGAAGGAACGGGGGGTGGTGCGCGTCATCGGGTCTCCTCCGGGGAGCGTCGGGCTCGAGACGACCGGCGGGGGCTCTCGCTCACCGGCGCGGACGGCTCGTAGTTGTAGTAGGTCTTGGCGCGACGCTGTGCCGGTAGTCGGTTGACGACCAGGCCGAGCACGCGTGCCCCGACCTGTCGGAGGGTGAGTTCCGCAGCGACGAAGTCTGCGCGCTTGGTCTGACCGTTCACGCTCGCGACCAGGAGCACACCGGAGCAGATCGCGCCGAGTACCGCTGGGTCGGTGACGGGCAGGATCGGAGGAGCGTCGACGATGACGTAGTCGTAGCTCGCCTCGAGTTGGCGCACGAGGTCGACCATGCGGCTCGAGCTGAGCAGCTCACTCGGGTTCGGCGGCACGCGTCCGGCAGCCAGCACGTGCAACGGGTTGTCCGCGCCGACCACCTGCACGGCGTCATCGAGCTGCACCTGGCGCGTGAGCACGGTGGACAGCCCGACGCGGCTCTCGATGCCGAGGTACGTCCCCATCGTGGGTCGGCGCAGGTCGGCGTCGACGAGCAGGACGCGGGACCCGTTCTGCGCGAGCATGAGCGCGAGGTTCACGGCAGTCGACGACTTGCCCTCACCGGGCGTCGCGCTCGTGACCACGATGCTCTGCGAGGCGCCGTCCAGGTTCGTGTAGGTGAGGTGGGTCCGGAGCTGGCGGAAGCTCTCGGCCCGGGTGCTGTAGCTGTGCTCGGAGGACACGAGCGGGTGCTTCGCGACGGATTCGTCGACCGCGAACTCACCGAGGACGCTCGCACCCGAGAGGCGGCGCAGCGCCTCGAACGACCGCAGTCGCGTGTCGAGCACCTCGCGCAGCACCGCCTGGGCCAGCCCGAGCGCGAGGCCGGCCAGCAACCCGACCGCGATGGTGACGGAGGCTCGCGGTGCGTACGGAACGGACGGCGCGTGTGCCGGCTGGAAGACGCTGAGGTGCACCAGCGCGTTCTTCTGGGCTGAGCGCTCGACCTCGTCCACCACGCCGACGAGTTGCTCGGTGACCGCGTTGGCGATGGCTGCGGCTCGGGTCGGGGACGCCGACGTCGCGCTGACGACGATGATCACGGTGTCGTTCGTCGACGTCGCGGAGACGACCGAGGAGAGGTCGGTGCCCCGGGGGAGTCCGAGCTGCTGCGCCGCTGCTCCGAGCACGCGGGGGGTGACCGCCAGTGCCGTGTAGGACTTCACGCGAGCTGCCGAGAAGTTGTTCCCCTGGCTCAGGTCGGTCACGGAGGACCCCGCGGCGACCGAGACGAAGACCTCGCTCGAGGCACGGTACTGCGGTGTCTGGACGAACGAGAGCCCGATGGCGGTCGCCGTGGCGAGGACGGTGACGACGAGCACCGAGGGCCAGCGCCGTCGGAGCACGTCGAGGAACTGCGCGAGGGTCACGGGGGCCTTTCGGGATCATTGCGGTTGTGTGATACTCATAGTAGTTGATATGAAATATCAGTGCAACCGAAAGGTGAACCGCGTGACCGTCTTGGGGATCGTCTTCGCCGCCGTCGTCGCGGTGGCCCTCGTCGCGCGTCGCTCCTGGTTGCCAGTCCTGATCGGCATCGGCGGCGGGCTGCCGGCCACGGCTTCCGTGGTGGTCGCCGGCAACGGCATCCCGATGTTCTCCATCGCGGCCGTCGCTGCCGGCGCCGCACTGCTCCGCACGCGACCGCTGCACACCGCGCACTGGTCGGCGAACGCGCTCGCCGTCTTCCTCGCGTGGGCGACGGTGGTCACCGGGGCCGCGCCGTGGTTGTTCGCGGGTGCCCGGGTGCTCGTGCCCCGCGACGGCATCGACGACCAATTGCTCGACCCGGGCACACTCGCCCACTCCGTCAGCAACGTCGCACAGCTCTCGTACCTGCTGCTGGCTGCGTGCGTCCTGCTCTTCCTCGTCCGCACCGGCGGGACCGCGACCGCGCTCCGGACGGCGCTCCTCGTCGGGACCGTCCTGACGGCCGTCCGCGGTGTCCTGGTCCAGGCGGGGATCGACTTCTTCGGCCCGCTGACCGACACGATGCCGATCCAGTACTCGCTCGCAGTGCCCGGTGAGCGCCTGCGCGGCGTGTTCAGCGAGCCGAGCGAGCTCGCCGCGTTCGCCCTGCCGGCGGCCGCCTACTTCGTGATCACCGCCCTGCGCTCGCCCAGCCGCGCCCGGTCGCTCTGGTGGGTCGCTGCAGTGCTCTCGTGCGCCAACCTGTTGCAGGCGGCATCCGGCACCGCCGTCGTCGCATCGGCCGCGGTGATCGCACTCGCGGCCGTGGTGCTCGCTGTCCGGTGGGTCGTGCGCGGCGGCGTCGGGACCGTCTGGATGGTGCTCGGCGGCCTGGTGCTCGCGATCGTGGCCCTGACCATCGGCGACCAGCTGGCGGCGCCCGTGCAGGAACTGGTCGAGGACAAGGTCGGCAGCCAGTCGTACGACGCACGCACCGGTGCCGATGTCTTCAGCTGGGGCGTCGTCCGCGACACGTTGGCGCTCGGCGCCGGACTCGGAGCGAACCGGCCGTCGTCCTTCGGGATGACCCTGCTCAGTTGCGTCGGCGTGCCAGGAACCCTTGCCTTCGCCGTGTTCGTGGTCGGCGTGCTCGTACGCGGCTTCCGGGCCCCGCAGGCCGCCGCGGCCGCCGCGGGCCTCACGGCGCTCCTCGCCGCGAAGTTGGTGGGCACGCCCGACCTCTCCACCCCGGTCCTCTGGCTCTTCCTCGCTGCGTGCGCGGCGAGCGCATGGCCGTCGAGCGCGCCCGACGCGACCACCTCGATCCCGAACCGCACACGGACCCCGACCCCGACCCCGACAGGAGCTCACGCATGACCTCGGTCCTCATCGTCTGCGAGGGGAACGTGTGTCGTTCCCCCTACGTCGAACGCGTCCTGCGTGCCCGCCTCGCCGCGGCCGACCCCGGTGGCTTCCACGTCGACAGCGCCGGAACGCACGCCAGCCCCGGCACGCCGATGTTCCCCCGATCCGCGCAGGCGGTCACCCGTGACGGCGGCGACCCTGCCGACTTCGCGTCGCGACGACTCACGGAGCAGATCCTCGTGGGGCACGACCTCGTCCTCACCCTGGAGCGCGGGCAGCGAGCACGGGTACTCGACCTCGCTCCGGGGCTGCTCCGCCGGACGTTCACGCTGGCCGAGTTCGACCGCCTCGCCCGACCGTTGCTCGACGGCGACCTGGTGGGCGTGGGGTTCTGGGCGGACTTCCCGGCCTTGCTCGCGCGGAACCGGATCGACACTGCTCCGACCACACCGACCGACGACGACATCACCGATCCGGTCCGCGGGGACGACCTCGACTTCGAGGCCATGCGGACGCGTGCCGCGGCCGCGATCGACACCATCACGGCGTGCGCCACCCGTGCACTGCCCACCGACCCGGGGAACGCCCCGGCCGACCAGAAGGGAGACGACCGTGCGCGGACTGCTCGTCCATGAGTGGATCGAGGCGGTGGGTGGCGCCGAGCGCGTCGTCGACGCCTTCGCCGAGGCCTACCCGGCTGCCGACCTGTTCGGCCTCTGGAACGACGCCCCCGAACGCTACGCCGGGCGACGCGTCGTCGAGAGCGCCATCGCCCGCTCTCCCCTGCGTGGGCGCAAGGCGCTGGCCGTGCCGTTCCTGCCCGCACTGTGGAGCCACGGGCTGCGGCAGGTCGGGCAGTACGACTGGGCACTCGTCAGCTCGCACCTCTTCGCCCACCAGGCCCGGGTGTCCGGCGTCGACCCCGCTCGGCAGTACACCTACGTGCACACGCCGGCGCGTTACCTGTGGAACCCCGAGCTCGACGCACGTGGGGCCACCGTCCTGGCTCGCGCAGCGGCGCCCGCGCTCCGGGCCGTCGACCGTCGTCGTGCGCGGGGGCTCCGGCACGTCGCCGCGAACAGCCGCTTCGTGCAGCGACGCATCCGCGACAGCTGGGGTGTCGACGCGCGGGTGATCAACCCGCCGGTCGGCGTCGAGCGGCTCGCCGCGGTCGACGACTGGTCGACCGTGCTCGACGGCCACGAGCGTGCCGAGCTCGAGTCGCTGCCGCAAGGCTTCGTGCTCGGGGCATCACGGTTCGTGCCGTACAAGCGTCTCGACGTGGTCATTGCGGCCGGCCGGGCGTCGGGCCGTCCGGTGGTGCTCGCCGGCGACGGTCCGGACGACCTGCGGTTGCGGACGATCGCCGCCGACTCCGGCGTGCACGTCACGTTCGTCCGGGCGCCCTCGGACGCGTACCTCGCGGCGCTCCTGCAGCGTGCGGCCGTCTACGTGTTCCCACCGGTCGAGGACTTCGGCATCATGCCGGTCGAGGCGATGGCACTCGGCACGCCCGTGGTCGTCAACGCCGAAGGTGGTGCCTGCGACTCGGTGCAGGACGGCACGAGCGGCACCGTCCTGCACGACCTCGAGGACGCGACCCTGGCCGAGGCCGTCGAGCGTGCAGCGCGGCTCGACCCGGCTGCCTGTCGGCGACGCGCAGCCGTGTTCTCGACTGCCCGCTTCCAGCGCGAAGTCGCGGAGTGGACCGGCATCCCGATCGGCGGTCGCGCCGCCTGACGGGCTCGCGCCGTGCCCGTGGCCGGGCGACCGGCGGACGGGAGGCCCGTGGTCAGGCCGCCACGGGCCTCCCGTCCGGATGCGGTGCGTCGAGACCGTCGGCTGACGACCGACGGGCGTGCCCCGGGGTCAGCGTGTGCGCCGCGCGGCGCGCAGCAGCACCGACTCGATCTGCTCGACGACCACGGGGGTGGCGAACTGCTCGACCGTGCGGCGCCCGCCCACCGCAAGCCGAGCACGGAGCCCCGGATCGGCAGCGAGCCGGAGCATCGCGTCCGCGAGGGCATCGACGTCGCCCGGAGCGACGAGCACGCCGTCGTGACCGTCGGTGATGATCTCGGCAGGGCCGCCTGCAGCCGAGGCGATGACGGGCCGGCCGAGTGCCATCGCCTCGGTGACCACCTGGCCGAACGGCTCGGGTCGGGTGCTGGCGTGCACGACGGCGTCGCACGCGGCGATCTCGGCGGCCACGTCGGAACGGTGTCCTCGGAACACGACGGCGTCCTCGATGTCGAGGTCCGTGACGAGCGCGCGCAACTCGTTCGAGAAGTCGGCATCGGCGCCGAAGTGCGCTGCACCGACGACGGCCAGCTCGGAGTCCGGCCCGAGCCCGCGTGAGCGGGCTGCCGCGAACGCCCGGATGACGACGTCCTGTCCCTTCCACGGGGTCAGGCGACCGATCATGCCGAGCGTGAACGAGCCCGGCGAACGATCCGGCGCAGCGGGCGGCGCCGAAGGCACGTCCACGGGGCACCCGATCACCGCCGGACGGCGCCGGAACCGACCGAGCGACCTCGCCGTCGTGTGGGAGTTCGCGATCGCACCGGTGGGGAGCACGGCCAGGGCGGTCCGGAGCACATGGGCGTTCCGGCGGGACGTCCCCGGTCCGCCGACGACGTCGTGCACGTGCGCGACGACCGGGATCCGAGCGAGGCGTCCGGCGAGCCCGCCGTACAGGTGGGCCTTGGCCGAGTGGGTGTGCACGACGTCGACGCCGAGGGCTCGGAGCCGGCCAGCGAGGGCTCGGGTCGTCGTGAGGGTCGATCGGGCCTTCCGGACGAGCCCGCCGCCGGAGCCGGCCGTGTGGTTCCGGACGTCATCGTCGAGGGCGACGACCTCGTGGTCGACGCCCAGCTGATCCAGGACGGCTTCGAGCGGACCGTGCTCACCGAGCACGACGACGACGTCGACGCGCACCCGCGCAGCAGCGACCCGAGCGATGAACAGCTCTGCTCCGGAGCATGCGGCGCTGTGCGTGAGCATCGCGACCAGGGGAGGCATCCGAGTTGTCATGTATGCAGAATACCAGTATTGTATAGATGGTGAAATTGTTATTTCACGCCTGCTCCTCCCGACCTCAGAACGGAACCCGTCATGCGCACCTCCTCGCGAATGCCCCGCGTCATCGCCTCCGCCCTCGCCGCCGTCGGCATCCTCTCCGCCGTCACGGCCTGCTCCGGCACGGGCGACGACAAGCCGAAGCCGACCCCGACCTCGAGCGCGAGCGCGAAGGTCGACCTCGAGAAGGGCTTCTCCACGCCGCCCGCCGACATCGAGAAGGCCCAGGCGGAGTGCGTCGACGGCAAGGTCGTCATCGACCAGAGCAACAAGGAGGTCACCGTCGGCGACTGCGCCTCGGTCGAGATCACGGCGAGCAACGCCGTCATCCACCTCGGCAACGTCGAGAAGCTCGTGATGACCGGCACCATCAACGACGTCGCCGCCAAGAAGGTCGGCTCCGTGCAGGTCACGGGCAACGCCAACCGGGTCACGACCGACGGCAAGCCCAAGATCTCCGACAAGGGCACCGACAACCTGTTCGTCACCCGCTGACGGTCTCCACCGACCGCGCCCGCCGGAGGGTCGTCATGACGCACACCGCATCGCCGGACTGGCGACCCTCCGCGCCCCTCGCCACCGCAGCGGCACGCGGTGGTCTGATCACGGCTGCGGGCACCGCGACCCGCTTCGTGGTGCAGCTCGTCACCGTCGTGCTCATCGCCCGGTTGCTCGGCCCGTCCGAGTACGGGTTCGCCGTCGTCGTCCTGCTGCTCACCGGCCTGGCCGAACTGCTCCGCGTGGGTGGAGTCGGGGCGCTCGTCACCCGGGCACCCACGCTGACCGCGGCAGCGACGTCCACGCTCCACCTGCTCAGCGCCGGGCTGGGAGTCCTGATCGCCGGTGCGTTCGCGCTGGCAGCTCCCGCCCTCGGGCCCGTACTCGGCTTCCCCGCATCCGGTGGCTCGATCGGGCTCCTGGCCGTGGTGTTCGCGACGGCAGGCGCCAGCGCGGTCCCCGGCGCGCTGCTGGCGCGGAACCTGCGCTTCCGGGCGCTCGCCGTCGTCGAGGTGCTCGCCATGGTCGCGGGCGCCACGACCGCTCTGGTCCTCGCGCTCGCCGGTGCCGGATCGTTCGCGCTCGTCGCCCAGGCCCTCGTCTTCGCGACCGTCCTCACCACGGGCACGCTCGTCGTGTGCCCGTGGTGGCCCACCCGGCCGGCCGGACTGCGAACGGTCCGCGCCGAGCTCGGCTTCGCCGCGAACGTGTCGCTCGTCCAGCTCCTGAACTTCGCCGCGCGGAACACCGACAAGGTGCTCGTCGGCGCGGCCTTCGGCCCGGTCGCCGCCGGCCTGTACGCCCAGGCCGGGCAGCTGCTCACGATCCCGCTCGAGCAGGTCAACGGGCCGTTGCAACGTGTCGCCGTGCCCGTACTGGCCAAGGTCGCGGGGGAGCGCGCCCGCTTCGCCCGCTACTACCGCAGCCTCACCGCACTCACCGGGTACGTGCTCTGGCCGACCTTCGCCGTGCTGGGTGTGCTCGCCGACGCCGTCGTCGCCGTGCTGTTCGGCCCGGAGTGGGCGGGCTCGGTGCCCATCTTCCGCATCCTGGTGCTCGCCGGCCTGGCCCAGACGCTCGGCTACGTCACCGTGTGGGTGTTCGTCGCCACCGGGCAAGGGAAGCGGCAGACCACCTGGGCGCTCATCAGCCGCCCGCTCGTCGTCGCGTCGTTCGTCATCGGCGCTCCGTGGGGTGTCACCGGGATGGCCTGGGCGTCGTCCATCGGGGCACTGCTGCTCGTGGTGCCCGGGTTCGTCATCGCCGGACGCCTCCCCGGGCTCACGCTGCGCGACCTCGTGGTGCCGGTCGTCCGACCCGGCCTCGTGGCACTCGTCGCCGGCTGGGCCGCACTGGCGACGCGTCAGCTCGCGCTCGGACCGTGGCTGACGATCGCCGTCGGGTGCGCGGCGGCGGCCGTGGCGATCGCCCTGGCCGTCCTCGTGGTGCCCGGCGTGCGGCGCGACGTGGTCGTGCTCGCCGCACGGCTGCGCCCGGCTCCGGCCGACTCCGACGCCGCAGCGGACGTCGAGCCCGGCAGCGGCGCCGGCGTCTCGGTCGTCGTCCCCGTCGGGTCCGTCGACCTCGCCCTCCGCGCACAGCTCGATGCCCTTGCCGGCCAACAGCAGGCCGGCCCCGTCGAGGTCGTCCTCGCCGCCAACGCCGTCGACGCCGACACCCTGCAGCGGTTCGCGGACCAGACGACCTGGCCGGACGCTTGGCTCGTGCGTGCCGTCGACGCCTCGGACGTCCGCGGACCCAGCCACGCGCGCAACGTCGGCTGGCGTGCGGCGCAGTACGACGTGGTGCTGTTCTGCGACGGAGACGACGTCGTCCAGCCCGGGTGGATCCCCGCGATGGCCGTCGCGGTGCGAGAGCACGGCATCGGTGGCGGTCGTCTCGCCTACGACGCGCTGAACCTGCCGGCCCTCGCCGCTCGCGTGACGGCGTCGACGACGTCCCTGCCGGTCAAGTTCGGCCACCTGTCCTACTCGCCGAGCTGCGCGCTCGGTGTCGCCCGCCACCTGCTCGAAGCCGTCGAGGGCTTCGACGAGACCATGCGCTGCGGCGAGGACATCGACTTCTGCTGGCGCGTCGCCGCGGCGGGCGCGCCGATCGTGTTCGTCCCCGATGCCGTGCTGCAGTACCGCCTCCGCAGCGGCGCGCGTGGTGCGTTCCGACAGGCGTTCCACTACGGCGTGGACGACGCCCGGCTCCTGCGTGCACACCGCGCCGCCGGTGCCCGGTGGCGTGTCCGCGACTCTGCGCGCGAATGGGCGTCGACCGGCAAAGCCGTCCTGTTGGCTCCCACCGGCCAGGAGGCCCGCATCACCGCCGCCACACGCCTCGGCGCCGCCTGTGGCCGGCTCCAGGGCTCGGTGCGGCACCGGATCGCGGCGTTCTGACGATCACCACGAAGGGCGGTCCGGGATTCCCGGACCGCCCTTCGTCGTTGTGCGCTGCTCCTTGCTCCTTGCTCCTTGCTCCTTGCTCCTTGTTCGTTGTTCCTTGGTGCCTGTGTGCGTGTGAGCGCGTCTGCGTTCCCTGCCACGCGCGCATGCTCCGCAACGACACCGAGCGGTCGGTGAGAGCACCGCACCGCTGGTGCTGCTGCTACTCGACGGTCTCACCTCGGGGAGCGCACTGCGCGGTGTCGGTGGCTGGTGTTCTCCACGCAGCGTCGACGGGGTGCGGGCGAGACTGGGTGCGTCCACACCACGTCGGCTTCCCACCGCCGAGGTGCGCGCGCGGCGGACGGCACCGGACCCCGCGCTCGACATGACCGCGGAGCAGACACCCGCATCGACCAGTTCCCGGACCGTCCGTGCGTCCGAGAACGCCGAAACGGCCCGACCCCTCGAGAGGGTCGGGCCGTTCAGTGTTGGGGTTCCTAGCGGGTGACGGTGATGGTGGTGGTCACCGCGTCGCCGATCAGGTTGCCCTTGGTGATCTGCTTCGTGTACATCGTGTACAGCTGCGGGCTGAGCGTGCGCTCGATCGTGATCGACCAGTTGCCCTCGTCGTTCACGGTGGCTTCACCGAGGCGGCTCGAGGTGCCGCCGAGGACGACCTTGCTGCCTGCTGCGCCGGTGCCCGTGAAGGTCACGCCGGTGCCCGACACGCGGTCACCGTCGGCCGGAGTCTGCACGACGACCGGAGCGGCCGTGCCGTAGTCGAGCGTCGCGGTCTTCGCGGGGGAGACCACGCCGCCGACCGTCTGGGTGACGGTGAAGGTGCGGACACCCGGGCCGGCCGGGGCGACCTCGACGGAGTACTCCCCGTCAGCCGCGGTCGTGGTGCCGATGACACGGGCGCCTTCGCGGACGACGACCGTTGCGCCGTCCTGCGCCTTGCCGCCGATCGTGGCGTTCCGCTCCACGTTGTCGTCGAACTTGCCCGCGGCGGTGAGCTCCGCGACCTTCTTGTCCTCAACGGTCACGCGGATGCCGACCTTCTTGGTCAGCCCGCCCTTGCTGGTCTGCAGCGCGTGCAGCGCGTAGACCGTGGGCTTGAGGTCCCGCTTGACGTCGACTGCCCAGGCACCATCGGTGACCTTCGTGTCACCGAGGGACGAGACGTTGCCGCGCATGTCGAGCTTGGCGCCGGTGGCGCCGGTACCCGTGAAGCGGATCGAACCGTTGGTGACGGTGGCACCGTTGTCCGGGGTCAGGATGACCGGAGCGGCCGGGTTGCCGTAGTCGAGCGACGTGCTCACCGGTGCAGAGGTCTTGCCCTTCACGGTCTGGGTCGCCGTGAAGTCGTTCACACCGAAGTGCGCCTTCGCCACGGGGATCGTGATCGAGTAGCGGCCGTTCGCTGCGGTGGCGGTGCCGACGGTGGAGCCGTCGGCAGCCTTGACCGTCACGGTCGCACCGGTCTGGGCCGAACCGGACACCTTCGCCGGCAGGTTCTCGTCCGTCGTGTCGAACGCGGCCTGGGCGGTGATCGGTGCGATCGACTCGTTCGTCACGACGACGCGGATGTCGACCTTCTGCGTCAGGCCGCCCTTGCTCGTCTGGAGCGCGTGGAGCGCGTAGACGTTCGGCGTGAGCTGGCGGGTGACGTCGACCGTCCAGGCACCGTCTCGGACCGTGCTCGTGCCGATCGCGCTGACGTTGCCACGCATCTCGAGCTTGGCGCCGGTGGCACCGGTGCCGGTGAAGCGGATCTCACCGTTGACGACGGTGGCACCGTTCTCCGGGGTCGAGATGACCGGGGCGACGGGGTTGCCGTAGTCGAGCGAGGTGTCGACGGGTGTCGAGACCTTGCCGTTGACGGTCTGCGTCACGGTGAACTCGTTGACTCCGAAGTGGGCCTTGTTCGCCGGGACGGTGATCGAGTACCGGCCGTTCGCGGCAGTCGCCGTGCCGATGGTCGAGCCGTCGGCCGCCTTGACGGTCACGGTGGCACCGTTCTGGGCCGACCCGCCGATGGTGGCGGGCAGGTTCTCGTCGGTGCGGTCGAACGCCGCGGTGGCGGTGAGTTCGGCCGAGTCGCGGATCTCGACCGAGATCCGGACCTGCTGGGTCAGACCGCCCTTGGTGGTCTGGACTGCACGCAGGTCGTACCGGTTCGGGGTCAGGACGCGGTTGGCGTCGACGACCCAGGCGCCGTTCTCGATCCGGGTCTCACCGATCGAGGAGACGTTGCCGCGCATGTCGAGCTTGGCGCCGGTGGCTCCGGTGCCGGTGAAGCGGATCGAGCCGTTGACGACGGTGGCGCCGTTGTCCGGGGTCGAGATGACCGGGGCCGCGGGGGTGCCGTAGTCGAGCGAACGGTTGAGCGGAGCGGACTCCTTGCCCTTCACGGTCTGGGTGATCGTGAAGTCGTTGACTCCGAAGTGCGCCTTGTTCGCCGGGATCGTGATCGTGTACCGGCCGCTGCTCGCGGTCGCCGTGCCGATGACGGTTCCGTCGGCACCCTTGACCGTGACGGTCGCACCGAGCTCGGCAGTACCGGAGATCGCCGCGGGCAGGTTCTCGTCGTTGGGATTGAACGCTGCGGTCGCAGTGAGCGGCGCCACGACCTCGCGGTCGGCGATCGTGATCGTGATCGGCTGGTTCGTGGTGCGGCCACCCTTGGTGGTCTGCACCGCCCACAGACGGTAGACGTTGTTCGTCAGCTGACGGGTGACCGGAGCAGACCACTGGCCGTCCACGACGTCGCCGGAGGCGATGGCGGACGAGGAGCCGCGGACGGTGACCTTCGCACCGTTGTCGCCGGTGCCGGTGAACGTCAGGCCGGTGGGCTGCACGGTCGACCCGTCCTCGGGGGAGGTGATCCGGATCGGTGCGACGGTGCCGTAGTCGAGCGATGCGTCGACGGGGGAGGAGACCTCGCCGTTCACCGTCTGCGTGACGGTGAAGTCGTTGACGCCGTCGCTGACACCGGCCGGGGGCACGTCGATGGAGTACTTCCCATCGACCGCAGTGGCACGGCCGACCTCGTTGCCGAGGCTGTCCTTGACGATCACGGTCGCGCCGGTCTCGGCGGCGCCGGAGATCGTCGCGGGCTTCGTCACGTCCTCGTCGAACGCACCGACCGCGGTCAGCGGGGTGACCGGGACGGTCGCATCCACCGTGAAGGTGACGCGTTCGGTGGAGGGTGCGCGGCCGCCGGTGGGCGTCTGGGTGACGTCGACGACGTTGCGGCCGTCGGGCAGTTCGGCGGTGGGCTGGACGGACCACTTGCCGTTCTGAACGGTCGTGGTCGCGATGGTGTTGCCCGCGGCGTTCTTGACGAGGATCGTCGCGCCGTTGTCACCGGTTCCGGAGAACGTGGGGCGCTTGGTGTCGACTGTGCCGTTGTTCTCCGGCGATTCGATCACGAGCGGGGTGACGGGGGCCGGGACGTCGACGGTGAACGTGACCTGCTTGGTGACCGGGTTGCCCGCGGTCGGCGTCTGGGTGACGTTGACCGTGTAGGTGCCGTTGGTGAGGTCGGCATTCGCGGGGACCGACCACTTGCCGTCCTTCACCGTGGTCTCGGCGATGGTGAGGCCGGCGGCGGACTTCACGGTGACCGTCGCACCCTCGTCACCGGTTCCGGAGAACGTCGGACGCGGGGTGTCGATCGTGGAGTTGTTCGCCGGGGTCTCGATGACCAGGTCGGACGCAGACACCGAAGCCGTGACGGTGACACGGTCGATCTCGGTGCTGCCGACCTTCTGGACCGCGGTGAGGCGGTTGTCGCCGTTCGTGAGGCCGGTGACGGTGATCGACCAGTCACCCGTCGTGGCGTTGGCCGTGACGGTGGTGTCGCCGATCGTGACGTCCGCACCGGGCGTCGCCTTGCCGGAGACGACGGCAGTCTTGGCGTCGTTGTCGACGGAGCCGACTGCAGCGGTCAGCGCCGCGGTCGTGACCTTCGTCGCCGAGCTCCCGGTGAGGTCGATCGTGCCGAGGTCGGTGCTGCCGGTGATGTGGCCGCCCATCGAGGTGTTGCCGATGGGTGCGCCCGCCGGGGTAGCGACCTGGATCGTCCACTTGCGGTCGAGGTTGCTCGCGTCGCCTGTCGACGAGGTCGGGGTCCAGTCGAAGGTGATCGTCTTGCCGTCGTTGCTGACGGTGCCGCCCTTGAGATCGAACCGTCGGTCCACCTTCCACGAGTCGGCCGAGCTCTGACGGTAGTGCGCCGGCGCGGTCGTCTGCGCCGGGAAGGTCGTGCCCTCCGGTGCGGTGAAGACGATCTGACCGCCGTCGTAGCGGGTGACGGTCCGGTCGTTGTGCAGGACGAACGGCACACCGGCGTTGCCACCGCGGTTCAGCTCGGTGGTCCCCGCATCGCCGATGCTGAGCCCGCCGTTCACCGCGATGTCGACCGTGAACGAGACCTGCTTCGTGACGGGGTTCCCCTCGGTCGGGGTCTGGGTGACGCTCAGCGTGTACGAGCCGTCGGTGAGGTCGGTTCGTGCGGGGACGGACCACTTGCCGTCCACGACCGTGGTCTCCGCGATCGTGAGGCCGGCAGCGGACTCCACGCGGATCGTGGCGCCTTCGTCACCGGTGCCCGAGAACGTGGGACGGGGGACGGTGACGGTGGAGCCGTTCACCGGTGCCCCGATCACGAGGTCGGCGATCGTGCGGATCTCGGTCGCGGTGTTCCCGGCGGCCGAGAAGTTGCCCTGGCCACTGGTGCCGGTGAACGTGTACCCGACCGAACCGGTAGAGCCGTTGACGTCCGACGGCGTGGCGACCTTGGCGGAGAGCCGGATCAGCGACCCCTCGGGGACCGTGAAGTTCCCGGTCGAGGACACCTTGTAGGTGAGGGTCTTCCGGTCGGCCGAGAGCGAGCCCTCGGTCTGGTTGAGGTACGCGGAGGACTTCCACTCCTCGCCCGGCTTCTTGTACTCCACTGCGGCGTCGTCCGCGCCGGCGAACGTGGTGCCGGCGGGGGCGGTGAAGGTGATCGATCCGTCAGGGTTGGTGCGGTCGACGGTGGTCTTCACGGTGACGGGAACCGTCGTGGTGGTCCCGCGCTTGAGGGCGACCTTCTCGGTGGAGTCGGCGATGATGCCACCCCCGTCCACGATGGTCACCGTGAGGTTGCGCGAGTCGATCCGGGCGCCCCCTGCCGTCTGGACGGCGGTGAGTGAGTTCTCGCCGTCAGCGAGGTTGGTGACGGTGATGGACCAGGAGCCGTCCGCCTGGCTGGCGGTGGTCTTCTGGTTGCCGATGGCGATCTCGGCGCCCTTGGTGGCCGTGCCCGAGACGACAGCGGTCTTCGCGATGTTGTCGAAGGAGTCGACCTTGGCCGTCAACGCGGTTGCGGCCTTCAGCGTTGCGGTGCCCTGTGGGCTCGACGAGCTGTAGGACGGCGGCGGCGTGAACCGACCGGTGATGGTGGTGTCGGCGGCGGGAGCTGCATTTGCCTTGATCTTGAACGAGCGGTCCGGTTGCGTGGTCGCCTGGCCAGTGAGGGTTCGGCCGGACACGTTGGTGATCGTGAGCGTGACGACCTGTTCACCGGCGCTGTTGTCAGCAGCGGTCCACTCGTTCTTCCACGTCGCACTTTCGTCCTTGGCGGGGAGGCCGTTGGCGCGGTACCCCTTCGGCAGGGTGAGCGACCAGGAGAACGATTCGTTGTTCTTGACGTCGATTCCCGTGTTCCCGGACGAGGGCTGCGGCTTCCACTTGACGACGCCTTCAGTGCCGTTGGTGAAGAACGTGCCGGCGTCGGGCGTCGCGGTGATGCCGTGGAACCCGAGCGTGGTCGAGAGCTCCTGCACATTGACCGTCAGCGACTGGCGGTCGATCTCGGTGCTGCCGAGCTTCTGGATGACGGCGAGGGTGTTCGCGCCGTTCTTGAGGCCGGTGACGGTCAGGTTCCAGTTGCCGGCGGAGTTGACGTCGGCTTCCTGGTTCCCGATGGTGACCTTCGCGCCGGGGGTTGCCGTGCCGGACACGGCGGCGCTCTTGGCGATGTTGTCGACGGAGTCGACCTTCGCGGTGAGGGCTGCGGTGTTGACCTTGGTGGACGTGGAGCCCTGGGCGCGGTAGGCGCCCTTGTCGCTGGTGCCGGCGTAGGTGTAGTTCAGGGTCGAGTCGCCGCGCTGTGCGTTGGCGGGGGTGATGACCTTGAGGGTGTAGCGGTACTGCTCGCCGGAGACCATGTTGCCGCCGTCGGTGTCGACGGCGAAGCGGACCTTGGTGTTGTTGTCGCTGAAGGCGGCGTTCTTCATGTCGAGCTTGGCGTAGGAGTTCCACGAGCCGCTGTCGCCGGTGCGGTACTTCGCGGCGACGGTGGTCTGGGTGGTGTCGAACGTGGTGCCGGTGGGGGCGGTGAGCTCGACGGTGCCGACCATGTCGGAGCGGGTCTCGTTGTTCTTGACCGTGAAGGGGACGTCCGTGGTTGCACCGCGCTCGAGGTTCACGGGGTCGGTGGTGCCGGGGACGAGGGTGCCGCCTTCGACGATGGTCGCGGTGACGGTCTTGCGGTCGACCTCGGTGCCGTTGACCTTCTGGATGGCGGTGAGCTCGTTCGCGCCGTTCTTCAGGCCCGTGACGGTGATGGACCAGGAGCCGTCGGAGCTGTCCGCGGTGGTCTCCTGGCTCCCGATCGACACCTTCGCGCCGGGGGTTGCCTTGCCGGACACGACCGCGGTCTTGGCGATGTTGTCCACGGCGCCGACGGTTGCGTCGAGTGCCCGGACAGAGTCGTTCGGGGTCTCGGTTTCAGTTGGGATGCCGGCTCCCGTCGTGAGCGCGAGCACGAGGCCGCCGTAGTGCACTCTCGGTCCCTGGACCCGGTATTCCGCACCGGTCCCGTCGTGGAAAGTCATCCGGCCGTTCGGGAAGGTGATATCACAGTAATAGCCATGCAGTCCGCCGACAGCGAAGACGGTTCCGCCGGAGCCCGTACCCAGCCCCCACAGGCCCATGCAGCGGCCTTGACTCGTGAAGCGCTTGGACTGAGCGTCGTACACGAATGAACGCGAGGCGCGCTCGGCCTCAGCCTTGGTGCCGAAGGCACGCACGTAAGCCGTCGACTCCTCATTGACGATTGCAGCGAACTGGCTGCCGTACTTCCAAACCGGCGTGTAACTGACGCTGTTGGTCGACTCGGACCCCGCCGCCGTGATCCCAGGTGATGCCGGGGCCGAAGCAGTGGCGGCGGCGGGTCCGAAGGACAGCCCGCTCACGATGGTGGCGGCAGCGAGACCCGCTGCGCCGAAGGACTTCAGGGCGGTGGTCGCCCTCTTCTTGCTTGACATGTGCATCTTTCAGGACGGGCCGCTCACGCGGCGCTCGGGAGGATGTCCATGCAGCGGCTCGTGCCGCACATGATGTGCCAATACTAGCATGTGAAATATTTACAGCCCAGCTCGGTGTGCTGGTAAGCGCGACCTGGGAGTTGAGTGGGATCGACGCAACTTCGGCCTCACGGAGTTGACGCCAACCGAGTCCTGAGTAGAGTTGAGTCCATCGGACGCAAGTCCAACGACTTACCTCGAGCAAGAAGGAGCACCACACATGGGACGTGCAGTAGGCATCGACCTCGGAACCACCAACTCGGTCGTCAGCGTTCTCGAGGGTGGCGAGCCCACCGTCATCGCGAACGCCGAGGGCCTCCGCACCACGCCGTCGATCGTCGCCTTCACCAAGGACGGCGAGGTCCTGGTCGGCGAGACCGCCAAGCGCCAGGCCGTGACGAACGTCGACCGCACCATCGCGTCGGTCAAGCGTCACGTCGGCACTGACTGGACCACCGAGATCGACGGCAAGAAGTACACGCCGCAGGAGATCTCGGCCCGTACCCTCGGCAAGCTCAAGCGCGACGCCGAGCAGTACCTCGGTGAAGACGTCACCGACGCGGTCATCACCGTGCCGGCGTACTTCAACGACGCCGAGCGCCAGGCCACGAAGGACGCCGGTGAGATCGCCGGCCTCAACGTCCTCCGCATCATCAACGAGCCGACCGCGGCTGCCCTGGCCTACGGCCTCGACAAGGGCAAGGAAGACGAGCTCATCCTGGTCTTCGACCTCGGTGGCGGCACGTTCGACGTCTCCCTGCTCGAGGTGGGCAAGGACGACGACTTCTCGACGATCCAGGTCCGCGCGACCTCCGGTGACAACCGCCTCGGTGGTGACGACTGGGACCAGCGCATCGTCGACTACCTGATCAAGAAGTTCAAGGACGAGCACGGCGTCGACCTGTCCACGGACAAGATCGCCAAGCAGCGCCTGAAGGAAGCTGCTGAGCAGGCCAAGAAGGAACTGTCGTCGCAGATGTCGGCGAACATCCAGCTGCCGTACCTGACGCTCACCGCCGAGGGCCCGCTCAACCTCGACGAGACCATCTCGCGCGCGCAGTTCGAGCAGATGACCTCCGACCTGCTCGACCGCACCAAGAAGCCGTTCAACGACGTCATCAAGGAAGCCGGTGTCTCGGTCAACGACATCGCGCACGTGGTGCTCGTCGGTGGGTCGACCCGCATGCCCGCCGTGGCTGAGGTCGTCAAGCAGCTCACCGGTGGCAAGTCCCCGAACCAGGGCGTCAACCCGGACGAGGTCGTCGCCGTCGGCGCCGCACTGCAGGCCGGTGTGCTGAAGGGCGAGCGCAAGGACGTCCTGCTCATCGACGTCACGCCGCTGTCGCTCGGCATCGAGACCAAGGGCGGCCTGATGACGAAGCTCATCGACCGCAACACCGCGATCCCGACCAAGCGGAGCGAGACCTTCACGACCGCTGACGACAACCAGCCGTCGGTCGCGATCCAGGTCTTCCAGGGCGAGCGCGAGTTCACCCGCGACAACAAGCCGCTCGGCACGTTCGAGCTCACCGGCATCGCGCCGGCTCCCCGTGGCGTCCCGCAGGTCGAGGTCACCTTCGACATCGACGCCAACGGCATCGTGCACGTGTCCGCCAAGGACAAGGGCACCGGCAAGGAGCAGTCGATGGTCATCTCCGGCGGCTCGTCGCTGCCGAAGGAGGACATCGAGCGCATGGTCCGCGAAGCCGAGGAGCACGCGGCCGAGGACAAGGCCCGCCGCGAGGCCAACGAGCGTCGCAACCAGGCCGAGCAGCTCGTCTACTCGATCGAGAAGCTCATCAAGGAGAACGACGACAAGCTCCCCGAGGACGTCAAGTCCGAGGTGCAGGCCGACGTCGACGCGCTCAAGTCGGCGCTCGCGGGCGAGGACGAGGACGCCGTGAAGACGGCCTTCGACAAGCTCAACGAGTCGCAGGGCAAGCTCGGACAGGCCATCTACAGCCAGCAGGACGCAGCAGCCGGTGCAGCCGGTGGCGAGCAGCCCGCGGGTGAGCAGCCGGCCGACGACGAGGACATCGTCGACGCCGAGGTCGTGGACGACGAGGACGACAAGGACAAGAAGTAGCGATGACGGACCCCAAGGACAACGCGCCCAACGAGGAAGACCCTCAGATCGAGGGCGAAGCCACGAACGCGGCCGAGCCCGAGGACCTCATCGAGGCGGAGGGGCCCGACGTCGAAGTACCGACCGACGGCCCCGCCGCCGGCGGCCCGGCAACGGACGCGGCGAACGACCTCTCCCCGGAGGACCAGGCCCTGCTCGACGACGCAGCCCGCGGTATCCAGGAGGACAAGCTGTCCGACACGGACCGCGACCTCGTCGCCGAGATGCGTGCGGACATGCTCCGTGCGCAGGCCGAGCTGGTGAACTTCCGGAAGCGTGTCGAGCGTGACCGTGAGGCGAACCGCGAGGTCGCCATCGCCGAGGTGGTGCGGGCCCTGCTGCCGGCGCTCGACGACCTCACCCGGGCCGAGGCCCACGGTGACCTCGCCGAGGGTCCGATGCAGGTCATCGGCCAGAAGATCCGCGGGGGCTTCGACAAGTTCAAGCTCGTGCAGATCGGCGAGAAGGGTGAAGCCTTCGACCCGAACATCCACGAGGCGATCGTCCAGCTCCCGACCCCGGGTGCCACCGGCCAGACCGTGGCGGACGTCGTCGAGCCGGGCTACAAGCTCGGCGAGCGCGTCCTGCGTGCGGCCAAGGTCGCGGTGGCGGTCCCGGCCTGAGCCGGAACGGAAGGTAGGTACCAGTGGCCAGTCAGGACTGGTTCGACAAGGACTTCTACAAGGTCCTCGGAGTGTCGAAGGACGCGTCGGAGGCCGAGCTGAAGAAGACCTACCGGAAGCTCGCGCGGCAGTTCCACCCGGACTCCAACCCGGGTGACACCGCGGCGGAGAACCGCTTCAAGGAGATCAGCGAGGCCTACTCGGTGCTCTCCGACAAGGAGCAGCGCCAGGAGTACGACCAGGTCCGTGCCATGGGCTCCGGCGCCCGCTTCACGGCGGGCGGCGGGGGCCAGGGCGGCGGCTTCGAGGACGTCTTCGGCGGGATGTTCGGGCAGCAGGGCGGGGGCGGACAGCGCGTCCGCTTCGGCCAGGGCGGCCCGGGCGGTGCGGGCGGCTTCGAGGACATCCTCGGCGGGATGTTCGGCGGCGGTGGTGGCTTCGGCCAGACCTCCGGCGGCTACCGCGGCTTCGGTGGACCGACGAAGGGTCGCGACGTCACGGCGTCGACGACGCTCGACTTCACCACGGCGATCGCCGGCGACACCGTCAAGCTGTCGCAGGGCAACGGTCGCCCGGTGAACGTCCGCATCCCCGCGGGGGTCGCGGACGGCCAGAAGATCCGGCTCCGCGGCCGCGGCGAACCCTCGCCCGACGGCGGCGAGGCCGGTGACCTGGTGGTCGCCGTCTCGGTCCGCAAGCACCCCGTGTTCGAGCGCGATGGTCTGAACCTGCGCGTGGACGTCCCCGTGACGTTCGTCGAGGCAGCCCTCGGCGCGACGATCGAGGTCCCGACGCTCGGCGGTTCGCCCGTCAAGCTGAAGGTCGCTCCCGGCACGCCGTCGGGTCGCGTCCTGCGCGTCAAGGGCCGTGGCGTCGCGACGAAGAACGGCACGGGCGACCTGCTCGCGACCGTCCAGGTCGCGGTGCCGTCGCACCTGTCGGACAAGCAGCGTGAGGCCGTCGAGGCACTCGCCGAGGCGCTTCCCGACGAGAACCCGCGCGAGGACCTCCTCGCCAAGGCGCGTGACTAGCGTCACGCAACCACAGCAGTAAACCGGCCTGGAGGCGGGGTGCGGCTTCCTGACGGACGCTCGCCGGGCCTCCAGGCTGGTTTTCACCACCACGCGAACGACGGAAGGAACACGCCATGACCGACATGGACGAGAACTCGCCCGTCTTCGCGATCGCGGTCGCCGCGGAGCTGTCCGAGATGCACCCGCAGACGCTGCGGCAGTACGACCGGCTCGGCCTGGTCGTGCCCGGCCGGACCCGCGGCGGTTCCCGCCGCTACTCGATGCGCGACGTCGCGCAGCTGCGCGAGATCGCGCGCCTCGGCTCCGAGGGGGTGTCGCTGGAGGGGATCCGGCGAGTGCTCGACCTGGAGAACGAGAACAAGGACCTACGCGACCGGGTGCGCGAGCTCGAGACCGCGTTGGCGGACCAGCTCATCAACCGGCCCGGCGCGCGGGTGTTCGCGGCGACGACCACCGGGGCCGCGGTGTCGCTGCGGGCCGGTGCGCGGCCGCAGCGGAACACGCAGATCGTGCTGTACCGCGGGCCGCGCTGACCGGAACTCCGGCAGCGATCGGTACGCTGACGCGGTGCCAGACTTCGCCGACCTCTTCCGCCGCCGCGACGACTCCGCCCCGGATCTCATCGCGATCGACGGCACCGACCGGTTCCTCATCGACGAGGCGCCGCACGTGCACGGTGACGCACTCCGCCAGCCCGGCGAGGTGGCCGTCGTCGATGACCGCCTCGGAGTCCTGACCCTCGGACTCATCACGCAGTACGGCGCCTCGGACATCCGTGTCGTGCAGGACTCACTCGTGGGGGAACGGGCACTCGAGGCCAACGCCGGCACGTTCGGGCTGCGCGGCTTCCACCACCCGGACTCGCTCGAGGACGCCTTCCGCGACGTCCGACTCGTGGTGCTGCGGCTGTCGAAGTCGCACGACCGGCTCGACGAGATCGCCCGAGCAGTTGCTCGGTTCGCGGCTCCTGACGTCGTGCTGCTGTGCGGCGGCAACGTGAAGTACATGCACGTGTCGCAGAACGACGTGCTGCGACGCTCGTTCGGAGAGGTCACGGCCTCGCGGGGGCGGGGGAAGTCTCGGCTGCTCATCGCGCAGGACCCGCTGCGTGCTCAGGCGAACCGTGCTGCTGCGACCAACCCGTGGCCGCGGTCGGTGCACGTCGACGACCTCGGCATGACCCTCGTCGCGCACGGTGGGGTCTTCGCGGGGACTTCGCTCGACCAGGGCACCCGGGTGCTGCTCGAGGCGATGGACGACGCCGTGCCGACCGCGCGGACCGTCGTCGACCTCGGCTCCGGCAACGGCGTCATCGCAGCGGCGATCGCGCTGCGTCGACCGAACGTCCAGGTCGTCGCGACCGACGTGTCCCGGATCGCGGTGGCCTCGACGCGGGCCACGGCGGAGGCGAACGGCGTCGCGGACCGGGTGACGGCACTGCGCACCGACGCCGGCGACGAGCTCGCAGCCGGGTCTGCCCAGCTGGTGCTCTGCAACCCGCCGTTCCACGCGGACACCACGGTGACCACCGACGCGGCCGAGGCGATGTTCCGGAACGCGGCCACGATCCTCCAGTCCGGCGGTGAACTGTGGTGTGTCTGGAACTCGCACCTGCGCTACCGACCGGTGCTCGAGAAGGTCGTCGGACCGACCCGGCAGGTCGTCCGGACCGACAAGTTCACCGTCACCGCGTCCCGACGGGCATGACGAAAGGGCGGCCGCGCACCGCGCGACCGCCCTTCGTGGGAACTGCTGACTACTCCGGGACGTAGTCGAACGTGTCGGGGTCCGGACCCGTTCGGTGGCCCTTGTCGAGCGTCGTGATGTCCGTCATGTCCTCATCGGAGAGCTCGAAGTCGAAGATCTCGAAGTTCTCCTCGACGCGGGCGCGCGTGACCGACTTCGGGAACACGATGTCGCCGCGCTGGATGTGCCAGCGGAGCACGACCTGCGCCGGGCTCTTGCCCGTGGCGCCGGCGATGCGGGTGATGGTCTCGTCGTCGAGCACGAGACCCTGGGCGATCGGGGACCACGCCTCGGTCGCGATGCCGAGCTCGCTGTTCACGGCGCGGAGCTCGTCCTGGGCCAGGTACGGGTGCACCTCGATCTGGTTCACGGCCGGCGGCACGTCCGTCTCGGCGCGCAGGCGGCGCAGGTGGTGCGCCTGGAAGTTGCTGACGCCGATCGAGCGGGAGGTCCCGGCGGCGTAGAGCTCCTCGAGCGCCTTCCACGTCGGCACGAAGTCCGAGACGGTGGGCAGCGGCCAGTGGATGAGGAACAGGTCGGTGTAGCCGCCGAGCAGGTCGGCCGACTTCTTGCCGTTCTCGGCAGCTGCCGAAGGGTCGTGGAAGCCGTTGTTGAGCTTCGAGGTGACGAAGATCTCGTCACGCGGGATGCCGGACGACGCGATGGCCTCGCCGACCTCCTTCTCGTTGCCGTACATCTCGGCGGTGTCGATGTGGCGGTAGCCGACCTCGAGCGCCGTGAGCGTTGCTTCCTTGGTCGACGAGGGGTCGATCTGGAAGACGCCGAAGCCGAGCTGCGGGATGGTCTTGCCGTCGTTCAGGGTGATGTTCGGAACGGTCATGGTGTCATGCAACCAAACGACCCCCAGGAGCCATTCCGGCAACGTCCAGGATCGGCGACCCCCGGGCGTGCCGCTCGCGAAGAGCGGGTCCGCCGCTCAGGACAGCGCGGCGGCGATGTACGCCTGCAGGGCCTGGCCGTAGGCGATCGCGGGGACCTCGGACGCGAAGCTGCGGTCAGCACCGCCGATCGTCGCGGTGACCGTGTAGACGATCCGGCCGTTCACCGACACCCGGGTCAACCCGATGAACGACGGACCGAGGAGCTCGCGCAACTGGTCCTCACGCGGCAGCCAGAGCGACTCCGACGCGGTCACGGAGTCGAGCGCCCACTCGGTCGTCCCGTTGAAGCCGAGGATCGTGCCGGTGGGGGAGTCGTGTCGTTCGACGGTCATCTCGGACACGGTGTAGACGTCCTCGTCCACCTCGGGCTTGTCGATGACGAACCGGTCGCCCGTCTCGGGGTGCCAGCGCAGGCCGGCGTCGCGGAGGGTCCTGGCGAGTGCAACGGTGATCACCTCCCCACCCTGCACGCGCGAGACCGCGCTGTCACCACGAAGTCGAGCTGTCACCACGTAGGTTGCCGAAAGCATCCCGTACTAGCATCGCCGAGCACCCCCATGCGCGAGCCCTACCCGACCGCGCGCGTGACGTGACGACGCCCGGGCAACCGGTGCCGCGCCTCCAGGCCGACCAACCGGCCACGGGGCGGGCCACCGGCCGGCGTCCCGACCGAGGCGACGGACACCCCGTCCGCCGAAGAGAAGGACCCGCATGACCCTCGAACGCGAGGAACTCCGCGACGGCTGGACCGTGACCATGGCCGGAGGAACCGGCGCGCCGGACGGCGTCGCGGGACGCAGCATCCCGGCGACGGTGCCGGGGCAGGTGCACACCGACCTGGAGCGGGAGGGCCTGCTGCCGGACCCGACCTTCCACCTGAACGAGCAGGCCGCCAAGTGGGTCGGCCGGGCCGACTGGGCCTACCGCACCGCGGTCGACGTCGACCCGCGGGGCCACGAGCGCGTCGACCTGGTCTGCGACGGCCTGGACACCGTGTCCGAACTGAGCCTGGACGGCGTCGTCGTGGGCACGACCCGGAACATGCACCGGCGCTACCGCTTCGACGCGCGCGTGCAGACCGGGTCCGGCGCGACGACGAAGGACCTCGAGATCCTGTTCGAGTCGCCGTACCGCGAGGCCGGCCGGGTCGCCGCGAAGGCCGGCAACATGCCCGGCCCGTACGACGAGCCGTTCCCGTACATCCGCAAGATGGCGTCGAACTTCGGCTGGGACTGGGGACTCACCGCCGTCACGAGCGGTCCCTGGCGACCGGTCGCGATCGAGCGGTGGTCGACCGCGCGGCTGCGCGAGGTCCGACCGCTCGTCGACGTCGAGGCCGGCGAGGGCGTGCTCGACGCCCACATCACGGTCGAGCGCTCCGGATTGAACGACCTGGACCAGGACGGCGAGGACGACGACCTGGTGCTCGTCGTGACCGTGAGTGGTCTCAAGGAGGACGGCACGCCGACGCGGCAGCGGTCGCGGGCGCAGCTGACACCGAAGGACGATGAGACCGTCGTCACCGTGCGCGTGCCCGAGGCACTGCGCTGGTGGCCCCGCGGCTACGGCGCGCAGGCGCAGTACGACGTGGTCGTCGAGCTGCAGACGGTCGACGGTGAGGTCTTGGACCGCGACACGTTCCGCACCGGCTTCCGGTCGACCCGGATCGACACACAGGTCGACGACATGGGGCGGCCCTTCGGCATCCACGTCAACGGGACGCTGATCGACGTGCGGGGCGTGAACTGGATCCCGGACGACGTGATCATCTCGCGCGTCGACCGCGCACGGCTGCTCGACCGGCTCACGGCGGCGGCGTCGCTCGGCACGAACCTCGTGCGCGTGTGGGGCGGCGGCGTGTACGAGTCGCGCGACTTCTACGAGGTCTGCGACGAGCTCGGCCTGCTCGTCTGGCAGGACTTCCCGTTCGCGTGCTCGGCGTACCCCGAGGTCGAACCGATCCGCAGCGAGGTCATCGCCGAGGCCCGCGACAACGTCGCCCGCCTCGCCCGGCACCCCTCGCTGGTGTTGTGGAACGGCAACAACGAGAACATCTGGCTGCACGGCGTGGACGGCTGGGCGGACTCGCTCGGTGACCGCGGATGGGGCCTCGACTACTACCTCGACCTGCTGCCGACGATCGTCGACGCGGTCGACCCGTCGCGCTTCTACACCGTGGCGTCGCCGTGGTCGGGCGCCGAGTCGCTGCCCGCGAACGACGTCGACCACGAGACCCACCACTCGTGGGACGCCTGGAACCGCCTGCCCGACACCGCCTACCGCGGATCCGTGCCGCGGTTCGTGTCCGAGTTCGGCTGGCAGGCGCCGCCCGCGTGGCGGACGCTGCGGGACGGGGTCGCCGACGAGGTGCTGCGCGTGGACTCGCCCGGGGTCGTGCACCACCAGAAGGCTGCCGACGGGATGGGCAAGCTGGCCCGCGGCATCGAGCCCCGGTTCGGCACGGGCCCCTTCTCGTTCGATGCGTGGCACTACCTGACGCAGCTGCAGCAGGCCCGCGCCATCGCGACGGGCGTCGAGCACTGGCGCTCGCACTGGCCGCGCAACACGGGTGTGGTCATGTGGCAGCTCAACGACCTGTGGCCGGTGTCGTCGTGGTCGGCGATCGACTCGGCGGGACGGCTGAAGCCCCTCGCGCACGAGCTGCGCCGGTTGTACGACGACGTCCTGCTGACGATCCGTCCGGTGTCGCGGGTGGCGGTCGCGCCGTCTGCCGTCTCCGGGCCGGCTGCTTCGCCGGCTTCTCCGGCGTCCCCGGTCTCGGGGGCGGTGGCACCTGGCTCGCCGGTCGCGCCCGACTCGCCGGTCGCGTCCGGTGCGGATGGGACGGGAGGCCCGGATCACCCCGGCCACTCGGCCTCCGCCGGCGAGACGGCTGATCTGGGCGACCTGGCGGACACGCTCTCGCTCGGCGTCTCGCCCGGCTCGTTCGGGTCCTCGCCCGTCGAGGTCGCCGTCCGGTCCACGAGGGGCGGCCACGACAGCGTGGTGCGCGTGCGACGGGTCACCACGGCCGGCACGATCCTGGCCGAGGCGTCGTTGCCCGTCCGGTTGTCGTCCGCCGGGGTCGCCGTCGTCGCCCTGCCCGAGTCCGTCGGCGTGGTCGACGACCCCGCTGGCGAGCTCATCGTGGCGGACATGGACTGGCGTCGGGCGGTCTGGACACCAGGGCCCGACGTCGACGTGCGGTGGGAACCCGCGCGGTACCGTACGTCGTTCACGCCCGTCGACGGCGGGCTCGACCTGACCGTCGAGGCCGAGACGCTCGTCCGTGACCTGCTCGTGCAGCCCGACCGGGTGGCCGCGACCGGTGCAGTCGACCGTGGGTTCATGACCCTGCTGCCCGGGGAACGGGTGACCTTCCGGCTCACCGGTGTGACCGAGGCCGACATCCCGGCGCTCCGTGCTGAACCCGTCCTGTGGACCGTGGACCGCGCACTCGGCCGTTGATATGCAGAACGACACAGTGATATATTTGAGACTGCGCCGCTCGTTGTCATGACCCGATGACTCCGGCGTCCGGTCGGCCTCCTGTCGATCCGGTCGACAGGAGGCCCCCACCATGTCGCTCGCGATGCGCCCGACCACCGCGGCAGTGCCCGCACCCGTACCCGCACCCGCACCCCCTGCCGCAGTCCTTGCTCCTGCCGGTGCCCGACGCGGCTTCGCACCGATGGTCGCGCTCCTTGACGTCGGGGTGCTCCTCGTCGCGTTCGCGATCGCGCACGTCGTGCGGTTCCCGTGGGAGCTCGCCACGGTCCGCCCGCAGGCGGGCTGGATCGAGTTCGTCACGGCCCCCGCGATCGTGGTGCTGTGGATGGTCATGCTGTCGGCCTTCCGCACCCGAGACCCGCGGATCGCGGGCATCGGGAACGACGAGTACCGCCGCCTCGTCACCGCGACGCTCGTCACCGTCGCGGCCGTCGCCATCGTGGCCTACGCGGCGCAGCTCGACCTGGCCCGCGGGTACGTCGCCATCGCCTTCCCGCTCGGGCTCCTCTTCCTGCTGGCCGGCCGGTGGGTCGTCCGGACCGTCCTCGCACGCAGCCGGGCCCGGGGGGAACGTCTGCAGGACGTCCTGATCGTCGGCGACACCGAAGACGTCCGCTACGTCGGGCGACGGATCGCAGCGACGCCGAGCGCCGGGTACCGGGTCCGCGCGGTCGTGACCGACTGTGTGCCCGGCGGGACGACGATCGACCTCGGTTCTGCGTGCGCTCCCGTGGTCGGCGGGATCGACGACGTCCTCGCGCTGGCTCGGTCCGAAGGCGTCTCGGCGGTCGTGGTCGCCGGTGCCGTGCGCGGTGGGCACGAGCGCCTGCGCCGCCTGGGGTGGCAGCTCGAGGAGCACAGCGTCGAGCTCGTGGTGTCCTCACCCCTGTCCGACATCGCCGCGGGCCGCGTGCACGAACGGCCCGTCGACGGCCTGCCGCTGATGCACGTCGAGACGCCCGACTACCGGCGTCGTACCGGCAAGCGGGTGCTCGACGTGCTCGGTGCCGGCACGGGTCTGCTGCTGCTCGCACCCGTCCTCGCGGTGATCGCCGTCATCATCCGGCTCGGCGACCGCGGTCCGGTGTTCTTCCGGCAGACCCGCGTGGGCCGTGGGGGAGAGGAGTTCTCGATCCTGAAGTTCCGCACGATGTGCGTCGATGCCGAAGCGCGGATGGCAGCACTGCAGGCAGCGAACGAGGGTGCGGGCCCGCTCTTCAAGATGAAGGACGACCCCCGCGTCACGCGCGTCGGGGCGTTCCTGCGGAAGACGTCGCTCGACGAACTGCCGCAGCTGTGGAACGTGCTCACCGGTTCGATGAGCCTGGTCGGTCCTCGTCCCGCCCTGCCGCGCGAGGTCGCCCTGTACGAGGACTTCGCCGATCGACGGCTGCTGGTCACCCCGGGGATCACGGGCCTCTGGCAGGTCAGCGGACGGTCCGACCTGGACTGGGCCGACGGTGTCCGGCTCGACCTGCACTACGTCGAGAACTGGTCGTTCCTGCACGACCTGGTGATCCTCGCCCGGACAGTGCCATCGGTGCTGCGGTCGCGCGGCGCGTACTGAGGCACTCCACCGCGGAGGCACCCTCGCGCCTTCCCTGTGCGAACGGTGTCCGTTCCGGTCCCCGGCCTGGGCTTCGGGGATCGGGAGAGTTACGATGGGGAGAACACGGACTTCCGCCGCGTGGGTCGAAGAAGACCTGCGGACGGCGACCAGTTCCAGATCAAGGAGTCATGATGCTCGGAAACCTCGGCGGCGTACACCTGCTGATCATCCTCGGGATCGTCATCCTGCTGTTCGGCGCGACGAAGCTCCCGGCGCTCGCCAAGGGCCTCGGGCAGTCGATCAACATCTTCAAGAAGGAGATGACCGACGACGAGAAGAAGGCTCAGGCAGGCGACACCACGGTGCAGAACACCGCGGCCCCGACCAGCACCGTGCCGAACGCTCCCGCCGAGCCCGCTGCCGGTCCGATCCTGAACCCCGGCCCGAGCGCGCAGCCGAACACCGACTCCCGGCGCTAGAACACCAGCTCAGGACACCCAGCCCCGTCCTGTCGGCAGCCCCCGCGACCACTCCGGTCGCGGGGGCTTCGTCGTGCGGGGCGCGCAGCGGTCCGAGGGGGCGCAGGATGAGCACATGACCACTGCTGCACCCCGCGCGACCGCGCCGCTCCGGGACGACCGGCGCACCGTGCTCGTGGTGGCGATCCTGTCGTCGTTCGTCGTCGGGCTCGACTCGAGCGTGGTCAACGTGGCGCTCCCCGCGATCCGACAGGAGCTCGGCGGCGGACTCGTCGTGCAGCAGTGGACCGTCGACGCGTACCTGGTGACGCTCGGCTCGCTCATCCTCGTCGCCGGATCACTGTCGGACGTGTTCGGCCGGGTGCGCATCATCACGTGGGGGCTCGTCGTGTTCGGGATCGCCTCGGTCGCGTGTGCGATCGCCCCGACGGGGGAGTTCCTGATCGTCTCGCGGGCGTTCCAGGGTGTCGGCGGCGCCCTGGTGACCCCGAGCGCGCTCGCCCTCATCGTGGCGGCGTTCCGCGGGGCAGCGCAGTCGAAGGCGATCGGCACGTGGACCGCCTGGTCGAGCGCGTCGACGATCCTCGGACCCGTGGTCGGCGGGCTGGTGGTCGACAGCGTCGGCTGGCGGTGGATCTTCGTGCTGACCGCCGTCCCGATCGCGGTGACGATCCCGCTCGTGCTGCGGATCACCGGTGACGTGCACCCCGCGATCCGACCGCGCATCGACGTGGTCGGCGCCGTGCTGGCGGTCGTCGGGGTCGGTGGGGCGGTGCTCGGGCTCATCGAGCAGGAGCGGCTCGGGTGGGGCGCGCCCGTGGTGGTCACCGCGCTCGTGCTCGGTGCCCTGGCACTCGGGGCCTTCGTGCCGTGGGAACTCCACGTGATCCGGACGACCGGTTCGCCGCTGGTGCCGCTCGCGCTGTTCCGGGCCCGCAACTTCGCGGTGGGCAACCTCGCCACCCTGTCGATCTACGGCGCCCTGAGCATGGTCTTCTTCGTGGTCACCCTGTTCCTGCAGGAGGTCTGGGGGTTCCCGGCCTGGCTCGCCGGCCTGGCGACGCTGCCCCCGACGGTGGTCCTGCTGCTGGTGTCCTCGGCCGTGGGCGGGCTGGCGGGACGGTTCGGGCCGCGCTGGTTCATGGCCGCGGGCCCGGCGGTGGCAGCGGTCGGTGCGCTCCTGATGCTGCTGGTCGGTGCGCAGCCGGACGGGTACTGGATCGCGGTGTTCCCCGGGCTCGTGCTCATCGGGTTCGGGATCGCGCTCATGGTGACACCGCTGACCAGCGCCGTGCTCGGGTCGGTGCCGCAGTCCGAGGCCGGCGTCGGGTCGGCGGTGAACAACGCGATCGCGCGGATCGCCGGCCTGGTGATGGTGGCGCTCGCGGGCGTGGTCCTCGGCGGCGAGATGAGCGTCGCCGGCCTGCACCGGGCGGTCGTCGTGATGGCCGTCCTCCTGCTGGCCGGCGCGGTCGTCAGCGCCGTCGGGATCCGGAATCTTCCCGCGCCGACGTAAGTTGAGTGCAGTAGACTCAAGTACAACACCACCGCAACGAAAGGACGGAACGCATGGCGAACCTCCAGGGTGCTCCTGACTCGCAAGAGCGACAGAAGACCGCCCTCGAGCAGTACGGCGTCGACCTGACGGCGATCGCTCGCAGCGGGAAGCTCGACCCGGTCATCGGACGCGACTCCGAGATCCGACGCGTCAGCCAGGTGCTCACCCGCCGCACCAAGAACAACCCCGTGCTCATCGGCGAGCCCGGCGTCGGCAAGACCGCCGTCGTCGAGGGGCTCGCGCAGCGCATCGTCGCCGGTGACGTCGCCGACTCACTGAAGGACAAGCGGCTCGTCTCGCTCGACATCTCCTCGCTCATCGCCGGTGCGAAGTACCGCGGCGAGTTCGAGGAGCGCCTCAAGGCCGTGCTCAAGGAGATCAACGACTCCGACGGCCAGGTCATCACGTTCATCGACGAGCTGCACACGCTGATGGGCGCGGGTGGCGGCGAAGGGTCCGTCGCAGCGTCGAACATGCTCAAGCCGATGCTCGCGCGCGGCGAACTGCGGCTCATCGGGGCGACGACGCTCGACGAGTACCGCGAGTACATCGAGAAGGACGCCGCCCTCGAACGCCGCTTCCAGCAGGTCTACGTGGGAGAGCCCAGCGTCGAGGACGCCGTGGCCATCCTCCGTGGGCTCAAGGAGCGCTACGAGGCGCACCACAAGGTGACGATCAACGACTCCGCGCTCGTCGCGGCGGCCAGCCTGTCGAACCGGTACATCTCCGGCCGGCAGCTGCCCGACAAGGCGATCGACCTGATCGACGAGGCCGCCAGCCGGCTCCGCATGGAGATCGACTCCAGTCCGGTCGAGATCGACGAACTGAAGCGCAACGTCGACCGGCTGCGTGTCGAGGAGTTCGCGCTCAAGCAGGAGAAGGACGACGCCTCGAAGGCACGACTCGAGACCCTGCGGAACGAGCTGCGCACGCGCGAGGAACGACTGGGCGAGCTCGAGCAGCGCTGGCAGGCCGAGCGCGCGAGCCTGAACCGCATCGGTGAGCTGAAGCAGCAGCTCGACGACCTCAACATGCGCAGCCAGCGTGCCCAGCGCGAAGCCGACTACGCGACGGTGTCGCGCCTGGAGTACGCCGAGAAGCCCCGGATCGCAGCGGAGCTCGCGGCTGCCGAACAGGCCGAGTCCGCCGACCGCATGGTGAACGACAGCGTCACTGACGAGGACATCGCCGCCGTGATCGCGCAGTGGACGGGCATCCCGCTCGGCCGGCTGCTGCAGGGCGAGACCGAGAAGCTCCTGCACCTGGAGAACGAGCTCGGCCGCCGGATCATCGGACAGCGCACCGCCGTGAACACCGTGTCCGAGGCCGTCCGCCGCACCCGTGCCGGCATCTCCGACCCGGACCGTCCGACCGGATCGTTCCTGTTCCTCGGACCGACCGGCGTCGGCAAGACCGAGCTGGCCAAGGCGCTCGCGGAGTTCCTGTTCGACGACGAGAAGGCCCTCGTCCGCATCGACATGAGCGAGTACGGCGAGAAGCACTCGGTCTCTCGGCTGATCGGCGCCCCGCCCGGGTACGTCGGCTACGAGTCCGGCGGCCAGCTCACCGAGGCCGTCCGGCGTCGCCCGTACTCCGTGATCCTGCTCGACGAGATCGAGAAGGCGCACCCCGAGGTCTTCGACGTCCTGCTCCAGGTGCTCGACGACGGCCGACTGACGGACGGGCAGGGACGCACGGTCGACTTCCGGAACACGATCCTCGTGCTCACGTCGAACCTCGGCTCGCAGTTCATGACCGACCTGACGCTGACGGACGACCAGCGCGAGGACGCCGTGCGCGAGCTCGTGCAGCAGGCGTTCCGGCCGGAGTTCATCAACCGACTCGACGACATCGTGGTGTTCCAGGCCCTGACGGCCGACGACCTCGGCCAGATCGTGTCGCTCTACGTCGACCGGCTCGCCCGTCGCCTGACCGACCGCCGACTCGAGCTCGCGGTCACGCCCGAGGCGCGCGGGTGGCTCGCCGAGCGCGGGTACGACCCGCTCTACGGTGCGCGGCCGCTCCGCCGCCTCATGCAGCGGCAGATCGACGACAAGCTGGCGCGAGCGATCCTGTCCGGTGACGTCCGCGACGGCGACACCGTCCGGGTCGACGTCGCCGAGGACGGCGACGGTCTGACCGTCGAGCCGTTCCAGCTGGCGGAGGTCGTCGAGGAGTAGGTGCCGACCGGAACGCACCAGCCTGGAGGCGCGGTGCCGGTCCCTGAGACCGGCCCCGCGCCTCCAGGCCTACGTTCCAGGGCATGCCTGAAATCCGCGCGTTCCGTCGCCTCACCGACTCCGTCGAGCACGCGAGCGTGCTCGACAAGGCCGTCGACATCGACCGTTCCGTCGTGAACGCCCTCGCCCGGCCGAAGGCCCTGCGACAGGTGCTGCACGGCGTGCCGTTCGGGCACCCGCTGCACCCGCTCATGGTGCAGGTGCCGCTCGGGGCGTGGATCTCCGCCGCCGTGCTCGACGTGTTCGGCGGGAAGGGCAACGCGAAGGCCGCGAAGACCCTCGTCGGCGTCGGCCTCGTGTCGTCCGGCAGCGCGAGCGTCGCCGGGTACGTGGACTGGTCCGAACTCGACCGGGAGCAGCTGCGCACGGGATGGGTGCACCAGGCCGTGAACTGGGTCGGCATCTCGCTGTACGGCCTGTCGTGGTGGCAGCGCAAGAACGGCAACCACGGCGCCGGCAAGTTGCTCGGTTTCGCCGCGCTCGGCGTCGTGGGGGTGGGCGGGTACCTCGGCGGACACCTGGCGTACCGCCAGCGTGCCGGCGTCAGCGACCACGGAGAGGTGCCGTTCGACACGTCGCGCTGAGGGTCGCGGCTGGCACGCGCGTTACGGCGACGAAACAGTCGACCTCACAGGCTGGGGGCATGGAGCACCTCACCACCGACAGCCTGCCGCTCACCGCTGTTCCCGGCGCCCCGACGGGCGGGTTCCGGATCCGCATCGACGAGCAGACCGGGGTCGTCCACCTCGACCCAGCGGACACCGAGGTATATCGCATGTAATGTCCGGATGCGTGTACTCGTGGTGGATGACGAAGCAGCCCTCGCCGACCTCGTCGCGAAGGGCCTGTCGCGGCAGGACATGGCCGTCGACGTCGCCTACCGCGGCGACCGCGCCGACGAACTGCTGGCGGTGAACGACTACGACGTCGTGGTGCTCGACCGTGACGTCCCGGGGGTGCACGGCGACGAGGTCGCCCGTCGGCTGGCGTCGCGCGGCAGCCTGACCCGCATCCTCATGCTCACCGCGGCGACGACCCTGACGGACCGCGTGCACGGCCTCGAGCTCGGTGCCGACGACTACCTGGCCAAGCCGTTCGAGTACCCCGAGCTCGTCGCCCGCGTCCGGGCGCTCGGCCGCCGCAGCGTCGCCCCGGTCGCGCCCGTGCTCGAACGCGCCGGGATCGTCCTCGACACGAACCGCCGGATGGCCACCCGTGACGGCCGACCGCTCGCCCTGACCTCGAAGGAACTCGGGGTGCTCGAGGCGCTCCTGCGAGCCGACGGTCGCATCGTCTCCGCCGAGGAACTGCTCGAGAAGGTCTGGGACATGAACATCGACCCGTTCACCGCTGCCGTACGGGTGACGATGTCGAAGCTCCGCAAGAAGCTCGGCCGCCCCGATCCGATCCGGACGGTCCCGGGCGAGGGCTACGCGCTGTGAGACGGCTCCGGCGGACCTGGAGCATCCGGGCGCGCACCGCCCTGGTGTTCGCGCTCGCGTCGATGGCACTGACCGCTGCGGTGCTCGTGTTCGTCAACGTGACGTCGATCAGCTCGATCTCGACACGGATGCCGGGGTCGGACACCGCGACCGGACCGGCGCTGCCGGCGCCGGTGTCCCCGGAGAGTCGGAGCGAGCCGGATCCGTCGTCCACCGCGCAGGCGCAGAGCACGATGCTCGTCGCCGTCGTGGCGACGCAGCAGTGGCAGTGGTCGGCGGTCGGCATCGCGGGCGCCGGTGTGCTCGCCGGCGGTGTCGGGTGGTTCGTCAGCCGGCGCATGCTCCGGCCGATCGACCGGATCACCGCGACGACGCAGCGGATCTCGGCGTCGAACCTGCACGAACGCATCGGGTTGGGCGGCCCCGACGACGAACTCCGACGCCTGTCCCGGACCGTCGACGACCTGCTCGGCCGCCTGGAGACCGCGTTCGAGAGCCAGCGACGCTTCGTGGCCCACGCCTCGCACGAGCTCCGGACCCCGCTGGCCGTCCAACGTGCGGCGATGCAGATCGGGCTGCCCGACGACGCCGACCCCGACGACGTCCGCCGCACCCGCGACGAGCTGCTCGAGCAGAACCGCCGGACGGAGCGACTGGTGGAGTCGTTGCTCCTGCTCGCCGAGGCCGACCGCGGCCTGGCGGGCGCGACCGAGCCCGTCGACCTGGACGGCACGGTCGACGACGTGGTGAGCGGGGTGGGGGACGCCGTCCACGAGGCGGGCGTGACCCTGTCCCGTGCGCGCCGCCACGGGCCTCCCGTCGGGGTGCGCGGCGAGCCGACGCTCGTCCGCCAGCTCCTCGTCAACCTGGTCGGGAACGCCGTCGAGTACAACGTGCCCGGTGGCTTCGTGCGCGTGACCACCGACGTGGGCGGGTTCACCGTCGAGAACTCCGGGCCGGTGGTCCCCGGCAGCGTCGCGCCGGATCTGGTCGAACCGTTCCGACGGTGCCCGGACAGCGCCGCCGCGCACCGGCACAGCGGCCTCGGGCTGTCGATCGTCGCAGCCGTCGCGCAGGCGCACGGGTGGCGGCTCTCGATCGCGGCGCGCGACGGCGGTGGGCTGCGGGTGCGGGTCGACGTTTCGTCGACGTAACCGTCGGCGTACCCGGCGCGAAACACCGCGCTTGGTGTCCTGGTGGCACGAACACGGAGCGGACCACCGGTCCCGCTCCGTCCACGGCACGAAGGAGACCACCATGACGATCACCACCACCTCGATCCGCCGCTCGCGCGCGTTCGTCGCCGTCGCCGCAGCGGCCCTGCTGCTGCCCGCACTGCTCACCGCGTGCTCGGGGACGCCGAAGGAGGACGCCACGACGGCGGCCGGTGGCAAGGACAAGGCGGTCTCGCTGGCCGCGTGCATGCGCGAGAAGGGCTACGACATGCCCGATCCCGCCGGAGCCGACACGACGAGCTCGGTCGGCGTCCCCGAGGGCGTGGACCCCGACCAGTGGCAGACCGACCTGGCTGCCTGCGCGACGGACTCCGGCACGGCGGGCGACGCCGCCGAGCCGGCCGAGTCGATCCCGGGCGGTGCCGAAGCCGCGCGGAAGGCGGCGAAGTGCATCCGCGAGCACGGGTTCGCGGACTACCCCGACGACGACCAGGCGGCGTACGAGCCGTCGGATCCCGACGCGTTCGCCGAGGTGGCGCAGGAGTGCGAGCGCACGGCGTTCGACGGGCTGGGCGCCGAGGCCGGCAAGTGACCCGGTCCCGACCACGGCGGACGGTGATCGTCGGCGTCGTCCTCGTGGCCGTCATCGCCGCGGGCATCGGCACCTGGGCGATCGTGGACGTGACGTCCGGTGCGATCAGTGCATCCGCCGCCGACGCACCGACGAAGGCCCGGACGACCGTCACCGTCGAGCGCGGCGACCTGACCGACTCGAAGGTGTTCGCGGGCACCCTCGGCTACGGGGCGGCGACCGGCGTGCCCGGGGCCGCGAAGGGGACGCTGACCTGGCTGCCGAAGCCCGGACAGGTCCTGCGCCGAGACGACTTCGTGTACGCGGTCGACGAGCGCGGGGTCCGGGCGATGCACGGCACGGTGCCGCTCTGGCGGTCGCTCGAGCGCGGACTGGAGGGCACCGACGTGCAGCAGCTCAACGACAACCTGGCGGCCCTCGGGTACGACGTCGCCCAGGACGACACCTTCGGACCGAGGACCCAGCGCGGAGTCGAGCAGTGGCAGCGGGACCGCGGACACCGGGTGACCGGGGTGCTGACGGCCGACGACGTCGTGTTCGTCGACGGGGACGCCCGGGTGGCGGCCGTCGACGGGCAGCTCGGGCAACCCGCGGCCGGGGAGGGCGGCGACGTCCTGCACGTGACGAGCACGAAGCGGATCGTGGTCGCCACGGTGTCGCAGGCCGACGCCGAACGGCTGGCGGTCGGGACCGAGGTCGCGGTGCGGGTGAACGGCGCCGGCGCCCCGATGGCGGGTGAGGTCACCGACGTCGCACCGGACACGAGCGATGAGGGCAGCACGAAGGTCGACGTGTCCGTCGCGTTCGAATCGGGCGACCGGAAGCTCCCCGCCGCCGCCTCGGCACAGGTCGACGCGAAGGGCACGACCGAGCGGGGTGTGCTGTCGGTGCCGGTGGCCGCGCTGGTCGCCGGCGCCGGCGGGCAGTACGCCGTCGAGGTGGTCCGGAAGGACGGCACGACGAAACGCGTGCCCGTCACGCCCGGCTTCACCGCGGCCGGCCGGGTCGCCGTCACGGGCAACGTGGCCGAGGGCGACCGTGTGGTGGTGCCCGGATGAGCGCGCAGCCCACCGACGGCCGGGTGCTCGCGCTCCGGGACGTCGTGAAGGCCTACGGCGACGTCGGTGCCCTCCGCGGGGTCTCGCTCGACATCGGAGCGGGCGAACTCGTCGCGATCGTCGGGCCGTCGGGTTCCGGCAAGTCGACGATGCTCAACGTCATCGGCACCCTGGACCGCCCCACGTCCGGCACCGTGACGATCGCCGGCAACGACGTGGACACCATGACCGACGACGAACTGTCCCTGCTCCGGGCCGACCACATCGGGTTCGTGTTCCAGCACTTCCACCTGCAGGACGGGGCGACCGCCACCGAGAACGTCGCGGACGGCCTGCTCTACGCGGGGACGAGCCGACGGGAGCGACACCGACGCGCGGTCGACGCCCTCCGTCGTGTCGGGCTGGGGCATCGTCTGGACCACCGGCCGAACCAGCTGTCGGGCGGCGAGAAGCAACGGGTGGCGATCGCCCGGGCACTGGTCGGGGAGCCGACGATCCTGCTCGCCGACGAGCCGACCGGTGCCCTCGACACGGCGTCCGGGGCGGCGGTCCTCGCGCTGCTGCGTGAACTCAACGCCGGCGGGACGACGGTGGTCGTCATCACCCACGACCTCGAGCTCGCCGCGTCGCTGCCCCGCCGGGTGCGGATGCGGGACGGCCAGGTGCAGCACGACTCCGGGACGGACGGCGGCACCGTCCCCGCCGCCGCGCTCGCCTCCGCGATCCGGGGCGCTGCGTGAACGCCCGGCGGCGCCTCCGGTCCGCGGTCACCCCGGGCGAGCTGCTGCGGCTCGGGCTCTTCGGGCTCCGGACCCGGCCGACGCGCGTGGTCCTGTCGGCGCTCGGCATCGCGATCGGCATCGCCGCGATGATCGCCGTCGTCGGGATCTCGTCGTCGAGCAAGGCGGAGCTCGACCGGGTGCTCGACGCCCTCGGCACCAACGTCCTGACGGTCACGCAGGCCCAGGGGTTCGGCGACGTGCCGCCGTTGCCGTCCACCGCACTCGAGTCGGCACTCCGCCAGGACGACGTGCAGTCGGCTGCCGCGGTCGGCACCGTGCTCGACGCGGCCGTCTACCGCAACGAGTTCATCCCGCCGCCCGAGACGAAGGGCATCGGCGTGATGGCGGCCTGGGGCGACGTGCCGCGCGTGCTCGGCGGCGAGCTCGGGTCCGGGCGCTGGATCGATGACTCGGTCGTGGCTCCGCCGCAGGTGGTGCTCGGTGCGGCCGCCGCAGCGGCACTCGGCATCGACCGGGTCCGTGCCGACAGCCGCGTCTGGATCGGCGGGCAGTGGGTGCAGGTGGTCGGGATCCTGGAGCCGATCGCGCTCGCGGACGACCTGGACAGCCAGGTGTTCGTCCCCCGCGGCCTCGCCCGGCAGCTCGGTTTCGACGGAGCGCCGACCGCCGTCTACACCCGGGTGGACCCGTCGCGAGTCGCACCGGCTCGCGACGTCCTGGCGAACGCGATCAGTCCGGGGTCCCCGCAGGACGTCGGCGTGACCCGGCCGTCCGACGCGCTCGCCGCGAAGGACGCGACCGACGACTCGTTCACCGGGCTGCTGGTCGGCATCGGCGGTGTGGCGCTGCTCGTCGGCGGCATCGGCGTCGCGAACACGATGGTGATCACCGTGCTGGAACGTCGTGCCGAGGTCGGGGTGCGGAGAGCCCTCGGAGCGCGGCGGCGGAACATCCGCGACCAGTTCCTGGTCGAGTCGCTGCTGCTGTCGTTCCTGGGCGGGGTGGCCGGTGTGGTGATCGGGGTCGGGGTGACGGTCGCCTTCGCCCTGGCGCAGGGGTGGCCGGTGGCGATCCCGCTGTGGGCCGTCGGCGGTGGGCTCGGCGCGACCGTCGTGATCGGCGGTGTGTCCGGGTGGTACCCGGCAGCGCGCGCAGCGCGCATCCCACCGACGTCCGCCCTGGCGGCCGTCTGAGGCCGTGGTGGTGATCCGGGAGGCCCGGTGCCGGTCTGCGGGACCGGCACCGGGCCTCCCGGTCGTTCCGTCCACCCCGTCGACGCGTGGCGCAGATCATGCCTGGTCATGACCAGTCGCGTCAAGCGTTGGCGACGATCTGTTCGCCATCCGTGATCCCCCGGAAACATGCGGATCGAACCCGCTCACAGGGACCGATCCAACGGTTGACAAGGGCTCTCGGAAGGTCTTCTATTGCGAATACGCAACGACCTTTCATAAAGGCCGGACCAAGGGAGTCAACGTGACACGCACGCGTTTCGCCGCACTCGGTGCGCTCGGCCTGGCGGCCGCGCTCGCCCTCACCGGGTGCTCCGCCGGAAGCAACGGAGCTTCCGACGGCGGCACGAAGGCCATCGGCACACCCGATGGCAAGGGCAAGACCATCACCGTCTGGATGATGAACGGCGACCTGAGCGACAAGGTCCTCGACGCAGCTCAGAAGCAGTTCACGAAGGACACCGGGGCGAAGGTGAAGATCCAGACCCAGCAGTGGGACGGGATCACCACGAAGCTCACCACGGCGCTCGCCCAGGAAGACGCCCCGGACGTGGTCGACCTCGGCAACACCCAGGTACCGGTCTACGCAGCGGCCGGCGGTCTCATGGACCTGACGCCGTACCGCGACGAGCTCAAGGACGGCCAGACCTGGCTCACCGGGCTCGAGGGGCCGGCCACGGTGGACGACAAGCTCTACGGTGCTCCGCTGTTCGCCGGCAACCGGGCCGTCGTCTACAACAAGAAGGTCTGGAAGGACGCCGGCGTCACCGACGTGCCGACCACCTACGACGAGCTCACCGCCGACCTGGACAAGGTCAAGGCCGCCAACACGGCGAGCGACTTCTCCGCCTTCTACATGCCCGGCCAGTACTGGTACGGCGGGCTGCAGTGGGTGTGGGACGCCGGCGGCGAGATCGCCTCCGACAAGGACGGCAAGTGGACCGGGAAGCTCGACTCGGCCGATGCGGTTAAGGGCCTGACGGCGTGGAAGACGTTCCAGAACGACTACTCCGCGAAGTCGACGCAGGACATCAACACCGACAAGCCCTCGCAGAGCGACGTCTTCGCGCAGGGCAACACCTCGGCGTTCCTCGGCTCGGCGTGGGAGATCGGTTCGATCACCACGGCGAAGCCGGCGCTCGCCGACCAGATCGGTACGTTCCCGATGCCCTCGCAGACCGACGGCAAGACGCAGCCGGTGTTCCTCGGTGGCTCCGACCTCGGGATCCCGACGAAGGCCGCCAACCAGGACCTCGCGCTGTACTACCTGAAGATCCTGACCTCGAAGGAGTTCCAGCAGGACCAGGTGTTCGGTGTGGACGGCTGGGAGCCGAACTCGACCGAGCTGCTCGACGCCGTGGCCGACGACGTCGACACCCTGCACAAGCCGTACTTCGCGGCAGCGGGCACGAGCCGTCCGACCCCGGCGACGCCGGGCTGGGCGACCATCGAGGGCGACGCGTCGTTCCAGTCGATGTTCGCGGACATCGCCACCGGGCGGAAGTCGCCGGAGCAGGCCGCCGAGGGCTTCTCGAAGCACCTCACGACCGCGCTGAACGCGCAGCAGTAGTCGATGACCTCCACTGCAGAGCAGGCGACCGGTTCGGAGCAGTCCGGGCCGGTCGCCGGCGGCGGGGGGACCGGGGGCGCGGGCACCGGGGGCATCGGTGGTGCCGGGTCGGGGCGGCCGCTTCGTCCCGGCCGCGGGGCGCGTCGTCGGTCGGCGGTGGCGTCGCGCGCACCGCTCGTCCTGCTGGCGCCCGCGGCGATCCTGCTGCTCGCGCTCGTCGTCTACCCGCTCGTCCGGCTCGTCGTCATCTCGTTCCAGGACTACGGGCTCCGGGCGATCTTCACCGGGGAAGCCGGGTTCGCGGGCGTCTCGAACTACACGAACGTCCTGACCGACGCGTCGTTCTGGCCGGTCATCCTGCGCACCGTCCTGGTCACCGGGGCGATGGTGCTCGGCACGATCGTCATCGGGATGGGCGTCGCGCAGCTGCTCACCCGGTTGGGCGTCGCGATGCGCACCGTGGTCAGCGTGGTGCTGGTACTGGCCTGGGCGATGCCGAACGTCGCCTCGAGCCTGGTGTGGCAGTGGCTGTTCCAGCCCTTCTACGGGGTGCTCAACTGGCTCATCACGCAGCTGCGGGTGTTCGGCGATCACACGCAGGACAACTGGGCGTCGCACCCCGGGCAGGCGTACACGATCGTGCTCACGCTCGTGATCTGGCAGGCCGTGCCGTTCGTCGCCCTGACGCTCTACGCCGCACAGTCGCAGATCGCTCCGGAGTACTACGAGGCCGGGGCGCTCGACGGTGCCTCGACGTGGACGATGTACCGGGCGATCACGCTGCCGGCCCTCGCCCCGACACTGCTCCTGGTGTCGATCCTGTCGGTGATCTGGGACTTCAACGTCTTCAACCAGATCTGGTTGCTCACGAGGGGCGGTCCGGAAGAGGCCACCCTGACGCTCGGCATCTGGACGTTCGTGAAGTCGTTCGTCTCCAACGCGTACGGCCAGGGCGCCGCGATCGCCGTCATCTCGACCGTGATCCTCGGCGCGCTCACCAGCTACTACATCCGCCGGCTCGTCCGCAGCGGGGAGGAGGACCTGTGACCGTCTCGAACGCAGCACCTGGCGCGGGTGTCGCACCAGTTGCTGGTTCCGCGCCCGTGCGTTCGCGGAAGCGGAAGCCGCGCGTGGTGGCGAACACCATCGCGGTGGTGTTCTGCCTGGTGTGGGTGTTCCCGATCTACTGGATGGTGAACACCGCCTTCAAGCCGGCGGACGAGGTCACCACCATGACCCCGATCTGGGCACCGCTGCACCCCACGCTCGACAACTTCACGCGCGCGCTCACCCAAGAGGGCTTCCTGGTCTACCTGCGGAACTCGACCATCGTCGTGGTGGCCGCCGTGCTGCTGTCGATCGTGGTCGGGTTCCTGGCATCGGCGGCGCTGTCGCGGTTCCGGTTCCGCGGGCGGCGGGCGATCCTGGTCGGCATCCTGTTCGTGCAGATGATCCCGTCGGGCGCGCTGCTCATCCCGCTGTTCCTGTCGTTCCAGACCCTCGGTCTGCTCAACAGCTACGTCGGGCTGATCCTGGCGTACGTCGCGAGCGTGCTGCCGTTCTCGATCTGGGTGATGCGCGGGTTCTTCGTCGCGGTGCCCGTCGAGATCGAGGAGGCCGCGAAGGTCGACGGGGCCGGCACCTTCCGGATCCTGTGGAGTGTGCTGTTCCCGCTCGTGATGCCCGGGGTCATCGCCACGAGCGTGTTCGCGTTCATCGCGGCGTGGAACGACTACCTGATCGCGTACGTGATGCTCAAGGACCAGGGGATGTACACGCTGCCGGTCTGGCTCGCGGGCTTCTCGACGAACAAGGGCACGGACTTCGGTGGGTTGATGGCGGCGAGCGTGCTGTTCTCGATCCCCGTGGTCGTCTTCTTCCTCATCGTGCAGCGCCGGCTCGTCAGCGGTATGACCGCGGGAGCCGTCAAAGGCTGACACGCTCGACCGAACACCCCGTCGCACACACGCGGCGGGGTGTTCGTGCGTGTGGGGTGCTCGTGCGGCGGGGTGTTCGTGCGTGTGGGGTGCTCGTGCGTTCGGGGTGTTCGTGCGTGTGGGTTGTTGGTGCGTTCGGGGTGCTCGGGAGCAGGCGCCGGGCCAGGTGATCGCTCGCGCTGACACGCCCGGCGCTGGTCGCCGAGGTTCCACGACTCGCCGCGTGTGGTTCGCCGAGGTTCCACGGACGGGCTGTGGGCGCCACGAGATGCCGAGATTTCGGAACCTCGGGGGAGGGGATGCGGGCGGGGTGGTTGTGTTTGTGTGGGTTTGTGGCTTATGGTTCCTGAAACCCACGGGAACGAAGGAGTTCGGGCATGTACGCAACCGAGCGGCACGACGCGATCGCAGCAGCGCTGCAGGACGCCGGCCGGGTGTCCGTCGCCGATCTGGCCGAGCACTTCGACGTCACCACCGAGACCGTGCGCCGTGACCTCGACACCCTCGAGTCCGCCGGGGTCCTGCGCCGCGTGCACGGGGGAGCGGTGCCGATCGGCCGCTCGAGCGTCGTCGAACTCTCCGTCGCCGAGCGCGAGGGGCAGCACGGTTCCGCGAAGTCCGAGATCGCCCGCGCCGCGATGCGCCTGGTGCCCTCGACCTTCACCGGCTCGATCGCGATCGACGCCGGCACCACCTGCGCCGCCGTCGCCGCTGAACTCGCACGCTGGGAACCCGCCACCGCCGGCGCGACCCTCACCGTCATCACGAACTCCGTCCCGATCGCCGCGACCCTGCAGCACAGCGAGCACGTCGAGCTGCACCTGCTCGGTGGCCGGGTGCGCGGGGTCACGAGCGCCGCCGTCGGGACCGCCACCGTCGAGCAGATCAGCGCCCTGCGGCCCGACATCGCGTTCGTCGGCACGAACGGTCTGTCCGCCGGCTTCGGGCTGAGCACCCCGGACGAGTACGAGGCCGCGGTCAAGGGCGCTTACGTCCTCGCCGCCCGCCGAGCCGTCGTGCTCGCCGACGCCGCGAAGCACGGGGTCGAGGCCCTGATGCGCTTCGCCCGGCTCGACGAGATCGACACCGTGGTCACCGACCAGGAGCCGCCGGCCGACCTCGCCGGCGCCCTGACCGACGCCGACGTCGAGGTCGTCGTCGCATGAGCCGCCGCATCGTCACCGTCACGCCGAACCCGAGCCTCGACCGCACCATCGAGCTCTCCGGCGAACTGCAGCGCGGCGCCGTCCAGCGCGCCACCCGCTCCACCGCGGAGCCCGGCGGCAAAGGCGTCAACGTGTCCCGGGTCGTGGTCGCGAGCGGTGGGGACACCATCGCCGTGCTGCCCGGCGACGAGCTCGACCCCGTGCTGCTCGGGCTCGCCACGCGCGGCATCCCGACCGCCGCCCTGCCGATCGGTGCGCCGCTCCGCTCGAACGTCACCGTGACCGAGCCGACCGGCACCACCACGAAGCTCAACGAGCCCGGTCCCTCGCTCGCCGGTCGGCTGGACGACCTGGCCGACCTGGTCGCCGACACTGCTGCGGCGACCGCCACCGGACCCGCCGCCCGCTGGGTGGTCTTCGCCGGATCGCTCCCGCCCGGACTCCCCGATGACGCGCTCGCCGTGCTCGTCCGCGCCGTCCGTGCACGCCACGGCGAGGACGTCCGGATCGCGGTCGACTCGTCCGGCGTCCCGTTCACCGCACTGCTGCAGTCCGGCGAGCGGATCGACCTGGTCAAGCCGAACGCCGAGGAGCTCGCCGAGGTCGTCGGCGGCGACCCGGACACCTACGAGCAGGACCTCGACGCCGCCGTCGCCGCCGCAGAGCGGTTGCGCGACCGGAACGTCGGCTCGGTCCTGCTGACCCTCGGCAGCGCCGGCGCCGTGCTGGTGTCGGACGAGGGTGCCTTCGCCGCCGCAGCGCCGCGGATCGTCGCCCGCTCCACCGTCGGCGCGGGGGACTCCTCGCTCGCGGGCTACCTGCTCGCCGAGGTGGCCGGAGCGTCCCCCGAGCAGCGCCTCGCCCAGGCCGTCGCGACCGGAGCCGCCGCCGCAGCCCTGCCCGGCAGCGACGTGCCGGCCCTCGACCACACCGACCCGACGGCGATCTCGGTCCGGGTGCTCACGACGCACTCGGCACCCGAGCCCGCCTGACCCCGCCCGAACACCCCACTCCCCGAACACCTGCACGACCCGCGCGATCAGCGCCATTGCGAAGGAGCAAGCACATGTCCGCAGACTCGAGTCCGCGCCTCATCAGCGCCCAGCTCGTCGGCCTCGACGAGGACCTCGGTGCCACCTCGGCCGACGTCATCCGCGTCCTCGCCGACCGCGTCGCCGCGACCGGCCGCGCCGCCGACGGCCGGGTCCTGGCCGAGGACGCCATCAAGCGCGAGGCCAGCGTCGGCACCGGCGTGCCCGGTGGCATCGCGATCCCGCACGCCCGTTCGGCATCGGTGTCCGAGCCGACCCTGGCGTTCGCGCGTCTCGCCCGGAAGGTGTCGTTCGGCGCCCCGGACGGCGACGCCGACATCGTGTTCATGATCGCCGTGCCCGAAGGGGCCGACAAGGACCACCTGACGGTCCTCTCGACCCTGGCCCGTGCGCTCATCCGCGACGACTTCACCGCCGCCCTGCGCGCCGCAGCCACCCCGGACGAGATCGTCCAGCTCGTCGACCGCGAGGTGAGCGGCGAGGTGTCCGAAGCCGGCGTCGGGAAGGCGAGCAGCGCCTCCAGTCCGACCGCCGCACCCGTGCCGGGCCGCAAGGTCTTCGTCGGCGTCACCGCCTGCCCGACCGGCATCGCGCACACCTACATGGCGGCCGACGCCCTCGTCGCCGCGGCGCAGCGCGCCGGCGCCGAGATGCACGTCGAGACCCAGGGGTCCTCGCAGGTCGAGCCCCTCGACCCCGCCCTCATCGCCCGCGCCGACGCCGTCGTGTTCGCGGTCGACGTCGACGTCCGCGACCGCGGTCGCTTCGCCGGCAAGCCGCTCGTCTCGGGCCCCGTCAAGCGCGGCGTCGACGAGCCCGACAAGATGATCGCCGAGGCCATCCGCGCCTCGGACGACCCGAACGCCGCACGCGTCCAGGGTGGCGCAGCCGTCGACGGTGCGTCCACCGCCAAGAACGAGCACTTCGGCCAGGCGCTCAAGCGCTGGCTGCTCACCGGTGTCAGCTACATGATCCCGTTCGTCGCGGGCGGCGGACTCCTCATCGCGCTCGGCTTCCTGCTCTCCGGCTACGGCATCGCGCTCGCGCACGGTGACTCCGGTCAGAACAACGCCGTCTACACGCTGACGAACTACACGCTGCTGAACCTGCCGCCGGAGGGCCTGGCCTATTACCTCGGTGCCGCCGCGTTCCAGATCGGTGGGATCTCCCTCGGCTTCCTGGTCGCAGCACTCGCCGGGTACATCGCCTACGCGATGGCCGACCGACCCGGCATCGCGCCCGGCTTCGTCGCCGGATCCGTCGCCGTCTTCATGAACGCCGGCTTCCTCGGCGGTCTCGTCGGCGGTCTGCTCGCCGGTGCCGCCGCGTACTGGATCGGTCGCATCCCGACCTGGCGCTGGCTGCGTGGCCTGATGCCCGTCGTGATCATCCCGCTGATCGCCTCGATCGTGGCGTCCGGTCTGCTCCTGCTCGTGCTCGGCGGCCCGATCGCCTGGCTGATGACGCAGCTCACGACCTGGCTCAACTCACTCAACGGCACCTCGGTGATCCTGCTCGGCATCATCCTCGGCCTCATGATGGCGTTCGACCTCGGCGGTCCGGTCAACAAGGTCGCCTACGCGTTCGCCGTGGCCGGGCTCGGAGCGGGCTCCGCGACGAACGTCGTGCCGTTCGAGATCATGGCAGCGGTCATGGGCGCCGGCATGGTCCCGCCGCTGGCCCTGGCACTCGCCTCGACCGTGCTCTACCGCAAGGGCTTCACCAAGCCCGAGCGGGAGAACGGCAAGGCCGCGTGGCTGCTCGGCGCCTCGTTCATCTCCGAGGGTGCGATCCCGTTCGCCGCGGCCGACCCGCTGCGGGTCATCCCGGCCTCGATGGTCGGCGCCGCGGTCACGGGAGCGATCTCGATGGCCGCCGGTGTGACCTCGCGCGCACCGCACGGCGGGGTGTTCGTGTTCTTCGCGATCGACTCGTTCGTGGTCTGGGTGCTCGCGATCCTGGCCGGCACGGTCGTCTCCGCGCTCGTGCTCGTCGGGCTGAAGAAGTGGGTCCGGAAGGCGCCGGCGGCGGACGCCGCCGTGTCGGAGACCGCGGGCGACCGCGTGGCCGTCGCCGTGTAGTCGACGTCACCACCTGACGGACGGGAGGCCCGGTGCCAGCTGGCACCGGGCCTCCCGTCCGTTCGTGGTCGCGACCACCCCGTGAGGTTCCGAGATCTCGGAACCTCGCGGGCCTGCGGGGCCGTTCGTGGAACCTCGGCGGAAGTGAGCGGCGAGTCGTGGAACCTCGGCGCGGCGCGCGAGCGTGCGCGCGAGGCCCCGCCCCGCGCGTGCCCGCCCCCCTACTCCGCGATGTTGGCTGTGACCGCGTCGATGTAGGCGGCGCGGTCCTCGCGCGAGTGCGGCCGCCCCGGGACACCCGGACGCTGCTCCCACGGGAAGGGCCCGGCCTCGTGCCGGTACTCGATGCCCATCGCCTCGAGCCGCGCGGTGTGCTCGGCGAGCCGCCCGCGGAACTCGGCGACGTCGCGCGGCCCGGTGACGTCCGCCGACCAGAGGGCCTCGGCCAGGGCGGCCACCCGCGGGAACAGCTGGTAGTCGAGCTTCCGGGCGGTGTCGACGTGTTCCGTCCACATGTTGCCCTGGCCGCCGATGACGTGGGCGCGCTCGGACTCGGTCAGGCCGGACGGCACCGGGTCGAAGCCGAAGACGTCGTCGACCGTCAGCACGATGGACACCGGGATCGGCTCGGTCGCCAGGTCGCTCTGGCGGTAGTCGAGGTAGGCCTGGTCGTCGGGCGACGAGATGACGTCGTGTCCGCGCTTCGCCGCCGTCCGGGCGCCGGTCAGACCGCGCCACGACACGATGGTCGCCGAGGGGTCGAGCGTGCCGCCCTCGAGGATCTCGTCCCAGCCGAACGCCTGCCGCCCGTGCGAGGCGACGTGCGCTGCGAGCTGCCCGATGATCCAGGCCTGCAGCTGCTCTTCGTCCTCGAGTCCGAGCGAACGCATGCGCTCCTGCGTGCGGGGGTCCTCGACCCACTGCACCTTCGGGCACTCGTCGCCGCCGATGCCGATGTAGCGCGAGGGGAAGAGCGCGATGACCTCGTCGAGGACGTCCTTGAAGAAGTCGACGGTGCTGTCGTCGGCGTTCAGGACGTCGTCGGCGATGCCCCACTCGGTCCAGACCTCCACCGGCGTCTCGGGGTGCACGCCGAGCGACGGGTAGGCGGCCAACGCGGCACGGACGTGTCCGGGCGTCTCGATCTCGGGGACGACGGTGACGAACCGGTCTGCCGCGTAGGCGACGATCTCGCGGATGTCGTCCTGCGTGTAGTAGCCGCCGTGCGGGCGGCCGTCGAACGATGCCGGGCGCAGCACGCCGTCGGCGTCGGGGACGTGTGCGCCCACCTGGGACTCGCGACGCCACGACCCGACCTCGGTCAGGCGCGGGTACTTCCGGATCTCGATGCGCCAGCCCTGGTCCTCGGTGAGGTGGAAGTGCAGCCGGTTGATCCGGTGCGCCGCGAGCTGGTCGACGACGCGCATGACCTCGTGCTTGGTGCGGAAGTGCCGGGCGACGTCGAGCATGACGCCGCGCCAGGCGAAGGCGGGCGCGTCCTCGACGATGGTGGACGGGACGGACCAGGGCCCGGTGCCGACGCGGCCGCTGCGGTACACATCGGCGGGCAGGAGTTGGAGGAGTGCCTGGACGCCGTAGAAGACGCCGGCGGCCGAGCCGCCTGCGACGTCCACGCCGTCGGGGGTGACGGTCAGGCGGAAGGACTCGGCGCGCTCGCCCTCGGGCGACGGCGGGCCGGCGGGCAGGGAGGGATCGTCGGTGACGCGCAGCGAGATGACGCCCGCCCGGACCGACACGTCGGCGGAGGCCGCCCCGTCTTCCGCTGCGTCGCGGACCGGCTGGCCGGTCGACGCCCGGAGCGTCTGCTGCAGGTACAGTCGGACCGATCCGCTCGCTGCGTCGGCTGCGATGCGGGTCGACGGGGTGATCTCGAAGGCGCCGGTGCCGGGGACGGCGCGGCGCGGTCGTGGGATGAGCATGTCGGAGTCCACCATTCCTCAATGATCTTTCGTAATGTGGAGGCTATGGCCGTGGACGAGACCGTGTCAACGATCCCGAGTGTCGTCGGGACGACGCCGGGCGTGCTCCGACTCATGAACTCCCGCGCCATCCTCGACGAGCTCCTGCGCGACGACGTGTCGCGCACGGTCACCGAGCTCAGCCGCACCGTCGGGCTCTCCCGCCCCACGGTCGAGGCGGCGCTCGGAGACCTGGTCGACGAGGGCTGGGTGACCGAGGCCGAAGCGATCGCCACCCCGAACAAGGCCGGCCGCCGCGCCAAGCGCTTCGCCGCGGACGCCACCGCCGGTTCCGTGCTCGGCGTCGACCTCGGACTGCACGGCATCGTCGGCATCCGCGCCGACCTGCGCGGGAACACCCTCACCCGGGTCGAGGAGCGCTACGCCGACCTCGCCGACGCGGAGCAGGCCTGGACGAGCGTGCAGGACGTCGTCCGCCGCCTGACGGCCGACTCCGAGGCGTCCCCGGTCCTCGCCGCCACGTTCGGTGTCCCCGCCGTCGTCGACCGCGCCGGCGAGATCGACTACACGGTCGCGGTGCCCGAGTGGGTCGAGCGCCGCGTGCCCGGCCGGATCCAGGACCTCTTCCCCGGCATCGCGACGTTCTTCGACAACGACGCCAAGCTCGCCGCCACCGCCGAGGCGATGTGGGGGCGCTTCAGAGGCGTCCAGGACGGCCTGTACCTGGTGATGGGCCGGCAGATCGGTGCGGCCTACGTCATCGACGGGGCGTTGGCGCGCGGGGCGCGCGGTGCGGCTGGCGAGATGGGCGGCCTTGCCTCGACCGGGTGGCCCGGTGCGCCGGCCCGCCTGGAGGCCCGGATCACGTCCGACACGGACCTCGAATCGGTCTTCGCCGCGGCCGGGCGCGGGGGCGCTGGGCCGGGTCTCGTCGGCGATGGCGTTCCGGATCCGGCGGCGGTCGACGTCGTCCGTGCCTTCGCGGACGACGTGGCACCGGGCGTCGTGCAGCTCGTCACGACGATCGACCCCGAGGTCGTGGTCGTCGGGGGCGAGGTCCTGCCGGCGGCGCCGGTGTTCGCCGAGGCGCTCGCCGCGGTGGTCACGCCCCGGCTCCGGCACCCCGTCGAGATCGTGCCGTCGACGGTGGGTCGCGACGCCGTCGCCCGCGGTGCCCTCGCGCGGTCGCTGACGCACGTGCGGACCTCGCACATGGGACTCGGCTGACGTTCAGGTACCGCGCCGGGTCCTGACAGGGCGCTCAGGGATGCTGGGGGCATGACGACTGCCGTGACCGCCCGTGCCATGACCGTCGCCACCGGCGACTCCACCGCTCCCTCGGACCTCGGCGGACTCTCCGGCCTCGTGCTCCAGATCATCGACGCCCTGGGGGAGTGGGGCGTCGCGCTCATGCTCTTCATCGAGACGGTGTTCCCGCCGATCCCGTCCGAGGTCATCCTGCCGCTGGCCGGGTTCCTGGCGGGTGCCGGGCAGATGAACCTCGTGCTCGTCCTCGTGCTGGCGACGCTCGGGTCCTACCTCGGGGCGCTGGTGCTCTACTGGCTCGGCGCGAAGATCGGGTTCGAGCGCACCACACGGTGGTTCGGCAAGCTCCCCCTGGTCGACGAGGACGACTTCCGCAAGGCCGCCGCGTGGTTCCACCGGCACGGCAAGAGCGCGGTGTTCTTCGGCCGGTTCGTCCCGATCGTGCGCAGCCTCATCTCCCTGCCCGCGGGCGCCGACCGCATGCACCTCGGCACGTTCTCGGTGTTCACGATCATCGCGAGCGGCATCTGGAACAGCGCCCTCGTGCTGCTCGGTGCCGCGTTCGGCTCGCAGTACGACCGCGTCGAGCAGTACACCGAGTGGATCGACCGGGTGCTCTACGTCGCGATCGCCGTCGTCGTGGTGACGTTCGTGGTCCGGCGGATCCGACGGTGGCGGGCAGACCGTCGTGCGGACGGTGGCGGCAACGGCGACGGTGCCGCGAGCGGGGGCGCACGAGGTCGTCGTCGCGCCGAGCCCGCCCGCGACTGAGTCGCTGGTCGTCAGGCCTTGGTCAGCGCCGACTCCTTGTGCGCGGCCTGCTTGCCGCTCTTCTCCGACTCGACGATCCAGTACGGATCGTCGTCGGTCGGCTTGAACGTCTGACCGTCGAACTCGAAGTCGCTCGTGCGCTTCCGCACGAGTTTCCCGGTCGTCTTCCCTTGCGAGGTGTTCCAGTGCACCTCGTCACCCTTCGTCAGTGCCATCGCTGTCCTCCTTGCGTGATCGCTCACCCTGGTCGGAGGTCGAACGGTACCCTGATGCATCCGCATGAACACAGGGAAGTACGCCGATCACGATGTCATAACACCCGCCCAAAACGGGAGTCGGACGCGTACCGTTTCTCGTGAGCCAACACGCCGGCAGCAGCCGCGGAACCTGCGGCTCCCGACGGAACGACGGACACCATGACCCTGCTCGACGGCTTGCGGACGGAGACGGTCCTGTCGGGCCGGTACCGGCTGGTGAAGCTCATCGGCACGGGTGGCATGGGGACCGTCTACGAAGCCCGCGACGAGCACACCTACCGCGCCGTCGCCGTGAAGCTCTTCGCGACGCCGGACAAGATGACGACGGCCGACCGCGTCCGGCAGGAGCGCGAGATCCGGCTCCTCAGCATGCTGTCGCACCCCGGGCTCATCCCGCTCTACGACGCCGGCACGCACGACTTCCCCGACGGCCCGCACCGGTTCATCGTGATGGAGCTCATCGCCGACACGACGCTGCTGCGCCGGTTGTCCGAGGGGGCCCTGCACAACTACGAGGTGGCCGACCTCGGCGCCCAGCTCGCCGATGCCCTGGCCTACGTGCACTCCCGCGGCATCGTGCACCGCGACGTCAAGCCCGCCAACATCCTGATCAGCGACGAGGGGTCGTCCGGCTTCGCCCGGACCGTGAAGCTCACCGACTTCGGTGTCGCGCACTTCGTCGACGGCTCCCGCCTGACGAACGACGGCACGATCATCGGCACGGCGGCGTACCTGAGCCCCGAGCAGGTCGCCGGTGAACCGATCAGCTTCGCCACCGACGTGTACTCGCTCGGACTGGTGCTGCTCGAGTCCCTGACCGGCAAGCAGGAGTACTCGGGCACCCTGATCGAGGCGGCACTGGCCCGCCTGCGGCACGACCCCGAGATCCCGGACGACGTCGCCTCGGAGTGGCGCGAACTGCTCAGCCGGATGACCGCCCGCGACCCAGAGCGTCGTCCGACCGCGGTGGCGATCGCGAACGCCCTGCGGGGCGGTTCCACGCAGGTCACCGGCCCGGTACCGCTCGGACCCGAGCGGGTCAAGCACCAGCGCGACCACCGGATGCACCGGGCGGCCCACCGGCACGCGAAGCGCGGCACCTTCTCGGCCGTCCGCCGCTGGCGTCGGCGGAACGTGCTCGTGGGCTCGTTCGCGGCGTTCGGCGTGCTGGTCGCGTGCGGCTCCGCCTACGTCGCGGGCATGCTGCACTGACGTCGCCCGCGCGTCCCGTTCGTCCGTGGTCCCTGGCAGGATGGACAGCATGACCGACCAGCGCTGGATCAAGATCTGCGGCCTGTCGACGCCCGACACCGTGGACGCCGCCGTCGACGCGGGCGCCGACGCGGTCGGGTTCGTCTTCGCCGCCAACAGCCCCCGCACCGTGACGGCCGACCTGGCGAAGGAACTCGTCGAACGGCTGCCGGACGGCATCGACGCCGTGGGGGTCTTCCGCGACCAGAAGATCGACGAGATCGTCGGCATCGCGTCCGAGGTCGGGCTCACCACCCTGCAGCTGCACGGTGGCGAGGCCGCGACCGACTTCGCCCGGGCCCGCGACGCCGGCTTCTTCACCATCCGGGCCCTCGCGGCCGAGGACTACCTGCGCGAGACCTCCGAGCAGCGCGCCTCGTACGACCACGACCTGCTGTTGCTCGACGCCGCCGTGCCGGGCAGCGGTCGGCTGATCGACCCCGCCGTGATCGAGGGCGGGATCGACGAGGCCTGGATCCTGGCGGGTGGGCTCACCCCCGCCAACGTCGTCGCCGCGGTCGAGGCGCTCGACCCCGACGGCGTCGACGTGTCGAGCGGCGTCGAGTCGGAGCGCGGGGTCAAGGACCCGGCGAAGATCCGCGCCTTCGTCGAGGCCGTCCGCAGCCTGGGCTGAGCGCGCGCCCGCGGCTCTCGACGCGGGGCGACGACGGCCTGGAGGCGCGGGGCGGGCCCGCAACGGGCCTCCCGTCCGCCGTGCGACCGTCTCAGGTCCGGAAGACGCCGGCGTGTCCGGATGACGCCGCCACGTGCGCGAGACGCCGCCGAGATCGGAGGCGTCTCGGCGGCGCTGCGGCGTCTTGGCGAGACGCCGGCGTCTCGCGCGGGGTCAGTGTGGGGTCAGCGCAGAGTCGGGATGAGCTCGGTCAGGAAAGCGTCGGTGTCCTCCCAGCCCTCGACCGCGTGGCACGGCACACCGAGGGCCTTCACCGGGTAGTCGTTGCCCTCGGGGTCGAGCCGGTCGCCGACGAAGAGCATGTCGTCGAGCGCGATGCCGGTGATCTCGGCGAGACGCTGCATGCCGTACGCCTTGTCGATGCCCTTGCGGGTGATGTCGACGCTGGTCGAGCCGCCGGATCGGACCTCGAGGTCAGGGAGCTCCGCCTGCACCCGGCGACGCAGGTCGTCCTTCTTCGCGCCGGTCGGGTCCCACTGCTTCTTGACGTCGACCGGAGCGGCCTGGCCGAGCGCGGAGAAGGTGATCTGCGACCCGCGGTCCTCGAGGATGTCACCCCAGGTCTCGGACTCCCAGTAGCCGGCGTCCTTCGCGACGGACTCGACCGCTGCGAGGGCGCGTGCCTTCTGGTCGTCGGTGAGGTCCTCGGCGTACTGCAGGGCCCAGTCGTCGTCGGACCAGCGGTAGTACCGCGTGCCGCAGGTCGGCAGCAGGTGCAGGTCGTCGAGGGTCAGGCCGTCGCGGTGACGGAGCGGGGTGACGAGCTGCTGCTCGAACTGCGTGAAGTTGCCGCCGGAGATGACCGCGACCGGCACGACCTCGAGCAGGGACGCGAAGGTCTCGAGCATGCGGGGGTCGAGGGAGGACTTCGACGGGGCGAGGGTGTCGTCCAGGTCGAAGGCGACGAGGCGGGGCGTGGTCATGCCCCGATCCTGCCAGAGGCCACCGATCACATGCCGGGTGCTGGGTTCACCGCACGCGACTGCTGCGCGAAGTCTGCGGGGTCACGCGGGTCAGGCGCGGTGCGTCGCGGGGACCCGGTCGCGGTCGTACGTGATGTCCGTGTAGCCGTGCGGTGCCGGGTTGCCGTCGTCGTCGAGGTTCACGAACACGACCTCGTCGATGGTGAGGATGCTGCGGTGCGTGAAGAGGTTCCGCGCCTCGGCCCGCATCGTGAGCGAGCTGCGGCCGAAGCGGGTGGCGACGAGGCCGATCTCGACGATGTCGCCCTCCTTCGCCGAGGACACGAACTCGATCTCCGACATGTACTTCGTGACGACCTTGCCGTTGCCGAGCTGGATGATCGCGTAGACCGCGGCCTCCTCGTCGATCCAGCGGAGCAGGCTGCCGCCGAACAGGGTGCCGTTGGCGTTGAGGTCCTCGGGGCGGACCCACTTGCGGGTGTAGAAGTTCATCTCGGGCTGCATGTCACTACATACTACGCGGCGGCGGCGGCGGAGGCGACAGCGGCCGCGCCCCACAGGGACGCGGCCGGACGATGGTGCCGAGGACTACTCCTTGACGAGCACGACCTCGTCGAGGGGCAGGCGGGTGCGCGGTGCGACCTCGCGCTCAGCCGCCTTCTCGTCGAGCTGCGACGGGTGCGCGACGGTGCCGATGGCCGTCACGGTGAAGGGCAGGAAGCGCTCCGGCAGGTCGAACGCGGCGCGGAGGCCGGCGGCGTCGATGCCCGCCATCTGGTGCACGTGCAGGCCCTCGGCGTGCGCCTGGACGGTGAGGGCGGCGAGCGACTGGCCGAGGTCGTACTGCGCGAAGGGACGCTCGTCGCCGTCCTCGGTCACGGTCTCGAGCACGCCGACGACGAGGGCGCTGGCGCGGAAGGCCCAGGCGGCGTTGAAGCCGAGCAGGTTCTCGTTGATCTTGCGGAAGGTCTCGGTGCCACGACGGCCCGCGATGAAGCGGCGGGGCTGGAAGTTCATGGCCGACGCAGCCCAGCGGGCGGCCTCGAGGACGGCGTCGAACTGCTCGTCCGAGATCGTCGCGGTCTCGTCGTAGGAACGGGGGCTCCAGCGCTCTTCGAGCAGGGGCACGAGGGGCTGGCTGGAGTCGGTGGACCGGGTGAGGGTGTCGGCGTTCGTCGAGGTCATGGTGCCTGCAACGGTATTCGATGCGAACGCATTTCCGACCTGAGCGACGTCACATGGTGCAAGGATGGACGCGATGGGTGGCGTGTTGACCGGCTTCGCGATCATCGGCGCGATCATCGCCGGTGGGTACGTCGTCGGGCGCATCGGACTGCTCGGCCCGCACGCGCAGTTCGTGATGAGTCGCCTCGCGTTCTTCGTGCTCATGCCCTGCCTGCTCTTCCACACCATCGCCTCGGCCGACATCGAGTCGCTGCTGTCCCCGATGCTCTGGGTCTCGCTGCTGAGCGCGGCCGTCGTCGCACTCGGAGCGGCGGCCGTCTTCCGGTTCGTGCTGCGGCGACCGGTCACCACCACGACGGTCGGGGCCCTGGCCGCGAGCTACGTCAACGCGAACAACATCGGCCTGCCGGTCGCCGTCTACGTGCTCGGGCAGGCGACCGCGGTCGTGCCGGTGATCCTGCTGCAGCTCATCGTCATCGCGCCGGTCGCGTTGACGATCCTCGACGCCGCGACCTCGGGCGCCGGCGGCTGGGGACGCCGGATCTCCGGGCCGTTCCGGAACCCGATCATCATCGCCTCGCTGGTCGGCCTGGTGTTCTCGGCGACCGGCATCACGCTGCCCGACCCCGTACTCGAGCCGTTCTCGCTGGTCGGCGCGGCTGCTGTGCCCGTCGTCCTGCTGTCGTTCGGGATGAGCCTGCACGGTGCCGCGCCGCTGCGGGACCCAGCGATCCGCACGGACGTGATCGTGGCGTCGTCGATCAAGCTCGTGGTGATGCCGGCGGTCGCGTACGTGTTCGCACGGTTCGTGTTCGGGCTCGGCGACCAGGACGTCTTCGTGCTCACGACCCTGGCGGCGTTGCCGGCGGCGCAGAACGTGTTCAACTACGCGCAGCGCTACGACGCGGCGGTCCCGGTGGCCCGCGACGTGGTGCTCATCTCGACGATCGGCTCGGTCCCCGTCCTGGTCGCGATCGCCGCGCTGCTGCACCCCTAGCGCGCCCTCGGTGTTCGAGACGCCGTCGTGTTGCGAGCACGCCGGCGCGCAGCTGCTCCTGCGTGACGCCGTCGTGCTGCCCAGACGCCTCGTCGTCGCCGAGACGCCGCCGAATTCGGCGGCGTCTCGCGCGCAGGCGGGCGTCGAGCGGAGACGCCGGCGTGCCACGCGCCCTGGGCGCACCGCGAGGCGGACGGGAGGCCCGTGGCGGGGGCGCACCGTGCCTCCCGTCCGCCGTGGGGTCGCGTGCACCGCGGATGGTGAGCAGGAATGGTCGGGTCGCGGTCACCGACTCGACCATCGCCGCTCACGAAGCGCATCGGGGGCGCGCGTACGCTGGCGTCCACGGGGCGGACCCGCCTCGGGACCACGACGGACGGAGACCTCCGATGGACACGATGGCGATGATGAAGAACATGTCGATGGCGGACATGCCCATGGAGATGGACATGGACGTGATGCAGGACACGATGATGGCGATGAACGCCGCGTCGATGGCCGCGACGATGTGCTCCGCGAGCGACATGCGCATGGGCGGCGACATGGCCACGTGCGCCGCGATGTGCTCCAACACGGCGATGATGGCCGACACTGGCATGCGGATGATGATGCGTCCGGCCGGCATGGACCTGCCGAGCATGCAGGCGATGCTCCTGGCCGTGATGACGATGGGCACGATGTGCGCCGCCGAGTGCCGGCAGCACATGGACATGGACGAGTCGTGCCGCTACTGCGCCATGGCCTGCGACGAGATGGTCGCGAAGTGCGAGGCGATGCTCGCCTCGATGTCAGCCTGAGCCGACGGACTACTACGCGCTGCGTGCCGTGGTCTGACGACCGCCGGCACTGAGGATCTCCGCCACCGGGTGGTGGGCGATCGGGTCGCCGACCGACAGGAAGGTGTCGGCGTCCGCCACCCGGAGCTGGGTCACGCAGCCGTCCAGGAACACCACGACGGCGTCGGCGGGACGGGTCTCGACGACGATGCCGTCGCGCCAGGCGCCGGGGGCCGCGTTCGCCATGACGCGCTGGATGGGAAGGATCGTCGTGCGGGACATGGCTTCACCTGCTCTCGAAGGGGTTCGGTGCAGGAAATCTACGTCGGCGCTGTCACCTGCTCAACGAGGGCGGACGCCGGGCGTAACAGAAGTCAGAAGATCATCGGGCGGTCGTCGTCGAGCGACGTGTCCAGGTCGAGGTCGACCACCACGGGGACGTGGTCGCTCGGGGCGTCGCCCTTCCGCTCGTTGCGGTGGATCGAGGCGTCGGTGACGACGTCGGCGAAGGCCTGGGAGCCCATCACGAAGTCGATGCGCATGCCCTCGTTGCGCGGGAACCGCAGCTGCTTGTAGTCCCAGTAGGTGTAGCCGTCGGGGACGATCGGCCGGACGACGTCCTGCAGCCCCTTCGCCTCGAACGCCCGGAACGCGGCGCGCTCGGGTTCGCTGACGTGGGTGTTCCCCTCGAACACGCGCACGTCCCACACGTCGGTGTCGAGCGGTGCGACGTTCCAGTCGCCCATCAGCGCGAGCGGGGTCTCCGGCGACGCGGCGATCCACTCGGCGGTGCGGTCGGCCAGCTGCGCGAGCCAGTCGAGCTTGTACGTGTAGTGCGGGTCGCCGACCTCGCGCCCGTTCGGCACGTACAGGCTCCAGAGCCGCACGCCGTCGACGGTGACGCCGATGGCCCGGGCCTCGACGGGCAGGTCCGGCCCCTCGTGCCCCTTGAGGAAGCCGGGCTGGCCGGGGAAGTCGCGCGTCACGTCCTCCATCGGCAGCCGACTGGCGAACGCGACACCGTTCCACTGGTTCAGGCCGTGCGCCTCGACGTGGTAGCCGGCGTCCTCGAACGCCTGCACCGGGAACTGCTCCGGCTTGCACTTGATCTCCTGCATGCCGAGGACGTCGACGTCCTCGCGCACCAGCCAGTCGACGACCCGCCCCACTCGGGTGCGGACGGAGTTCACGTTCCAGGTCGCCACGCGCATGGCATCGAACCTACCGGGGACGACCGACCCCGCCGTGCAGCGCGCCGCCTGCCGCTCTCGGGCGCAGCGCGGCACGATGGTGTTCGCTGGAAGTCCAGCAAGCGAGCGCAGGAGGCACTGATGGCATCGACGACGAACCGCGTCGACGGGACCGCGACGACCGGCACCACCACCACGCAGGTCACGGCCAAGGGCAAGACGATCATCGACGACACCGTCGTCGCCAAGGTCGCGGGCATCGCCGCGCGTGACGTCCCCGGCGTCTACGCCCTCGGCGGGAACGCCTCGCGGGCCTTCGGCGCCATCCGCGACGCGATCGGCTCGAGCGCGCTCGGCCAGGGCGTCCGCGTCGAGGTCGGCGAGACCCAGGTCGCCGTCGACCTGACGATCGTCGTGGACTACCCGATCCCGATGATGGACGTCGCGTCCGCCGTGCGCGCCGCCGTCACGAGCGCCGTCACCGAGCTCGTCGGGCTCGAGGTCACCGAGGTCAACATCGCGATCAACGACGTCAACATCCCGGCACTGAACGGCACCGCCGACGACCTCGACGGCGACGTCCGCGAGGGCCGGGTCCGGTGAACGCCACCGTCGTCGGGATGGGCGTCGGCGCCCTCCTCGCGATCGTCGCGGTGACCCTCGGGTTCTGGGCGTTCGTGGTCGTCGCCGTCTGCATGGCCGTCGGCGGGCTGGTCGCCCGCATCGTCGCCGGTGACGTCGACGTGCGTCGCCTGGTCGACGTGCTGCGCGGACGCCGGAGCTCGTCGTGACCGACGCCGCCGTCGCCACGGTCGGCGACAGCGGCGACAGCGGCGTCCGGCTCCGCGGCTCCGACCGCATCGGCACGTCGGCGCTGGTGCACACCGCCCAGGCGGTCGCCGCCGAAGCGCTGCGCGTGGCCTTCCGGGAGGTCCGTGCCCGGGTCGCCGACGACGGTCGCGGCGCGTTGGCGGTCGAGATCACCGCCCCGCTCACCCTGCCCGTGCTGGGGAGCCACGCGGTCCTCGACGAACCCGTCGTCACGAGCGCGCACCGGGCCCGCGGCACGATCGCCGAGCGCCTCCGGACCATCACCGGCCGACAGGTGTCCCGGGTGACCGTGACGTTCGCGTCGTCGGTCGTCGACGTCCCTCGGAGGGTCCGGTGACCGCCGTGGACGACCGGACCGCATCGGTTCCCGAAGCCGGCCCCGCACCGTCGACCGACCACGCCGCCACCTACCGCCGTCTGCTCCGCCGCGAGACCCACGTGTCCCGGTCGGGTGCCGTCGTCATCGCGATGCTCATCACCCTCGTGCTCGCCGCCGCTGCCGTCTTCGCCGGTGCCCTCGTGCTGCTCGACCAGAACGTCCTCGGCGTCGACCCGCGCGCGGTGGTGGACGCCGCCCTCGCCGCGCCGGACGGCCTCGACACCACGCTCGTCGTCGGGATCGCGGCGATCGTCGCCCTCGTCGGTCTGGTGTTCCTGCTGCAGGGGCTCCTGCCGCAGCGGCGCCCGCGCCACGCGATGGCATCCGACCGGCTCGCCGTCGTGGTCGACGACGAGGTGCTCGCATCCGCCGCGGCACGTGCCGCCCGTTCCGTCACACGGCTCGGGCCGGACGCCGCCGTCGGCACCGTGGGCCGCCGGACCGTCGAGGTCGTGCTGCGTCCCGCTGCCGGCGTCGACGTGCCCGCCGTGGCCGCGACCGAGGCCGTCGAGCACGAGTTCGCCGCGATCGACGCGCTCCCCGCCCTCGCTGCACGGGTGCGCGTCCAGCCGACCGGACGGGTCGACGGATGAACACGACCAACCGTGGGCTCGGCCGGACGGCGCTCGTCGTCGTCGGGCTCGTCCTGCTCGTCGCCGGGGTCGGTGCGATCCTGGTGCAGACGGCCCAGGGCCTGCCGCTCGTGGCGTCCTGGTGGCGCACGGCCGATGACGTACTCGCGGGCTTCGGCACGGGCACGTCGCGCGATGACTCCCTGCTGTCGTGGACGTGGGTGCTCGGCGGCGGGGTCGTCGTCGGCGTCCTGGCGATCGTGGTGCTGACGACGCTCGGCGGGGGCCGCGAGGGCACCGTCGTCGAGAGCGACGGATCAGCCGACGGCGTCGCCGGTTCGGTGCGCGTCGAGTCCACGGCCGTGCAGCACGCGCTGTCGTCGGCGATCGGAGAGCTGCCGCAGGTGGCCTCGCTCGCGGTCGACGTCTACCGCGTCCGCGGCGGCCGGGCGATCCGGGTGCGGGTCCGTCCGCGCCGGGGTGCATCACCGCGCGAGGTCACCGAACGGGTCGAGGCCGTCGTGGCCGACCTGGACGCCCTGCTCGGCGAACGCCTGCCGGTCCTGCTCGAGATCGCACGCGGTGGGGCCGGGTCCTCGCGCCCGGACCGCGTGCACTAGGTCCGTCGTGGTGCGGTCGATCGGCGGGCTGCCGGGTCCGGACACCGTGGTGCCGGTGCCACGGGTGGTCACCGAGGCTGCCCGGGGCCGCGAGGTCGCACTGGTCTGGCACAACGAGATCGGTGGCACGACCTTCCGGATCGGACCGGACGAGCACGCCGACGAGTTCGTCAAGGTCCTGCCGCACGCCTACGGCCGGTGGATCGACAACGAGGCCGCGCGACTGGAGTGGGCGTCACGGTACGTGCGGGTGCCCGAGGTGCTCGACCACGGTGCGGATGACGACGGCGTGTGGCTGCGGACCCGTGCCGTCCCCGGGTGGAGTGCCGTCGACCCGCGCTGGCACGACGAACCCCGGACCGCGGTGATCGCGGTCGGCGAGGGGCTCCGAGCGTTCCACGACACCCTGCCGGTGGACGTCTGCCCCTTCGTGTGGTCGACCGTGGCGCGGCTCGACCGGGCCCGCGCGGCGGGTGCCGACACGGATCGTCTCGGGCCGGAGCCTCCCCGTGACCTGACGGTGGTGTGCCACGGGGACCCGTGCACGCCGAACACGCTCATCGGTGCCGACGGTCGGTGGAGCGGGCACGTCGACCTGGACGCCACGGGTGTCGCGGATCGATGGGCCGACCTGGCGGTGGCGACGATGGCGCTGGGGTGGAACTACGGTCCCGGGTGGGAGCCGCTGTTCCACGAGGCGTACGGGGTGCCCGAGGATCCGGAACGGACTGCCTGGTACCGCGCGCTCTGGAACGCCGACGTGGACGACGTCTGAGCGACCAGGGTGTGCCGTATCTGCAGTGTCAGATCTTGGGTGGGTTGATGATCGGGTCCTCCCACGAAGGAAAGGCGGGGTGGACGCCGGGGAGCGACTGGTCGGGGAAGTCGGCCAGGGAACGGCCGGCGACGGCTCGTCGGAGCTTGTGGCCGTCGTTGGTCCAGAACAGTTCGCTGTAGACCTCGAGGGTGTAGCGGCCGTTTTCCTGAGCGGTGTAGATGAGTTGCCAGCCGCCGCCGGTGTACCCCCAGAGCTCGTGGTCGCCGGTGATGTCGCGTTGCCCGATGGTCCAGCCCTGGTCGGTGAAGTAGTCGATCATCGGTTGCTGATCGCCTGTGGCGCCGGGCGGTGACCAGAGTCGTCCGCTGCGCACGTAGTAGCTGTTCTTCGTGTCCGCGCCCGGCAGTGGGGCGACGCCGTCCCCTCCGATCAGCGGCAGGTCGTCGCCGCCAGCCCACTCCCATTCGCCGTCGTGGACCTGCAGCTGCGCATCTTCGAGGAGTCGTTGCATGTGTTCGTAGTGGTCGCGGAAGGCGTCGAACTCTTGGTGCAGGGACATCTCCGCGACGTCGTCCTGGGTCAGGCCGGCTGCGTCGGTGGGCATCTGGTCTCCTCCTGCTGCGCACCCAGTCAGCAGTCCCAGGGAGAGGACTGCCGTCGTGATGGTGCGGAACATCGATTGCATGGTGTTCATCATGGCTTCCCGGTGGCGATGATCTTCGCGATCGTCCGCTGTGAAGTCGCATCGGGGGACAAGTAGCCGACACCCCCGGCTTCTGGGTACATGTCGTGGCCGGTGACCGCTTTCGTGCCCCGGGCGGATCCCGCACTGAACGTGTCCACGTCGGGCAGATCGCGGGGATCGCTGCGCCCGATCCGGCCGAGGATCGCGGTGTGGTCGTTGGCGCCTTCGGTGGCGTAGACCCGATCGACGTTCAAGTGCTCAGGTCTCGTGGTGTCGGCGAACCCGACCGATCCGTACGTGACGAACGAGTCCACGCGGTGCCGGTTCTGCGCGAGTGCCTCGGCCGCCGTGGTGGAGCCGTACGAGTGCCCGAGGACCGTGACAGATCGCGGCGCTGTGCCGCGGCTGTCGTGGATGCCGTCGAGGAACGACGCGAGGTTCGCCCCGCCAGCGTACGCACGGTCCTGGCGCGGGACCTCGATGACACCTGGGGCGCGGTACCCGAGCCAGGACACGACCGCGAAGGAGTCTTCCGCGGATCCTCTCTGCCCAGCCGCGAAGAGGAGCTCGTTGGCGGCGCGGACCTTCTCACCCATGCTGTCGAGCGTGGTCATCGCACCCGGCACGTTGACGGTCACGTTCGACGCCGTGTCCAGGTCGCCGAGCGCGACGGCGGCGACGAGCGCCCCGTTCGAGACGCCGAACCCGACGAGCTGCGCCACGGCCGTTGATGGTTTCCGGATACCCCGAGCCAAGTCGTCGGCGTCCCGCAGTCCGTCACGGAGCGCGATGACCTGCTCTCGGAACTCGTCGAGGCTGACCGCCCCGTAGGTGTACGCCAACCCCATCAGCCGGTACAGCCGCTCCGGATCCCGCGCGGCTGCGGAGAGGACTGCGCGAGATGCGATGTCGCGTTGCGCCGCCGGGACCCCGTCGAGTCCCGCGAACTGCAGCTGCGTCGCCAGCGGCAGCGCGCGGACGTCGGCGTCGGTGAAGCCGAGCGCGGCCCAGGCCGCTGCGACCTCTGCCGGTGTCAGGCAGGGATCGAGCAGCCGCTGCAGCCCTGACGGGAGTGTCGACGCCGCGGCAGCGTCGAGCGCGGTGTTCGCCAGGGAGCCCCCGCCGGCAGCGCTGAAGGCGTCTGCGATCCGGTCGACCGAGGACGCGTCCTCGGCGTTCTCGGCGAGGTAGTCGCCGAACCCGCCCGGCAGCGTGGCACCGTCGATGGGGACCCAGTTGCAGCGGCTCGTGAACGCGGTCCAGGCGTTGCGCACCCGGACCAGGTCCTGTTCCGTCGAGGCGTCCTGTGCTCGGGCGGTCGCGCTGAACTGCCGCAGCCTGGACGGATCAGCACTGCTGCGTCCGCCGGAGCGACCACCGCCGGTGCGCTGGCGGGCTTGGGCGCTGAAGGTCGCGGACACCGGGGACGGGCGCTTCGGTGTGCTCGACGGCTTCGGGTCGAAGACCGCACTGCTCCAGTCGAGTACGGGCTGCATCGGCACGCCGCCAGCGGTGCGCACGAGCTCACGGTCGGCCTCGCGCTGCCGCCACGAAGCCAGGTCGGCCAGGCGCTGCCGTTCCTCGTCCGCTTGCCGCTGGGCGATCCGAAGCTGGTCGACCATCGCCTCGAGCCCCTTCGCGAGCCGGATGCGGTCGGTCGACTCCGTCAGCCGTGCGGCCTCGAACAGGCGTGCGTATGCACCGTCGAAATCGAGCAGCGCAGCCTCGGCATTGCTCCGGCGCGGTGCGGCGCTGGCACGCAGGGTCATCGCCACCTCCGCCGCGCAGTCGACCAACCGCGATGCCGCTGCGTCGTCGAACTCGATCCCCATCGTCCCCCCACCATCCGAACTGACCGATGGGGGAAACGTAGCATTTCAGCTGTGCAGTGTGAAATTGCACGGACGCGACTGTGGAGAACAGCAAACCGCCGCCCGCGGGGAGCGGACGGCGGTTTGGTGTGCGATCGGAGGGACTAGAAGGCGACGCCCCGCGCGGACATGAACGGCACCGGGTCGGTCGTGGCGCCGTTGATGTGCACCTCGACGTGGCTGTGGCACCCGGTGGAGGCGCCGGTCGAACCGACGAGGGCGATGAGCTGCCCCGCCGAGACCTGCTGTCCCGGGCTGACCCGGAACCCACCGTTGACGATGTGACCGTAGGCCGTCTTCACGCCGTTGCCGTGGTTGATGCGGACGTAGTTGCCGTAGCCGCCGTACCAGCCGACGTAGTCGATGGTGCCGGCGGACGCCGCGACGATGGGCGTCGAGCAGCCGCTGGCGAGGTCGGTGCCGTCGTGCTTGGTGACGATCCCGGTGATCGGGTGCACGCGGTAGCCGTACGGGCTGATCACGTAGCCTCTGGCCGGGCGGACCCAGCCCTGGCCGCCGCCCGAGCCGGCGGAGCCGCCAGTGCCCGAGCCGCTGCTGCCGGAGCCGCCACCACCGCCGGACGATCCGCTGCCGGCGTTGGCTGCCGCTGCGGCTGCGAGGGCTCGTGCCGCACGGGCTTCGGCCTCGCGCGCAGCCTTGGCTTCCGCCGCCTTGCGGATCTGCTCGCCCTTGGCGAACTCGGCCTCGGTCCGGACGCGGCCGGAGACCAGGGTCGCGAGCTGGGCGTCGAGACGGGCCTTGTTCGACTGCTGCTCGTCGTAGGCGGTCTGCACGGCATCGGACGCAGCCTGGGCTTCCTGCATGCGGGCCTCGGCCTTCGCGGCGAGCCGCTCGAGCTCCCCAGCAGCGCGGTCGGCCTGGGCCTCGAGCGAACGAGTGACGCCGGCGTCGACGGCCGCGGCGGCCTGCACACGGTCGGCCTGTTCGGACAGCTTGCTCAGCGCACCGAGGTCGTAGAGCAGGTCGCGGGCGTCCTCGCCCTTGGTGAGCACCGAGGTCGTGACGTCGGCGCCGCCGGAGCGGGCCATCTGCGCGGCGAACTGGCCGGCCTGCGCGGCGCTCTGCTCGGCGACCTTCGCGTGCTCGTCCGCCTTCGCGCGGAGCTGCTGCTCTTCCTCCGCCTTCTCCTGCGAAACGGCCTGGGCCTTGAAGAAGACGTCGCCGAGCTCCTGCGCCTTCGCCTGTGCTGCCTCGACCTTGGCGTCGAGGTCGCTGATGATGCCCTTGATCTCGGTGATCTGCCCCTGCTTCGCCGATTCCTTGCCGCGGGCGTTCTTGACCTCGTCCCACGTGGGGTAGGTCACCGCCTGGGCAGTGGGTGCATCGACGACGACCGTGCCGACGAGGCCCGCGAGTGCCAGTCCGGTGACGGCGAGGCGGAGGCGCACGGAGGCACGAGGGGTGCGGTGGCTGGTGGGGCGAGACATCGACCACGAGCCTATACATCCGTACAGAGAAGATCGGACGCCGACGCGCCGCTGTGGACAACTCCTAGAACCCGCGCTCCTGACGGATCTCGTCCGCGCTGCCGACCACGTCGCGCCGGAGGACGTCCGCGCCGGAGGTCCCCGCGTAGTCGTAGACGTCGAACCCCGTGCAGTGCGTGATCGTCGCCGGGGCACCGAGGGAGTCCTCGACCGCGGTGGTCCACAGGTCGTGGGACCCGACCACCACGAACGTCGGGTCGGCGTCACGGTAGGCCCCGAGGTCGACGAGCCACGGGTACGTGTCGAAGGTGTCGCGGACCTGCAGCAGCTGCACGTTCGTCGCGGAGTAGGTGGCGAGCGGCCGCACCGTCCAGAACTGCCCGACCCCGGTGACCGACCGTCCGTCCGCCCAGCGGTCCAGGCAGGACGACGGGCTGTACCGGGCCGTGGCGACGGCGTGCGCGGTGCTCGGTGCGGTGGCGACCCCGGCGGCGAGGACCGCGACGGCGGCGATCGCGACGGTGGCCCGGACCCCGCGGAACGGCCGGTGCACGCGGGTGCGGCGGACCGCGGTGCGCGTGAGTTCGGCCACCGCGACGAGGGCCAGCAGCGGTGCGGTGACGACGGGTTCGAGGTACCGCGGCGTCTCCGACCCGACGAGCACGACCCCGATCGACGCCGCGACCACGGTCACCAGGGGCAACACGGTCGCGACGAGCACGGTGCGCGCGGTCCGGACCCGCCAGGCCCACACCGTGCCGCCGACGGTGACGAGCACCCCGACGAACATCAGGAACAGCCCGGCGTCGCCCGCGGCCGTGCCGGCCCGCACGTCGGTCAGCGCCGCGAAGAACTGCAGGGTCTCCACGGCGCGCGACGGCTGGACGTAGGTGGACGGGTCGAGCGACACGAAGGGCTGCAGCGGGATCCGCACCAGGTACCCGAGCAGCGACCCGACCGTCACGGTGCCGGACAGCAGCAGCGCGGGACGCCACGGCACCCGGCGCAGCACCGCCAGCAGCACGAGCGTGACGACGACGGGTGCGGCGGACCACGGCACGTACAGCGGGTTCGACGCGGTCGTGCAGAGCGCCACCAGCCCGAGCACCACGAGCACGACGACGGACGCCCGCCCGAGCCGCACGGCGCGGAGCACGAGCACCGCGGTGCCGAGCATCGCCAGCACCACGCCGTAGTAGTACGTCGTGGTGAGCAGCAGGGACGCCAGCTCGAGCGACGTCGCGGTGCCCGACGACTCCGTCAGCACCAGCAGGGTCACGAACGCCACGCTCACCGCCGACACCGTGATGCGGGCCGCTCGTCCGGCCGACGGCATGAGCTCGTTCGCGGCAGCCCGCACCAGCGCGTACACGGCCAGCAGGACGAGCACCCCGTTCAGCGCCAGGGCCTGCTGCGGGGTACCCGTGACGAGGGCGCAGAGCAGGTAGACCGGCAACTCGGGGAAGAAGAACAGCGCCGGGGACATCGCCCACTCGAACGGCTGCCCGAGCTGCATCGACCGGTGCACCAGGGGCAGCAGCACCGAGTCGCCGTCGTACCAGAGCAAGGCGACCCGCTCGGTGGCGACGACGTGGCGGAGGGCGATGACGGCCAGGGCCAGCGCGACCAGGGCGCCCAGGGCCTCCCGTCCGATCGCCCCGGCCACGCCGCCGGACCGACGGCCGCCGGACGGAGCCGGCGCCACGGCGGAGCGACGCGGTGCTCGGGGCATGTCCCGGAGCGTACCGAGGGCTGCTCGGGACGACCCCACAGGACGGGGCAGCGCGCTGCGAGTCCGACCGGCTACCCTTGTGCGCTGTGACCGACGCGCGCGAACAGTTGATCCAGTACATCTCCTCCGAAGCGGTGTTCCACGGCGACTTCACCCTGACCAGCGGGAAGAAGGCGACGTACTACATCGACCTGCGGAAGGTCAGCCTGGACCACCGGGTCGCGCCGCTGATCGGTCAGGTCATGACCGAGCTCGTGCAGCAGGTGCCGGACGTCTCGGCCGTCGGCGGACTCACCATGGGCGCCGACCCCATCGCCAGCGCCGTGCTGCACCAGGCCGCCGCACAGGGCCTGACCTACGACGCCTTCGTCGTGCGCAAGGAGCCCAAGGACCACGGCCGCGGCAAGCAGGTCGAGGGCCCGGACCTCAAGGGCAAGCGCGTCGTCGTGCTCGAGGACACCTCCACCACGGGCGGCTCGCCGCTCAAGGCGGCCGAAGCGCTCGAGCGTGAGGGCGCGATCATCGCCGCCGTCGCGGTCGTCGTCGACCGCGACACCGGCGCCAAGGAGACCATCGAGGCAGCCGGGTACCCCTACTTCGCGGCCATCGGGTTGGCTGATCTGGGGCTGACCGCGTGAGCGGGGAGCGTCCGGACGACGCGCGCGACCCCGAGGACACAGCCGGTCCCGCAGCGGCGGCCGACGGTGCCGACGGGGTGGACGGCCAGGAGGCCCGGCGCGCGTCCGACCCGGACGCTCCGTTCCACGGTCTCCGCAGCGCCGCGGACATCTTCGGCGCCCCGCGGGGCGAGGAGGACTGGCCCTCGCGACGGGAGCGCCGCGAGGCCGAGCGCACCGCTCGCGAGACGGGCGCACCGCTGCCGGAGCCGTTCGAGGCGTCGGCGTCCGAGGCCGAAACCTCCGCACCGGCTGTGCCTGCTCCGACCGCTCCGGTGCTGGACGACGGCGCGACGCAGGCGATTTCGATGCCCGAGCAGCTGTCGGCACCGTCGGAGAACCCGGACGCCGCCGCCGAGCACGAGCGCTCCACCCTGCACGACCGCATCCCGCCGGCCGCCGTCGTGCCGCCGAACCCCACCGCGCCGCACCCCTCGTCGATCGTGCTCCCGACCGCGCAGACCCACCGCGACGAACGCGCCGCGGCGTCGCAGGCCATCGAGGACGAACGTCGCCGCGTCGACCCGTTCGGCGAGGGCCGTGCCGACGTCGACTGGCTCGGCCGTGCCACCGGCTCCGGCGCAGCCGTCCCGCCCACCGGGCCCGTGGCACACCAGCCGCTCGGCGTCGAGAACGTGCTGCCCCCGTCCGAGGAGCCGCCGAGCTTCACCGACCTGCTCCGGACCACCGGCACGGGGCCCGTGCCCACGCAGGGCGCCGGACCGGACCGGCCGTTCGACTGGGCCATCCGCGACGACGAGACCGGCGAGGTCCCGACGACCCTGACCGGCGACTCGTTCGACACGACGGCGTTCGGTGACGGCGGTTCGTGGTCGTTGGCGGACGATGCCGATGCCGATGCCGATGCCGATGCCGATGCCGATGCCGATGCCGATGCCGACGCCGAGGTCGTCTCCGGCGAGGTCGACACCCCGGTCGACGGGGTGCCGCAGGCGCCGCGGACGTTCCCGGTGCCCCCGGCGGTACCGGCTGCCGTCCCGCCGGCCGTCGTCCCACCCGCTGCCGCTGTCCCTCCTGCTGTTCCTGTTCCTGCGGCGCCGACCGAGGCACTGGACGTGCGTCCGGAGCCCGCCGCCGGTGACGGGGCGGAGTCGGGGACGGGCCTCCCGGAGGACGCGGCGACCACCGCGCTGCCGGCCGCCGCTGCTCCGCCGCTCGTCGAACCCGCTGCGTCGCCCGCGTCCCCAGCGCACCTGCCGCCTGCGGTGGGGCACGACCTGGACGCCGTGCTCGGCCTGCGCGGGGACGACACGGGGGCGCAGCCCACGGCGTTGCCGGCCGCTGCGCCGGACGACTTGGACCAGTCCGAGTGGGACGGCCGCGAGACCAGCGACACGAGTGCGATCAAGGACCTGTTCGGCACCGAGGCCGTCGGGCAGCTCGGCGGCACGGGGTACGACCCGGAGGACACCGGGACGCGGATGATGCCGACGGCCGCGGTGCCGTCGGCTGCCGCTGCCGCTGCCGCTGCCGCTGCCGGTGCCGGTGCCGGTGCGTCGTCGCCTGCTCCCGCTCCGTCCGGCCAGCCGGTCGAGCGCGACAACTTCATCAACCAGGGGGCGGCGCGCCTGCGGAGCGAGGGCAAGCGCGGCAAGCAGCTGCTCGTCTACGGCTCGATCGCCCTGATCGTCGTGCTCATCGTCCTGGTGTTCCTGCTGTCGAAGTGGATCCTCGGCAACAACATCTCCGACCAGGAGATCGCGCCGACGAAGTCACCGGCGGCAGCGTCGTCGGCTCCGGCGACTCCCTCGGCTGCGGCGTCTGCCGCTCCCTCGGACGAGGCCGCTGCTCCGGCTGCCACGCTCCAGTTCGCCACCACGCCCGCGCTGCCGGGCGAGCACGCCTGGACCGACCTGGCCGGCGGGGAGTGCCTGTCGCCGTTCACCAACGCCTGGGCGCAGAGCTTCACGGTCGTCGACTGCGCGACGCCGCACATCGGGCAGCTCACCGCACGGATCGCCGTGGACGGGGATGCCTACCCGGGGGCCGAGGCCCTCGCGACGCAAGCGGCCGACCAGTGTCAGTCGGACGCGGCGCTGAACGCCTCGGCGGCTGCGGCCGTCGGGGACGTGCAGGTGCAGGGGTCGTACGCGCCGGACCAGGCGACGTGGGACCAGGGCGACCGGTTCATCTCGTGCTTCGTGACGCGGTCGTCGGGGCAGGAGCTCACGGCGTCGTTGGCGCCGGGGGCGTAGGGCTGGCGGCGGGCGGCTGGCGGCTGGCGGCTGGTGGCGGGCGGCGGCTGCGGCGGGCTGGTGGGGCGGTCGACGTGGAACGACACCGTCGACGTCGTACGACATCGATCTCGTCGCTCGTTGCGCGCCGGTGATGCCCGCGTGCGCAACGAACGACATCCCCGACGTCGTGCGACGTCGGGGATGTCGTTCGGGGTCGAGGTATGCGCGGGTCAGGCGGCCGCGGGGACCTTCGCCGACACGTCGGACAGGGTCTGCAGCTCGTCGGCGCTGAGCTCGAGCTCCGCCGAGGCCAGCAGCGCCGGCAGCTGCTCGGTGTTGCGGGCGCTGGCGATCGGCGCGACGACGTCCGGCTGCGCCTGCAGCCACGCCAGGGCGACGGTCGCGAGCTCGGTGTCGCGGGCCTCGGCGATGGCGGACAGGGCGTCGACCACGGCGAGTCCCTCGTCGTTGAAGTAGCCGGAGACCTGGCCCTCGCGGTCCTTGCCGGCGAAGTCCTCCTTCGAGCGGTACTTGCCGGTCAGGAACCCGGCGGCGAGTGCGAAGTACGGCACGACGCCGAGACCGTGCGCGTGGGCGAGCGGCGCGATCTCGGACTCGTAGGGCTCGCGGGTGACGAGGTTGTAGTGCGGCTGGATCGCGACCGGCTGCGCGAGGCCGTTCTCGGTCGCGATGCGGATCCACTCCTCTGCACGGTCCTTCGAGTAGTTCGAGATCGCGGTGTAGCGGACGATGCCGTCCATCACGAGCTGGTCGAAGGCGCGGACGGTCTCCTCGAGCGGGGTCGACTGGTCGTCGAAGTGCGCGTAGTACAGGTCGATCCGGTCGGTGCCGAGGCGCTGCAGGCTGGCACGGGCGGCAGCGGCGACGGTGTCCGCGCCGAGGCCCTGGAACTGCGGGTGCTGCGAGCCCTTCGTGGCGATGACGACGTCGTCACGCTTGCCCGAGGCCGCGAGCCACGAACCGATCACCCGCTCGGACTCGCCGCCCTCGTTGCCGGGAGCCCACGCGGAGTACACGTCGGCGGTGTCGATGAAGTCGCCGCCCGCCGCGGTGTAGGCGTCGAGGACCTGGTGGGAGGTCGACTCGTCCGCCGTCCACCCGAAGACGTTGCCGCCGAGGGCGAGGGGGAACACGTGGAGGTCGCTGGTACCGATGCGGGGCATACGGGGGTCCTTTCGTGGTCGGGCGAGCGGTCCTCGATGCGAACCGCTCCTCGGCCGAGGCTATGCCCCGAGGCTTGACACGGCCCCGGTGGCAGCGGGTTGCATGGACCCATGACCGCACTCACCGAAGCCCTCGCCGACCCTCGTTCCTCGGTGCGGCTGCAGGCCGTGATGGCCGCCGGGACCACCCCGGAGGCGGCCGACCTCGACGTGCTCGTCGAGCAGTGCGCCGTCGAGCCGGACTTCTTCGTCCGCGACATGCTCACCTGGGCGCTGACCCGGCACCCGTCGGCCGACGTCGTCGCGCGGGTGGTCCCGTCGCTCACCCGTTCCGAGCCGCAGGCCCGCAGCCAGGCGCTGCACACGCTGTCGAAGGTCGGCGACCTGTCGGCCTGGCCGGCGGTGCGCCCGCTGCTCGCGGACCACGACGACGAAGTGCTCCGCGCGGCCTGGCGGACCGCCGTCGCGCTCGTGCCGGACGACGAGCGAGCCGACCTGGCCCGGACGTTGGCGGTGCAGCTCGGGGTCGGTCCGCGCGAACGGCGGCTCAGCCTGTCGCGGGCACTGGTCGGGTTGGGTGAGGAGACGGTGGCGCCGGTGCTCGCGGCAGCTGCCGAGCGCGGCTCCGGTGCCGTGCGGGACCACGTCGCCGACACGGAGCGGCTGTTGCACGACCCGGACGCTGCGTCCGCGCTCGCTCTCGAGCGGGCTCGGCGCGAGGTGGCGCTCGGCCGGACCCGGTCCGCCAAGGGGTGAGTGCGGCCGTGGACGTCACCAGCTGACGGACGGGAGGCCCGTGGCGACGCCGCCACGGGCCTCCCGTCCGTCGCTGGCTGGGCTGGGGTCGGCTGCCGGGCTCGCGTGAGGTTCCACGACATGCCGTCGGTTCGTCGCCGAGGTTCCACGGAGGGCCCCTGAGCGCGCTGAGGCTCCGAGATTTCGGAACCTCAACGGGCCCGCCCGCCCGCGCGCATCAGTCGGCGTCGGGGGCCAGCCAGATCGCGGTCGCGGCGGCGGCGGGCAGGTCGACGAGCGCCTCGGCGCCGTCGGCCCCACGTCGGGAGACCGCGATGACGCCGGCGTAGTCCCGCACCCGCTCGACCCGCAGGTGGGTGCCGAGGCCGACCCCGAGCTCGTCGAAGTACCGCAGCAGCGAGGGGTCGTCGTCCGACACCCGGTCGACGGTGCCGCACGCACCGGGCTCGATCGCACCGAGCAGCGTGCCGAGCGTCGCGGGCACGGTGCCGTCCGCGGCGGGGATCGGGTCGCCGTGCGGGTCGTGCGTCGGGTGCCCGAGGTCGGCGTCGACCCGGTCGAGGAACCGCTCCGACACCGCGTGCTCGAGCGCCTCGGCCTCGGTGTGGACCTCGTCCCAGGTGTAGCCGAGGCGGGACACCAGGAACGACTCGATCAGCCGGTGCCGTCGGACCATCGCCACGGCGACCTGGTGCCCGAGGGGGGTGAGCACGACGCCGTAGTACGGGGTGTGCTCGATGAGGCCGTCGCGGTCGAGCTTCTTGAGGTTGCCGGACACCGTCGAGGCCGACACCTTCAGCGTCGCCGCGATGTCCCGCGTGGCCAGTCCGGCGCCGCCGCGCTCCCCGGCCTTCCAGATGAGCTTGACGTAGTCCTCGGCCATGGTCGACAACGAGGGCAGGCGCATACCGCCAATCGTACGGCTGCACTGGTACAACCGGGACGTGCACCAACCCCGTCGCCGCCGCTGGCCGGTCCCGCCCTCGCTGCTCGTCGGCCTCGCGCCGCTCGTGGTGTTCGCGGCGATCAGTGCGTGGCGGTCGCGCCCGAGCGACGACTACCCGACCCTCGGCCAGACGGTGGACAGCGTCGTCCGGTCCCTGGTCGTCCCCGAGGGCATCGCCGCCGTCGCACTCGCCGTGGTCGTCACGGGACTCGGATGGTGGCGGATCGCGACCGTCGACCGCACCCGGACACCGCTGCGCTGGTCGGCACTGGCTCCGGCTCTGGTCCTGGTGGTGTGCGTGGTGCGCCTGCCGTTCATCGACTGGGCAGCGTTGCCCGTGCGCTACTTCCTGCTGCTCACCGTCGGGGTGCTGTTCGTCGGGGTGTTCGAGGAGCTGATGGCCCGGGGCACGCTGCTGGTCGGGCTCCGGCGCCGGGTGCCCGAGTTCGGCGTGTGGGCGCTGTCGTGCGTGCTGTTCGGGCTGCTGCACCTGCTCAACGCGCTCGCCGGGGCCGGCATCGGACCGACGCTGGTCCAGGTCGTGTTCGCGGCGTCGTTCGGCTCCACGCTCTACGTCGCTCGCCGGGTGACCGGGTCACTGCTCGTGCCGGTGCTGCTGCACGCGTTCTGGGACTTCGGGTCGATCGGGTACTCCGCGACCGCCGATCCGTCGGACACCGGTCGGCTCGTGGGCCTCGGGCTGATCGGCCTGTTCTCGTTCCTGGTGCTGGCGTTCGGGATCGTCGCGGGCGGCATGGTCGCGTGGCGCGACGACCGTCCGCGTCGCCTGGCGAAGCGCTGGCGTTCGGTGCCGCCGATGGCGGCGTTCGCCCTGGAGGCCCGTGGCTTCGAACCCGCACAGCCTGCGGTCCGGTTCACCTCGCGGTAGACCCCCGTTCGCGCGCTGGCAACCGCCTCTCCTTACCGTCGTGGTGATTCCAAGTCGGTACCAAGAGAGGAGCGCCGCTCGGTCCCCGAGCGGCCACCACACATGCGCAGAACCGCTGTCCGCGGGGTGACCGTCGCCGTCGCCGCGACCGCACTCGTGCTCGGGACACCCCTCGTCGCCCAGGCGGCCACGACGTACCCGAGCGACTCCGCCAAGCCCGACCTCGTCTCGCTGCTGAGCGGGTACGACCAGTTCTGGACGTCGAGCGGCGCCAACGACCTGCACGGCACCGTCGTAGACCCGGCCACGCTGGCGAAGAACGACCAGCTGACCTCGTGGATCAACCAGAACGCCACCGCGGCGCAGCAGTTCACCGCGCTGCAGGACTCCGAGTACCAGAACGCCACGAACACCGCCTACGACCAGTCCTCCACGGTCGCCCAGGGGCTCGGCGACGTGCTCGAGAAGGCGTACGTGCAGGGCCGGCTCGACGGCGCCCTGCCGTTGACGAGCGCGGTCATCAACAGCTCGAACGGCAGCACCGGCGCGTACGTGAGCACCGGGACCGCGAAGGCCCACTACAGCTACCCGCGCCCCTACCTGCCCGCGACCACCACCGCGACGCTCCCCGCGACCGACGACCAGACCGGCTGCGCCCCCGCGACGGTGAACGCCTCGTCGGTCTCCGCCAACCGCGCCGGCAAGGCGTGGGCCTCGGCCGACGGCACGCTCGACATCACCCGCGTCCCGGTCGCCACGGACACCACGCACGAGTTCTCGCCGAACGACGTCGTCCTCGACGCCGGCTACGGCACCGCGGGCATCTGCACGGGCGGCTCGTACCCCAGCGGACACACCACCACCGCGTACCAGGCCGGCATCACCCTGGCGACGCTCGTCCCCGAGCTCGCGCCGGAGATCCTCGCCCGCACGTCGGAGAACGGCAACGACCGCATCGTCCTCGGCGTGCACTACCCGCTCGACATCATGGGTGGGCGCATCGACGGCGAAGCCGCCCTCGCAGCCCGCTGGTCCGACACCCAGTACCGCACCGACGTGCTCGAGCCCGCTCGCGCCGAGCTCGTGCGGTACCTCGAGCAGCAGTGCGGTGACACCCTGGCGAAGTGCATCGCCAAGGAGAAGCCCTACACGGACAACCCCTACGGCGGGAAGGCGATCCCCGGCGGCACCGCCCAGATCGTCACCGACCGTGCCTCGGCCGTGCGGGTCTACCAGGAGCGCATGACCTACGGCTTCGCGAAGACCGGGACCGCCGGCCAGGCGCCCTCCGTCCCCGCCGGCGCGGAGAACCTGCTCCGCACCACGTTCCCGACGCTGACGGACGCCCAGCGCACGTCGGTGCTCGCCCAGACGGAGATCGACTCGGGCTACCCGCTCGACCAGACCGGCACGGCGAACGGCTCGTGGGAGCGACTCGACCTCGCCGCCGCGACGAGCGCGACCGTGTCGGTCGCCTCCGACGGTGCCGTGGAGGTCTTGTCGACCGGCGGCACCGCGCGGGTGCTGACCGGTGTCCTCACCGCGCCGCACGGATCGTCGGTCGCAGCCGGGTCGAAGCTGGCGCTGGCCGGCACGGGCTTCACCGCCGGTGCGACGCTGTCCGTCGTCCTGCACTCCGACCCCGTCACGGTGGGCACCCTGACCGTCGCCGCCGACGGCACGGTCGCCGGCACCGTGACGATCCCGGTCGGCACCGCCACCGGTGCGCACACGGTCGACCTGGTCGCCAGCACGGGCGACTCGGTGCTGGCCGCACCACTCGCCATCACCGTCACCCCGGCGGCGGCGACCGGCGGGACGGGAACGGGAGCCGGCACCGGCGGGACGGGCACGGGCGGGACGGGCACCGGCGTGGCGACCGACCCCGGCGCGACCACGGGCGGCACCGGCATCCACCTGCCGGTCGTCAGCGGCTGACCCCTCGCACCACCGCACCACCGATGCGACCGGCCGGTGCCCTCACCCCGCGGGCACCGGCCCCCACCGCTCTCCACCCCCTCGCCCTCCCCCTTCTCCGCTCTCCACTCCTCCCCGCTCGCCACCTTCCTCGGAGCCACGTCATGCGCACGCGCACCATCTGGACCACCGCCGGTGCCACCCTCGCCGTGCTCGCTGCGGCCGGGTTCGTCATGACCGCGCTCCTCGGCAGCGACCGCACCGCCGCCGCACCGGTGACGACCCCGGCCACGACCCCGGCCACGGCACCGGCCACGGCCGCGCCCGCGGTCCCGCACGTCGACGCCGCCGCGGTCGCGAAGCTGCCGGAAGCGCAGTACTCCGCCGTCATCGCCGGCCTGATGCCCTTCGACCGCACTGTGCGGTCGGACACCGTGTTCCACCTGCCCGCGGACGCACCCCTGTTCGGTGCCCACCGCGACCGCCCGGTCGCCCGTCTCGCCGCGCAGGACTTCCTGCGGCAACCGACCACCGTCGTCGGGGTCGAACGCGACGGCGACTGGGAGCTCGTCCTCACCCCTGCTCGCCAGCAGCTGCCGTCAGCCGCGGGGACCACCGGCGCCGCCGCGCAGACCGCCGCGTGGGTGCCGGTCCGCGCGCTCCGGGAGACGGCGACACCGCGCTCCCGGATCGTGATCTCGACGACCGACCAGACCGTGTCCGTCGTGAACGCAGCCGGCACGACCCTGCAGCGCTTCGACGCCGGAGTCGGCACGGCGGACACCCCGACGCCGACGGACGTGACCGGGTACCTCGAGCAGCGCTACGTCGACCCGGCCCAGGGCACGGGGGACCACCCGATCCAGCTCACGTCGTTGCACTCGGGCGCCGCCGACGAGCCGTACGGTGGCCACGACGGCGGGCTGATCGGCCTGCACTGGAACGCCACGACCTCGGGCACGGTGTCGCACGGCTGCGTCCGGCTCGACGCCGATGCCGTCGCCGCGGTCAACGCACTGCCGCTCGGCACCCTCGTCACCGTCGAGTGACCCGCCGCTGACGCCTCAGGGCTTGCGGCCGACGGCGAAGACCCGACGGAACGGGTACACCGTGCCGTGGGCGCTCGCCGGGTACGCCTCGCGCAGTGCCGCCCGGTAGCGCTCGACGTACTCCGCCGTCAGTGCACCGCTCGGGTCGACGGCGTCGAGGGCAGCCAGTGCCGGTCGCAGCCCGGTGCCGCGCACCCAGTCGAGCACCGGATCCTCGCCCGGCAGCAGCTGCGCGTAGGTCGTCTCCCACGCTCGGGCCGCGAACCCGGCGTCGAGCATGATGCCGAGGTAGCCGGCGGGGTCGAGCACCGGGTCCTCGCGCAGGACGCCGTCGAGCGCGGAGGCCCACGGCCCGGAGGCCCCGATCGACCGCATCAGCGCGTGCGACGGCGACCCGAAGTTGCCCGGCACCTGCATCGCGAACCACGACCCGGACGGCATCGCGTCGAGCCACCGCGGCAGCAGCGCCACGTGCGACGGCACCCACTGCAGCGCCGCGTTCGTCACGACGACGTCGTCGGTCGGCCCGGGCGTCCAGTCCTCGATCGCACCGAGCTCGAACGACAGGTTCGGCAGGCCCGCCAGCGCGGGGTCGGCCGCAGCCGACGCGAGCATCTCCGCCGAGCTGTCGATCCCGACCACCGGCGACGAACGCCACCGCGCTGCCAGCGTGGCGGTGAGGGCCCCGGGACCGCAGCCCAGGTCGACGACGCGACGCGGGGCCTCCCGTCCATCGTCCGCCGACCACGCGACCTGCGCGACCAGGTCGTGGAACGGACGCCCGCGGTCGTCCGCGAACGCGGCGTACCGCGACGGGTCCCAGCGCATCGCTACAGCTCGACCTCGAAGGGGGCGGTGCGCACGAGCTCGTGCACGCCGGAGATGACCTCGCTCGGACGGAACGGGTAGCGGTCGATCTCGGCCTGGTCGCTGATGCCCGTCATCACGAGGACGGTGTGCAGCCCCGCCTCGATACCGGCCTGCACGTCGGTGTCCATCCGGTCGCCGATCATGCCGGTGTTCTCGGAGTGCGCGCCGATGCGGTTCATCGCCGAGCGGAACATCATCGGGTTCGGCTTGCCGACCACGTAGGGCTGCTTGCCCGTCGCCTTCTCGATCATGGCGGCGATCGCGCCCGTGGCGGGCAGGACGCCCTCGGCCGACGGGCCGGTGGCGTCGGGGTTCGTGACGATGAAGCGGGCGCCGTCGCGGATCAGGCGGACGGCCTTGGTGATCGCCTCGAACGAGTAGTTGCGGGTCTCGCCGACGACGACGTAGTCGGGGGCGGTCTCGGTCATGATGAACCCGGCTTCGTGCAGGGCGGTCGTCATGCCGGCCTCGCCGATGACGAACGCGGAGCCGCCGGGCATCTGGGACTTGCAGAAGTCGGCCGTGGCGAGGGCGCTCGTCCAGATGCGCTCCTCGGGGACGTGGATGCCGGACCAGCGGAGCCGCGCGCTGAGGTCACGCGGCGTGAAGATCGAGTTGTTCGTCAGGACGAGGAACTCGGTGCCCTCGTCGAGCCACTGCTGGATGAGCTCGGGGGCACCGGGGAGGGCCTGGTTCTCGTGGACGAGCACGCCGTCCATGTCGGTCAGCCAGCACTCGACGTCGTCGCGGGTCGCCATGGCCTCACCCTACTGCGCACGGCCGACGGGGCCGGCCCGGCTCGGTGTCGGCTCGGAGAAGGCCGGGAGGCACGGATCGGCTCTTGCGCGTCGGCTCCGGACCCGAGATGGTCGAGTCACCGAACGCCACTCGGCTTTGCCCTAGGCTTTTCGGGACACGTACCGAATCAAGGAGAACCCGCCGTGCTCGTCGAACCCGGATCCCCGACCGCCACGCCCCGCCCCGCTGCGGTGCCGGACCTGGAAGCGGCTCCCGATCTGGTCGAGGCGACGCCGCGGCGGCGACGCGGACGGCCCAACGTGCTGAGCCGCGAGCAGGTGATCGACGCCGCGACGGCGATCGCGAACGAGGACGGCCTCGACCGCCTGTCGTTCCGTGCGCTCGGGGTGCGGCTCGGCGTCGCGCCGATGACCGTGCACCGGACCATCGGCGGCCTCGACGACCTGCACGGTGAACTCGTCCGTCGCACCGTCGACGAGTTCACCGCCACCTTCGTCTGGCCGGACGAGTGGCACGCGGTGGTGCGCACCTTCGCGACGACGTTCCGCGACCTGATGCGCACCCACCCCCTGGTGCTCGAGTCGCACAGCCGGCGCGGTGCCCTGGTGTCCACCGAGTCCGACGCCGTCGTGGCGAAGGTCGTCGGGGCGCTCCGCTCTGCCGGGCTGCCCGATGCCGAGGCGATGTACGCGTTCTTCGTCGTGTACGACTTCGTGGTCGGGCACACCTCGGTGGAGATCGGGCGGGGCGACGCCGAGGCCGGACGCCCCGAGCGGCATGCGCTCGTCGGGGAGCTCCTGGGGGAGCACTCGTACGACGCACGCTTCGCGCTCGGGCTCGACGTCCTCATCGCGGGGATCGAGTCGCGCGTCGCCCGCGGCGCCTGACCCCCCGCGTCGCCTGGCCCCGGCGCCGCTGTGACCGGGACCTGGTTCCCCGTGCCCGGCCGTACGCTGGTGCGGTGACCACTGCGCCCGAACCGTCGCACGAACTGACGACGAACGGCGTCGGCCCACACCCGGAACCCTGGCCGGACGACCCGCGGCTCGACCCGGAGCTGCTGGCGGCAGGGGACTCACGGAACGTGCTCGACCACTTCCGGTACTGGTCGATGGACGCCATCGTCGCCGAGCTCGACACCCGCCGGCACGCGTTCGACGTGGCGATCGAGAACTGGCAGCACGACCTCAACATCGGGTCGATCGTGCGGAGCGCCAACGCGTTCCTGGCCGGCACGGTCCACATCATCGGGCGGCGGCGCTGGAACAAGCGCGGTGCGATGGTGACCGACCGGTACCAGCACGTCCGGTACCACCCCGACGTGCAGGCGTTCCTGGTCGCGATGGCCGAGGAGCAGCGCCCGGTGATCGCGATCGACAACACCCCCGGTGCCGAGCGCATCGAGACCGCGGCGATCCCGGAGCGCTGCGTGTTCCTGTTCGGTCAAGAGGGCCCCGGGCTCACCGACGAAGCGGTGGCCGGCGCGTCCGGGCACCTGGAGATCACGCAGTTCGGGTCGACGCGGAGCATCAACGCCTCGGCCGCGGCTGCGATCGTCATGCACTCGTGGATCGTGCAGCACGCGGCGCCTGCCGACGCGACTTCGTGAGCAGAAATGGTCGGGTACGGGCCCTGGACCCGACCATTTCTGCTCACGAAGCGTGCGTGACGGACGCGGGACGGGCCTCCCGTCAGCCGCGTCAGCGCGGAGCGGTCGTGCGGCGAGCGACCAGGCGGGGCTCGACCAGGGACTCGGTGGCGGCGAGGCCCGGGTCGGCGATGCGGGCGAGCAGGCGCTCGCCGGCGCCACGGCCGATCTCCACGCTGCGGTCGTCGATGCTCGTCAGGCCGACGTAGCGCGTGGCGGCGACGGGGGTGTCGTCGTAGCCGATGACGGAGACGTCCTCGGGGACCCGGAGCCCTCGTTCGGCGAGTTCGGACAGCGCTCCGAGGGCCATCACGTCGTTGGCGGCGAACACCGCGGTGACGTCGGGGTGCTCGTCGAGCAGGGCGCCGAGGGCGCGGGATCCGGCCTCTTCGGTGGGTTCGCCGGGCAGGACCACGACGGCGACCGTCGCGCGACCGCCCGCTGCTGGCGCCCCGGCTGCTGCGCCCTCGAACCCTGCGCGGCGTTCCTTCGACGCCGCCGAGCTCGCGCCCACGAAGCCGAGCCGCGTGTGGCCCAGCGCGAGCAGGTGCTCCGCGGCCATCGCGCCGCCGGCCCGGTCGTCGTTCGCCACGGTGTCCGCGCGGGGGATCGAGACGCGCCCGCCGGCGATGACGACCGGCATCGACGCCGGGATCGCCAGGTCGGTGTCGGGCTCGCCGGCTATGACGATGCCCTCGACGCGCATGGACAGGAAGCCCTCGACCGGCGAGGCGTCGAGCCCCGTGTTGAGGAACCGGTCCGCGACGACCAGACGGTGGCCCTGATCCTGCAGGGCCTCGCGCAGCCCGGTGAGCAGGTCGACGAACCACTGGTTCCGGAAGTCGTCGAGGACCACGCCGACGGTGCGGCTCCGGGTGCCGGCGAGGGACACCGCAGCGGTGGAGGGCCGGTAGTCGAGCTCCTGGATCGCCGTGAGCACGGCGGCCCGGCGCTGGTCACTCACCCGGGGGGAACGCTGCAGCACCAGGGAGACGAGGGACTTCGAGACCCCGGCGCGCGCGGCGACGTCGTAGATGGTCGCGGGTTTGCCGTCTCCCATGATGCGCTTCGACCTCCGTTGGTTCGTCCGTCGATCGTAGCGGTTGACGTGACATGCGCGGGGTGGGGCGGTGGGCGCGGGGGGGCGGGGGGCGGTGCGCTTCGTGAGCAGAAATGGTCGGGTCCGTGGTGCGGACTCGACCGTTTCTGCTCAAGAAGTGCGCGTGGTCACTCCTCCACACGGGAGGCCCGGGGCACGTTGTGCACGGAAGGTGCGTTCGCGCGTGTGCACCCTGCGCGGGGGCGCGAGTGTGGACGGCATGCGAGCACGCCCACTTCCACCCCGCCTCCGGTACCGCTCGTTCGACGTCAGGGCCGCTGACCGTGCGGGTGTCGGCCGACAACGACTCCGACGGCGAGACCTGGTCCGGCCGACCCGATCGATCCGCTGGGCGCGGGGACGCCCACCCGACGGCGTCGAACGGATCCGGGCGTTCCGGCCGATCCTGCTGCCCGGACAGTTCGTCAGCCACCTCTCGGCAGCCGTGCTGTGGGAGCTGCCGCTACCCGTCGGTGCCGCAGGGCCGGTGCACATCACGAGTCTGATCCCCGCCGCCCAACCACGTCGGACCGGAGTCGTCGGACACCGCATCACCGCCGACCGGGCTGCCGTCGCCGAGCGCTGGGGGATGCCCGTGAGCACTCCGGCGGCGATGTGGGTCGACTGCGGTGCGCTCCTGAGCATCGACCAGCTGGTGGCACTGGGCGATGCGATCGTCACGATCCGGCGGTGTGCCACGACGATCGACGACCTGCGCGGAGCGCTCGACCGGGCCGGGGCGCGCGCAGGCGTCCGGAAGCTGCGGGTGGCGCTCGAACTCGTGCGGGTCGGCGCTGGCTCACCGCAGGAGACCCGGGCACGGTTGGCCATCGTGCGCGCCGGGCTGCCCGAACCGAAGCTGCAGGTGGACGTCCTCGACCGGGCCGGGCGCTTCGTGGGGCGCGTCGACATGGCGTACCCGAAGCAACGCATCGTCATCGAGTACGAGGGGGACCAGCACCGGACGGACGCCGAGCAGTGGGGTCGTGATCTGCGGCGCTACCGCGAGATGGAGCGGCTCGGCTGGGCGGTCGTGCGGTGGACGAAGTCCGACCTGGGCGTGCACGCGGCGGGCGCCGTCGACCACCTGAGGGAACTGCTCGCGCGCCGGGGGTAGCGTCCGCCGCATGGCGACGCTGCTCATCACCGGGGCCGCAGGACGCATCGGGGCGGCTCTCCGGCCCAGGCTCCTGGCGGCCGGACACGACCTCGTCCTGCTCGACGAACGGACGCCCGACGACCCGGTCGTCGCCGGGGAGCGGTTCATCTCCGGCTCGGTGAACGACCCCGCTGCGCTGGACGACGCGCTCGCCGGGGTGGACACGGTGGTGCACCTGGCAGGGATCCCGACCGAGGCCGCGTGGGACGACCTGCTCGCGGCGAACCTGACCGGCACGAAGAACGTGCTCGAGCGGGCGGCCGCAGCCGGGGTGCTCCGGGTACTGCTCGCGAGCTCGATCCACGCGGTCGGCCGGGTCCCCGAGCCGCTCGACGAACCAGGCAGCGTGCCGGGCGATCGACTTCCGCGGCCGGACACCTACTACGGCGTGACGAAGGCGGGGATGGAACTGCTCGGCAGCCTGTTCGCCGACCGGTACGACATGTCGATCGTCTCGGCGCGCATCGGGGCCTTCGGGGAGCAGCCGTCGTCGTCGCGAGCGCTCCTGATGTGGAGCTCGCCCGACGACCTGGCGCGCCTGGTGCTCGCGACCGTCGACCTGCGCGAACCGGGGCACCACGTCGTGTGGGCGCTGTCGCAGAACACCGGGTCGCCGGCCGACCTGACCGCGGGTGAGGCGATCGGCTTCGTCCCGCGCGACGACGCGTCCCGCGCGCTCGACCCCGACGCTCGGGCGGACCTGCCGCCGGAGGACCTGCGGTTCCTCGGCGGCGAGATGGTGTCGTTGCCCCTCGGGCGCAGCACTTCGTGAGCAGAAATGGTCGGGTGGCCTGACGCCACCCGACCATTTCTGCTCACCAAGCGGACGCAGCCCCCCGCTACCCGATCAGGCTCGGGCGCAGGTCGCGCAGCGTGCGGGAGCGGGTCTGCCGCGCCGTGACCACGAAGGACACGAGCAGCGCCCCGAGCAGCCAGCAGAGCAGCACACCGGCGTCGGACCACGCGGCGCCGAGGTTCCCGCCGTACATCGTCTGCCGGATCGCGTCGACCGAGTACGTCATCGGCAGCGCGAAGTGCAGCGCGGCCAACGGCCCCGGCAGCGTCTGCCACGGGAACGTCCCGCCGGCGGTGACGAGCTGGACGAGCATGAGCACCAGGCCGAGGAACTGTCCCACCGACCCGAGCAGCACGTTGAGCGCCATGATGACCGCCGCGAAGGTCGCCGAGGCCAGCACCATGATCCCGATCGTGCCGCCGACGTGCACCACGTTCAGGTCGAGGGCGAACCGCACGATGAAGAACAGCGCCACCATCTGCACCAGGCCGAGCAGCGCCGGGGTCAGCCAGCCGCCGAACACCACCGCGAGGGGCTTCCGCACCGCGGTGATCGCCCGCTTCGAGATCGGCTTGAGGATGAGGAACAGCGCGTACATGCCGATCCAGGCCGCGAGCGAGATGAAGAACGGCGCGAGGCCGGCGCCGTAGTTCGACGCCGCGGCGACGTTGTCGTCCCCGACCTTCACCGGGTCGGAGATGACCGAGGCCTGCGACTCCCGCTCCGAGGCGTTCGACGCGGGGATCTTCGTGCGGCCCTCGTCGAGCGACGCGGCGAGCTTCGCGGACCCGGTCTTCAGCTCGTCCAGCCCCGATGCGAGCGACGAAGCACCTTCGTCGGCGGACGCTGCGCCCGTGGCGAGTGACGAAGCACCTGACGACAGCGTGGGTGCGGCGGTCGCGAGCGCAGACGTGCCGGCTGCCACCTGCGAGGCGCCCGACGAGAGCGTGGACGCCCCGGTCGCCGCCGACGCGATGCCGGAGGACAGCTCGGGAGTCGCGGCCGCCAACGACGAGGTACCGGCCGCGACCTGGGCCGATCCGTCGCGGAGCTGGTCCACCGACGACTTCGCGGTGGCGTAGGTCTTCTTCGCCTGTGCGCCCGTGGTGTTCACCTGCGTGACGGCATCCGTGACGGTGGCGGTCAGCGCGGCCTGCTGCTCCTCGGTGAGTTCGACGCCCTCGGGCAGGTTGTCGGTGATCCCGGCGAGCACGGTGTCGGCGTCGAGCGGCTGCAGTGCGTCGACGTCGGAGCTGTACCCGTCGATCTGGTCGGCGAGCCGCTTGTTGCCGGCGGCGACCTTCTGCGCCCCGTCGTTCAACTGCTGCGTCTGCGACGGCAGCGCCGCGGTCTGCTGCTGTGCACTCGCCAGGCCCGAGGCGAGCGTGGAAGCGCCCGAGGCAACCTGCTGCGCCCCACTGTCCAGCTGCTGGGTCTGCGACGGCAGGTCGGCCGTGCCGGACGCGAGCTCCGCTGCGCCGGACGACAGCTTGCCGGTACCGTCCGCCAGCTTGCGGGCCCCCGAGTCCGCCTTCGCGGTGCCGGAGGCGAGCTGGTCGGCCCCGTCGACGGCGTCGCCGAGGCTGTCGCGGACGTCCGCGAGCCCGACGAGCAGGGTCTTCGCCGCCTGCTTGCCGACGCGCTCGGCGACGGCGGTGCGCATGGTCTTGCCCGCCTGCTCGGCGATCGTCGAGGCCAGGTACGAGTTCGTGTCGGCCGTCGTCATGACGAGCTTCGCCTGCGTCGGGTCGTCGGACTGCGCGGACACCAGGTGCTCGGAGAAGTCGTGCGGGATCGTCACGACGAAGTCGTAGGTGCCGTTCCGCACGCCGGAGCGCGCATCGGCGGCGCTGGTCTTCGTCCACTTGAAGTCGGCGCCGTCGATCGCCTCCTTCGTGACGTCGGTGCCGTAGTCGACCTGGTCGCCGTCGAGGGTGGCGCCGGCGTCGAGGTTGACGATCGCCGCGGGGATCTGGTCGAGCTTGGCGTACGGGTCGCGGTTCGCCCACAGGTACGCGCCGCCGTACAGCAGCGGCACGATCATCAGGGCGATGAAGGCCAGTCGTGCGAGCGGGGTCGCGGTGAGTCGCGCCAGTTCGGCGCGGACGAGCGAGGTGGTGGTCACGGGGTTGCCTCCGTCGGGACGGTTGCGGATTCTGCGGTGACGGAAGGGCCGGACGGGAGGCCCGGCTCGGTTCCGTCGGACAGGGCCGCGTCGTCGGGACCCTCGGTCTGGAGCGCGGCGTGCGTCGCGGCGTCGTCGTGCGTCTGGATGGTGTCGAGCAGGGCCTCGACGGTCGCTGCTGCGGCCTTCGAGGTCACGAGCACGACGGTCACACCGCGACGGGAGACGTCACGGAGCACCGCGAACCACTCCTCGACGACGCCGCCGTGCCGTTCGGGTGCCGTGACGACGACGCCGGTCACGCCGTCGCGGAGCAGGGCGAGCTCGACGAGCAGTCGCACGCGCACGGCGGTCGGCACCCGCTGGACCGGGGTGTCCGCGTAGTGCCCCAGGCCGAGTTCCTCGAGCACGGTGTCGACGTGGTCGCGCGAGGGGCGCTGGGCGGCGAACGCGAGCTCCTCGCGCACGATCTGCTTGACGGTCATCACGGGGAAGGGCTCGGCGACGCCCGGGGTGTCGACGAGGGCGAAGGCACGGCGCACGGCGGCGGCGTCCTCGTGCCCGTCGAGCAGCAGCCGCCCGGTGTCGGGCTGCATCCGGCCGCCGGCGACGAGCGAGGCGAGCACGGGGGCCTGCTCGGTCTCGACGGCGACGACCCCGGGACGTCCGGGTGCGGCGACGGCGGAGACGACGGGCAGTGCCGCGCCGGGCTCCTCGCCGATGCCGACGTGGTCCAGTTCGAGCGTCATGCGGGGTCCTTCACGGGGGAGACAGCGGAGCCGGCGGCCGGGGCCGCGGGTTCGGACAGCAGTGCGGTGCGCCAGTCGATGCCGGCCATGCCGAGCGCCGACAGCACCACCATGCGCCGTCCGGCCTCGTCCGGGGTGCCCGACCGGGTCGTCTCGTCGAGGACGGCGATGCACGCGCCCTCGACCAGACGCCCGAGGGTGGCCGGGTCGACGTCGTCGCGCATGGCGCCCTCGGCGATCCCGAGCGTGCACGCCTGACGGACCTGAGCGCGCAGGGGTGCGAACACCTCGGCGACGGGCTCGGCGAAGGGGCTGCGCACGGCGACCCGGGCCATCGAGCGGACGTGTGAGACCTCGGTCCAGAGGGTCACGGCGATCGCGGCGAGCCGGGCGGCCGGCGGCAGCTCCTGCAGGTCCGAGGTGGTCGGCATGGCCGCGGCGATGCGAGCCGCACCGGAGGTCACGACCTCGCGCACGAGGTCGTCACGTGACGGGAAATGTCCGTACACCGCGCGGCGCGAGAGTCCGGCGGCCGCGGCGATCGTCTCGATGGAGGCGTCCGGATCGCGTTGCAGGCAGGTCCGCGCCGCGTCGAGGAGGGCTGCCCGGTTCTCGGTCGCGTCGCGGCGGGGTGCGCGTGCGGGGTGGGAAGCAGTGGTCACGAACCCCATCGTAATAACGTGCACACGTGTGTGCAACTTAACAGGAACACCGGCCCTCGAACGGGGGTGTCCCCCAAAGTGCGGACTGCCCTTTCTGAATGTAAGCGCATAACTTCACAGCAATCTCATGCGAACCACGGACTGAGCCTGGAGTGCCCTCTTTGAACCGTGCAACACCGAACCACGACCCGAACCCGAACTCCCACCGCATCGCACGCGTCCTGACCGCCGGCATCGCCGCCGTGGCCCTGACGTGCGGCGGCCTCGCAGTCGGGGGCGCGGCCTCCGCAGCTCCGACCGGGGTGTCGGTGGCCGACCTGAAGCTCTCCGCACCGCTGCGTGACGCCAAGCCCACCAAGACCGTCGCCGCCTTCGTGCGCACGACCGGCCAGGGTGCTCTCGAGGTGGACGCCGCCGCGAAGGGCGGTGACCTCGCCAAGTCGCGGACCCAGTCCTCGGGAGCGAAGAGCCGCGTCAAGGCGATCGAGTCGACCACCGCGGCCGTCCGCGCCGCCGTCAAGCGCGCCGACGCCGACTCCACCGAGCTCTACTCGACCGAGTACACCGTCCCCGGTGTCGCGGTCGTCGCCGACGTCTCCGCGCTGCAGGACATCGCGAAGCGCTCCGACGTCGAGAGCATCATCCCACTCACGCCGAAGAAGATCGTCGAGCCGACGGTCAACGCCGACGCGAGCGCCGCGCCGTCCGGTGTGGACCCGAGCCTCGTGAAGCCGGGCGCCGACGGCGTCTCGCCGAAGAACGCCGCGAGCGACGTCTACACGCGCTCGCTCAACGCCTGGCAGCAGACCGGCCACACCGGCAAGGACGTCAACGTCGCCGTCCTCGACACCGGCCTGGACTACACGCAGGCCGACTTCGGCGGACCCGGCACCACCGCGGCCTACCAGCAGGCCCTGGCGAACGCCAGCTCCGGCGCCCCGGACCCCAGCCTGTACGACGCGTCCAAGTTCCTGGGCGGGTACGACTTCGCCGGTGCGACCTACAACGCCGACCCGACCGACCCGGCCTACGACCCGGTGCCGGCTCCGGACGACAACCCGATCGACGGCAAGGGCGGCGACCACGGCACGCACGTGTCCGGCTCGATCGCGGGCTACGGCTTGACCGCCGACAAGCAGCAGTTCGACGGCGACTACACCAAGCTCACCACGCAGCAGGTGCAGGACATGTGGATCGGTCCGGGCACCGCGCCCGAGGCCGGCCTCTACGCCCTCAAGGTGTTCGGTGACGGCGGCGGTTCGACCGACGTCACGGGCGCCGCGCTCGACTGGGTCGGCCAGGCGCTCACCGAGGGCAAGGACATCAACGTCCTGAACCTGTCGCTCGGCTCCGACTACGGCGCACCGGACGACCCCGACAACGCCAAGATCGACGCGCTGACCGCACGCGGGGTCCTTCCCGTGATCGCCTCGGGCAACGCCGACGACTTCACCGACATCGGTGGCTCGCCGGGCAACGCCGAGGGTGCGCTCACCGTCGCCGCGAGCGCCACCGGTCAGTCGTTGTACGACGGCGTGCAGGCCACGGCCCCCGCGAACGTCGCGAAGACCTACCGCTCGCAGTACTCGTCCAACTTCACGGGCACGCTGCCGGTCGAGGGTGACGTGGTCGTCCCGACCACGAACATCGACGGCTGCGCCGCGTTCAGCCCCGAGGAGGCCGCGAAGATCGCCGGCAAGGTCGTCTGGCTGAAGTGGACGGACGGTGCGCTCGAGTGCGGCTCCGGCGTGCGCTTCAACAACGTCGAGGCCGCCGGCGGCACCGGTGTCCTGCTGGCGGGCACGATCAACACGTTCGCCTCGGGCATCGCCGGGAACGCGACCATCCCCGGTGCCGAGCTGACGCTGGATGCCGCCACGGGCCTCCAGGCCGCTGCCAAGGCGGGGACCCTGCACGTGCGCTTCGCGGACGAGCTCAAGGGCTTCGAACTCGCCACCGACCCGGAGGCCGTGAACACGCTCGCCGGGTTCACCAGCCGCGGCGTGCACGGATCGTTCGGCGACATCGTCAAGCCGGACATCGCCGGCCCCGGGGTCAACGTGATCTCGGCGGCCAACGGCACCGGAGACGGACGCATGTCGATGAGCGGTACGTCGATGGCCACGCCGGACGTCGCGGGCATCGCGGCGCTGACGTTCCAGTCCCACCCGACGTGGAGTGCGCCGCAGGTCAAGGCCGCACTCATGAACACGGCGACGCACGACGTCAAGGACGGCGACGGCACCGCGACCCTGCTCCGCCAGGGAACGGGACGCGTCGACGCGCTGCAGGCGGTCACGGCCGACACCACCGTCCGCAGCGTGGAGAACGGCCAGCTCGTCACCGCGTCGTACGGCGTGGTCGAGGTCTCCGCGAAGACCAGCGAGACCCGGTCCCTGCTCGTCGAGAACACCGACTCCACGGCGCACACGTACGACGTGGCCTACCAGGCCCAGGTCGACCAGCCCGGCGTCGCCTTCTCGCTGAGCACGAAGCGCGTCACGGTCCAGCCGGGCCGTGGTGCCGTCGTGACCCTCGCCGTCACGATCGCCGACCCGACCAAGCTCCGCCGCGTCATCGACCCCACCCAGGAGTCGGTGCAGAACGGCTACGAACGCGAGTTCGTCGCCGCTGCGAGCGGGCTCGTCACCTTCACGCCGACCGACACCACGACCGATCCGCTGCGGATCGGGACGTACATCGCGCCGAAGCCGGTGAGCGCGGTCCGCGGTGGGGGCGTCTCGTACACGGGCTCGCAGAAGACCGCCGACCTGCCGCTGCGCGGACAGACGGTCGACCAGGGCACGGCGACGACCGGCTACCACGCCGCGGTCGCACCGTTCGTGCTCGGTGGGACCAACGGGCAGGAGACGTTCCCGGAGGGTTCGGCGTCGCAGTCGCTCAAGGCCGCGGACATCCGGGCCTTCGGGGCGAGCTTCGACAAGCCCTCCGGCACCCTGGCGTTCGGCATCCAGACCGCCGGCCCCGACGCCAACCCCGGCGCCGTGACCAACGTCGAAGTGCTCATCGACACGAACCGCGACGGTGAGCCGGACTACCTGGTGTACGACGCCAAGTCGGCCACCATCGACGCGACGCTCGCCACGACGGTGGACCTGGCGACCGGCAAGGTCGTCGACGCCCAGCCGCTCAACGGCGGTGCGCCCGGCCAGGACGTCAACACCTTCGACAGCACCGTGAAGGTCCTGACGGTCGACGCCGCCACGATCGGCGCCACGAAGACGTTCTCCTACTCGGTCCTGACCGAGTCGGCGTACGCCCCTGGTGCGGCGACGAGCGGTTCCTCGGTCGTGGACGAGACGTCCGAGGCGGCGTTCAACCCCGAGAAGCCGACCCTGACCTTCGCGCAGGGCGGGACGACGGGCGTGCTCTTCGCCGACCAGGGTTCGCTCCAGGTCACGCGGTCGCCCGGTGTCGCCAGCGCTCGGATCCTGCTGCTCCACCTCGGCAACGCGGTGGGCAACCAGGCCCAGAGCGCCACGGCGACGTGGGTCGCGCCGACGCTGCAGCTGCAGAAGGGCAGCGGCGTCTCAGTGGCCGGCACGGCGAAGGTCGGGTCGAAGCTCAAGGCGGGCCACGGCAACTGGGACGGCACGGGTGTCACGTACTCGTACCAGTGGCTCCGTGACGGCAAGGCCGTGACGACCGCCAAGAGCTCGTCGTACACGCTCGTCGCCGCGGACGCCGGTCACCGCTTCTCGGTGCGCGTCGTCGCCTCGGCGAAGGGGTACCAGGACGGCACCGCGACCTCGGAGCAGACCGCGGTGGTCGCGCGGCGGTGATCGCACGGTGGTGATCGCGCGCTTCGTGCGCACTGCCGACTGAGCAGAAGACGTCGGGTTCGAGTTTCGGACCCGACGTCTTCTGCTCACGGAACGCGACGGGGACCTCCGTGGACGCGGTATCAGGACAGGTAGTTAGACAAACTAGTTACACGGTGCCAGGGTTGCAGCATGCAGAACACGCTGAACCAGCTCCGGGCCAACCCGACCGAGTGGCGCCGTCGTGGGCTCACGCCGCCGGACGTGGTCCAGGCGATGATCGAGCAGCGTCTCGCCGAGCCCGGCTACTCGCAGCCCGTCGGCGACCCGTCGTACCAGGACTTCTTCCGCGCCTGAGCGCTGACCGCTTGCATGCGCCAGGTGGCGCGGAGGTGACCGTCCGATAGACTCGGGTGGACCACCGGCCCGCCTGGTCGCGTGAGGTCCTCCGCCAACGTGAGGAGAACCAGATGCCCGCAGCAGTCATCATCGGAGCCCAGTGGGGCGACGAGGGCAAGGGGAAGGCCACCGACCTCCTCGGCTCCCGCATCGACTACGTCGTGAAGTTCAACGGCGGCAACAACGCCGGCCACACCGTCGTCGTCGGCGGCGAGAAGTACGCGCTCCACCTGCTGCCCTCCGGCATCCTCACGCCCGGCGTGACGCCGATCATCGGCAACGGCGTCGTCGTCGACCTCGAGGTCCTGTTCCAGGAGCTCGACGCGCTGAAGGCCCGCGGCGTCGACACCTCGAAGCTGCTCGTGTCGGCGAACGCCCACGTCATCACGCACTACCACCGCACGATCGACAAGGTGACCGAGCGGTTCCTCGGCAAGCGCCAGATCGGCACCACCGGCCGCGGCATCGGCCCGACCTACGCCGACAAGATCAACCGCGTCGGCATCCGCATCCAGGACATCTTCGACGAGAACATCCTGCGCCAGAAGGTCGAAGCGGCCCTCGACCAGAAGAACCACCTGCTCGTCAAGGTCTTCAACCGCCGCGCGATCGACGCCGAAGAAGTGGTCGAGTCGCTGCTGTCCTACGCCGAGCGCCTGCGCCCGATGGTCGCGGACACCGCCCTCGAGATCCACCGTGCCCTGGAGCGTGGCGACACCGTCCTGTTCGAGGCCGGTCAGGCGACCATGCTCGACGTCGACCACGGCACCTACCCGTTCGTGACGTCGTCGTCGGCGACCGCCGGTGGCGCCGCGACCGGTTCCGGCATCGGCCCGGGCAAGCTCGAGCGCATCATCGGCATCGTCAAGGCGTACACGACCCGCGTCGGTGCCGGTCCGTTCCCGACCGAGCTGTTCGACGAGTCCGGCGAGTTCCTGCGCGCCAACGGCTTCGAGTTCGGCACCACCACGGGCCGCCCGCGCCGCTGTGGTTGGTACGACGCCCCGATCGCCCGGTACACCGCGCGCATCAACGGCGTGACCGACTTCGTGCTCACCAAGCTCGACGTGCTGACCGGGCTGTCGACGATCCCCGTCTGCGTCGCGTACGAGGTCGACGGCGTGCGCGTGGACGAGGTCCCCGTGAACCAGTCGGACTTCCACCACGCGAAGCCCGTGTACGAAGAGTTCCCCGGCTGGACCGAGGACATCACCGGCGCCCGCTCGTTCGACGACCTGCCGAAGAACGCCCAGGACTACGTGCTGGCGGTCGAGGCGATGTCCGGCGCGCGGATCTCCGCGATCGGTGTCGGTCCGGGCCGCGACGCCATCGTCGTCCGGCACGACCTGCTCGGCGCCGGCGCCTGACGATGCGGGTCCTGTTCGTCTGCAGTGGCAACATCTGTCGTTCGCCGCTCGGCGCGCAGGTCCTGACGGCGCGACTCGGCCCGGACGCTGCGGCGTTCGTGGTCGAGTCGGCCGGCACCATCGCCGACGACGGTGCCGCGATGGACGGCGCCGCTGCAGCGCAGTCCGTCCGGCTCGGCGGTGATCCGTCCGGGCACGGCTCGCGGTACCTGACGGCCGCGATCGTCGAGGAGGCCGACCTGGTGCTGACGGCCGAGCGGTCGCACCGCGCGGCCGTGGTGTCGCTCGCTCCCCGGGCGACGAAGCGGGCGTTCACCATCAAGCAGTTCGCGCGGGTGCTCGCGGGGCTCGCGCCCGGTGACCTGGCCGACGTGCACTCGCCCGAGGCCCTGGTCGAACGGGTCGCACGCCTGCGCGGCACCGTCCCGCCGCCCGCCGACCCCGCGGACGACGACGTCGACGACCCCTACCGTCGGTCCGAGGCGACTCACGCTCGGGTCGCCGACGAGATCGACGCCGCGCTCGCGCTGATCGCCGACGCACTCCGGGCAGCGCTGCGCTGACGCCGCGCTGACCCGCACGGTGCGCGCTTGTTCGTCCGGTGCGAGGTTGATGGCTCGGTGCGGGGTTGTAGCGGCGCACGGAGCGGTCAACCTCGCACGGGCCGACGGACACCGCACCGTGCGCCGCGCCGGGCCGGCGGACACCGCACCGTGCGCCGCGCCGGGCCGGCGGACACCGCACCGTGCGCCGCGCCGGGCCGGCGGACACCGCACCGTGCGCCGCGCCACCGCGCGACCGCCACCGCCTGCACCTTTCGATGCAAGTCCGGCAGGTGCATCCCGAAGCCGGTCGTCCCGCGACGCCGCAGTTCCTAGCGTCGTGTGCATGACGAACACCACCGAAGTCCGGCCCTCCGCCGGCACCACTCCGCAGGAGCGTGGGGGAGTCAGCGGCGTCGTCGCCCGGCACCCACTCGCGTCCTTCTTCACCCTCGCGCTCGGCCTGAGCTGGCTGGCGTGGATCCCGTACATCCTGTCGCCGCACGGCCTGGGCGTGTGGGACCTGCACTTCCCCGAGGTCCTCGGCTCCGCGCAGTTCACCGGCGTGCTGCCCGGGGCGCTGCTCGGTCCGTTGGGCGGCGCGTTCATCGTCACCGCGGTCGCCGACGGTCGTCCGGGGCTGCGTCGCTGGGTCGGTCGGCTGTTCCGTTGGCGGGTCGCCTGGTACTGGTACGCCCTGGCGCTCGTCGTCGTGCCGGCCATGATCGTCGCGTCCGCACTGCCCTTCGCCGGCGGTGACGTGCGCGCTCCCTCGGCGCTGGCGTTCGCCGCCCTGGTGCCCGGCCTGCTCATCCAGCTGTTCTCCACCGGCCTGAGCGAGGAGCCCGGCTGGCGCGACTTCGCCCTGCCCCGGCTGCAGCACCGCTTCGGCGGGCTCGGAGCCGCTGCGATCCTCGGTCCGATCTGGGCGCTCTGGCACATGCCGCTCTACCTCAGCGACTGGGGCGGGTGGCCGAACGCGCACTGGAGCGAGCCCGTCGTCTTCGCCCTGTTCACGATCACGTTCAACGTCGTGATGATCCAGGTGTTCAACAAGACCGGCGAGAGCCTGCCCCTCGCCCTGCTGTTGCACGTCGGCGTGAACAACACGATCTCGACGCTGTTCCCGGAGATGTACCCGAGCATGACCGCCGGCACGCTGATGATCGGCCTGACCATCACCTCGACCGTCGCCGCCGCGGTGCTCCTCGTCGTGACCCGCGGCCGCCTGGGCTACGACCCGGCTCGCCGCGCGCTGCCGATCGACGCCCCGGTCCCCGCCCGCACACGCCTCGTAGGATCACACGATGGCCTCCGCTGACCCGCGCACCCGTGCGCCGCGCGACGGCGACCCGCGCACCCGCACGCAGCGCGACGGCGAGCAGCGCACCCGCGACCGCCGCGTCGACGTGCTCGTCGCGCTCGGCACGGCCGTCGTGGCCCTCGGCCTGCTCGTCGGCCTGCCCCCGCTCGACGCGATCGACCCGGACGGCTCGACCCTCGGCGCGACTGCCCCGGCACCGCTCAGCACCGCGTGGACCGTCCTCGCCGCCGGGCTGCTGGCACAGGCGGCGGTCCTGCTCGCCGCCCGTCGCGCACCCCGCACGGTGCTGCTCCTGGTCGCAGCGATGCCGGTGCTGGTCGCGGGCCTCGCTCCGCAGGCCTTCGCGCTGTTCGGCCTGACCGCCCTGCCAGTGGTCGTGGCCGTGGTCCTCGCGGCACTGCGGGTCCCGCTGGCGCGACTCTGGCCGGCGCTGCTCGGGGCCGCCGCACTGGTCGTGGTGGGGCAGTCGATCGGGTTCTACCAGGCCTCCGGTGCCGGTCGCGGTGACGTCGTCCAGGGCATCACCGGATCCGCCGGCCAGGGCGTCCTGCAGGCCGTCGGCGCCGTCGGGCTCCCGCTCCTGGTGACCCTGCTGGTGCGCTCCCGCCGCGAGGTCCGCGCCGCCCGCACCGCCGAGGCGAGCGCGGTCTTCCGTGAGCAGGACGCCCTGGTCGACGCCGCGGTCTCCCGCGAACGGGCCGCCATGGCCCGCGAGCTCCACGACATCGCCGCCCACCACCTGTCCGGCATCGCCCTGATGGCCGCCGTCATCGACCGCCAGATCGACAGCGACCCGGAGCGCGCGCACGAGGGTGCCCGTCAGGTGCGGGAGCAGAGCACCGCCGTCCTCGACGACCTGCGCCGACTGGTCGGGCTCCTGCGCGAGGACGTCCCCGCCGAACGCGCGGTCGAGACGGTCGCCGGCATCGTCGACCTGGTCGAGCGTGCCCGGTTCCGCAGTGACGTGCGCCTCGACGTGCTCGCTGGCGACCACGCGCGCGGAGCACAGTCGCTGGCCGACGGCGTCGGTCCGCTCGCGCAGCTCGCCGCCTACCGGACGGTGCAGGAGGCGCTGGCCAACGCCGCCCTGCACGCCCCGTCCGCCCCGTGCACGGTCACCGTCGACGACCGCGACCCGATCCGGGTGGTGATCCGGGTGGAGAACGCACGGGCAGCCGCTCCGGCAGCGCCGACCTCACCGTCGGGCGGCAACGGCCTGCGGGGGATGCGCGAGCGAGCGGACCTGGTGGGGGCGAGCCTCCAGACCGGTCCCACCGCCACCGGCGGATGGCTGGTGGAGCTGGCGCTCGGACGGGAGGCACCTGCCGCAGTCGCGCAGGCCGCCGACGGTGACGAGGTGGTCGCGTGATCCGCGTGCTGGTGGCGGACGACCAGCCGCTGGTCCGGGCCGGGGTGTCCGCGCTCCTCGGCGCGGAGGCCGACATCGAGGTGGTCGGCGTGGCCGCCGACGGCGGCGAGGCGCTCGCGCTGGCGCGCTCGTTGCGGCCCGACGTCGCCTGCCTGGACATCCGGATGCCGGTGCTGAACGGCATCGAGCTCGCGCGGCTGTTCTGCGCGCCCGACGCCGACCCGGCGATCCCGGTGCTGATGCTGACGACGTTCGACCTGGACGACTACGTGTTCGGGGCGCTCGAGGCCGGTGCCTCCGGATTCCTGCTGAAGGACGCCGAGCCGGACACCATCGTCGAGGCCGTGCGGCAGGTCGCCGCGGGGAACGGGACGCTCGACCAGGCCCTGACCCGGCGGGTGCTGCGTGAGTTCGTGTCGCGACGGAGCCTGCAACCGGTTTCGGGGGACCGGGCCGACGGGGTGCTCACCGCCCGCGAACGCGAGGTCCTGCTGCTGCTCGCCCAGGGCATGTCGAACGAGGAGATCGCGGTCGCGCTCGTGCTCGAGGTCTCGACCGTGAAGTCGCACCTGGCGCGGATGCTGCCGAAGCTCGGGGTCCGGTCGCGGTTGCAGGCCGTGGTGTGGGCGTACCAGAACCGGATCGTGGCGGTCCCCGAGCCGTAGACTGCTGCGCTACCGGCGGAGCACGTGACGGTCGCGGCTCGCGGCGGCACCGGCCACGAACTGCAGCACGAGCAGGACGAGCAGCACCGCGATCGGTACGGTCCATCCCCCGGTCGCGGTGTGCAGCAGGCCGAGGCCGAGCGGCCCGAGCCCCGCCAGCAGGTACCCGATGCCCTGCGCCATGGTCGACACGTGGGCGGTGTGCCGGGCATCGGGGGAGCGCCACACGATGTAGCTCAGCGACAGGCTGATCGCGCCGCCCTGCCCGAGGCCGAGCAGCGTCATCCACACCCAGGCGCCCGCGGCCGGCGCGATGAGGAGTCCGGCGAACCCGGCGGCGCAGAGCACCACGACGACGAGCACGGGCAGCCAGGTCGGGCGCAGGCGTCGGGCGATCGCCGGCCCGGTGATGCCCGTCAGGATCCCCGGCAGGCTCGAGTAGGCCAGCATCAGGCCGGCAGTGTGTGCCGAGACACCGGCGTCCTGCAGCACGGTCGGCACCCACGTCAGGAACGCGTAGTACGACAGGCTCTGCAGCCCCATGAAGCCGGTCACCGCGATCGCCACGGGGTCGCGGAGCAGCCGCGCGAAGGTCGGTTCGTCGGCGGCACCCGCGCCGGTGGCACGGGTCGGAGCATCCGGGCGCTGCAGCGCTCGTGGCAGCCACACCACGAACGCGATCGCCGCGGGGATCGCCCAGAACGCCAGTGCCGGGCGCCACGACCCGGCGAACGCGGCCATCAGCGGGACGACGGCCGCCGACGCGATCGCCGCACTGAGGAACAGCGCCGTCGAGTACAGGCCCATCATCAACCCGACCCGGTGCGCGAAGTCGGTCTTGATCGCGGCCGGCATGCAGACGTTCGCCACCGCGATCGCCGCTCCGGCCAGCACCGTGCCGCCGTAGAGGGCCCAGCCGTGCGGCTCGAGCCGGAGCGCGATGCCGATCGCCAGCACCGCCATCGTCAGGCCGAGCAGCCGGTGCAGGCCGATGCGCCGACTGAGCACCGGGGTCAGGAACGCGAACGCACCGAACGCGAACACCGGGATCGTCGTGAGCAGGCTCGCCGCCGACGGGGACAGCCCCAACGACCGCTCGATCGCCCCGAGCACGGGCCCGACCGAGGCCACGCCCATCCGCAGGTTGATCGCGATGAGCAGCAGGCCCGCGCCGACGTACCAGCCGGCAAGGAGCCGTGGTCTGGTGGTCGTGACGGGGATCGAGACGGTGGTCATGAGTCGATCCCACCACTGCTCGCCACCGGCTCGGAACACGTAGACTGCCGCCCGATGTCGGATTCCAGCCAAGTGCCGGTCGACGCGCGGACCGTCGACCTGCGCACCGAGGCCGCCTTCGCCTTCGCACACGCCGAGACCGTCCCGACGCACACGCACCCGCTCGGTCACCTGGTGCACGCCGCCTCCGGCGTGCTGTCGCTCATCACCGACGACGGCGCGTGGATCGCGCCGCCGAACCGCGTCGCGTGGGTGCCGGCCGGTGCCGAACACCGGCACCGGGCCCACGGGGCGACCGACATGCGGGTCGTGTTCCTGTCGGCGGACGCAGCCACGGGCCTCCCGTCCGGTCCGGCGGTGCTCGCCGTCTCGGCGCTGGCCCGGGAGGCACTGCTCGCGTTGACGACGGACGCTCGCCGTTCCGAGACGGCGATCGAGCACCTGCGGGCGGTCGTCGTGGACGAGCTCGCGTCCGCGCCGGAGCAGCCGCTGCACCTGCCGCAGCCGCGGGATCCGCGGCTGCGGCAGGTGGTGTGCGAGGTCGAACGGGACCTGACTCGGCCGCGCGGACTCGGCGAGCTGGCGCGCGAGGTCGGCGTGGGCGAGCGGACGCTCAGTCGCCTGTTCCGGGAGGAGACCGGGATGGGGTACCGGCAGTGGCGGTTACAGCTGCGGGTGCACCGGGCGCTCGTCCTGCTGGCCGGCGGGGCCTCGGTGACCGACGTCGCGGCGGCGTGCGGATGGGCGACGACGAGTCAGTTCATCGACCAGTTCACACCACTCGTGGGCATGACGCCCGGGGTGTACCGGCGGCGTCAGCCGGTGGTGAGCAGCGGTCCGTGACCGGGTCGTGCTGGTCCGATATGCGAACAGGACCCGTTCGGGGGCTTTGGCGGGACGCGTGTGCCTGGTGTGGTGAATGCATGCACATCGAAACGCCGGACCCGGCGTCGCTCCGATCGACGGTCGTCGAGGGGATGATCCGCGCGCTCCGGGCCCGCCCGCTGCACGAGGTGACCCCGGCCGTCGTCGCAGCCGAGGCCGGAGAGTCGGTCGACGTCGTCGACCAGACGTTCCCGAGCTGGGACGGCCTGCTCCTGGCGACGATCGACCGCTGGAACGACCAGCGCACCACGCCGCTCATGCCACTCGCAGAACAGCACGGCACCGTGCCGTTCCTGCGTGCGATCGTGACCGCCAACATCGCCGACCCGTCGCTCATGCGGTTCCTGACCGCCAGCCTGAACATCGCCGCCTCGCCGGAGCACCCGCTGGCGCCGATGCTGCACTCCCGCTGGCGGCGCTTCCACGCGTTCGTGCAGCACTCCCTCGAGCGGGACATCCTGCTCGGCCGGGAGCCGCGGACCATGGAGCCCGCACGCGGTTCCGAGCAGCTGCTCGCGACCTACGAGGGGCTGCAGCTGCAGTCGATGGTGCGGCCGGAGATGGACCTGCTGGAGTCCTTCGACCGTGCCGTGACCCGCCTGCGCGAGGGATGGTCGCGGACCTACGTCGCGCCCGTCTGGGACCTCGACCTGGTGAGCTGACTAGGACCTCGGGGGCTGACCCAGACCTCGTGGGCTGACCCAGACCTCGTGGGATGACCCAGACCTCGTGGGATGACCCAGACCTCGTGGGATGACCCAGACCCACCACAGACCACGGACGCTAGGGCGTCCGAGGGCAGACGCCAGCCGTCTGCATGCGAGACCGCTCGATTCGGGTTCGAGCGGAAGCGCACCCACCGTGCCGCCGCTCGATTCGGGTTCGAGCGGCGGCACGCACACCGATCACCCACGTGGCACCGCGACGACGCCGTGCCGGCGAGGAACGGACAGCACATGCAGCACCTGACGATCTCGGTCGCAGCCGAGCCCTTCGACCTCGAGGACGCCGTCCGGCTGCGCGCCGCAGCGCGGATCGAGGTCGACCGGATCTACGGGCGGTCGGCCGACACCGGACGGCCGCTCACCGGGGCGACCGCCGCCGTGCACGTCATCGCCCGCGACCCCTCGGGCTTGGCGCTCGGAACCGGTTCGCTCAGTGCCGCGGGGGACGGGGTCTTCGAGATCCGCCGGCTGTTCGTCCGACCGGACTCCCGCGGGCAGAACGTCGGCGACCTGCTGGTGCTCGTGCTGCTCGCGCAGGCCGAGGAGCTGCAGGCACCCGCGGTCGTGGCGGAGATGGGCGTGCTGCAGCCGCACGCGGCCGCGCTGTTCGCCCGCAACGGGTTCGTGCGGATCCAGCCGTTCGGCCCCTACCGCGACGACCCCGAGTCGGTCTGCCTCTCGCGGGCGCTCTGACAGGGCGGCTGCCGGGCGGCTTCGCGCTTCGGGCGGGCGGCCGGTCGGCTGCAGGGCTCGGCTACGGTCGAGGCATGGGGAACGACGACGTGGCCGGGCAGCAGCGGCGGGACCGGAACCGGTGGTGGCTCTGGTGCGCCGGCGGGTTCGTGCTGTCGCTCGGGCTGCTGCTCGTGCTGGGGCAGTGGTTCCCGGTGAGTGCTGGGGTCCTCGGTGGTTGGTTGGTGCTCGCGTTCTCGATGCGGGCGATCCCGTCGGGTCGTCAGTCCTCGGCGAACTCGGCCAGCACGATCGCTGCGTTCGTGCTCACGGTCATCGGCCTGGGCCTGCTGATCGGCGTGGTCTGGCCGAGTCGGGGCGAGGCAGACCCACGCATCGAGGGGATCGTCCTCGGAGCAGTGCTCACCGCGGTCGGTCTGACGTGGATGATCGTCGTGGAGAAGCGGTTCTCAGGGCGCCGAGTCGAGGGCTGACCTCGTCACGTGCGCTCCTGGCGCGCCGGGTGGGCGGGCAGCGCGGAGGTGTCCGCCGGAACCGGTGCTCGTCGGATCGCGATCACCGTCACGTCGTCGTCGTGCGCGACTTCGTCCGCCCGCGTGGACAGTGCCGCCACCAGCGCCGTGGGTTCGGAGCCGCAGGCCCGTGCGAGGTCGGCCACGGCGTCGACGGTGTCCTCGCGGCCGCCGAACAGGTCGAGCACGCCGTCACTGAACGAGATGAGCAGGTCGCCGGTGTCGAGGAACCCCTCGGTCGTCGCCCACTCGTCGCGGAGCCCCATCCCGAGCGGGAGGTCGCTCGACCGGAGCCGATCGACGGCGCCGTCTGACCGGAGCACCAGGCTCAGGCCGTGGCCGGCGTCGGCCCACCGGAAGGTCCCGTCGGTCGAGATGCGCGCGTGGAACAGCGTGGTGAAGGTCACGTCGGTCGCGCTGCCCTCGGCGGCGAGCCCGTCGGCCGCCCGCAGCAGCGTCTCGGACGGGTCGTCGACGGTGCGGGCACTGCGGACGGTGGCCCGCACGGCTGCCGCGATCAGCCCGGCTCCGACTCCCTTGCCCATCACGTCGCCGAGGCTGACGGCGATCCCGGTGTTCGTCTCGTACCAGTCGAAGAAGTCACCACCGACTGACTTCGCCGGCAGGCAGGCGCCCGCCACCGCCACGTCAGCGCCCAGGTGGTCAGTCGACGTCGGCAGCAGCGAACGCTGGACGGCGGCGGCCCGATCGATCTCCGCGCGGACGCGTTCCTCGCCCAGTCGGGCAGCGCGCACGTTGCGCCGCGCTCGCCGCGAGAGCTCCTGCACGACCGCCGCGACCGTCCCGAACACGATCACGGTGACGCCGAGACGGACCAGCTCGCTCGCGCCGGGCACGTTCGTCGGCGTCAGGAAGTAGGGCGCCATGATCACGAGCGTCACGCCCAGCGCCGCGTACACGACGGTCAGTCGCCCACGGAGGGACCCGCACCAGACGACCGGCAGGACGGCGAGCGAGGTGAAGACCGACGCGCTCGCGCCCGTGCTCGTCCGGAACAGCGCGATCGCCACGAAGTCGAGCACCAGCAATGCCGGCACGAGCCCGACGGAGTGCGGGAGCGCCAGTGCCACCGCCGCCACGACCGTCGCGAGACCGGTGACCGCGAGGCTCGCGACGAACAGGCCGTCGTCCGTCACCTGGAGCGACGGCACCGTGATGCTCAGGACGGCACCGAGCGCCAACAGCGCACTCAGCGGAGCCTGCCGGGCGAGGGGGCTCTCGAGGATGCTGGTTGGGCGAGACATTCGAGAAGGACGTTACCGGTCGGGGCGGCTCGTCGTGCGTTGCCTGCGGCGAACGGTCGCAGTGTCCGGGTGGTTCTTCGACGTGCGGTGGCGTGCGGCAATGCGGACCTCCGCAATGTTCTCGCTCTGAGAACCGTGAGAGCCCGCTCAGTCGATACTCTCCTGATCGCGTTGCTACCCGAGCAACACTCATCACGTATCTAGCCAGGAGACTCCGTGTCCGACACCACCTACTCGGCGGCACCCCACCAGCCGGTCGCACCGCAACCCCCGCAGCGCGCCGCTGGCAACGGATTCGGGATCGCCTCGCTGATCCTCGGCATCCTGACGATGGCGGGCTTCGCCATCCCCTTCTTCAACTACGTCACGATCGCCACGGGCGTCGTCGGAGTCGTCCTCGGGATCATCGGGCTCGTCATCAAGTTCCGCCCGCGCAAGGCTGCGGTTGCTGGGCTGATCCTCTCCGGCCTGGGACTCGTCCTGTCGATCATCCTCGCGGTCGTCTACACCGCGATCTTCGCTGGTGCCGCAGAAGCGGTCAGCAAGGCGACGGTTCCGCCCGCTGGGACGTCTGCGTCAGCGGCTCCGGCTGACAGCGCCGCTGAGGACACGTCGAGCGCGACGGCCTCGTTCAAGGACGGCGTCCTGACCACGTCCGAGATGACGATCAAGATCACGAGCCACCGCGTCATCCCGGTCGGCCAGCCCGGCAACGAGTACGGCACCAAGCCGGTCATCGCGATCGTCTACACGACGACGAACCTGACCGACAAGGCGATCAACCCCACCCTTGCCTGGATCGGCTCGTTCGAGGCATTCCAGGACAACGACCCGAACGCGGTCAACAAGCTCGACATCGGTTCCACCCCGGGCGACCAGTACCTCGACTCGCAGACGGAGGACATCAAGAACGGCGGCACCGTCGAGAACGCGGTCGCTTACGAGCTCGACGACGAGACGACGCCCGTCAAGCTCACCGCAAGCGAGAGCCTCTTCGCCGACGACCTCGGGTCCGTCACCTACGAACTGCAGTAATCCCCTCACGACAACGGGCCGGCCTCTTCGGAGACCGGCCCGTTTCGTCTGCGCTCATCAGCGGGGCCAGGTGAGCACGACCGCCACGGTGTTGAACAGGACGTGCGCCAGGATCGCCCCGCCGATGCGTCCGGTCATGGCGACGAGCGTCCCCGTCAGCAGACCGAGCACGAACGTCGTCACGAAGACCTCGAACCCCGCGACCGACGATGTGGTCGTGCTGATCGCCAGGTGCATCAGCGCGAACGCGAACGCGGTGACCAGCACCGCCAAGAACCGCGTGCGCGGCGTCAGCTCGGCCGACAGCCGACGCTGCATGACGCCGCGGAACACGATCTCCTCGAGCACCGGACTGACCAGGCACACCCCGATCGCCGAGACCACGAGCAGCAGGACGTCCGGCGTGCCGAGGGTTGGCTGCGGCGTCAGCCCGGTCGCGCCGAAGAACGCGACGGACAGCACGGCGTCGAGCCCGCGGCACACGACGACGATGCCGATGGCCGCGACGACGTCGGCCCACCCGAGCCCGAGCCGACGCACGAGGACGGCCGGAGCTGACTTCCGGAGCACCCATCCGACACCGAGCACGAGCGGCACCCACACCGCCAGGTCGGCGGCGAGCACCTGCGTGATCGGCACGGGCAGACCCCCAGTCCGGGCGACGCCACCGACGATGCGGGACAGCAGCACGGCGACCAGGAGCGCGATCACGATGACCTGCAGGTCCCGCACCGCCGAGGAGGGGCGGTCGGCGGTCGGCGCGTCCGGTTCGGGCTGCATGTCGCCACCGTACGGGACGCAGAACGAGACTCGACGCCGTACGATCCCGAGCGCGTCTCGTCGGTGTGGCAGTATTTCCCTGCCGAACGCTGGGACGATCCTGGCCGACCTGTGACGGGACTTGCAGGACGCGGCGACTTCCGGGGAAGGGTGCCGCGTGGAGCTACGCGACTACATCGCGGTCTTGCGCAAGGGGTGGGTCTTCATCCTGGTGCTGGCACTGGTCGGCGTCGCCGCGGCGGCGGGCTTCTCGCTGCTCAAGCAGCCGGTCTACTCCGCCTCGGCGCAGGTCTTCGTCTCGACGCAGACCAGCGGTAGTGCGAGTGACCTGGCGCAGGGCAACACCTTCACGCAGCAGCGCGTTCTGACCTACTCGAACCTCGTCGAGACGCCGATCGTGCTCCTGCCGGTGATCTCGAGCCTGAAGCTCGACATGACGTCCGACCAGCTCGCCGAGCTCGTCACCTCGGACGCGCCGCTCAACACGACGCTGATCTCGATCACCGTGAACGACACGAACGCCAAGCAGGCCGCCGACATCGCGAACGCGACCTCCGAGAGCCTGACCAACGTCGTGCAGAACATCGAGGCCACCGACGCCGACGGCACCAGCACGGTGAAGCTCACCCGCGTCAAGGAAGCCCAGGTGCCGAACGCGCCGGTCAGCCCGAACGTGCCGGTCAACGTCGTGCTGGGTCTGCTCGTCGGCCTCGCGCTCGGCGTCGGTGTCGCGGTCCTGCGCTCGACGCTCGACAACCGCGTCCGCACCGAGTCGGACGTCGAGAAGATCAGCGAGAAGCCGGTCGTCGGCGGGATCGCCTACGACAGCAAGGCCTCGGAGCGCCCCCTCATCGTGCAGGTCGACCCGCGCAGCCCGCGGGCCGAGTCGTTCCGCACGCTCCGCACCAACCTGCAGTTCCTCGACCTCGGCACCGGTTCGCGCACCTTCGTGATGACGTCGTCGGTCGAGTCCGAGGGCAAGAGCACCACCGTCGCGAACCTCGCCATCGCGCTCGACAGTGCCGGCTTCCGCGTGATCCTGATCGACGCTGACCTGCGCCGCCCGAAGATCGCGACCTACATGGACCTCGAGGGCGGTGCCGGTCTCACCGACGTGCTCATCGGACGCGCGACGATCGAGGACGTCGCCGTGCCGTGGGGCCGCGGCAACCTCGTCGTGCTCCCCGCCGGGCCGATCCCGCCGAACCCGTCCGAGCTGCTCGGTTCCCGCGCGATGCAAGACCTGATCGCCGGCCTGGAGCAGCAGTTCGACTACGTCCTGTTCGACGCCCCGCCCCTGCTGCCCGTCACGGACGCCGCGATCCTGTCGAAGAAGGCCTCCGGCGCGATCGTCGCCGTCGCCTCTGGCCGCACCCACAAGGGGCAGCTCGCCGGCGCGGTCAGTGCGCTCGAGAACGTCGGTGCCCCGATCGCCGGCTTCGTCATGACGATGATGCCGACCAAGGGACCGGGTGCCTACGGCTACGGCCGCTACGGCTACGCGTACGGCTACGGCCTGCAGGACGAGGACACCCCCATGCCGAAGCCCCCGAAGCGCGGCCGCGTCGCAGCTACTCGCGGAGCCGCTCGATGACGGCGGTCCGCACGTGAGTCCGCGCCGAGGGTTCCGCACCCTCGGCAGCGTCTTCTCGCGCCGCACGCTGGTCTGGGTCGCCGTCATCGTCGTCGTCCTAGTGGTCGTCGACGTGGTGCTCGTGGCACTCGCGCTGGCGCGCACGGCGCCTTCGTCGAACGGGACTCCTGGGCCGGTGCCGACCTTCTCGAGCTCTCCCAGGTCGCCGGGCTCCGCGACGGCCGAACCGTCGGTGACCGCCACGGCGGATCCCGCAGGGATGGTCGCGCCCGGCCGTCGTCTGCTGTCCGCAGTGGACGGTCAGGAGGCATGGCGCGCCTCCAGTGGGGTGTGTGACGGAACCGACGGGGTGCTGGAACACACCGTGGACGGCGGAACGACGTGGACTCCGGTCGGTCTCGGGGCCGGAGCAGGCGCCGTGCTGGCGCTCCGCGCTGGCACGGACAGCGTCTCGGTCGTCATCGGCACGGGCGACGACTGCGAACCGACGGTCCGGACGTCCGTCGACGACGGGCAGTCCTGGAAGGACGGAGCCGCTGGCGCAGCCGGGGCCGGCGTCGGACCCGACGGGCTGATCCTGTCGACGGGCGCCGTCGACTCCCCGTGTGCCGACCCCATCGAGGCGTACGAGGGTGAGTTCACCACTGCCGTCGTCTGCGCCGACGAGGTGCAGTGGCGTTCGGGTGACGGCGACTGGGTCGCCGTGCCGCTCGCGGGTGTCCGGTCCCTGGCGGACGACGGTGACTCGTACCTCGTCGCGGGTGTCGACGCGGCCGCCTGCGCCGGCGTCGAGATCCGATCCCTGCCCGCCGTCGGGGTGATGACGGCGACCAAGTCCACAGTCGTCGGGTGCGCGTCGGAGGCTGACCCGGACGGGGCGCTCGCCGTCGCGCGGGCTGGGAACGCCGTGTGGCTGTGGTCCGGGAGCGATGCGCTGGTGTCGACGGACGACGGTGTCACGTGGTGAGTGGCGCGCAGGGCACCTCTGCGCCGTCCCGCGCCGCGCAGTCGTCGACTTCTGACTGGAGCCGGGCTTACGGGCGCCGTGTGCTCTTCACCGACCTGCTCGTCCTGATCTGGGTGGTGTTCGGGGTGCAGATCGCCTGGCTCGGATTCGACTCGAACCTGGCGACGAACACGAACGACCTCCGACTGAACTACACGGGCATCTCGATCATCGTGATCCTGCTGTGGCTCGGTGCCCTGGCCGTGTTCGACACGCGTGGTGCTCGTGTGCTCGGGGTCGGCAGCACCGAGTACCGGCTCGTGGCCGACTCGAGCGTCCGCGTGTTCGGGATCCTCGCCATCGCGGCGTTCCTGTTCCACATCGAGCTCGCCCGCGGGTACGTCCTCATTGCGTTCCCCGTCGGGATCCTGTTCCTGCTGCTCTCGCGATGGATGTGGCGACAGTGGTTGGTCGCGCAACGTCGGTCTGGCAGGTACTCCGCCAAGGTCCTGCTGGTCGGTTCCCCGGCGAGCGTGCAGCACATCGCCCAGGAGCTCGCCCGCACGCCCGAGGCCGGCTACCGAGTGCTGGGTGCCACGGTGTCCGGCGGACAGGTCGGCACCCTTCCCGGATCCGGCGTGCAGAGTTACGGCGGCTTCGACGACATCCTGACGGCGCTCGAGCAGAGCGGCGCTGACACCGTCGTCATCACGAGCGCCGACGACCTGCCCCCGGAACGAGTCCGCGAACTCAGCTGGTCCCTGGAACCCGGCAAGCAGCACCTCGTCGTTGCCCCGAGTCTCACTGACATCGGTGGCCCGCGCATCCACACGCGGCCGGTGCAGGGGCTGCCCCTGATCCACGTCGAGACGCCGACGTACGAGGGCCGGAAGCTGTGGACGAAGCGCGCGTTCGACATCGTCGGGTCGCTGCTGCTCATCGTCTTGTTGTCGCCGGTCCTGGCGCTCCTCGCGATCACCGTCCGGGTCAGTTCGGCGGGTCCGGTGCTCTTTCTCCAGGAGCGTGTCGGACTCAACGGCCGACCGTTCCGGATGGTCAAGTTCCGGTCCATGGCGTTCGACGCGGAAGACCGACTCCAAGAGCTCAGCAACCTCGATCGCGCTGCGGGAAATGACGTGTTGTTCAAGATGCGCGACGACCCGCGAGTCACACCGGTCGGTCGGTTCATGCGGCGGTTCAGCCTCGATGAACTGACGCAGCTGTTCAACGTCTTGTCAGGCAGCATGTCGCTCGTCGGACCGCGGCCCCCCTTGCAACGAGAGGTGGAGCGGTACGAGGCGCGGGTGCACCGCCGCTTCCTCGTGAAGCCTGGTGTCACGGGCCTTTGGCAGGTGAGCGGGCGATCCGATCTCGGGTGGGAGGACTCCGTGCGCCTCGACCTGTACTACGTCGAGAACTGGTCACTCGTCGGCGACGTCATCATCCTCTGGCGCACCGCTCGCGCCGTGGTGGGTTCGGCGGGCGCGTACTGACCGAGTCGTCACCCGGCGATGGCCGCGGAGAGCCGTCTGGCGAACTCTGTGTGACCGCGGGCGGACGGGTGCTTGTCGTCTGTGCCGAGGTCGATGTCCCATCGCAGCGCCGAGACGTAGCGCACCTTGGCCAAGCTGGCGGCTTCCTCAAGCGACGCATCGACCTTCGCTTCGCCCGTCACCGCGGGGACGTCCACCGGTCCGACCATGACGATGTCGAAGGCATCGAGCCCACGGAGCATCGAGCGGACCGCGGTCTGTTCGTCTTCGGCAGACGCTCCGACGTCGTTCAGCCCACCTTCGATGATCACCAGGTCGGGCTTCGTCGCGGCAACCCGGTCGACCCGAGACCCGAACGCGTTGTCCCCGCAGAATCCAGGGTTCGTGAACCCGGTGCCACCCTCCGCGAGGACGGTCACCGTCGCGTCCGTTTCGGCGGCGAAGACGTTGACCCACGCGTCGGTGCGGTCGGCCAGGCTGTCACCAGCGGCGTAGGAGTCGCCGATGACGGTGATCCGGAGCGGACCGGAACCGGTCACGTCCACGGTGCCGGCTGACCTTCCGTCCGCGCGGACCGACTCGCACGCTTGGTGGGTGGCGTACGACGCATGCAGCTTGTGCGCTCCGGCGATCAGCCCTGCTACTGCGACCACGGCACTTCCGATGACGATCGCTCGTTGGTTGGAGCGCTTCACATTCGGATTCTAGGAGGCGGTCAGTCGACTGCGCCGAACCCTGTCCGTCTCCCGCGCAGGGATGACGTGGCTGGCACCAGGCTGCGATTCCCGTCGAAGGACGTAGGCGGCGAGCGCCAGTGCGACGATCAGGCGATCCACGTTCCCCATCGGGCTGAACAGCAGGTCCCAGGCCCCGGCCAGGCAGCCGAAGGTCGCGAGGACGCCCCCTGTGCGAGTGAGCCCGATCGCCGAGGGGAGCGCGAAGAGCAGGTACGCGCCGATGATGGCAACGACGACGATTCCGCCGATCCCGAAGTGGTACCAGAGGTCGGCGGTCATCGAGTGGAGGTCGACCCGGCTGCCGAACACGTCGACGAGGAAGTAGTCGGAGGTGTAGTCACCGCCGACCGCTTGGACCCGCGCGATCGCCTCACGCGCGAGACCACCATTCGTGACCTCACCGATCCCGAAGCCCCACGGTTGAACCGAGAAGAGGTGGAGCGTGGCTGCCCACTCGGTACGAGCCGCCTCGACCCACGATCGGCCTGCGATGAACTGGTGCTGTGTCCGCAGCGCGATCGCTGCTCCGAGCAGCCCGGACTGCATCGCGACGATCGCCAACCGGGCAGCGATGAGCGCCGCGGCGATGATGGCGACGCTCCAGCGGACCGGGTGCTGAGCAAATCGTGCACGAGTCTTCGGGCCGATGAACGTCGCTGCCATCGCCAGGAGGGCGATCAGGGTCATGAAGCGCGCGTCACCAACCGCGCTGAGTGCTGCTGAGACGACCAGGATCGCGCGGGCCAGGAACAGCGAGTGCCCCCATGCGAACGCGAGCGCGAGCATCGTGGCGAAGATCCCGATGCTCCCCTTCCACGCCAGCGGCTCGTTGACGAGCGCACTCACCAATCCGCCCGCGAGCACCAGCGTCATTGCGGTCCGCTTGCTCACACCGGTGCTGGCCCAGATCACGAGCGCGAGGGTGATGGGGATCGAGTAGATCCACGCGATGAGGGTGGCCTGCACGAACACGTCACCCGGCGAGCCCGAGGTCACTGGAGTGTAAGCGCCGGTGATCAGGCCACTTGCCGTCGCCACGGTGGCTGCGGCGAACAGAACCGCGACGATGCGCTCGTTCAGGAGTGTGCGGGCAACGACCGGCGCGAGGACGAGCCCGAGCAGGAGACCCGGGGCGGGGAACAACGACAGCCCGGGGATCTTCACGACTGCGACGAAGAGCACCAGATACTGCAGGGAGCGTTGCAACGTCGACGCGCCGCTCGACTCGATGGCCTTGTTCATCTCCTGCTGACCCCCAGTCGTGCGTCCACTATGCCTCAGCTCGCTCGGATCGGCCGTGCGGGCACACCCGCAACGGTCTGCATCGGCGCCACGGAGCGTGTGACGACGGCTCCCGCCGCAACGACGGCACCGCGGCCCACCGTGACCCCAGGCAGGACCGTCACTCGGGCGCCGATCCACGCACCATCCTCGATCACGATGGGCTCGGCGGTCTCGCGGCCAGCGCGCTGGTCGGGGGTTCCGATCTCGTGCGAGCCGGTCACGAAGAGGCACTGCATTCCGATGCGGACTTTCCGGCCGATCGTGATCGGCGCCGAGCCGTCGAAGAAGCAGTCGTAGTTGATGAAGGTGCCTGCGCCGATCGACACATTCCGCGCGCCGAAGAAGCACCGCGCCTGTACGTAGGAGCGGTGCACGTCGAGACCGACGACGCGGAGCAGCCGCCAGCGAGCACGGGGGACCACCGCGGCACTGGCGACAACCGTGTTGAGCACGAGGTCTCGCGCTGCTCGGCGCAGTTCACGGCGAAGGCTGGTCACGAGGCCGATCATGCGTGGATCCGTTCTGCATCGGGGGTCGACCTGTTCCAGAGCCGAACGGCGACCGCCGCTGCGATCGCCTTGAGGACTGCCATGCCGACGAGGGCGATCACGAGTCCGTCGAGACCGAGCGTGAGGGTGAGGGCGAGCTGCGTCGCCAGGTCGATGCTGACGACGATCAAGCGGATCCTGTGCGGGACACTCGGTCGAGCGCCGAACCGGACGACGAGGAGCGCGGTGTCCAGCACGAGGTTACCGGCCAGGGCCGCACCGACAGGCACGAGGAACGCGGCGGTGTGGCTGTAGTTCGCGCCCGCCACGCCGGACGCAGCCACTGCCCAGCCGATGAGGCCCGAAACGACGACGCCCGCGAGGCCCGCGGCGACCCATCGCGTCGCTGCTCGTGAGCGAGCCGTCCCTGCGTTCTGGCCGAGGTCGCTCATGTGCACCAAGAGCAGCGGCGTCAGGGCCTGGATGAGGCTGAAGACCGGGGCGAAGACGACCGAGTACGCAAGTCGGATCCCGGTGGTCGCGGAGGGGACCGCGACGAGGTAGATGATCAGGATGCCGAGTTGGGATCCGAGCGCCGAGTAGAGCGCCTCGGCGGAGATGCGCGATGCAGTGCCGAGAAGCCCCGGAATCGGGGACGAGTGCGGGCGCGCGCGGAGGACAGCGAGCCACGATGCTCCGCACGCGACGGTGAGGCCGGTCATCCACAGGACGAGAACGGGAACATCGGTGCCGAGGAGGAGCAAGACCACCGCGACGATGGCGAAGGCGGCGTAGGGCAGGGCGCCCACGATCGCCGCGCGGAACCGGCGCTGCAGTGTGAGCAGGTAGTGCGGGCCGTCAGCGAGGACGATCAGCCCTGCGAGCACTGTCGGCGCCAGGGAAGCGGGGGTCAAACCGCTCGCGATCCAGATCGCGCTCGCCGCGGTGGCGATCAGCGCGAAGGTCACCGACGTGAGCGCAACCGCCCGACCGGACATCACCTGGTCGACGGGCAGGCCAGCTCGCGAGCCTGCCACGATCCGACCGTCCATCGCGAACGACCGAGCGCAGGCTGCAGCGATCACGCCGATCGCCGTCACGACGGTGAGCGCGGCGAAACTCCGTGTGCCGAGGGACGCGCTCGCGGTGATCGTGAAGAGGAAGAAAGCAGCCGACCACGAACCCTGATCGATGAGCCGGAGGACGACGGGGTGCTGCGGGAGCGCCCGGATCCGTGCGAGCGCCGTCATCGTCAGGACGTCCGATCGAGGGCTTCACGAAGGAGGCCCCGTTCGGCTTCGAGCAGCCGGTCCGTCGTCCAGACGGTGCTCGGACGGCGGGGAAGGGACGCAGCACGCAGGACTGCACCGGCGATCGTCCCGATCGAACGGGGTGCCGACCGGGGGACGGTCACGCCCGAGGCGTCGGCGTAGTCGAGGACGGCCGCGGCGCCGGTCCCGGCGAAGGCCACGACGGGCAAGCCGACCGAGGTGGCTTCGCCGACGACGCCGGAGCCGCCCTCACGCGCGGACAGGTGCACGAGCACATCCGCTGCGTGCATTTCACGGACGACGTCGTCGCGAGGGATCTGGCCGAGGAACTCGACACGGGACTCGACTCCGAGGCGACGAGCGAGGTCCAGAAGATCGTTCGTCTGGCCGGGAGCCGGCTTGCCGGCGATTCGGAGGCTAGCCATCGAGAGCTCCGGCGTCGCCAGGGCCGCGACGCTCAGCTCGATGCGCTTGAGCGGCACCAGGTTCCCCACTGACAGGATTCGGATGCCGTCGCGATGGCCTTCGCCACGGGCAGCGGTGTCCGGCTCGGTGGTGAGCGGGCGGGTGTTGGGGAACACGCGCGCTGCTGCTCCCACCGACCGCAGCCGGTCGGCCAGAGCCGACGACGTGACGAGCGTGAGTCCGACGCGACGGCCGGTCCGACTGGCGGCGATCGCGCTCAGGAAGTCGCGCAGCCGCTGCACGAGGTACCGGCTGCGCCAGTCCGTCGGCCGTGGTTCGTACAGGTAGGCGTCGGCGCGACCCGTCGAGCCGACGGGACCCCAGACGGTGTGGGCTCGTCGGCGGAGCCAGGTGATCGGGGCCGGGAGGAGCTCGCTGGCAAACGTGACGTGCCGCGCGAGGACGATCCGATCGAGGTCCACGACCCCGCGAACGGCGGTGGGAGTCCGCCATCCCCACACAATGTGTTCGATACGCGTCAGCCGATGGTGGCGGAGGGGCCGGGACCACAGCGGCTCCGGAGGGCTGATCAGCTGCAGTCGTGCGATGTCGACGCCATCGGCGCGCAACCGATCGGCGGTCGCGATCCGGGAGCGCTCGTTCATCACCGCGACGACGTCCAGATCTCGCTCCTCGGCAATCTGGAGCCAGGTCGTCACGTACTCCCACCCGATCGTCGGTTCACTGGGGAGTCGCGGATCGCAAGCGAATGCGGTCAGGACGACCACGGGGCGATCGGCACTCACCGCGTGCTCCGGACGAGTGCCCTGCTGTACCCGCTGAACCGACGGGCCGCGGGGCTTCCCGTTCCGTGTCGCACGGCGGCGACGAGCCCGCGGAGACCGAGGCCGGAAGCGACGACGGCGGTCCAGAGCCCCACGGAGCGGCGCGAGAGAGCGAGGTCGGTGGCGTAGAAGTCCCGCAGGTTCAGGACCCAGTCGGCGTTGACCGTCGTCGACGCTGACGAATCGCTCTGGCCGACCAGGTGCGTGGCGCGCGCCTCCGGGGCCAACCAAACTCGGCGCCCCGCGCGTCGGACCCGGTGGCAGAACTCGATGTCCTCGGCGTACATGAACCAGCGCTCGGAGAGCCCGCCGACTTCGTCCCACGTGCGTCGAGCGACGACGAAGCACGCACCGGTCACCCACTCCACGGGCATCGTGCCGTGGACCTGGCGAGGCAGGAGGTAGTGCCCCTCGAGGAGCGGGAGCCGCGCGCTCAGGCGGGACAGCCCGAAGTAGTGCGTGAACATCCGCCAGACGGTCGGCATCCGGCCGGCGGACACGATCCGTTGCGGGGCGGGCTGTTCGACGAACGGCGCGACCACATCACCGGGGTTCGACCCCAGCGCGTCACGGAGCACACGGATGCCGTGCGCCCCGATCTGTGCGTCGGGGTTGAGCAGCATGACGAGATCGCCGTTCGATCGGCGGACCCCCTCGTTCACCGCTCGTGCGAATCCGACGTTCTCGTGGTTCTCGATCAGGGTGGCCGACGGCCAGGCGCTCCGGACGACGTCGACGGTGTCGTCGGCCGATGCGTTGTCGATGACCACGAGTTCGAGGTCGTCGATCCCTGTCAGTCCATCGAGTGCGTCGAGGACGACACGGGCGCTGTTGAAGGTCACGATGACCACCGACAGGGTCGACTGGACGCGGTCATCAGTCGTCACGGTCGTCCTTCCGGCTCGTGCGCACCTGCGCTGGGACCCCTGCCACGACGGCGAACGCGGGGACATCCCGGGTGACCACCGCGCCGGCGGCCACGACGGCCCCGGACCCGATGGTGACGCCCTTGAGGATGATCGCGCCGGCTCCGATCCAGCAATCATCGCCGATGACGACGGGACTGCGGTCGTGGCCCTGCTCACGGATCGGGGCGACGCGGGAGTCGAACCGGTGGTTCTCGCTGACGACGGTCACGTTCGGTCCGAGCAGGCAGTCCTCGCCGATCGTGATGCCGCCCTGCCCCCAGATGACGTTCCCGCGTCCGACCGATGTCCGATCGCCGATGCGCACGCCGATTCCGGGCTCTGCGACGACACCGCTGCCGCGGATCTCGGCACTGGCGCCGACGGTGACGTTCTCGCCGAGCCACACACCGCGCTTCGCGAAGCCGTCGATCGTGACGTCACGGTTGAGTGAGGTGCCTCGGCCGATCCGGACGTACTGGGGGTGACGGATGACGACGCCACGTGCCCGGAAGCGCGGTCCGATGTCAGCGAACCGTCGGGGCAGCGTGAGCCCGCCGATCGCCTGGAGCCCCTTGACGGCTGCGAACTGGCGCAGGACTCGTGGCGGGACGTCGGCGCTCATCGGCCGACCGCGGAGTCGTGCGTAGAGGGTGTCCAAGATGCTCATCGGCGGGCGTTCTCCCTCTGGTAGCCGGCTCGGATCGCAGCGACCACGTCGGCCCACGGTCGGTTCCCTGGCGCCTGGCTGCTCTCGCGACGCCACGGGTGGTCGAGCTCCGCGGCGACGGCGTCGGCGATGGCCACGGTGTCACGCGGGTCGGCGTAGGTCACCGCGTCGCCGAGGACCTCGTGCAGCACAGGACGGTCGGATGCGATGACCGGGGCACCGCTCGCGAGCGCTTCGATCGGTGGTAACCCGTAGCCCTCGTCGAGCGACATGAACAGCATCATGCGGCACTGGCGGTACAGCCACGCGAGGCGTGCGTCGTCGACAGCCCCGGTGAACCGAACGGAGCCGTCCGTCACCGCCGTGCGCGCGGCGGCGGAGAGGGTCTCGGTGCGACCGTCTGGACTCCCCACCACCACGAGCGGGAAATCAGACGAAACGCGCCCGGACCGCACCACTGCGTCGATCACGGTCCCGACGTTCTTGCGGACGTTGAGCCGGCCGACGGTGAGGAGGAAGCGGCCAGGGTGCAGCTCCGGGTCCGCTTCCGTGCTCGCGTGCTCTCGTGTGATGGCGGTCGGGACGCCGAGGCCCGTTGACTCGACGCGCTGCAGTTCGGGGTTCCACGCCTTGATGCGTTCCACCTCGGTGCGCGAGGACGTGAAGACGATGTCGGCTCGGCGAGCGAACCGAGGGATCAAGCTGAGGTAGATCCGCTCCGTTCTCGTGAACCACTCTGGGTTCGACTGGAACAGCACGTCGTGCACGAAGACGCCGCTGTTCCGCGTGCCGGCGGCGAAGTTCTGCGCGAGCGTCGCGTCGAACGGCCCGAGGCGCCGATCGGTGTGTCGAAGAGCCACGCTGTTGATGAGCGGATGGAATCGCAGCGACGTACCAGTGAAGACGAGATCCGGCGACTCTGCGCGAGCGTGGGAGAGATCCACTGCGGGCACGACGAGGTGCAATTCGTCCGCTGGGAAGAACTGCCGCCATGCCCCGACGACCTCGCGGAGCACCATGTGGCCGGACGGCGGCCCGTTCATCCACCAGTAGCCGTCGAAAAGGACTCTCACGGCGAGTCCCCGGGAGGAAGCTGCCGGCGCAGGAGCGCTTCGTAGGCCGCGCAGACCTTGTCCCAGGAGTAGACATCGGCGGCGCGCTGCCGGCCGAGCTCCGACAGCTCCCGCCGTCGCACCGAGTCGTCCAGGACCGTGCGCAGCGCGGAGACGATCGCATCGGGTTCGGGTGCGGTGAACGCCCCGCTGTCGCCGAGCACCTCACGGTTGTAGACAGTGTCCCGTGCGACCACCGGAGCGCCGAGCGCCATGGCCTGCACGAGCGCGGGATTCGTGCCGCCGACGCTGTGCCCGTGGAAGTACGCGCCGGACCGTGCCCAGAGCGTGTGCAGGAGTTCGTCGTCGTTGACGTGTCCGAGCCAGTGGATCCGCTCGTGCGCATCAGCGAGCGCCTGGGCCTGTTGATCGAGCTCGCCCCCGAACCCCGACGACCCGACGATCACGACGTCGTGCGTGCGCGCGATTTCGGGCGCTGCCTCGAACAGCTCAGCGATGGTGTTCTCCGGGACGAACCGGGCGACGACGAGGACGTACTTCCCGTCCTCGAACGGCGTCGCGGCGTGAACAGAACGGGGATCGCCGCCGTAGGGGATGAAGTGACCGTCACGGCCGAAGCGCGCTGACCAGTGCATGCCGATCGCCTTGGCATCGACGATGATCTCGGTCGCCCAACGAGCAGTCATCCGGGCGCCCGTCCGGAACATCGTCCGCGCGAGATGTCCCCACTTCGCCCGTTCCCACTCGATCCCGTCGACGTTCACGATGGTGGCGATCCCTCGGGCGCGGAGCAGGGGGAGCCAGAACCCGTTGGCGACGTTCATCACGAGCGCGACGTCGGGTCGTGTCCACAATGCGTGCAACGAGGACGTGAGCCCGAAGGTCAAGGTGCTGAGGGACTTGCTCTGCAGGCCTCGCGTGACGATCGAGCGAACTCGGGGGTCGGCCTCGAACTCGTCGTCGGTCGTGCCGGGCCGGCCGTAGACGGTGACGTCCCAACCGCTGGCCGCGAGGTGCGGCGCGATGTGGCGCACAGCGGTCTCGAAGCCGCCGTAGAAGCTGGGGTAGCCACGCGTGCCGATGATCGCCACCGATGGAAGACCTGTGCCAGTCAACTTGCCCCTCATCACGACCGAAGTCCGCTCGGTCGCTCTCCGGAGCAGTCGGCGGGTCGAACATAGCAAACGCGAGCACCTCTCTTTGCTTTCACGCGCGCTGATATCCCGGAACGCGGCCACGTCTCCGGAGGACGTCGACCCGGCCTCCTAAGCTGAGGCCATGTCGGACGCATCCGAGTCTCGACGTGCTGCTCGGACCCGGGGGCCTCGACGTCGCTGGCTCCTGTGGGGCGTCCTCTTCATCGTCCTGCTCGTGATCGCCGCGGTCGCCTGGGTGACGATCCGCGGGGTGCAGGCGAAGCAGGACCTCGAATCGTCCGTCGCGCACGTCGACACCCTGCGGTCGCAGTTGGCGAAGGGCGACACCGCAGCTGCACAGCGCACGGCGGTGCAGCTCGAGTCGAGTGCCGCTGACGCCCGGGCGAAGACGAGCGACCCGGTGTGGGCCGTCTTCGAGCACACGCCGTTCATCGGCGGCAACCTCCGCGCCGTCCGACAGGTGTCCGCGATCGTGGACGACGTGGCGAGCGACGCCGTCCGTCCGGTCGCCGGGGTCCTGGGTGACGTCGACGTCGACGCGTTCAAGCCCGAGGGCGGCAAGATCGACCTGCAGCCGCTCGTGGCGGCGCAGCCGGCGGTCGCGAAGGCGACCACCGCGCTCAGCAAGGCGACCAGGGCAGCCGACCGGATCGACACCGGTGACACCGTGTCGGCGGTGACGGACGCGGTGAACCAGCTCCGGGCCTCCTTGGCGTCGGTCTCGGAACAGGCGGCCGTCGCCGACAAGGTGGTGCAGCTGGCGCCGGCGATGCTCGGCGAGGGCGGTGCGAAGCAGTACCTCGTGCTCTTCCAGAACAACGCGGAGTTGCGTGCCGGCGGGGGGATCCCCGGCGCGGTGGCGTTGCTGGACGTCCGCGACGGTGCGATCTCACTCGGGCAGCAGGCGTCGACGTCGGACTTCCCGCAGACCGACGACCCGGTGCTGCCGCTCACCACGGAGACGCAGGGCCTGTACGGCTCGATCACGGGGGAGTTCATCCAGGACGTGACTTTGACGCCACGCTTCGACACCTCGGCGAAGCTGGCACGGGAGATGTGGAAGCAGCAGTTCGGGCAGCGGGTCGACGGCGTGCTGTCGATCGACCCCGTGACGCTCGGCTACATCCTGAAGGCGACGGGTCCGGTCACGCTGGCGACGGGGGACCAGCTGACATCGGACAACGCCGTGCAGCTGCTGCTGAGCGAGGCGTACGCGAAGTACCCGGACCCCACCGTGCAGGACGCCTTCTTCGCGTCGGCAGCCAGCGCGGTGTTCACGAAGGTCTCCGAGGGCGGCTTCGACCCGAAGGAGTTCGTCGCGGCGCTGACGACCGGGGTCGACGAGGGACGGGTCAAGCTCTGGAGCGCCGACAAGAGCGAGCAGTCGGAGCTCACCGGGACCGCCATCGCGGGGGGACTGCCGACCAGCGACACGAGCTCACAGCAGTTCGGTGTGTACCTCAACGACGCCACCGGCGCGAAGATGGACTACTACCTCAAGAAGACCGTGTCGGTCGGCAGTGAGGTGTGCCGGAAGGACGGCCGACCGACGTGGACGGTCGAGGTCACGTTGAAGAGCACCGCCCCGGCGGACGCGGCGACGAGCCTGCCGGAGTACGTCACAGGGGCCGGAGCATTCGGCGTGGCGCCCGGCGCAGTCCGGACAAACGTCGCCGTCTACGCCCCCTCTTCAGGGGTGTACGTCACATCCACTCAGGATGGCAAGACGGCGTCCCCGCAGACGGCGACGGACGGCGTCCATCCCGTCGCGCAGTTCCAGACCACCCTCTCACCAGGGAAAAGCACGACGATCCGGGTTCAGTACCTGGGCGGCGTCGACCAGGGGCGGACCGCGGTCGACGCGGTGTCGACCCCCGGTGTTCACCAGTCGGTTACAAAGCCCCTGGCCAGCAGCTGTGAATCCCCGGTAGATTGAGCGAACTTCGCCATCGCGCCTGCAAGTACTCGGGGCTGGTCGCACTTCCATCCGCGCGAAGCCATCAGGGTCTAGGGGACACATCCATGAAGAAGATCATCGCTGCGGTCGTCCTGGCCGCTGCTGCGTTCGTTGCCGTTCCGTCCGCTGCCAACGCCGCTGGCTACGTGCCCGCGTCGAACGTCAGCGTCTCGGGCTCGGCCGTTTCCGGTGGCACCGCGACCGTCGGCTTCGCCGCCGGTTCGTTCGTCGCGAACGAGACGGTCTCCGTCTCCGTGACCGGTGCTGGCGCGGTCACGCTGGGCGCGCTGCCCATCACCACCGTCTCCAAGACCTACACGGCGTCGTCGACCGGTGCCGCTGCGGTCTCCGTCACGCTGCCGCAGGGCGCGTCGGGCACCTACTCGCTCACCGCGACCGGCGCCACCTCGGGCAACGTGGCCACCTCGGCCCTGACGGTCGTCCCGGCCGACGGCACCGCCGTCGTCCCGGCCGCTGCTGCCGGCACCAACGGCAACGGCGAGCTCGCCTTCACCGGTTCCACGATCTCGATGCTCGCGATCTGGGTCGCCGGCGGCGCCGTCGTCCTCGGTGGTGGCCTGCTGCTGGTCCGCACCTCGGTCCGTCGTCAGCGCGAGTCCGTCTGAGTCTCGAGCGACTGAACGAAGCCCCCGGAGCGCATCGCTCCGGGGGCTTCGTCGTGTCCGTGTGTCAGTGACGCCGTCGGTGCGCCGCCCACGACAGCACCAGCACCCCGAGCAGCGAGCCCAGAACCGCACCCAGCCCGTTCGCCAGGACATCGGCCAGTGACGCGGTGCGCGCGGGCAGGAAGAGCGCCTGGCCGGTCTCGATGCCGACGCTGACGACGACGCCCGCAGCCGCACCGGCCCACCACCACCGAGCGCCCGCGAGCAGGACCACGAGCAGACCCAGCGGGACGAAGAAGAGCACGTTCGACAGCGACTCGATCGTGCCGTAGCCGAACCAGTCGGGGGCCCCGTGGCGATGGGCGGCCGTGATCACCCGGTCGAGCGTCGGACCGGCTGCCGCGTCGACGGGTGAACCCCAGAACCCGACCAGCGCCACCGCGACGCCGTAGGCGGCGGCCAGCCACGTCGCGACCCGACGGCTGCGTCCGGTGGCTGGGGCGTGCCCTGGATCGCGGGGACTGTCGGAGGTCACCCGACCGACGGTAGTGAGTCGGGCCTCCCGGATGGGCGTCTCCGTCATTCCGTGACGCATCTCGGAGGTCCGGAAAACGAGTACCCCGATCTGGCGCGTGTACCCCGGAAAGACGTCACACCGCCCCGGAAACCCGGGGGGCACCGATGGGCCGCATTGACAGAACCCGTGAATCAACGGGCATCGCTGGCGGTTCGGGCCGCGGTTCTCGTAGCGTTCTGGTGTCAGCAGATGTACCCCGGATCGTGAAGGAGAGCGACATGAGCATCACCGTCAACAACGCGACGCAGGCCGAGGTCACCCTCGACACCGACACGGTCGACACCATCGCGATCCTCGAAGCCGACGCGGCGCCCTCGACCCGTCCGACCCGCGCCAAGGTCACCTGGGTGCAGGAAGACCAGGGCGAGTGGATCGCTGGCTACGGCGGGTACTTCGGCGGCAGCGTCGACAAGCGCGACGGCCGCTTCGTCGCCTCGGACACCTTCGGCCTGGTGGTCGGTGAGTTCGCATCGCTGGAAGAAGCGCAGACCAAGCTCGAGGACCAGCTCCACGTCATGCTCCCGTCGGTCATCCGACCGGTGGAGTAGGCGCCACCGGCGCCGCGGCGCCACCGGACCGCCGGCACCGTCGGCGCCCGTTCCACCACGCACCATCGGCGTCCGCGACGCCCGCAGCACCAGCACGCAGCACCAGCACGCAGCACAGCCCGAAGGAGCACGACCATGAGCATGACCGCCGATCACCACCAGCAGACCGAAGTGACGCTGGACACCCGGACGATCGAGGTCATCGCCGAGATCGAGGCGCAGGTCGTCGCCGACACCGCGCCGGCTCGCGTCCGCATCAGCTGGGCGCAGCCCGACACCGGGCTCTGGGTCGCGAACTACGGCGGGTACTACGGCGGCACCGTCGACCGGCAGGGCACGCACTTCTTCGTCGCCGACACCTTCGGCGAGTACGTGGGGGACTTCCGCTCCCTCGACGAGGCGAAGGCCCGTTTGGCCGCGCGGCTGCACGTGCTGCTGCCGGACGTGATCCGCGCCACCGCCTGATCCGGACCACGCTCGAACCCCTGAAACCCCACCGGATCCCGGTGGGGTTTTGCTGTGCCCCGAGCGGGTGACGCGGCCCTGAGTCGCGCCTACCCCCACAACGAGTGGTCCCCCCTATTGGGGACCCGCCCCGTCCCCACTTCGGTATCGAGACCTGCCAGTATCGACCCGGCGCCAACGACCGTTCTCCCTGAACCGACGGCCGTTGATCAGCGCCCGCATCGTCTCGACCCGAAAGTGATCATGCTGCCTGGAAACCAGGGCACCGCTGTGCCTCGACGCCGCTTCGGCGTCCGAACCGTCGCCATGTTCGGTGCCGCCCTGCTCGTCGGCGCCGGTCTCTCGACGACCACGGCGGTCATCGCCGCCGAGCCCGCCTCGGCCGTCACCGCGATCTCGAACGGTGCACTGGTGTGCGACCAGAACACGCTCTACGCCATCGACGGCACGGGCAAGGTCGTCGCGGTGGACATCACCACGGGTGACTCCAAGGGCACGACCGCCGACGTCACCAACCTCGGCACCGGCGCGAACAACGGCCTCGGCATCTCGCGTGAGGGCCTGTCGATGTTCGCCGCGTCGAACAACGTCAGCGCCACGCTGCGGCAGTACGACCCGAAGACCAACGTCGCGTCGGATCCGATTGCCACGGACAAGACACGGACCGTGATCCGCGGTGCGGTCAACCCGAAGAACGGCATCTACTACTACGGCGACAACACCGGGTGGCTCGGTGCCTACGACCCCGCGACCAAGACGTACCTCGGTCAGGTCGGACAGATCAACGGTCTGAAGGCCGGCAACGGTGACTTCGCGTTCAGCTCGCGCGGCCTGTTCTTCGTCGTGGCGGCCGACACGGTCTACCGCGTCAACACCGACGAGGTCCCGAGCACCTCGGGCAGCACGGTCATGACCACGTCCGCGATCGCGACCCTGCCGGCGGGCACCAGCAGCCCGGGCATCGCGTTCTCGTCCGACGGCTACCTGTACGTCTCGAACACCGTGACCGCGAACAGCGTCTCCACGACCACGATCTACCAGCTCGACCCCACCTCGGGTGCGCAGGTCCGCAGCTTCCCCATCGTCGGCAACTACGCCGCCAGCGACCTGGCCAGCTGCAACTACGCCGACACCGTCACCGGTGAGTCGAGCGTCGACAAGCGCTGGAACACGGGCGACCAGTTCGGCCTCGCCATCACCGGCGGCGGCATCGACCCCACCAAGAGCGGCACCTCGGCCACGACGACCGGCCAGAGCACCGGCACCCAGTCGCAGCGCGCCGGCGCCGTCCTGAGCACGCCGAACAAGGACTACACGGTCACGCAGACCGCCTCGGGCACCACCGACCTGGCGAACTACGACACGTCGTGGGTGGCGCTGAACCAGACCACCAGCGCGGTCATCGCGAAGGGCACCGGGAACACCGGCACCTTCACGTTCCCCGCAGCCACGACCGCCGACGGCACCGACGTCATGGTGACCTTCACCAACACGCTCAAGGCTGTCCACGTCACCACGACCTCGGACACCGGCAACACGCCGAACGGCACCACGCTGACGGTGCCCGCGTCCAAGGGCGTCCTGTCGAACGACAGCGGCACCGGCCTGTCCGTCGTGTCGAACACCACGCCCGCCCACGGCACCGCGACCGTGAAGCCCGACGGCTCCTACACGTACACCCCGGCCGACGGCTTCTCGGGCACGGACACCTTCCAGTACACGGCGAAGGACTCCTCCGGCCAGACGTCGACCAGCACCGTGACGATCACCGTCGCCCCGGCGGGCACCGACGACGCGTTCACCGTGCACACCGGCCAGACCGCCACCGCGGACGCCAAGACGGGTCTGCTCGCGAACGACCACGGCACCGGCCTGACGGTCACGGGCAACACGAAGCCCGCCCACGGTGACCTGACCGTCGAGAAGGACGGTTCGTACTCGTACACCCCGACCGCCGGTTACTCGGGCGCGGACTCCTTCACCTACACGGCGAAGGACGGCGACGGCGCGCCGATCAGCGGCACGGTCACCATCACGGTGCTGCCGACCGCGGGCGCCGACACGATCACCGCGACGGCGGGGGCCACCACCTCCGGCACCGCCTCCGGTCTGCTCGCCAACGACCTCGGCTCGGACCTGACGGTGACGGGCAGCACCAAGCCGTCGCACGGTGACGCCGTCGTCGCGAAGGACGGCAGCTACACCTACACGCCCACCACCGGCTACTCCGGCCCCGACTCCTTCACGTACACCGTCACCGACGGCACCGGAGGGACCGACACTGTGACCGTGACCGTGAACGTCGCCCCGCTGGCGAAGGACGACACCGTCCGCGTCGCCGCCGGCAACACCTACACCGCCGACACCCGTGCCACCGGCGTCCTGGGCAACGACCTCGGCACCGGTCTGACGATCTCGTCGAACACCAAGCCCGCGCACGGCGAGCTCACCCTCGACAAGGCAACCGGTGCGATCACCTACACGCCGGCCGACGGCTTCTCGGGCACGGACTCGTTCCGGTACACCGCGACGGACACCGCTGGTGCGCCGACGACCGCCACGGTGACCATCACGGTCAACCCGACGATCGCGAACGACACCACGACGACGAGCGCCGGTACCCCGGTGAACGTCGACGTGCAGCACAACGACCGCGGCACGGACCTGGTCACCACGATCGTCACCGGTCCGGCGAACGGCACCGCCGTGGTGGCCGAGGACGGCACCGTCGAGTACACGCCGACGGGTGACTTCTCCGGCACCGACTCGTTCACCTACACCGTGACCGACGGCTCGAAGGTCACCACCGGCCCGGCGACGGTCACCGTCACCGTCAAGCCGGTCGCGAACGGCGACACGGTGGCGACGAAGTCCGGCGAGACGCTGACCATCGCGCCGGAGACGCTCACCGGCAACGACAAGGGAACGAAGCTGACCGTCGCCGACGCGGCCGCCGTGCCGGACGCCGCCGGCACGACGCACGGCGACGTCACGATCGACCCGACCACCGGCACGATCACGTACGCGCCGAAGCCCGGCTTCTCGGGCACCGACACCGTCACCTACACGGTGCGGGACGACTCCGGCCAGACCACGACCGGCACGATCACCGTCGTCGTCGGCCCGATGGCCACCCCGGACACCGCGACCGCCACTGCCGGCACCACGCTGACCGTGGGCGGGGACGGCGACGACCGCACGGGCGTGCTCGCGAACGACGAGGGCACGAAGCTCACCGCCACGGTCGACCTCGAGCCCGCGAATGGCGACCTCGAGCTGGCGGAGGACGGGTCGTACAAGTACACCCCGAACGACGGCTTCTCGGGCACGGACACCTTCACCTACACGGCGAAGGACCCCTCCGGCGGGACGGCCACGGGTGTGGTGACCATCACGGTCAAGCCCGGCACCGAGTCAGACGAGATCACGGTCAAGGCAGGCGGCAGCAAGACGGTCACCTCCGCCGACCTGACCGGCAACGACCACGGCACCGGCTTGTCCGTGCTCGACATCCCCGTCGGCAAGAGCGGTACGAACGGCACCGCGGTCCGGAACGACGACGGCACCGTCACGTACACGCCGAAGCCGGGCTTCTCCGGCACCGACGAGTTCACGTACACGGTCACCGACCGCAACGGCCTCACGAACACCGGCACGGTCTCCGTCCGGGTCACCCCCGTCACGGCGGGTGGCTCCACGACCACCGACGCCGACGGTTCCATCGCCGTCCCGGCCGACAAGGGCGTGCTCGACGGTGCCACCGGCACCGACCTGCACGTCACGGACAACGCCGACCCGTCGCACGGTGACGTCGTCGTCGACGAGGACGGCGGCTACACCTACACGCCGAAGCCCGGTTACTCCGGCCCGGACTCGTTCGACTACACCGTCACCGACGGCGCCGGTGGCACCACGACCGGCACCGTGACGATCGTCGTCGCACCGAAGGCCGTCGCTGACGCCACGACCACCACCGCCTCGACCCCGGTCGACGTCCTGGTGACGGGCAACGACTCCGGCACGAAGCTCACCGTCACCGCGGTCACCAAGCCCGGTCACGGCGAGGCCGCGATCACCGGAGGCGGAGCCGGAACCGGCAACACCGGCACCGTCACCGGCACCGGCACCGGCACCGTCACGTACACGCCGGCCGACGGCTTCTCCGGCACGGACACGTTCACCTACACGGTGACCGACCCGACCGGCGGCACCGCGACGGCGAAGGTCACGGTGACGGTCGAGCCCGTCGCCGTCGCGGACACCGTGCACACCACCGCGGGCACGGCGCTGGCGATCGCCGGCACGACGCTGACGGCCAACGACCACGGCACGACGCTCACGGTCACCGGCCACGGTGACGCCGCACACGGCGACGTGACCAAGGGCACCGAGCCCGGCTCGCTCGTCTACCTGCCGAAGAAGGGCTTCTCCGGCACGGACACGTTCACGTACACCGTCACGGACGGCTCCGGCCAGACCACCACGGCGACCGTCACCGTCCTGGTCGGCACCATGGCGACGCCCGACACCGGCCGCACCGCCACCAACGGCACCGTGACCGCCACCGTCGGCACGGGCGTCCTGTCCGACGACGAGGGCACCGACCTGTGGGCGAAGACCGACCGCAAGCCGGCACACGGCACCGTGGTGCTGGCGAAGGACGGCTCGTACGTCTACACGCCGGAGCACAACTGGTCCGGCATCGACACCTTCACCTACACGGCGGTCGACCGCGACGGCAACACCGCGACCGGCCTCGTCACGATCACCGTCACCCCGACGGCGACGAACGACAAGGCAGCCACGAAGGCCGGCAAGCCGGTCACCGTCGCCGGCCCCGGTGTGCTCGGCAACGACCACGGCAGCGACCTGACGGTCGTGACCTCCGGCAAGGCGGAGCACGGCACGGTCTCGATCGCCGCGGACGGCACGTTCGTCTACACCCCGGCGAAGGGCTTCTCCGGCACCGACACCGTGACCTACCGGGCACAGGACGGCTCGGGTCAGCAGGTCGACGCCACCGTCACCGTCACCGTCGGCATCGACGCGACGAAGGACGCCGGCCACACCATCGCCGGCACGCCGATCGCCCGCGACGCCGCCCACGGTCTGCTCACCAACGACCAGGGCACCCGCCTCACCGCAGCGCTGGACCGCAAGCCGGCCCACGGCACGGTGACGGTCCAGCCCACCGGCGCGTACGTCTACACCCCGGCCGCCGGCTTCACCGGCACGGACACCTTCACCTACACGGTGACGGACGCCTCGGGGCAGACCACCACCGCCACCGCCACGATGACGGTCGTCGCCGCCGCGGTCGCGAAGGACGACTCCGCCACCGGGACCGTCGGGCACCAGGTCACGATCGACCCGCTCGACAACGACTCCGCCTCGGGCGGCGCCACCTTCGAGACGGGCACCCTGCACCTGATCGACCCGGAGACGGGCAAGCAGTCCGACCGCGTCGTCGTCAGCCACGAGGGCACCTGGACCGTCCGCGACGGCAAGGTCGTCTTCACCCCGGCGAAGGGCCACACCGGCACCGCGTTCATCGGCACCGCGTTCATCGGGTACACGGTGACGGACAGCAACGGCCAGACGGTGACGGCGACCATCACGGTCACCTACCCGACCGGCATCGCGGCAGCGGTCCACACCGCGGAGCTCGCCTTCACCGGTGCGACCGGTCTCGTCGGCCTCGGCCTCGCGGCGATCGCGCTGCTCCTGGCCGGCGTGCTGCTCGTGACGCGTCGCCGCATCGCGGCGGGCATCGCAGCCGCCCCGGGGATCCGACGCAGCGCGCGTCCGTAACCACCGCGGTCGACCGGGAGGCCCGGATCACGTCAGCCGACAGGCGCACGTGATCCGGGCGTCCCGTCTTCCTGCCCTGGTCGCGTGCGCGCGCGGCCGCGCGTCGACCCGCCGCTACGCCACGGGCTCGATGAGCTGCGGGCCGTCGTTCTTCACGCTGTTCACGGTGCGGGCGACCTCGTACTGCTCCAGGCCGGCCGCGACCGTCAGCGACTCGTGGTCGAGCAGGGCCAGCAGGTCGTCGGTGCCGAGGCCCCCGGCGCCACCGGTGCCGCCGCCGAGCCAGTCGTCGTAGCCGTCGGGCGTCAGGAACGCCGGCATGCGGTCGTGCACCTCGCCCGGTGCCACGTGGGCGTCGCGCGTGATGATCGCCAGCGACAGCCGCCACTTGTTTGGGTCGCCTTCGGGCTTCGTCGGGTCCGGCCAGGCGCTCACGACCCCGGCCATCGCCAGGGCGCCACCGGGCTCGTGGACGAAGTGGGGCTCCTTGCCGTCCTCGCGCACCACCCACTCGTAGTAGCCCTGCGCCGGCACGATGCAGCGGTTCGTCGCGAAGGCCCGCTTGAACATGCCGCTCGTCGCGACCGTCTCGATGCGGGCGTTGATCGGCTTCGGGCGCTGCTTCTGGAAGTCCTTCGCCCAGCTCGGCACGAAGCCCCAGCTGATCTGCGGCAGCTCGCGCTCGCCGTGCCGCTGGCGCACCGCGGACACGGGGTCGGTCGGGGCGACGTTCCAGCTCGGCACCAGGCCCGTCCCCACGACGCCGGTGTCCTGGTCCACGTGCTCGGTCCGGCCGGCGAGCTCACCGAGGAGCTCGGGCAACAGATCGGCCGTGGTGTCGGAGACGACGAACCTTCCACACATGTGCCCAGTGTGCCCCGTGCCCCCGACAGTCGCGCGGCCGATGCTGTTGCGTCGTGTCGGCCTGTTCCGTTGTCCTGTTCCGCTGTCCCGTTCCGCTGTCCCGTTCCGCTGTCCCGTTCCGCTTCGTGAGCAGAAATGGTCGGGTCCCGTCACGCCACCCGACCATTTCTGCTCACGAAGTCGGGCCGGCGGGGACCTCGAGCGGCTCGGCGGCCCCGGCGGCGACCGTACTCGACGGGTCAGTCGCCCGGCAGCGAGAGCTTGCTGCCCTTCGGGTTGCCGGGCCGGCCGCGGGCGGGCGGTGCCGGCGGGACGGGCGGGAGGGCCTCGGCCTCGACGCGCAGCTGCTCCTGACGGCCGAGGGTGCGGATGCCCCCGATGGCGGTGACGGCACCGCTCGCCGGGATGAGGATCCAGACCGCGGAGAGACCGACGATGTCGTCGTTCGACGAGACCGTGAAGACGTTGAGGAGCACGGTCGCGAGCAACGCGAGCGCCCACCCTCCCAGCAGCAGGTACCCGCGGAACGCTGCCCGGACCAGCAGGTCCCGGGTCTCGGGCATGCCGTGCAGGACGGCGTCACGGTGCTTCGGGTCGACCGCGGGAGGGTTGCGGCGGTAGTAGCGGGCGACCGCCTCTTGGGTGCGCCAGCCGATGCCGGGGATCGGCGGGACGTTCCAGCCCTTCGGCCCGACCGGTACGAAGCACGTGCCGATGAGTCCGATGCCGGAGGCGAACAGCACCGCCACGACGACCGCAGCGGCGACGGGGACGGAGCCGTCGTCGAAGAACAGTCCGAGGACGACGAGTCCCGCCAGCGCGACGAAGGCCACGATCACGCCGACGACCACGATGCGGCGGCGGCGCTGCACGCTGACGAGGGCGGGCAGTCGCTCCCGGTACACCTGCCACCCGATCTTGAACACGTGTCATGTCTACCCGGGCGTGCGGCGTCGTGGCTCGGGCGCTCGGTACTTCGTGAGCAGAAATGGTCGAGTGCGCTCGTGGGACCCGACCATTTCTGCTCACGAAGTGCGGCGCGGGCGCGGCGCGGGTGCGGCGCGGGTGCGGCGCCGGCACGCCGCGGACACGCCGCGGACACGCCCGGCGGCCCGGGCAGGCGCGGGCTCCCGGGCCCAGCACCCCGGGCCCGCGCAGCACACGTCCAGGTGGGCGCGATGACCTCGGATCCATGAGTCTCGACATCGTCTACACCGCAGCCGCCCACGCCACCGGAGGCGGCCGCGACGGGCACGTCCGCAGCGAGGACGACCGGCTCGACCTGGACACCCGCCCGCCGAAGGAGATGGGCGGCAGCGGCGAGGGCACCAACCCCGAGCAGCTGTTCGCCGCCGGGTACGCCGCGTGCTTCCTCGGTGCACTGCACGCCGCGGGCAAGGAACTCGACCTCGACACCACCGGCGCCGAGGTCTCCGCCGAGGTCGGCATCGGCGGCGCCGGCAACGGCACGTTCGGCCTGGCGGTCGAGCTCGACGTCTACGCACCGGCCACCCCGCAGGAGCAGCGCCAGCGCCTGGCCGAGCGCGCGCACGAGATCTGCCCGTACTCGAACGCCACCCGCGGCAACATCACCGTCGCGCTGTCGATCGTCGACTAGCGTTCCGGCGTGGTCACCGACGAGACGCGCTGCCCCTGTCTGAGCGGCAACCCCTACGGCGAGTGCTGCGGCCCCCTGCACCGCGGCGCGGCCGCGCCGACCGCGGAGCGCCTGATGCGCTCACGCTTCAGCGCGTTCGCGCTAGGACTGCCGGAGTACCTGTTGCTCACCTGGCACCCGCGCACCCGTCCGGCAGCCCTCGAGTTGGACGCGTCCCAGCGCTGGACCCGGTTGGACATCCTGACGACGACCTCGGGAGGCCCGTTCGACTCCCAGGGCACGGTTGCGTTCCGCGCGTGGTGGCGTTCCGACGACGACCGCGGGACACTCGAGGAAACGAGCGAGTTCGTCCGCGAGCAGGGACGATGGTTCTACGTGGACGGGGTCGTCGCCTGACGGCTCCGCACCACGCCAGCTGACAGGAGTCGACATGCCCGCACGCGACCTCACCCGCTTCGGCGACCGGACCACGGCCGCCGAGGTCGTCGACGGCCTCGACCTGACAGGACGGACGGCGATCGTCACCGGCGCCGCGTCCGGCATCGGGGTGGAGACCGCCCGAGCACTCGCCGGAGCCGGAGCGCGCGTGACGCTCGCCGTGCGGGACGTCGACGCCGGCCGCCGGGTCGCGGACGACATCGCCCGGTCGACGGGGACGGACGCACCGGCCGTCGTCGAACTGCACCTGGACCGCCCGGCCTCCGTCGAGGCGTTCACCGCAGCGTGGTCGGGGCCGCTCGACGTGCTCGTCGCCAACGCCGGCATCATGGACGCGCCCGAGTCGTACACGCCCGCCGGGTGGGAGGCGCAGTTCGCCACGAACCACCTCGGGCACTTCGCCCTCGCGCTCGGGCTGCACGACGCCCTGGCGGCCTCGGGTTCGGCCCGCATCGTCGCGGTGTCGTCGAGCGGCCACGGCGGTTCGCCCGTCGTGTTCGACGACCTGTTCTTCCGCCGGCGTCCCTACGAACCCGGACTCGCCTACGGCCAGTCGAAGACCGCCAACGTGCTGTTCGCCGTCGCTGCCGGCCGGCGGTGGGCCGCCGACGGCATCACCGCGAACGCCCTGATGCCCGGCGGGATCTGGACCGGGCTGCAGAAGCACTGGGACCCGGAGGTCCTTGCCGCCACGAAGATCGCCGCCGCCGATGCCGTGAAGACCCCGGAGCAGGGAGCCGCGACCTCGGTCCTGCTCGCCACTGCACCCGAACTCGACGGGGTCACCGGCCGCTACTTCGAGGACTGCCACGAGGCAGCGGTGGTCGAACGGATCGAGGACGGCCTGCACGGCGTGCTGCCCTGGGCGCTCGACCCGGACCGGGCCGACCGGCTGTGGGACGTGTCCGTCGCCCTGCTCGACGCCGAGGCGCGGTCCCGCGGCTGACCACGGCGGCGCCGGGGTCGTCGTCGTCGGCTAGTTGCTGATGACGGCGGGCAGGCCGACGGCAGTGCGCATCGCACGACGGACGGCGGCCTCGTCGGGCAGCAGCTCGTCCTCGTCACCGGTCAGGAAGAAGCGGATCTGCCCGATCGCCTGTTCGGTGAGCATGTCGAGACCGTTCAGCACCCGGCCGCCCGCACCGGCCCAACGCGACGCGACGGCGGTCGGCCACGGTTCGTAGGCGACGTCGAACAGCACGGCGTCCGACCCCGACGGCACCAGCTCGAGCGGGTCGGCCGCGCCGCCGGGAAGCGTCGACAGGACGAACCCGTGGTGGGTGCCGGGCAGGTCGCTGAGCGGCAGGACCTCGAGCGAGACGCCGAGCCGCACGGCCAGCTCCACGAGCGAGCCAGCCTTCGCGGTGTCGCGCAGGAACACCCGCACGAGCGACGCTCCGAGCCGCACGGCCGCGGTCAGAGCGCTCGCCGCGGTCGCGCCACCGCCCAGGATCGTGGCCTCGCCGGGCACGTGCCCGAGGGCCTCGACCGGACGGACGAGCCCCTGGACGTCGGTGTTCGCACCGGCACGGACAATGCTGTCGCCCTCGTGGCGGAACGCCACCGTGTTGGCGACCCCGAGCTCATCGACCAACGGGGTCGTGCGGTCGAGGAGCGGCAGCACCTCGCGCTTGAGTGGCATCGTGAGACTCAGCCCGCGCCATCCGGGACCCAGCCCCGCGACGAACGCGTCGAGCCCGCCGGACGCGACCTCGTGCCTCCCGTACGACCACCCCAACCCGAGCGCGTCGTAGGCCGCTTCGTGGAGCGCGGGGGAGAGCGAATGCGCGATGGGGGAGCCGAGCACCGCGAGGCGCGTGCGGTCTGGATCTGGGACGGCCACGATCACCCAGCCTATCCAGCCGACTTCCTGAGCGCCCCGTTAGGTTAGGCTACCCTTCGTGATCCGCTCATCCCTTCGTCTCCGACGTGTCCTCGCCGCTGCGGGTGCCGTCGTCGCAGCCTCCCTCGTCCTCGCCGGCTGTGCCTCCGGCTCCAGCTCGTCCGAGTCGTCCTCGGGATCGTCGTCCGACGGCGCCTTCCCGGTGTCCATCACGACCGGCCTCGGCACCACGACGATCGACTCGCAGCCCAAGCGCGTCGTCGCACTCGGCTGGGGCGACGCCGAGACCGCGCTCGAGCTCGGCGTGCAGCCGGTCGGCGCGAGCGACTGGCTCGCCTTCGGTGGCGACGGTGTCGGCCCGTGGCTCAAGGACGCGTACACGAAGTCGCCGAAGATCATCCAGACGCTCGAGCCGAGCTACGAGGACATCCTCAAGCTCAACCCGGACCTGATCCTCGACGTGAAGTCGTCTGGTGACAAGGACCGCTACGACAAGCTGTCCGCGATCGCGCCGACCGTCGCGATCCCGAAGGGCGGCGAGAACTACCTCGCTTCGACCGAGCAGCAGACCACGATGATCGCGAAGGCGCTCGGCAAGGAGTCCGAGGGCAAGAAGCTGCTCTCCGGCCTCGACGACGCGTACGCCGCGGCACGCAAGGCGCACCCGGACTTCGAGGGCAAGACCGCCGTCGTCGGTGCGTACAGCTCCGAGGGCTTCGGGGCGTACGCCTCCACCGACAGCCGCTCGTCGTTCATGAAGAACCTCGGGTTCACGATCCCGTCGGCCATCGACAAGGAAGCCGGCAAGGCGTTCTCCGTCACGCTGTCCGACGAGAACCTCGACCTGCTCGACGCCGACCTGACCCTGATCCTGCCGATCTACGTCGACGCGTCCAAGGCCGAGGCTGACCCGCTGTTCCAGAAGGTGCCGTCGGTCGAGGCCGGCCACTACATCGTCTTCGACGACAAGGACGTGTCGGCGGCGTTCTCGATGGGCACCACCGCTGCGATCGAGTGGGCGCTCGACAAGCTGCCGGCCCAGTTCGAGGACAAGCTCGGCTGACCTGGCCTGACTTCACCCGCGAACGCGACAGGGTGCCGCCGAACTTCGGCGGCACCCTGTCGCTTTTGCGTGGCGGGGCTGACGGTGTGGTCGAGACGGCTCAGACGGCTCAGACGGCTCAGACGGGGAAGCTCGAGCCGAGCAGCGCGAACAGCAGCGTGATCAGCGGGAGCGTGCCCTGCTTGAACGCGGAGTTGACGTACTTGCGGCCGGAGCCGATCAGGATCACTGCGGCGCCGAGCATGCTCGCGGTCGAGAACACGACGAGGGTCCAGCCGGTCGCGGTGTTGCCCGCCAGCACGAGCACGACACCGAGGATCGCGCCGATCGCCAGGAACAGGTTGTAGAACCCCTGGTTGAACGCGAGGGAGCGGGTCGCGTCGGCCTCGGTCTCGGTCGCGATGCCGAACACCTTGCGGGCGCGTGGACTCGTCCAGATGATGGATTCGAGGAACCAGATGTACACGTGGACGAGGCCAGCGAGGACCGCACACACGCCCGAGATCACGAGCAAGACCGACATGTGCTCATTCTCGCAGGCGTCGGCGGGGTTCGGCTGCGCGTCCGCCAGTAGGCTCGGGGCATGAGCGACGACGTCACCCCGCCCGGGCCCGAAGCGACGGCTGTCGCCGAACTCCGGAGCATCCGGCAGAGCATCGACAACATCGACGCCGCCGTCATCCACATGCTCGCCGAGCGCTTCAAGTACACCCAGCGAGTGGGGCACCTGAAGGCCGAATCGGGCATGCCCGCCGCCGACCCGGACCGCGAACAGATCCAGGTCGCACGGCTCCGCAGCCTCGCCGCCGAGGCGCACCTCGACCCCGCCTTCGCCGAGAAGTTCCTCAACTTCATCGTCGCCGAGGTCATCCACCACCACGAGCGCATCGCCGGACGCGACGAATGAGCGTCGACCTGCCGACCCTGCTCGTCGGTTCCTACACCGCCACCGGCGGCGGGAACGCGACCGGTATCTCCCTGGTCGACGGCGGCGCTGCCCGCGCGGGTGCGGGCGCTCGTGCGGGCGCGGGCGCTCGTACCGTCGCGGTGCTCGACGATCCCTCGTTCCTCGCCGTGTCGGGCGACCGTGTCTACGCCGTGTCCGAGACGAACGACGGCGGTGTCTCAGCCTTCCGGATGCAGAACGGCGCGCTCGAACACCTGTGGGACGCCTCCGCCGGCGGGGACGCCCCGTGCCACCTGCGGGTCGACCCGTCCGGGGCCCTCATCGTCACCAACTACGTCTCCGGCACCGTCACCGCCGTCTCCCTGGCGGCGGCCGAGTCGTTCTCCGCCTCGGTGCTCGCGAGCGACGGCGTCGTCCTGCCCGCCGACGGCGTGCACGGCCGCAGCGACCGGCTCGCCGTCCCCGCCTCGGCCATCGCCGTCGCGACCCTGCCCGCCGCCACCGGCCCGGTGCAGGACCGGCAGGATGCGCCGCACGCGCACCAGTCCGTCGCGACGCCGGACGGCACGGTGCTCGTCGCCGACCTGGGTGGCGATTCACTGCACGAGTTCCGCGTGACCGTGTCGGCCGACGGCGTCCCCACGCTCGAGGCGCTGCGCGTGCACCACGTGGCACCCGGCGTCGGCCCGCGGCACCTGGCGTGGTACGACGGCGACCTGTTCGTCGCCGGTGAGCTCGACGGCGCGGTCCACCGACTCCGCCGCGACGAGTCCGGCTCGCTCGTGACGATCGCCTCGACCCCGACGTTCGAGGGTGCGGTGGGGGAGTCGCTCCTCAGCCACATCGAGGTCGACGACGCCGGACGCGTGATCGTCGCCGTTCGTGGCCGCGACCTGATCGTGGTGCTCGACGCCGCGGACGACGGGCTCGCGCTCGTCGGGTCCGCGTCGTGCGGGGGTGCCTGGCCGCGGCACTTCGCCCGGGTGCCCGGGTACGTGCTCGTCGCCAACGAGCGATCGGACGCCATCGCCGTGCTGCCGATCGGTGCCGACGGTGTGCCGGGCGAGGCCGTCGAGCAGATCGCCGTCGGGACCCCGACGTGCATCGTCCCGCTCTGACGGGGCGTTTGCTGGTGCGCGCCTGACGCCGTCGTGTTGCGACAACGCCTCCGTGTTCACGAGACGCCGCTGAATTCGGGGACGTTTCGTCGACACGGAGGCGTCGCGCGCAGACGACGGCGTGTTCCGACGGGTCGTTAGCGCTCGATCAGGTTCTCGAACGGGCGACCCTCGGCCAGCGCGGCGACCTGCCGACGCATCAGCTCGATCGACCGCGGGACGCTCAGGTCGGTGTTGCCCCCGACGTGCGGCGTGAGGACCGTGTTCGGCGTCGTCCACAGCGGGTGGCCGTCGGGCAGGGGCTCGGGGTCGGTGACGTCGAGCGCCGCGAACAGCCGCTCGGACTGCAGCTCCGCCACCAGCGCGTCGGTGTCGACGACCTTGCCGCGGGCGACGTTCACCACCAGGGCGCCGTCGGGCAGCGCGGCCAGCAACTCGGCGTCGACCAGCCGTTCGGTCTCGTCCGTCAGTGGCGCGATGAGCACGAGGACGTCCGTCGTCGGTGCCAGCTCGGGCAGCTCGCCGAACGCGTGCACGTGGCGACCGTCCTGGTCGCGAGCCGTACGGGCCACCACGGTGACCTCGGTGCGGAACACCTCGAACCGGGTGGCGATCGCGGACCCGATCGCGCCGTAGCCGACGACCGTGACCCGGCGGTCGGCCAGGGAACGGGTCTTCCGGGCGTCCCAGACACCGTTGGCGCGATCGGCCTGGAACGCCCCGAGCTCACGCAGCGAGGTCAGCGCCAGGCCGACGGCGAGCTCGGCGGTCTCGTCGTCGTGGATCCCACGACCGTTCGCCAGCTGGGCGTGACCGGGCACGTGCGGCACCGCGTGCTCGTAGCCGGCGCTCGGCAGCTGCAGGAGCTCGAGCGCCGGCAGGTCGTGCACGAACTGCCAGCGGTGCCGTCCACCGAAGTAGAACGGCAGGAACGTGATGGCGACGTCGCCCGGGCGACCGTACGGCGCCTCGACGTCCCACACGTCCAGCTCGATGCCGTCCGGCACGGGGCCGAACCGGTCGACGAGCTCCGCGAAGGGCAGGGTGACGATGGGCACGCGGTGTCCGCCGGGCCTAGGAGTCCGTGCGCGGCGAGAACGCACCGTCGGAGTCGAGCGGCCCACGGCCGACGTAGCCCTCGGTGACGTCCTCGACGATCACGTCGCCGAAGCGGGCCGGCAGCGTCGCGTTGTGCGTGCCGCGGAGCTCGTCGAGCGTCGCCGTGAACGCACCCTGGACCTCGAGCGCGTTCGACGTGGCGTCGGTCACGCCGATGCGCAGGACCGGGAAGCCCCGACCGTCGCACAGGCCCTGGAAGCGGACGTCGTCCTCGCGCCGGACGGTCACGATGACGCGACCGGTCGACTCGGAGAACAGCGCGGTCGCCGTGTCGATGCCGTCGCGGGACTCGAGCTCGTCGAGGACCACGCGGGCGCCGAGGCCGAAGCGGAGCACCGACTCGGCGAGCGACTGGCCGAGGCCACCGTCCGCCAGGTCGTGCGCACTCGTCAGCAGCTGCTCGCCGCTCGCCGCGAAGAGCAGCTCGGCGAGCTCCTTCTCGCGACCGAGGTCCACCGCCGGGGGACGACCGCCGAGGTGTCCGTGCACCGTGCCTGCCCAGGCCGACCCGTCGAGCTCGAGGCTCGTCGTGCCGAGCAGGTAGATATTGTGGCCGTCGTCCTGCCAGCCCGACGGGACGCGCTTGGCGACGTCGTCGATGACACCAAGCACACCGACGACCGGGGTCGGGTGGATCGGGGTCGAGCCGGTCTGGTTGTAGAACGACACGTTGCCGCCGGTGACCGGGATGCCGAGCTCCATGCAGCCGTCGGCCAGTCCCTCGACCGCCTCGGAGAACTGCCACATGACCTCGGGGTTCTCGGGGGAGCCGAAGTTCAGGCAGTCGGTGACCGCGGCGGGGACGGCACCGGTGACGGCGACGTTCCGGTACGCCTCGGCCAGGGCCAGACGAGCGCCCTGCTTCGGGTCGAGCTGGCAGTAACGACCGTTGGCGTCGGTGGCGATGGCGACACCGAGACCCGTTTCCTCGTCGACGCGGATCATGCCGCCGTCGTCGGGGAACGACAGCGCGGTGTTGCCGAGCACGTAGGTGTCGTACTGGTTCGTGACCCAGTTCTTCGACGCCAGGTTCGGCGAACCGAGCAGGCTGAGGAACTGCGCCTTGAGGGCGGGGCCGTCGGCTGGACGGTCGAGCGAGGCGGCGGTGTCGGCCTGCAGCGCGTCGATCCAGGTCGGGTAGGCGACCGGGCGGTCGTACACGGGGCCGTCGACGGCGACGGTGCGCGGGTCGACGTTGACGATCTCCTGGCCCTGCCAGTCGATGACGAGACGGCCGGTGCCGGTGACCTCGCCCAGGACGCTGGTCTCGACCTCCCACTTGCCGACGACGCTCAGGAACTCGTCGAGCTTGTCGGGGCGGACGACCGCCATCATGCGCTCCTGGCTCTCCGACATCAGGATCTCTTCGGCCGTGAGCGTGGGGTCGCGCAGCAGGACGTCGTCGAGCGAGATGTGCATGCCGCCGTCGCCGTTGCTCGCGAGCTCGGACGTGGCGCAGGAGATGCCCGCGGCGCCGAGGTCCTGGATGCCCTCGACCAGTTCCTTCTGGAACAGCTCGAGGCAGCACTCGATCAGGACCTTCTCGGCGAAGGGGTCACCGACCTGGACGGCGGGACGCTTGGTCGGGCCGCCCTCGGTGAAGGTGTCGGACGCCAGGATCGACGCGCCGCCGATGCCGTCGCCACCGGTGCGGGCACCGAACAGCACGACCTTGTTGCCGGCACCGGACGCGTTCGCCAGGTGCAGGTCCTCGTGCCGCAGGACGCCGACCGCCAGGGCGTTGACCAGCGGGTTGCCCTGGTACACCGGGTCGAAGTAGGTCTCGCCGCCGATGTTCGGCAGGCCGAGGCAGTTGCCGTAGAACGAGATGCCACCGACGACGCCGTGCACGACGCGTGCGGTGTCCTCGTGGTCGATCGCGCCGAAGCGGAGCTGGTCCATCACGGCGACCGGGCGGGCGCCCATCGAGATGATGTCGCGGACGATGCCGCCGACGCCGGTCGCAGCGCCCTGGTACGGCTCGACGTAGGACGGGTGGTTGTGCGACTCGACCTTGAAGGTCACCGCCCAGCCGTTGCCGACGTCGACGACACCGGCGTTTTCGCCCATGCCGACCATCAGGTTCTTCGTCATCTCCGGCGTGACCTTCTTGCCGAACTGACGGAGGTAGTTCTTCGAGGACTTGTAGGAGCAGTGCTCGGACCACATGACGGAGTACATCGCCAGCTCGCCCGAGGTGGGGCGGCGGCCGAGGATCTCCTTGATGCGGGCGTACTCGTCCGGCTTCAGGCCCAGCGCGTCGTACGGCTGGTCCTTGTCGGGAGTCGCCGCGGCATCCTGCACGGTGTCGGGCTTCGGGCGCACGTAAGTCGTCACGGTGTTGTCGTTCCCTGTCACTGGAGTCGCGGCCGTCACTTGACGAGCGTCGACTCGATCACGGAGGTGAAGAAGGTGAGGCCGTCGGTGCCGGAGGCCATGGCAGCGGCGGTGTCCGGGCCGAAGCCGGGCTCGGTCGCGTGCTCGGGGTGCGGCATGAGGCCCACGACGTTGCCACGCTCGTTCGAGACGCCGGCGATGTCGTCGATCGACCCGTTCGGGTTCACGCCGACGTAGCGGAACACGACCTGGCCGTTGTCCTCGATGCGCTTGATCTCGTCGGCGTCGGCGACGAACCGGCCGTCGGCGTTCTTGAGCGGGATCGTGATCTCCTGCTGCGCGGTGAACCCGGAGGTCCAGGCGGTCGAGGTGGTCTCGACGCGGAGCTTCTGGTCGCGGCGGATGAACTGCTGGTGCGCGTTGCGGGTGTGCGCGCCGGGGACCAGGCGGGCCTCGGCCAGCATCTGGAAACCGTTGCAGATGCCGAGCACGGGCATGCCCTTGCCGGCGGCGTCGATGACCTCGGCCATGATCGGCGCCTTCGCGGCGATCGCTCCGGCGCGCAGGTAGTCGCCGTAGGAGAACCCGCCGGGCAGCACGATGGCGTCGACGCCCTGCAGGTCGTGGTCGCCGTGCCAGAGGGCGACGGGGTCGGCACCGGCGAGACGGACCGCGCGCTGGGCGTCACGGTCGTCGAGGGAGCCGGGGAAGGTGATGACGCCGATGCGCATCCGGGTCACTGACCTTCGACGGCCACGGAGACGACGTCCTCGATGACCGCGTTCGAGAAGACGTCGGCGGCGATGTCGCGGACCTCGGCCAGCTTGGCGTCGTCGACGGGGCCGTCGACGGTCACCTCGAAGCGCTTGCCGATGCGGACGTTGGTCAGGTCGGCCTTGCCCAGACGGGCGAGGGCGTTGCCCACCGCCTTGCCCTGGGGGTCGAGGATCTCAGCCTTGGGCATGACCTCGACGACGATCGTTGGCACGTGTTCTCTCCAGCGCTTCAGGGGTGGGGGACGCGACCAGTCTACGGGGCGCGCGCGACACGCCGGGACGGATCCGGGCCTCCTGTGGAGAACGTGCTGTGCGTTTGCTCACCTGTGTTCGACTCCGTATATTCGAAGTCGAATAGTCCAGTCGGAAGACTGCCGCATCGATCCGTCAGGAGGCCCGCATGGCGTCGCTCACGCCCCTCGCGTTCGCCGCGCTCGACCTGCTGAACGAGGCACCGATGCACCCGTACGAGATGTTCCAGACGATGGTCCACCGGCAGGAGGAGCGGAACGTCAAGGTCCGCCCGGGCACCCTGTACCACCAGGTCGGCCGCCTCGCCGAGCTCGGGTTCGCCGAGGTCGTGGGCACCGACCGCGACGGCAACCGGCCGGAACGCACCACCTACACGATCACCGACGCCGGCCGCGCAGCACTCGCGGACGGCCTCCGCCGCATGGTGGCGGAGCCCGCGGACGAGTACCCGGAGTTCCACCTGGCTCTCTCCGTGCTCGAGAACCTGCCGCACACCGAGGCGGTCGATGCCGTCCGGGCCCGGATCGTCGCACTCGAACAGGAGCGCGACGACTACGACCAGGCACTCCAGCGCGTGCAGGCCAAGCAGCTGACCGAGCGGTACTGGCTCGACGTGTCGTACGTCCGTGCGATGCTCGCCGCGCAGATCGAGTGGCTCAGCACCACCGTCGACCGCATCGCCAGCGGCGACCTCCCCTGGGACGGCCCGGCCGTCCCCACAGACACTGACTTCCCCACGAACAGCAAGGACACCACTCGATGACCACCGTCACGCCTCCGCGGACGACCGAGAAGAAGCCGTGGCCCGCCCTCTGGGCGCTCGTCGTCGGCTTCTTCATGATCCTCGTCGACTCGACCATCGTGTCGGTCGCCACCCCCACCATCGCCCAGAAGCTCGACGCGGACATCAACTCCGTGATCTGGGTGACGAGCGCGTACCTGCTCGCCTACGCCGTGCCGCTGCTCATCACCGGCCGCCTCGGTGACCGCTTCGGCCCGAAGGTCATGTACCAGATCGGCCTCGTGGTGTTCACGCTCGCCAGCCTCTGGTGCGGTCTGGCCGGGTCGATCGAGATGCTCATCGTGGCCCGCGTCGTGCAGGGCCTCGGCGCCGCGATGATGAGCCCGCAGACGATGTCCGTCATCACGCGCATCTTCCCGCCGCAGAACCGCGGTGCCGCGATGGGCCTCTGGGGCGCCGTAGCCGGTGTCGCCTCGCTCGTCGGCCCGATCGTCGGCGGCCTGCTCGTCGACGGCTTCGGCTGGGAGTGGATCTTCTTCGTGAACGTCCCCGTCGGTGTCGTGGCGTTCGTGCTCGCGCAGCGCTTCGTGCCGTCGTTCGACCGCCACGGGCACCGCTTCGACTACCTCGGCATCTTCCTGTCCGCAGCGGGACTGTTCCTGCTCGTCTTCGGCATCCAGGAAGGCGAGACCTACGACTGGGGCACCATCGCCGGACCGATCTCGGTGTGGTCGCTCATCATCGTCGGGCTCGTGGTGCTCGCCGGGTTCGTCGTCTGGCAGGGCGTGCAGAAGGGCGAGCCGCTGCTGCCCCTCGGCCTGTTCAAGGACCGCAACTTCACCCTGGCCAACGTCGCCATCACGGCCGTCGGTGTCGCGATCGCCTCGTTCGCGCTGCCGATCATGCTCTGGGCGCAGGACGTCCTGCGGTTCTCGCCGACCCAGGCGGCACTGCTCCTCGTGCCGCAGGCCGTGCTGTCCGCCGGTCTCGCACCGCTCGTCGGCAAGAACCTCAACCGGTGGAACCCGCGCTGGGTCGCCGCATTCGGTCTCGCGTGCTTCTCAGCCGGGCTGTTCTGGTTCGGCGCTCTCCTCTCGTCGAGTGCCGACTGGGGATGGGTGCTCCTGCCGAGCGCGCTCCTCGGCATCGCCAACGCCTGCATGTGGGGTCCGCTGTCCGTCTCGGCGACGCGCAATCTGCCACCGAAGCTGGCCGGTGCCGGCTCGGGCGTCTACAACACCACGCGCCAGATCGGTGCCGTGCTCGGTTCAGCCGGCATCGCCGCGCTGATGGAGGCCCGGATCACCGCGAACTTCCCGGCCTCGACCGGTGGGACCTCCGCCGGTGGTGCCGAGCAGCAGGTCGGCGGACTGCCCGGGTTCCTGCTCGAGCCGTTCTCGCGCGCCATGGGTGAGTCGCTGTTCCTGCCGGCGATCGTGCTCATCGCGGCGATCGTGGCGGCGCTGTTCCTGGCGAAGCCGAAGCAGACCGTCGCCTGGCAGCAGACCGGTGGCGTGACCGCGCAGCCCGACGCGGAGGGCACTGCGCCGGCCGAGGGCGACGCGAAGCCGACCGAGCACGGCGTGCACGCTGCGGCCGCTGCTCCGGCGACTGCCGAGGCCGAGCTCGCCGCCATCGACCACCACGGCAAGCACGCCGACGCCTGACCCGCGCCGACCACCCGGGCCCCGGGCTGCTCCCACGAGCGGCCCGGGGTCTGCGTGCTTCCGGGGCGGGGTCCGGGCGCAGTCGTTGCGGCCGCGGGGGTGCGACACCCTCGACGTCGTACGACAACGGGTTCGTCGCAGTCCCGCGTCTGCAACCGTTGCGGCCGCGGGGGTGCGACACCCTCGACGTCGTACGACATCGACGTCGTCGTTCGGGGTCGGCGCCCCGCCCGCGCGCTCAACCCCGGCGCTGCAGGTGCTCCCGCGTCAACTCGTCGATCTGCTCGTCGGTCAGGGCGTCGACGGCGTGGGCCTCGCGGCGATCGGTCCGCTGCCACCGGATGAACAGCGAGATGAGCACGGGGATGTCGGCCACCTCGGCGATGAACCACAGCAGGTCGCCCGCCAGGTGCTGATCGCGCAGCGGCGACGGGAACCACGGCTGCCCCACGGCCTGCACCACCGACCCGTCGAGCACGTGGTTCGTGATCCGGAGCACGATGCCCGGCACCGCGTCGATCATCAGCTCCACGAAGGCGAGCAGGAACTCCGCGGTGACGAACGTCGACGACCGCAGCACCCCGGGTTCCGACAGTGGAGCGAGCAACCCGAACCCGAGCATCGGGACCGTCACCGTGATCACGACGGCCCAGACGGACGATTCGCGCAGGGTCGCCGCGAACGGTGTCAGCAACAGGCCGAACAGGACGAGGGCGACGAGCGGCGCCACGATCGCGTTGCCGAGCAGGCGCACTGGACGCGACCGCATGGCGGCGTCGGCGGCGTGCGCGAGGCGATCCGGGCCTCCTGTCCGGAGCAACGAGACGGGCGAACCGAGCGCGGCGAAGGTGGGGACCGCGAAGAAGAGCAGAGCGGACCGCAGCACGAACGCCCACCGGAGCTGCTGGTCGTACACGCCGACGATGCCGAACTGCAGGATCCCGAACAGCACCAGCGCGGCGACGAAGGCGAGGGTGCGCCACCAGGGCCAGCGTGCGCCGCGACGTGCGGCGGCGACGACCCACCAGCCGTAGGCGACCGCCGCGACCGCGATCATCACCGCGGACAGGGGATCGAACCGCCAGGTGCTCCAGAACTCGGGTGTCGACGGCGTCGGGTGCCTCCAGGGGATCGGCCTGCCGCCATCCTCTGCCCGGCGCGTGTGCCGGTGCAGGCCCGAGTGGCCCCGAACGGTGAGAACCGTTTCAGGACGAGGGGAGGCGCTGGTGTACAGTGAACGTGTTGTCTTGATTCCTGCAAAAGAAAGGCTCAGCATGGACGCCGACGCCGATCTGCTCCGCACCTCGGGCCTCCGGGTCACGACGCCGCGACTCGCGGTGCTGCGGGCCACCGAATCGATGCCGCACGCCACCGCCGACGACATCGTCACGGCGCTCACGGCGGAACTCCCGACGACCAGCCACCAGGCCGTGTACGGGGTGCTCGCCGCGCTGACCGGCGTCGGCCTCGTCCGACGCATCGAGCCGGCCGGCAGCCCCGCTCGGTACGAGCGACGCACCGGTGACAACCACCACCACATCGTCTGCACCCTGTGCGGCGCGATCGAGGACGTCGACTGCGCCGTCGGGCACTCGCCTTGCCTGACCCCGTCGGACGCGCACGGCTTCGCCGTCACCACCGCCGAGGTCACCTACTGGGGCATCTGCGAGCGGTGCGCCGCGGCCGAGCGCGACGACGCGGGCGATGACGCGGCCAGCGACGCCGGCGATGACGCAGCCAGCGACGCCGGCGCACCAAGCGCAAGCCCAAGCGCAGACGAGTCCGGCGCCCCGCGCGTCCCCTGAACCACCCGAGCACCCCTGACCGAACCAACCGTTCCACCCAAGGAGGAACCGTGTCCGACCAGAACACGACGCCCGGCCAGCCGGCCGGCACCCCCACCACGACCACCAACTCCGGCGCTCCCGTCTCGAGCGACGAGCACTCGATGGGCGTCGGGGCCGACGGCCCCCTCGCGCTGCACGACCACTACCTGGTCGAGAAGCTCGCCCAGTTCAACCGCGAGCGCGTGCCGGAGCGTGTCGTCCACGCGAAGGGCGGCGGTGCCTTCGGTACCTTCACCGTCACGCAGGACGTCAGCAAGTACACCCGCGCCGCGTTCCTGCAGCCGGGCCAGCAGACCGAGATGCTCACGCGCTTCTCGTCCGTCGCCGGTGAGCAGGGTTCGCCCGACACGTGGCGCGACCCCCGCGGTTTCGCGCTGAAGTTCTACACGTCCGAGGGCAACTACGACCTCGTCGGCAACAACACCCCCGTCTTCTTCATCCGCGACGGAATCAAGTTCCCCGACTTCATCCGCTCGCAGAAGCGCCTGCCCGGCTCGCACCTGCGCGACCACGACATGCAGTGGGACTTCTGGACCCTGTCGCCCGAGTCGGCGCACCAGGTCACGTGGCTGATGGGCGACCGCGGCCTGCCCGCGTCGTGGCGTGAGATGGACGGCTTCGGCTCGCACACCTACCAGTGGATCAACGCCGAGGGCGAGCGCTTCTGGGTGAAGTACCACTTCATCACCGAGCAGGGCCACAAGACCCTGACGCAGGAGGATGCCGACCGCATCGCCGGCGAGGACGCGGACTTCCACATCCGCGATCTGCACGCTGCGATCGAGCGCGGCGACCACCCGCGTTGGACGCTCAAGGTGCAGGTCATGCCCTACGAGGACGCCGCGAGCTACCGCTTCAACCCGTTCGACCTGACGAAGGTGTGGCCGCACGCGGACTACCCGCTCATCGAGGTCGGCACGATGGAGCTCAACCGCAACCCGGAGAACTACTTCGCCGAGATCGAGCAGGCGACCTTCGCCCCCTCGAACTTCGTTCCCGGCATCGCTGCCAGCCCGGACAAGATGCTCCTCGCGCGCATCTTCAGCTACGCGGACGCCCACCGCTACCGCGTCGGCACCAACCACGCGCAGCTGCCGGTCAACGCCCCGAAGAACGAGGTGCACTCGTACTCGAAGGACGGCGCGATGCGCTTCGACTTCCAGAAGTCCGAGGTGCCCGTGTACGCGCCGAACTCGCTCGGTGGCGCACACGCCGACCCGACCGCGACCGACGACGTGCCCGGCTGGGAGTCCGACGGCGCGCTGCAGCGTTCCGCCGCGACCCTGCACCCGGAGGACGACGACTTCGGTCAGGCCGGCACGCTCGTCCGAGAGGTCCTCGACGACGCCGCCCGTGAGCGCCTGGTCGGCAACATCGCCGGTCACGTCTCGAAGGTGACGCGCGACGACCTGCGCGAGCGCGTGTTCGCGTACTGGACGAACGTCGACGCCGACCTCGGTGCGCGCGTGCGCGCCGCGGTCGTGCCGAGCGCGCCGGGTTCGAACGAGGACCCGGAGACGGTTGCGGTCGAGGCGTAGTCCGGTGGACGCGGGGGCGTGAGCCCCGGTCCACCACCTGACGGACGGGAGGCACGGTGCCAGCTGGCACCGGGCCTCCCGTCCGTCTGTCGTTGCGTTCTAGACCTCTTGCCCGTTCAGCCAGATCGGGCCGGCCGGCCAGTCCTCCAGGGCTGCGGCCACCGGCCGCACCATCCAGCCGCCCTGCTCGGTGTTCGTGATACCGGCGCCCTCGGCGGTGAACGCCGAGAAGGTGCCGACGACCTCGGGGAACTCGTGCCAGCCGAGCTTCGCGTAGAAGGGGATGCGGTTCTCGCCCGCGCCGAGGAAGCCGTACGGCACCGCGAGCCCGTCGAGCACGGCGTGCGTGCGCTCCATGAGTTCCCGGCCCTTGCCCGATCCTTGGAGCCTGGGCGACACGGCGACGAGGCCGGTGTCACCGACCAGGACGTCGCGCCCGCCGACCGTGATGAACATGCGGCGGATCCCGACGTGCGCCAGGACGACGCCGCCTTGGTCACGGGCCAGGACCCGGCGTTCGGGCTGCATGCCGGACCAGCTGCGGCCGCCCACGTACCAGTGGGACCAGTCCGGGAACGCCTGCGCGAGCAGTGCTGCGATCGCTTCGTGGTCCGGGAGCGAGAGGGAGCTCTCCTCGACCACCTCCCACTGGATGTCATCAGTCACGCGTCCATCCTGCACGGATGTGGTGATGGTCGTTGCGCTCGCGTACTGACCGGTAATACGTTAACGGTGACATCGGGGTGATGTCGCAACGAAAGGGGAGATCGATGTCGATCAAGAACGTCGTGCTGGGTGCGGTCGTGTTGGGGAGTGTCGTGGGCGGTGGGATCGCGGTCGACACCGCGACGGCGCCGGAGGCGAGTGCTGCGTGCTACGGGTCGGTGACGCTGACCAAGGGGAAGAACAACTCGTGTGGCAACGGCGCGCGGCACTGGAACGCGATCAGGAACGCGTCCTCGAAGTACGGGGCCTGGGTGGGGAAGGGGCACATCTCGGCGCAGAAGCTGTGTTGGGCGAACGTCGTCTCGTACGGCATGACGGCGCGGTAGTGCGCCATCTGTTCGGTGGCCGTGCCGCTGTGTGCGTCGCGGCCACCGCGGTCCTCGTCCTGTCTGGCTGTAGCAGCGCTGTGGAGACCACGATGTCGTCGGAGGTAGCCCTTGAATCGGCGGGGCCGTGGGCTGAAGAGTTCCGAGCCGCGCTCGATGACGGTGTGTCGGACTTCGAGTTCAGGATCCTCGCTGACGGTGATGTGACCGCTGCGGAGCTCGAGGCCGCGCACGACCGCGTGAGTCGGTGCCTCGCGGACTCCGGACTGCGGATCGACTACGACCCGGACGGCGGATTCGGCCTCGAATCACTCGATGGGCGCTACCCCGACGACTTCTTCGAGCGCTCGGACCCGATCCTCCGAAAATGCGAGGAGACCGCCGACGAGTACGTCACACAGCTCTTCGAGGAGACGCGCCGGAATCCTCAACGTCTCGATGACGCGAAGATCACGGTTCCCTGCCTGCGGGATTCCGGCTTGGTGGGAAAGGACTACACCGAGCGGCAGTGGCGGAAGGACTACGACGCCGACACGTTCCCGTTCGACGAGACGAGCGACGCTGCGATCCAGTGCCGTGTCGACCCGCTCGGGCTCTGGCGGCAGTGATGCGCTTCCCGTCTGCCGCGCTCCTGTCACTCGGGGCGATGGTGGTCGCGGCGGCGACGGCCGCTGCCATCGTGGTCGCTGTGCCGGCCGAGGTCCCGGCTGCACTCCGGACGGCGGCCCCCGCGAGCACCGTCCGGGTGACCGAGCGCTCCGATGCCGATGAGCGACAGGTGCAGCTCGCACTCGACACCGGTGCCCCACGGGCGGTCGTGACGTCGCGGACCGGCACGGTGACGACGTCGACGTGCTCGACCGGGGTACCCGTGCGGAGTGGGGACGTCCTCGCGCGGGTCGACGGGCGTCCGGTGATCGCGCTCGCCAGTGACGAGCCGCTGTGGCGCGACCTCGAGCTCGGCGACCGCGGGGCCGACGTCACGGGGTTGCAGCGGGAACTCACGCGCCTCGGTGCCGGACTGAGCATCGACGGCGTCCTCGGCCCGGGCACGCTCCACGCTGCGCAGCAGTTCCTGGTCGACCGAGGCGTCGACCGCGACGACCTGCCCGACGGCGTCGTGCCGCGGGACCCGTTCGCATGGGTGCCAGCCGCCGAGAACACCGTCCTGGCGTGCGTGGCCGTCGTCGGGGCAGCGGTCGGCGCCGACGGTGTCCTCGTCGAACTCCCGGCCGAACTCCGCGGTGCGCGCATCGAGGCGCTCCCGGTCGATCCGGCGCCGGGGGAGCGCGTGCTGCGGATCGGGAACGCCGACGTCCCGATCGACGCCGCCGGGGTGGTCTCGTCGCCGACGGCCCTCTCCACGATCACCGCCCTGCCGGAGTACGCGGCGACGGTCGCTTCGGCCGACGGCACACCGACGGTGGCCGCGACGTGGGCGCTCAGCCAGCCACGAACGGTCCAGATGGTGCCACCGACGGCCCTCTGGGACCTCGAGGGTGACCGGGCGTGCCTGCAACCGACGACGGGGCGGTCGCTCCGGGTCGAGGTCCTCGGGTCGGAACTCGGGCAGTCGTTCGTCCGGGTGCCCGGCGGACGAACGCTCGACCGGATCCGTGCCGCGCCGGACCGGTCCAGCTCGTGTCGGTGACGCTCGAGGGCGTGGGGCACGTCTGGCCGAACGGCACCGTGCTGTTCGACCGCGTCGACCGCACCTTCGCCGAGGGAAGCGTGACCGCGGTCGTCGGGCCGAGCGGCTCCGGCAAGTCAACGCTGCTCGCGATCCTCGCCGGGATGCTCCGTCCGACGCGCGGCGCCGCCGTCCGTCCGCCGGGCTGTCGGCCGCTCTGGGTGTTCCAGAACCCGCACGGGGTTGCCCGCCGCCGCGTGCTCGACCACGTCGCGCTGCCGTTCGTCGCCCAGGGCGCGGATCGTCGGACCGCAGACGTCCGGGCACTCGAGGTCCTCGAGCGCTTCGGGCTCGGCTCGCGAGCGCACGCGCGGTTCGCCGAACTGTCCGGTGGCGAGGCGCAACGCCTGATGCTCGCGCGCGCGATCGCGAGTGCGCCGGGTCTGATGCTGGTCGACGAGCCGACGGCGCAACTCGACCGGGCGACCGCGATCGAGGTGAACCGTGGGATCGGTGCGCTCGCCGCGGCGGGGACGGTCGTCGTCGTCGCCACGCACGACGACGCAACCCGTGACGCCTGCGACGGAGTGCTCGACCTCGGGCGGTACCGATGAGCCCTCGGCGGATGCAGGTGACCGAGGTCTGGCGGGAGGCGTGGCGCGACATCGCCTCCGGAGCTTCATGGGCAGCCACGGCCGCTGTCGTCCTCGCGGTGCTGCTCAGTGGTGTCGTTGGCCTGCGCGCCGCAGCGGTCGCCGATGACGTCCGGGCTGCTGCGGAGTTCGTCGCGAGCGGTGCGGCGACGACCGTCCAGCGGGCCGAGGGCCGGATCGACGGCCGCGTGTGCGATGCCCTCGCGGATGCCGAAGGGGTCATCGCGTCCGGTGCGCTCCGGCGCCTCGACGCCGGAGTCGTCCCCGCCGCGCTGCCGGGCTCGGCGATCCCGACCTACGAGGTGACCGCCGGGGTGCGTGGCTTGCTCGGCGGCTCGGCTGCCGACGGGGCCGCGGGAGTGATCATCTCGCCCACGGTGCACGAGACCCTGGGGCTTGCTGCCGGCGATCGCCTCGCGACGGTGGGCGGCGCGGGCACCGGAATCGCCGGTGTGTACGACCACCCCGACGACGGCCGGGACCCCGACCTGGAGTACGCGGTCCTCGCGCCGACGGTGGACGACGGGTCGCCGTTCGACGCCTGCTGGGTGACGGTGTGGCCGCAGCGCGACGACACGGTCTCGATGCTCCGGCGCACCGTCCTGCCGGCGAGCGGGGCCGAGGGCGAAGACCGACCGACCGCCGGGCAGCTCAACCCGACCCTGGGCGCGGTCTTCACCCCCGCGGTGCAGCAGCCAGTGCTCGTCCCGTTCGGTGCAGCGGCCCTCGTGGGGCTGACGATCGGCGCGGCAGCGGTCGCACGGCGCCGGCTCGCCCTGGCCTCCGACCGGCACGTCGGGGTACCGCGGAGCGCGCAGGTCCTCGGCATCGTCCTGCAGCACGTGGTCTGGGGATCGGTCGGGGCCCTGGTCGCGACGAGCGTCGCGGTGGTGTCGGTGCGTGGCCTCGACGTCGACGACGCACTGCCGATCGTGCGCGAGGCGATCGCGATCGCGTCCCTCGGGCTCGTGGGCGCGCTGCTCGGTGGGGCGCTCGCCGCGGCTGCGATCCGCGAGCGCGCGCTGCACCGCTACTTCCGCTCCCGCTGACCGCGGCCGGCGGGGCGGACACGCACCGGGCCTCCCGTCCGCTGCGCGCCCCGTCCGTTGCGCGCCCCGTTCGCTGCGCGCCCCGTCCGTTGCGCGCCCCGTCCGCCAAAGCGACAGATCGCCGCGAACTGTTCGCGGAGATCTGTCGCTTTGGCGGACACCTCGCACCGGGGTCGCGTGGATCTGTCGCTCTGGCGTAGGCGACCGACGCCCATTTGGTTGACGCGTCAACCAAATGGGCGCACACTGGTGCCATGCACACGCAGGACCTCCTCGCCGCCGACACCGGGATGGGTGCCGTCACCCTCCGCGTCGCGAACCTCGACCGGATGATCGGCTACTACCGCGACGGCGTCCAGCTCGCGCTGCTCTCGAACGAGGGCGGTGTCGCCGTGCTGGGGCGACCGGGCGCCGGTGGCCTGGCGATCCCGATCGTGATCCTCGAGCACGCGCCGTCGATGCAGCACGCCGGCCCGCACGACGCCGGCCTGTTCCACACCGCGATCCTGTTCGACACGCGGGCCGACCTGGCCGCCGCGCTGTACTCGGTCGCGACGAAGTTCCCGCAGACCTTCACCGGCAGCGCCGACCACCTGGTGAGCAACGCGTTCTACTTCACCGATCCCGAGGGCAACGGCGTCGAGCTGTACTGGGACCGCGACCGCACGGAGTGGTCGTGGACGCACGGCATGGTCGACATGGACACGAAGTACGTCGACCCGAACGCGTTCCTGCAGGAGCACCTGACGGCCGACGCGGTGGAGTCCGCGCCGAACGCGCCGGGTCGGGTCGGCCACGTGCACCTGTCGGTCGGCGACGTCGCCAGCGCGAAGGACTTCTACGTCGACAAGCTCGGCTTCGCGACGACGGCCGGGTGGGGCGAGGCCCTGTTCGTCAGCGCCGGCGGGTACCACCACCACATGGCGATGAACACCTGGAACTCCCGCGGGGCCGGGCGCCGTCAGCTCGCGCTCGGGCTGGGGCTCGTGCGGATCGAGGTGCCCGGGTCGGACGACCTCGGTGCCCTCGTCGCACGCATGCACGACACCGGGGTGCAGACCGCCGACGACGGCCGGACGGTCGCGTTCGAGGACCCGTGGGCGAACCGCATCGAGGTGACCGCGCCCGGTCGCGGCTGACGCGGTCCGCCGCGGGGCGGCCGAGACTCGGGCAGAGCGACTGTTCTCGCTCCCGCAGCCACGAGAAGTGTCGCTGACCCCGAGACTCGGCGCCGACTGCCGACCGCGCGGGTCACGCGCGGTTCGAGATCCCGCCGTCCGACGTCAGCAGCTGCCCGTTCACCCAGCGCCCCTGCTCCGAGCAGAGGAACCCGACGAGTGCAGCGGTGTCCGACGGTCGTCCGAGCCGACCGAGCGGCGTGCCCTCGACCGCCCAGCGCTTGACGTCGTCGGACATCCACCCGGTGTCGTTCGGGCCGGGGTTCACGACGTTCGCGCTGACGCCGAGGCCGCCGAGCTCCTTCGCGGCACCGAACACGAGGCGGTCGAGCGCCCCCTTCGACGCCCCGTACGGCAGGTTGTACGCGATGTGGTCGCTCGTCAGCGCGACGATCCGCCGGCGGTCCCGCGGTGCGGCGTCGCCAGCGCGTTCGAGTGCGGCCGCGTACGCCTGCACGAGCAGGAACGGCGCGCGGGCGTTGACCGCGAAGTGCCGGTCCCACGACTCGACCGTCGTGGTGCGGACGTCCGAGTCGACCGATTCGCAGTGCGACATCACCAGGGCGGTGACGGGGGCGCCCGCCTCGGTCTCGGCGCGGCCGACCAGGGCGGCCGCCTGGTCCGGGTCCTCCAGGTCGACCGGGAGGCGCGTCACGCGTGCACCCACCGACTCGCACTCCTGCACGACGGATTCGACCCCGTCGGGATCCGCCCCACCGCTCACGCGGTCGTCGTACGGGCCCCACCACGAGATGGCCAGGTCCCAGCCGTCGGTCGCCAGACGGGTGGCGAGCGCCGCGCCGATGCCGGCTCTGCGGCCCACGCCGGTCACCAGGGCGAGTGGTCGTGCGGACGTCATACGGGCCTCCTGTCCGGTGCGCCGTCGCACCGATCGCCACCCAGTCTGCCGGAACCGGCCACGCGCGTGGCCATCGCACTCGGTGTCCTGTCGGCGAGGACCGGCACGCGAGGGCCAAGATGGACGGATGCCACGCACACGACCACCGCTCGGACGCGGACGCGGACGCGGACCCCGCGGCGGTCGTCCGGACCCGCGCGACCTGCCGATCGAGCACGTCCGCGACCGGATGTCGTCCTACATCTACGGCAACATCACGGTGCTCGCCGCCGCGATCGCCGTCGACCCGGCCGCGATCCACCACGGTTCGGCGGTCTGGGCCGTCCTGGCGACCGCGGTCCTGACCTATCTGGCGCACGTGCTCGCGCACCTGGTGGCGCACGGCCTCGGCGGCGACGACTCCCAGACCGACGACGCCCGGCGCGAATCGGTCGTGACGATCATGCGGAACGCGAACCCGATCGCGACGTCCGGGCTCATCCCCGCGGTGCTGTACGCGGTGGCCTGGATCGGGTGGATCCCGACGGGGTGGGCGCAGACGGCCGCCCTGGTCATCCTGGTCGTGCGCATCGGGATGGTCGGCGTGTTCATGCAGCGCTTCAGTGGCAAGCGGCCCACGTTCCTCGGGCTCTGGGGCGGCATCGTGCTGGCCGCCGTGGCGTTCGTGATCGGTCTCGTGAAGGTGGTGTTGACGCATTGAGCGCCACCGAGTCCGAGCCGAAGCCGAAGCGCGCCGGCTGGAAGTTCCTCCGCGACCTCGTCGTCATCGTCGTCGTGGCGCTGCTGGCGTCGTTCCTGGTGAAGACCTACCTGGTCCGGTCCTTCTACATCCCGTCCGCGTCGATGGAGAACACGCTGCTCATCGGCGACCGCGTGCTCGTCAACGAACTCGTCCCCGGCGCCGTGCCGCTGCAGCGCGGTGACGTCGTCGTGTTCCAGGACCCGGGCGGCTGGCTCGGCACCGGGCAGGGCGACGACCTGATCAAGCGAGTGATCGGCCTGCCCGGCGACACCGTCTCGTGCTGCGGCACCGGCGGACACCTGTCGGTGAACGGCCACCCGGTCGACGAACCGTACGTGGTGCCCGAGATCGGGTCGGACCGGGTCTCCGGCACCGACTTCGACATCACCGTGCCGAAGGGGCGCATCTGGGTGATGGGCGACAACCGGTACAACTCGGCGGACTCCCGCGTGCACGGCACGGTGCCGGTCGACGACGTGGTCGGTCGTGCGTTCATCACCACGTGGCCGGTGTCACGGTGGACGGTGCTCTCGCGCTACGCCGACGAGTGGGACCAGGTGCCCGACCCGTCCTGAGCGACCCGGATCGGTCTCCGGCGGTCGTTGCCCGCCCCGGTCGTCCGGTGCGGTAGCGTTCCGATTCCCGTGCCGGACCGTCCGCAGCGGGGTGAGCGGAGGCGCTGTTCAGATGGACGCTGTGCCCATGGACGCTGTGCCCATCAACGCTGCGCCCATGGACGCTGTGCCCATGGACTACGTGACCGGGGGTGACGCAGAGCTGTCGATCCGGCGCATCGGGACGCACGGAGACCGCTCCGGCACGATCGGCCCCCGACCGGACCACGTGGTCTTCTGGCTCGCCGACGGCCGTGCCCGCCTGACCGCGGACGACGGCTCGAGCTGGGACGTCGGCGCCGAACGCCCGATGATGCTCTCCGCCTCGGTGGCGTACGGCTTCGACACCGACGCCACGGCGATGACCCTGCTGCACCTGTCGCCGGCGTTGCTCGGCGGACGCGCGGGCGACGGCGGCGGCGGCCCAGCGGCCGAGTTCCGGCAACCGGACGCCGCCGACCCCCGGATCGAGCCCCTCCGAGCACTGCTCCGCGACGTCACCGGTCGCGTCCTCGACCCCGCGCTGCCGCCCGACGAGCGGGCCGCCCTGAACCGACGCATCGCGACGGTCGTGCTCTCGACGTTCTCACCGTCACGGTCCGACGTCGAGCACCGCATGCGTCGTGCGATCCGCTTCGTGCACGAGCAGGCCGACCGGCCGCTCTCGGTGGCCGACATCGCGGACTCGTGCGGCCTGAGCGAGCGCGGCGTGCAGGACCTCTTCCGCCGGCGGCTCGCGGTGACGCCGATGCAGTACCTGCGCGAGGTTCGGCTCGACCGGGTCCACCTCGAACTCGGCCGGTCGCGGTCGGGCGCGCTGCTCGTGAGCGACGTCGCCCGGCGCTGGCAGTTCACGCACCTCGGTCGCTTCGCCGCCCACTACCGCGCACGCTTCGGCGAGCAGCCGCACGAGACGATCGCGCGAGGTCCCGGCGCGGTCTGAACCGACCCGCGCTCAGCAGCCCGTCGTCGTCAGGGTGACCGTCGCGACTGCGTCGTTCGTCACCGTCGTCGTCTGCGGGCACAGCGATCCCGCGCGGACGGTCACCTTGCCGAGCGGGACGCCCGCGAAGTCCGCGGTGCCACCGGGGAACACCCGCTGGTGCTCGGAGAGCTTGCCCGTCGACGCGAAGACCTTGACCTCGTACGGGTGGTCGGCGGCGTTGTCCGACACGGTGACCGAGACCTGGCCGGTCGAGTCGTGGGCGCCGCACCCCGCGAGCGTCACCAGAGCCGCCGCGGCGAGGGCGACAGCGGGCAGGACACGGCGGGACACGCGTCCAGGGTAGTCCGGCACCGGGCCGCGCCGGACCGCGCCGGGCCACGCCGGACCAGGGTCGACGTGCCGAGCGCTCGGCGAGCCTGCCCCGCGGACTGGGGTGGTGCGTCCTCCGTAGTGGGGACAGGCCCTGTCCGGTTGGCGCGTTAGCGTGGGTGCATGCACTCGGAGACAGCGACGACCGTCCCAGTCACCGGCGCGCCCGACGCCGTGCGCCGCGCAGCGCTGCTCGCCGCACTCGACGTGGTCGAGGGTGGCGCCGAAGAGCGCTTCGACCGGATCACCCGCATCGCGCGTGAAGCCCTCGGCGTCTCCGGCTCCTTCCTGAACCTGGCGGGCGAGACCTCGCTGACCATCAAGTCCCAGCAGAGCGACAGCCACTTCGGACCGGTCATCCCGCTGCAGGACACCTTCTGCGGGCGCACCCTGGGGGAGCGAGGCCCCGTGCTCGTGCCGGATGCGCGCATCGACGCCCGCTACTCCGACATGCCGATGGTCGTCGGCGACCCGAACGTGCGCTTCTACGCCGGGGTCCCGCTGCGGCTCGGCGACGACGACGTCAAGGTCGGCACGCTCTGCCTCATCGACCCGGAACCGCGGACCCTCGACGCCGACGAGGTCGCGCTGCTCCAGGAGCTCGGTGTCTGGGCCGAGCGGGAACTGGCAGCCGGCGCCGACGAGGACCGCCTGCGGTCCGTGCTCGCGGGGCTCGAACCCGGCACGGTCGACGTACCCGGCTACCGGATCGCGGGGCTGTCGGTCCCGCACGGCGTCGTCTCCGGCGACTTCCACGACTGGCACCGTTCCGGCGACGACGCCGTGCACCTGACCGTGGCGGACGTCATGGGCAAGGGCATGTCGGCTGGGCTGCTCGCCGCGAACATCCGCGGCGCACTGCTCGCCCGCGGCGACCTGGCACCCGACGTCGCCGTCGCCGAGCTCGAGGCGCAGGTCGCACCCGACCTCAGCCGCGCCGAGTCGTTCGCGACGATGTTCCACGGCCGGCTCACGCCCTCGACCGGCCGGATCGACTTCACCGACGCCGGACACGGGCTCGTCCTGCAGCTCCGCGACGACGGCGCCGAGCGCATCCTGCGGTCGTCGGACCTGCCGATCGGGCTGCACCCCGCGGGCATCGAACGTGCCTCCGGCTCGCTCGTCATGCGTCCGGGTGACGTGGTCATCGTGGTCAGCGACGGCGCGCTCGAGCTGTGGGACTCCACCCTCGCGTCGCTGTCGCAGCTCGGGGTGCTCTACCGCGAGTCGCCGGACATCGCGACGTTCCTGCAGCGGGTGCGGTCGCGTGCGGTCGACCACGACCCGGGCGACGACCTGACCGTCGTCGTGGTCGCGCGCGATTAGGCGCCGAGGCGCTCGATGAGCTCGGCGTAGCGCGCGGCGGTGCGGGACACGATCGCCTCGGGCAGCACCGGGGGCGTGCCCTGGCGGTCCCAGTTGGCGCTGAGCCAGTCGCGCACGATCTGCTTGTCGAAGGAGTCCGTCCGACCGTCGGCCCGGGCGTCCCAGTACCGGCTCGAGTCGCTGGTCAGGACCTCGTCCGCGATCCGGATCCGGCCGTCGGCGTCCTGCCCGAACTCGAACTTGGTGTCCGCGATCACGACGTCGCGCTTGAGGGCGATCGCCGCCGCCTCGGTGTACACGTGCAGCGACAGGTCGCGCAGGGTCGCCGCGACCTCGGCGCCGACCAGGTCGACGGTCTGCTCGTACGAGATGTTCTCGTCGTGCTCGCCCTGCGGTGCCTTGTAGGCGGGGGTGTAGATCGGTTCGGGGAGCCGGTCGCCGTTCGACAGCCCGTCGGGGAGTGCGACACCGCAGACGCTGCCGGACGCCTGGTACTCGGTCCAGCCGCTGCCGACCAGGTACCCGCGCACGACGCACTCGACGGGGAACATCTCGAGCGGCATGACGTGCATCGACCGTGACTCGACCTCAGCCGGTACGGGGGTGCCACCGGACGACGGGCCGATGATGTGGTTCGGCACGTCGCTCAGCTGCGTGAACCAGAAGCGCGACAGGCGGGTGAGTAGTTCGCCCTTGCCGGGGATCGGTGGCTCGAGCGCGAAGTCGTAGGCACTGACCCGGTCGGACGCCACGAGCAGCAGCTCGGACGCACTCTGGATGTCGGCGGTACCGGTCGGCACGTAGAGCTCGCGGACCTTGCCCGACGAGACGTGGTCCCAGCCGGCGATCACGGGCGCGGCGCTCATCGGGTGACCTTCGCGGCGATGTCGGTGCGGTACTGCGCGCCCTGCAGGGTGATGTCACCGAGGCCCGCGTAGGCACGCTCCCGTGCCTGGGCGAAGTCGGCCCCGGTCGCGACGACGCTGAGCACGCGGCCGCCGGTGGCGACGAGGCTGTCGTCGAGCACCCCGGTGGCGGCGTGTGCGACGGAGACGCCGTCGCGGGCGTTCGCGGCGTCGATGCCGGTGATCGGACGGCCGGTCTGCGGATTCTCCGGGTAGCCCTCGCTCGCGAGCACGACCGTGACCGCCGCGTCCGGACGGAACGAGGGTTCCGGGGTGCCCCCGAGCTGGCCCGTCGCGGCAGCGAGCAGCAGTCCGCTCAGCGGCGTCGCCAGGCGGGGGAGGACGACCTGGGTCTCCGGGTCGCCGAAGCGGGCGTTGAACTCGATGACCCGGACGCCCTGCTCGGTGACGATGAGCCCGCAGTAGAGCAGCCCGACGAACGGGGTGCCCTCGTGCTCGAGACGACGGACGGTGGGGAGCGCGACCAGCTCGGTGACCTCGTCGACGAAGGCCTGCTCGGATGCCCACCGATCAGCCAGCCACGGCAGCGGCGAGTAGGCGCCCATTCCGCCGGTGTTCGGCCCGAGATCGCCGTCGGCCAGGCGCTTGTAGTCCTGCGCGGGGCTGAGCGGGCGGACGTCGTGGCCGTCGCTCAGGAAGAACAACGAGACCTCTTCGCCGTCGAGGAACTCCTCGACCACGACGTGTCCGTGCTGCAGCCAGTAGGTGGCGTGGTCGATCGCGGCCTGACGGTCCTCGGTCACGAGGACACCCTTGCCCGCGGCCAGCCCGTCGGCCTTCACGACGTACGGTGCGCCGAGCTCGTCGATCGCGGCGACGGCCTCGTCCGCCGTGCCGGCGTACACCGGGCGGCCGGTGGGCACGTTCGCCTCGGACATGATGCGCTTGGCGAAGGCCTTCGAGCCCTCGAGCTGCGCTGCGGCCTTGCCCGGCCCGAAGACCGGGATGCCCCGGGTGCGGACGGGGTCGGCCACACCGGCGATGAGCGGCGCCTCGGGCCCGACGACGACCAGTTCGACGCCGTTCTCGATCGCGTACTCGGCGACGAGTGCGCCGTTGGTGGGGTCGAGGGAGACGGTCTCGACATCGGCGGCGATGCCGGCGTTGCCGGGAGCAGCCGTGATGACGTGACCCGCCTGTTCAGCGAGGAGGGCCGTGATGATCGCGTGCTCGCGGGCACCGGAACCGAGGACGAGGATTCGCACCCGATCACCCTACCGATCAGGACTCGCCCCCCGCGAGGCGACGGCTAGCCTGTGGAGATGCCACCCAGGAGGATCGAGGACGCCGCCGGCCGCGCCGCACTGACCGCGGTGCAGCAGGGCGACACGGCACGGGCGACCGTCGCGACGGCCGTCCGGTGGACCCTGCAGCGCCTCGCCGACGACGTGCCGGGCAACAGCGTCGAGGTCCGGGTGCCGCCGTTCGCCGCGGTCCAGGCCGTCCCCGGCCCGCGCCACACCCGTGGCACGCCGCCGAACGTGGTCGAGACGGACGCCACGACGTGGCTCGCGCTCGCGACCGCGGAGCTGACCTGGGACGAGGCCGTCGCGCAGTCACGCGTCAGCGCTTCCGGCTCGCGTGCGGACCTGACGGCGTTCCTGCCGGTGCGGGTCGGGCTCTAGCCGCGTCGAGCACTCCCTAGGCGGACGAACCGAATTAGGTAGTCCCTACCGATGCGGGCGCATGCACTGCGAACCTAGGCTTGAAGTCGCCGGGATTCGGACCCGACCCGAACGGGTCCGAACCCGGCGACAGGGACCAAGGTACGCGATGTTCCACACAACGTGTCAACCGCCGCGGCGCGTCGTGCTGCAATGCGCAACGTTCTTGCGTCACGAGTGGACTCAGAAGAGTCCGGCGAGCTCCGAACGAGCATGCAGGTCCCACTTGCCGAACACCCGCGACAGGTGCGCGTCGATGGTCCGCGTCGAGAGCCCGAGCTCCTCGCCGATCAGGCGGTTGCTCAACCCCTGCGCCGCGAGCTCGGCGACCTGGTACTCGCGGTTCGTGAGCGGTGGTTTCGGCCGGCCGGCCGTGACCGCCATGCCGTGCGACGCGAGCGCCCCCTGCGCCGCGATCACCCGCGTCCGGTCGCGTGCGGTCAGGGCGTCGGCGTACTCGACGATCGCCGCGGCGAGCGGACCGTCGACCCGAGCCGCTGCCTCGCGCATGCGACCGAGCGAGGTACCGGTCTCGCGTCCGTTCAGCATGTCCATCGCGTAGTGCAGCGTCTGCGCGTACATGACGTGCGTCCACCCACCGCTCGCCGTCCCGCGGTCGATGATGTCGTCGGCGTGCCGGAGCCCGGCCGGGTTGCCGAGCACCGCCTCGGTCCAGGCGATCGTCACCGCGACCTGCTCGCCCGTGATCCGCATCGCCCGCTGCGGGGTGGCCCTCGCCCGGTCGAGCGCACGAGTCGCGTCCTCGGTTCGACCGGCGTAGGCGTACGCCATCGCGAGCCGCGCCCACGGGTAGGCCGCGAAGCCGCCGTGGTCCGCGACGTCGTACCGCTCGCAGGCAGCCGAGAACGCGGCGATCGCGTCGTCCCAGCGCCGTTGGCCGATGGCGAGGTTGCCGTCGCCGATGAGTTCGAGGGTGAAGTCGTACTTCAGGTACGGGTTCGACCGGCGGACCGGCACCTCGGTGAGCAGGTCGGCGAGGTCGCCGCGCCAGACCTGCACCTGGTGCAGCACCGACACGATCTCGCCGACGCTCCACGGCGCGTCCTCGAGGTGCTCGATCGCGGTGGCCAGTGCCCGGCGCCCGAGGGCCGAGGCGTCGTCGAGCCGCCCGGCCGTGGCGAGCGCCATGATCGCGCAGGGGGCGACGCACAGGAACGCGAACGGGATCGTCGGGGCGTGCACGATGCCGCTGCGCTCGAGTTCGGCGCGGACCTCGTTGAACCGTCCGCCCCAGCCGAGGTGCGCCAGGCGCAGCAGGCGGAGCCGTTCGACCGCGTCGCCGGACACCAGGCGGCTGGCGACGTCGGTGAGCGCGACCGCGGCCAGCACGTCGTCGTCGTGGAACTGACGGATGTTGGCGAGGATCTCGCAGGCCTCGACCACGAGGGCGTCGTCCACCGTGCCGGGTTCCGCACGGGCGACGGCCCAGGCGGCCTCGGCGTCGGCGCGACCGGCCTCGCGCCCGTCGGTGTACGAGTACGCCAGCGACCGCAGGCAGCGCGCGGCGACCTGCTCGTTCGGGTGCAGTGTCCGCCGGAGCGCTGCGGAGGCCAGGGCGATCGCGCTCTCGTGCTCCTGGAGCCGCACTGCGACCTGCGCCGCGTCGAGCAGCTGCTCGACCGGCGGCACGACACCGCAGTCGAGCGCCCAGAGCGCCGACCGCAAGCGCGCGGCGGGCGGCGCGCCCTCGGCGCTGTCGGCGCGGAAGGCGTTCGCGCGGGCGAAGAGCGCCGTGCGGCGGGCGACCGGCACCAGGCCGCGGATCACGTCGCCGACGAGCGGGTGCTGCGGACGGGCCACCGCGGCGCCGTCGTCGAGCGAGTCGATCCGGACCAGCCCGAGCGCGACCACGCGGTCGACGTCGCCGCCGCTGACCAGGCCGAGCAGCCGCGCGAGCGGGATCGGGTCGGCCAGTGCCACGATGTCGACGACGTCGCGCAGGTCCTCCGGCAACGAGCCGAGCTCCGTCCGGTACATGTCGGCGAGGCTGTTCGACGCCGTCACCCGGCCGCGCCAGTACCACCCGGACGCCGTGTGCTCGAGGGCACCCGAGGTGCGGGCGGCGCGGACGACCTCGCGCAGGTAGAGCGGGTTGCCGGCGGTCGCGCGGTGCACCCGCTCGGCCGAGGCGTTCTCGAGCTGCGAGCCGAGCGCCTCGGCCACCAGGGCCGACGTCTCGCGCAGGGTGAGCGGCTCGAGGTCGATGCGCTCGAGCAGGTCGTCCTGCCACAGGGCGCGGAGCGGTTCCGGCAGCGCGGTGAAGTCACGGCAGGTCAGGACGAGCCGCGCACCCTGGTGCCGGACGAGCCACGCCACGTACCGGGCGGAGATCGCGTCGAGGTGGTCGGCGTCGTCGACGCGCAGCAGGACGTCGCGGTCCGCCAGGTCGGCGATCGCCCGGAGGCGCTGCTCGGCCCCGGCGTCGTCGGACAGTTCCGACAGGGTCGCCGGCAGCTCGCCGAAGCGGTCCGAGATCGCGCCGAAGGGCATCGAGCGCCCGGAGGCGACGGCGGTGATGGGCACCACGACCGTGCGCCCGGTGGCGTCCCGTCCGGCGACGCGGTCGGTGACGCGGGCGGCGACGGTGCTCTTGCCGAGACCCGGGGCGCCGACGAGCGCGACGCTCCACTGGTGCTCCGCGACGACGGACACGGCACGGTCCTCTTCGTGGCGTTGCATCACGGGCCAGGTCACGCGCGCCGGGGTGCTCGAGGTGCGGCCTCGTCCCCGTACGGTCCGTTCTCGCATCCGTGTCACCTCCAGCCCTTGGGATACCAACGCGTACGGATCATCCTCTCCTGGATCGGACTGCGCGGACAGGCCGGGAGACGTCCCACAGTGGGGGACAATGGGTGGGTGAGCAACACCGATCGACCCGACGACCAGCCGGTCCCGGCCCCTGCGCCGAACGCCGTCTCCACCTCTGACGAGGTCACGATCCGTCGTGCCCCGAAGTTCGGGGTGTTCATCGTCGGCGGTGCGGTGCTCGGGTTCATCGCGACCCTGATCGTCGTCTCGCTCACCATGAACCTCGGTGGCCAGCAGGAGGAGTCGAGCTTCGGCAGCCTGGTGGGCTACTTCAGCCTGTGGGGCGTCACGATCGGTGCCTTCGTCGGCGCGGTCGTCGCCGTCGTGTTCGACCGGGTCTTCGCCCGGCGCGCGGCCCGCCTGACGGCGGAGCGTGTCGAGGTCGAGCTGCCGCCCGAGACGGTCGACGGCGAGATCGACGAGCACGGCGACCAGCGGCCGTAGCCGCGACCGCTTCCAGACGGGAGGCCCGTGGCGACACCGCCACGGGCCTCCCGTCTGTCAGGTGGGTGCGTCTCGGACGCGACCTAGCTGAGCTGGTTCGCCTCGACCCAGGACAGGTACTCCGGGCTCACGGTGCCCGTGACGTACTCGCCCGTGAAGCAGCTCATCTCGAGGTCGGTCACGTCGGAGCCCTCGATGATGGCGTCCCGCATGTCGCCGATCTCCTGGTAGATCAGGTGGTCGCTGCCGAGCACGCGGTTGATGTCCGGGATCTTCCGGTCGTGCGCGATGAGCTCGTCGCGCGTCGGCATGTTGATGCCGTAGACGTGCGGGAACCGGACCGGGGGAGCGGCGCTCGTGAAGGTGACCTCGTTCGCACCGGCGGCGCGGGCCATCTCCACGATCTCCTTGCTCGTCGTGCCGCGCACGATCGAGTCGTCGACGATCAGGATGTTCTTGCCCTTGAACTCCGACGACATCGCGTTGAGCTTCTGCCGGACGGACCGCTTGCGCTCCGCCTGGCCCGGCATGATGAAGGTCCGGCCGACGTAGCGGTTCTTGTAGAAGCCCTCGCGGTACTCGATGCCGAGCTTCCGCGCGACCTGCATCGCGGCCGGCCGGGACGAGTCCGGGATCGGCATCACGACGTCGATGTCACCGGTCGGCGCGTACTGCTCGATGGTGTCCGCCAGCCGGTTGCCGAGGCGCAGGCGGGCGTCGTAGACCGAGATGCCGTTCATGACCGAGTCGGGACGGGCCAGGTACACGTACTCGAACGAGCACGGCACGAGCCGCGGCTTCTTCGCGCACTGCCGGGCGTGCATCTGCCCGTTCATCTCGATGAAGATCGCCTCGCCCGGGGCGACGTCGCGCACGATCTCGTAGCCGCCGGACTCGAGCACCAGCGACTCGCTCGCCACGACCCACTCGGGCTGGCCGGCCTCGTCGAACTTGTGGCCGAGGATGAGCGGCCGGATGCCGAACGGGTCGCGGAAGGCCAGGAGCCCGTGGCCGGCGATCGTGGCGATCGTGGCGTAGGAGCCCTCGACCCGCTCGTGCACGCGCTCGACGGCGTCGAAGACCTGCCCGGGGTCGAGGTCCGTGCCGCGGACCTGTCCCTGCAGCTCGTGCGCCAGCACGTTCACCAGGAGCTCGGTGTCCGACGTGGTGTTGAGGTGCCGACGGTCGATGTCGAACAGTTCACGCGTCAGTTCCCGCGTGTTGGTGAGGTTGCCGTTGTGGACGAGGACGATGCCGTACGGCGCGTTCACGTAGAACGGCTGTGCTTCTTCCTCGTTGCTCGCCGCGCCCTTGGTGGCGTAGCGCACGTGTCCGAGGCCCATGGTGCCGAGCAGGGCGCGCATGTCACGGGTTCGGAACGACTCCCGTACGTGGCCGCGGGTCTTGTGCATGTGGTGCACGTGACCCTCGACCGTGGCGATGCCCGTCGAGTCCTGCCCGCGGTGCTGCAGGAGGAGCAGTGCGTCGTAGATGGATTGGTTGGCGGGGCCCTGTGCAACGAGGCCGACGATGCCGCACATTCGCGGGTGTGCTCCAGACCGTAGAATCGGGGGGTACCGAACAAGTCTGCCATGTCACCGCGAAGGACTCCGCATGCCCAACCCGTACGCCGAAGCCGGAGTGGACACCGCTGCCGGTGACCTGGCCGTCGAACTCATGAAGTCCGCAGTCGCGGCGACGCACAACAGCCACGTGCTGGGCGGCGTGGGCGGCTTCGCCGGACTCTACGACGTGTCGTTCCTGAAGGACTTCTCACACCCGTTGCTCGCGACCTCGACCGACGGCGTCGGCACCAAGGTCGCCATCGCCCAGGCGATCGACAAGCACGACACCATCGGGCAGGACCTGGTCGGCATGGTCGTCGACGACATCGTGGTGGTCGGTGCGAAGCCGCTGTTCATGACCGACTACATCGCCTGCGGGCGCGTCGTGCCGAACCGCATCGCCGACATCGTCGCCGGCATCGCCCGCGGCTGCTCGGCGACGGGCACCGCGCTGGTCGGTGGCGAGACCGCCGAGCACCCCGGGCTGCTCGGTCCGGACGACTACGACGTGGCCGGCGCCGCGACGGGTGTCGTCGAGGCCGGTTCGCAGCTCGGCGCCCACCTGGTGCAGGACGGCGACGTCGTGCTCGCGATCGAGTCGTCCGGGCTGCACTCGAACGGGTACTCGCTCGTCCGGCACATCCTGGCGTCGCGCGGGGTCGGGTACACCGACCAGCTGGCCGAGCTGAGCGGTGTCGGGTTCGGCGGCGCGGTTTCCGTCGGCGAGGCCCTGCTGGAGCCCACCCGCCTGTACACGACGCCGCTGCTGGAGCTGCTCGAGCAGCACCCGGGCGCCGTGCACTCCCTGTCGCACGTGACCGGTGGTGGCATCGCGGCGAACCTGGCGCGCGTGCTGCCCGTCGGCTCGTGGATCGAGGTCGACCGTTCGACCTGGCAGCCGCTCCCCGTCTTCCGCGTGCTCGCCGACATGGCCGGCACGCCGATCGAGGACACCGAGGGCACCTGGAACCTGGGCATCGGCATGTTCGCCGTGGTGTCCGCCAGTGCTGCGGTGGACGTCATCGAGTCGCTCGGCGTCGCCGGGATGCCCGCGTGGCCCGTCGGCACGATCGCCACGTCGGCCCGCGACCTGACCGGCTTCGAACAGGGCGCCAAGGGTGTCGACGGCGGTGCCGTGCGGCTCGTCGGGAGCTACGCCGCCTGACCCAGCCGGCCACGCCCGTCACGCAGGCCGCGTGGCGGGCGTTCGTCGTGCCTCCAGGCCGCACGACCTGCCGTCAGGTGTCCGCCGAGTGGCCACGAAGTGCCGCTCGGTCCGGCCGCGGGCGGCACTTCGTGACCACTCGGCGTTCCCCGCGTGGGGAGTCGTGACCGGTCCGCGTTGTCCGCGTGCGCACGCAGAAACGCCGCGCTGCCCGGGGGTGCGCGGCGTGACGGCTGTGCCGGTCAGGCGGACTTGTTCTGGTCCGCTTTGGTCTCGAACTCGTCGGATTCGTCTGCCGCTTCGGGACCGTACTGGTCCGCCCAGCGGTCGACGAGATCGTCATCGGAGTGTTGTCCGGCGGAGAGCTCCTGCTCGAGTGCACCGTAGTTCGTCTGCGGGCTGAAGTACTTCAGCTCACGGGCGACCTTGGTGTGCTTCGCCTTTTGACGGCCGCGCCCCATGCGTGACCCCCTCGTTCGGCTCTGGTCCGGTCCTGGCGAATGACGGAAGATCACTCGGGGAACCAGACGGTTCGTGGTTTGAAATCTGCCGATCACTCTACCATGTACCTCGATCTGGACGTCGCCGCGACGGCTCCGCGCACAGGAGAATCGAAGTGATGACCGAACCCCTCGAGAACCCAGCCGACCAGTCCGCCCGGGTCGTCGTCATCGGTGCGGGGCAGGCTGGACTGTCGGTGGGATACCACCTGCGCCGCCTGGGGCTCGTGCCCGGCACCGACCTGGTGCTGCTCGATCGTGCCCCGAGCACGGGCGGCGCCTGGCAGTTCCGGTGGGAGGCCTTGCGGCTCGGCGCGGCGCACCGCGTGCACGACCTGCCGGGGATGCGGGCGATGGGGCTGCAGTTCGACGACGCCGATCGGTCACGACCCGCCCGGGACGTCGTGGGGGAGTACTACCGGCGGTTCGAGCAGCACTACGACCTGCGGGTCCGGCGTCCGGTGTCGGTGCCGTCGGTCTCGCGCACCGCGGACGGCCGACTGTGCGTCACGACCCGCTCCGCCGACGGCGCCGAGACCCGGATCCGCGCCGACGTCGTGGTGAACGCATCGGGCACGTGGGGCACGCCGTTCGTGCCGTGGTACCCGGGCCGAGGCGCGTTCAGCGGACGACAGCTCGACACGACCGAGTACCGCAGCGCCGCGGAGTTCGCCCGGCAGGACGTCGTCGTGGTCGGCGGCGGGACGAGTGCCATCGGTTTCCTGGTCGAGCTCGACGGTGTCGCGCGGTCCACCCACTGGTTCACCCGACGGCCGATGGTGTGGGCGGACTCGTCGTCGCTCGACCTCGAGTCGGCGGTCGCAGCGGTCGACGAGCAGGACCGGGCCGCCCGCGCCGGCGAGGTGTTGCCGAGCATCGTGAGCGGCACGGGCGTGCCGGTCTCGCGGCGGATCCGAGCGGGCATCGACCGCGGGGTCCTGCGCGACCAGCCGATGTTCACCCGGATGGACGAGACCGGCGTGGTGACGGCCGACGGCACGCACGTGCACGCCGACGCGGTGCTCTGGGCGACCGGGTTCCGGGCCGACCTGCGGCACCTCGCGCCGCTGCACCTGCGGACCGCGGCCGGCGGAGTCGTCGTGGCGGACGGGCGTTCGGTCGACGAGCCGCGGTTGTTCCTGGCGGGCTACGGGCCGCAGGCGTCGACGATCGGGGCGAACCGGGCCGGACGGCTCATCGCCCGCCAGGTGATGGACGTGCTCGCCGCCGCCTGAGCCGGTCAACCTCGCACCGTGCGAGGTTCGTCGTCCCGTGCGGCCTGGGTGGACTGCGCACCGTGCGAGGTTCGTCGGGCGGTGCGGGGTCGGCGGGCTGCGCACCGTGCGAGGTTCGTCGTCCCGTGCGGGGTCGGCGGGCTGCGCACCGTGCGAGGTTCGTCGCCCCGTGCGGGGTTAGCGGCTCGGTGCGAGGCTCTGTCGGCGCACCGAGCGGTCAACCTCGCACGGGCCCACAAAGCGCGCACCGTGCGCAGCACGACGGGGCGGCACGCCAGGCGGCAGCAGCACGCCAGGCCGCACGCCAGGCCGCACGCGGCGGCGGCAGGCGGCGGCGGCAGGCGGCAGCCCGCACGCCCGACGCACGCACGCCCGCACGCCCACACGCCCGCACACACCGCGGGTCAGGCGGGCAGGGGCTCCCGCACGCCACGACGGCGACGGGACGACGCCAGGAACACGGCGTCGAGCGAGAACCGCCCCGGGCCGGTCAGTGCCACGACGAGCGACCCGACCGCCAGGACGAGCACGTACTCGAAGCCGCCGTCCTGCGAGAAGAAGCCGGACGACGCGTGCGCGAGCAACCCCGCGACGACCATGTCCACGGCGAGCAGGACGCCCACAACGCGGGTGGCGACGCCGAGCACGAGCAGCACACCGCCGACGAGTTCGAGGCCGGCGACCAGGGGCGCGGCGACGTCGGCGAGCGGGACGCCCATGCCGGAGAAGCCCTGGGCGACGTTCGGGATGCCCTGGGCGAACTTCTGCGCGCCGTGAGCGATGAACACCACTCCGAGGACGATGCGGAGCGCGGTCAGGCCGATGGAGGTCGATGTCGTTCGCATGGCCACGACGGTAACCGGTGACGCGTCATCGATTCCCCCCGTCCGGGGGTCTGCCCGGACTTCACCAGAACATGCCCAGGCTGGGGTCCGCCGAAGGGCGGACCCGCTCTCAGGAACCCGTGGTGTCGGTGCCGCGGCCGGTCTGCTGCTGCAGGCGGTCGATGTGCTCCGAGGCCTCGGCCTTGGTCAGGTCGGCGGAGAGCTCCTCGCCGGCTTCGCGGGCCAGGGTGTCGAGGTAGCTGCGCTGGGGTCCGGTCATCGGCTCGTCACCGGTGACCCACTGCTCGGGGTCCTTGCTCGCCTCGGTCGACGGGTCCGGACGGGCGCCGCCGAGGGTCTCTTCTGCATCACTCATGCCGAGGACGCTACGCCGCACCTCCGACGCACCCCGCAGGCGCGTGTCCCCCGTCAGACCGGCGTGGCCGAGTACCGCACCAGGTCCGGACCGACAGCACTCGTCGCGATCGGCACGGTCCGTCCCTCGCGCCGGACCCAGATCGTCGCGGCCTGCTCGTCGATCCGCTCGACCTCGTGCAGCGATCCGTCGAGCAGCACGGTCGCGGACACCACGACCCGGCCGCTGGACGGCCGCGGGGGAAGTCCGGGGACGTCGTCGTCGTACGCCGCGTACTCGCCGGGCTGCAGGAACGGGGACACCGGAGCGGTCACGACCTCGAAGCCCTCGTCGACCTCGGCGACCGCCACGAGCCGCACCGCCTGGTCCGTCGGCAGGGGGACGTCGACCACCCAGGGCGCCTCGGAACCGGCCAGTGCGCGGAAGGCGGGCCGACCGTCGGGGGCAAGCCGTGCCTCCAGGCCGTCGATCCGGACCCGTCCGCGACCGCGCGAATCGGCGTAGAGACCCGGCTCGATGCCGGACTGCCGCGCCTCGATCCGGGTGATGACCACGCGGTCCGGGCGGTACCAGTCGCGGAGCGTCGACGGGTCGACCCACCCGACGCTGGGGACGCCGCGCGACAGCGCTGCCGACTCGTCGGCGGCGCGCTCGTCGAGCGCGCCCAGCGGGTGCTCGCCGCGCACCGCCACGAGTCCTTCGTGGCGGCTGCCCGCGACGGGCTCGTGGTCCAGCACCTCGACGCGCTTCGACACCTTGCCGCCGTGGCCGTCGAACGTGGCGAACGTCCGCAGGTCGGTGATCGTCATGACGTCAGATGCTACGACTCGTCGCCCCGGCGCGGCGAGGTCGGCACGAGCGCGTGCAGCTCGCCGGTGCACTGCGCGGGGTCGACGCCCTCGGCGGGACCGGCCGGACGGGTCGCACGACGCGGCTGCAGGCTGTTCCGCTGCGCGGACCGGGCCAGGCGATCGTCGACGACACCGTCGACCGGCGCTCCGGCCGAGCCGGCGAGGGACCGGCGGAGCGGCGGCCGCACGGGCTCGCCGCGACGTTCCTGGCCGGGGAGCGGACGCGACCGGCGGCCGTACAGCAGTTCGGACGAGTCGAGCAGCCACGGCACCAGCGCGACGGTGACGCCGTGCACGAGCAGGAGCTTCTTGCGGATGCGACGGCCGCGGTGGTTGTGGAGCAGGCCCTCCCACCAGTGACCGACGATGAAGATCGGCGTGTAGACGGTGACGACCTCGGAGCCGTGCTCGAGCCGGTGCGCCTTGATGTACTTGATGAGCGGCATCGAGATGTCGCGGTACGGACTCGGCACGATGGTCAACGGCATCCGGATGCCGTACTCGGCCCACTGGTCGCGGAGGTGCTGGGCGTCGGCGTCGTCGATCGCGACGTGGACCGCCTCGCAGCTGGCGTGCTCGGCGGCGATCGCGTAGTCGAGGGCCTTGAGCACGGGCTTCTGCAGCTTGTTCACCAGCACGACGGCGTGGTCACCGGTGGCGCCGAACTCGGTCTCGACGTCGGCCTCGATCTCGTGCGAGACGTCGCGGTAGTAGCGGTTCACGCCGAGCATGAGCACGTACAGGATCGGCATGATCAGGAACACGAGCCAGGCGCCGTGCGTGAACTTGGTGATCGTGACGATGACCAGGACGACGAGGGTGAACGTGGCCCCGATCGCGTTGATGGTGCGGGAGCGCACCACCTGCGCGCGGTTGACGGACGGGTCGGCGGTACCGGCCCGGTCCGCGCGCAGCAGGCGCGTCCAGTGCACGACCATGCCCGTCTGGCCGAGCGTGAACGACACGAAGACGCCGATGATGTAGAGCTGGATGAGGCTCGTGACGTTCGCCCGGTACACCACGAGCAGCGCTGCGGCGACGAGCGCCAGGACGATGACGCCGTTCGAGTAGATGAGCCGGTCGCCGCGGGTCGACAGGGCCTTCGGGGCGTACGAGTCGCGGGCCAGGATCGAGCCGAGCAGCGGGAACCCGTTGAACGCCGTGTTCGCGGCGAGGAGCAGGACCGCGGCCGTCGTCGCCTGGATGAGGAAGAACAGTACCGAGTTGTCACCGAACGTCGCCGCCGCGATCTGGGCGATGAGGGAGCGCTGCGGCGTCGTCGCGCAGTTCGCGAAGCCGACCAGGTCGCAGGCGCGTTCGGCGTAGTGCACGCGGGACACGAGCGCGAGCGTGATGAGCCCGATGAACAGGACGATCGCGATGCCGCCCATCGCCACCAGGGTCGCCTGCGCGTTCTTGATCTTCGGGCGCCGGAACGCCTGCACGCCGTTCGCGATGGCTTCGACGCCGGTCAGCGCCGAGCAGCCGGAGGCGAAGGCCCGGAGGAGCAGCAGGATGAACGCCGCCTGCGTCGTGTGCTCGACGTTGTCGACGGTGTACCCGGCGGACTCGGCGATCGGGGCGTGTCCCGCGGCGACCCGGACCAGGCCGGTGACGACCATCACGAAGACCGACGCCACGAACAGGTAGGTGGGGATGGCGAAGGCCTTGCTCGACTCCCGCACGCCGCGCAGGTTCGTGGCGGCGAGGAGCACGACGAACACGAGCGCGAGTTCGACGCGGACGTCGTTCAGCATCGGCAGCGCCGAGATGATGTTGTCCACGCCGGAGGCCACCGACACGGCGACCGTCATGACGTAGTCGACGAGCAGCGCGCTCGCGACGACCAGCCCGGCCTTCTCGCCGAGGTTCCGGTGCGCGACCTCGTAGTCGCCGCCGCCGGACGGGTACGCCTTGATGAGCTGCCGGTAGGACGCGACGACCACCACGAGCAGCAGCACCACGAGCGCGGCCACCCACGGTGCGAAGGTCAGGAACGACATCCCGCCGAGCAGCAGGATCATCAGGAGTTCCTGCGGTGCGTACGCGACAGAGGACAGCGGGTCACTCGCGAAGATCGGCAGTGCCAGGTGCTTCGGGAGGAGCTGTCCTTCGAGCTTCTCGGAGGGGAGGGGATCCCCGATCAGTCGCGCTTTCAGCGACCGGACCTCGTTCGTCACGAGCGGCAAACCTACTCAGTTCCGGGCGGGAGTCAACACGGGTGCCCGGGCGGTCATTCCCGCTCGGTCGCGTGTCGTCGATGCCGCACCCCGAGCACCCCTTGCGGTTGACGTCGCGTCAACCTCTACGGTGGGCTGCATGAGGGATCCGTCAGACATCGCCACCGCAGCTGCGAAAGCACCCCACGGCATCGCCGACGTGGCGCGATCCGCCGGGGTGTCGAGCCGCACGCTCCGCCACTACGACGCCATCGGGCTGCTGCCGGCCACCGCCGTCGGCGACGGCGGACTCCGCCGCTACGACGACCGGGCGCTCGTCCGGCTGCAGCGCATCCTGCTGCTGCGCGGCCTCGGCCTCGGGCTGCCCGACATCCGCCGGGTCCTCGACGGCGAGCAGGACGACGTCACCGCCCTCACCGCGCACGTCGCCTGGCTCGAACGCGAGCGGGACCGCCTCGCCCGGCAGCTCGCCGCCGTGCGCACCACCATCACCAGGATCGAGAACGGAGACACCATGAACGCCACGGACACCTTCGACGGGTTCGACCAGACCCGCTTCAAGCACGAGGTCGAGGAGCGCTGGGGAGCGGACGCCTGGCAGCGCGGCACCGCCTGGTGGGACGCGAAGGACACCGCGGGCAAGCAGGCGTTCCAGGACGAGCTGCGCGCGATCGCCCAGGACGCCGCAGCGCTCGCTGCGTCCGGCGACGGCCCGGGCTCACCGGCCGCGCAGGCACTGGCGCGGCGGCAGTTCGCGTGGCTCGCCGAGTCGACGCCGCCGGCGGACCTCACCGCGGAGCGGTTCCGGACACTCGCCGAGATGTACGTGCACGACGAGCGGTTCGCGCACGCCTACGACTGGGCCGGAGCGGGTGCGGCACGGGCGCTGCGCGACGCGATGGTCGCGTTCGCCGACGCCGGGCTGTAGCGCGCCGACCGCAGGCTGGGGCGCGCGAACGGAACCGGGTTCCGGTCACGACACCACGGATCGGCGTGGCGCTGTGTCCGGAACCTGGTTCCGTGGGTGGGGCGGTGCGACGGGCGGCCGGGAGGCACGGGGCGCGACCGCCTGTCGGCCGCGGGCCGTCAGAGAGACTTGCGCAGGGCCTCCAGACCGTCACGCAGACGCGTCACGGTGTCCGCACGGAGCGTGCCGCGGGTCGCGCGTCGGCGCAGGTCCGCGCGGACCTGCTGCCGGAACGACGACAGCGCCATCTCGAGCTCGCGCAGGGCGCGGGCGCTCTCCGACGGCACCGAGACGGGGTCCTCGTGGGAACCGGTGCCGGGGCTCTCCGCCGAGGCGGCGAGGTCGGCACGGAGGGAGCGCATCGCCTCGCCGACCGAGGCGCGGACGCCGTCGGCCAGGGACTTCACCGAGTCGGCGACCCCGGACTCGACCGCGGCGATCTCGTCGGCACGGGCCGCTAGTTCGGTGCGGCCGGCCTCGGTGATCGCGTAGACGGTCTTGCGGCCGTCGGCGGTCTTCGAGACGAGGCCTTCTTCCTCGAGCTTCGCGAGCCGCGGGTACACGGTGCCGGCGCTCGGCACGTAGGTGCCGCCGAACCGGTCGCCGAGGGCCTGGATGAGCTCGTAGCCGTGCATCGGGTGGTCCGCCAGCAGCACGAGCAGGTACAGGCGGAGGTGGCCGTGGGCGAAGACGGGACTCATGCGGGCACCTCGCCGTCGTTGGTCGGGACCGTCGGGGGCACGGGCGCCGTCGGGGGGACCGGCGTGGTCGGGGGTGCCGGGGCGGTCGGGGGTGCGGTCGGCTCGGCGGCGACCGGCGGGGCGTGCAGCACCGCGATGTCGCCGGAGACCGAGTTCACGCGCAGGTCCAGCCACTGGCCGGCCAGCTCGCCACCCTGCTTGACGTACGAGCCACGCACACCGCGGATCTCGGAGTCGTCGAACTGCAGCTTGCCGGACGCCGTGCTGACGGTGCACTGGTAGGCGACGCCGTCCTCGAGCCGGACGCTCACGCCACCGGAGACCGTGTTGACGCGCGCCGACTCCGGCACGCCGTGCAGGTCGAGCACGACGTCCGCCGAGACGCCGTCCGCCTGGAACCGCGGGATCTCGCCAGTGGCCACGACGTCACCCGAGACCGTGTGGACCGTCAGGGCGCCGTCGAGTTCGCGGATGGTCGTCGCGCCCGACACGGCGTTGACCGTGACGTCGCCGGCGACTCCGTCGACGACGAGGTCGCCGGACACCGTGTTGAGCATCGCACCGCGGTTCGTGCCGGACAGCAGCGCACCCGCCGACACGACGCCGAGGTGCACCGAGGCGTCGCGGGGGACCAGGATGCTGACGTCCGCGTGGGCCTTGCCGCGGAACGACTTGAGGAACCCGATGGGGTCGTCCCACCGGATCTGCGGGTGGTCGACGGTGAGCGTGTCGCCGTCGACCTCGATCTTCAGCTGCTTGCCGGACACGCTGTGGACCTCGACCCGTGCGGTGGGTTCGTCGTGTGCCACGACGTCCACCTGACCACCGACGAGTCCGACACGGAGTGTGCGGACGATGCCGGTGTCGATGACCTTGGGCTCGTCGACGAGCCACTTCTCCTGCGTCATGTTGCTTCCTCCAACTCGCGATGTATCGCGTCTGTGGAGGTCACGCTATATCGCGAGTCGACGCTCCGCAAGGGTGCCGGGCGGATGGTGAGCAGGAATGGTCGGGTGGGGCCCTGCGACCCGACCATTCCTGCTCACGAAGCGTGCGCGACGGAGGTGGGACGCGCCTCCCGGACGACCCGGCGCTCGGGGCTCCACGGGAACCGGCGGAAGAACGGCATGAGCGGCTGCACCATCGGACCGATCGCGAAGGCGGCGATGACGGTGCCGGCGCCGACGTTCCCGCCGAGGATCCAGCCGACGATGACGACGGACACCTCGACCAGGGTGCGGGCGAGCCAGAGCGGCCAGCCGAGGCGCTCGTGCAGCCCGACCATCAGGCCGTCACGGGCCCCGGTGCCGAACCCCGCGCCGATGTAGAACGCCGTCGCGACGGCGAGCAGCGCCAGTCCCGCGGCGAACAGGGCGATCCGGGCGAGCAGGCCGGACGGCTCCGGCACGAGCCAGAGCACCAGGTCGGCGCTCGGCCCGATCGCCAGCGCGTTCAGCAGGGTGCCGATGCCCGGCTTCTGGCGCAGGGGGATCCAGAACAGCAGGATCACGCCGCTCGACACGACGGTGATGACGCCGAACGACCACGGCACCACGTTCTCGAGGCCCTGCGTCAGGACGGTCCACGACGAGACGCCGACGACCGCTCGGACCTGCAGCGCGGTGGAGGCGCCGTAGAGGAACAGGCCGACGAAGAGCTGGCCGAAGCGGAACGTGAGGGCGGTGCTGCGGGACATGGGTTCATCGTCGATGCGGATTGGACTGCTGGTCGAGAGCCAATCGCGCTACCGTGGACCCATGACACCCGTGCTGTTGAGTGCCCGATCTGCTGCCCTGCTGCTCACCGACTGGCGCGACGGCACCGACGCCCCGGCGTACGAAGCACTGTCCGACGCCATCCGGGTGCTCGTCATCGACGGCCGGGTCGCGCAGGGTGTGCGACTGCCGGCGGAGCGCGGACTCGCGACCGCGCTCGGCATCTCCCGCACGACCGTGGCGAACGCGTACGCCCGGCTGCGGTCCGACGGGTTCGTCGTGTCGGTCCGTGGCTCCGGCAGCGTGGTCCACCTGCCCGCGTCCCTGATCGGTCGTCCCGACCCGGAACGGCTCGGCGGGGTGGTCGACGGCGAGCTCCTCGACCTGCGGAAGGCCGCGCTGCACTCGGCGCCGGGGATGGCCGAGGCCGTCGAGCGGGCGGTGCGACACGTGCCCGCGGCGCTGGCCGGCATCGGGTACGACACCGTCGGCGACCCCGGGCTCCGCGCCGCCATCGCCGACCGGTACACCGAGCGCGGACTGCCGACCGATCCGTCCCAGGTGATCGTGACGATCGGCGCGCAGCACGCCATCGCGCTGCTCGCCCGGGTGCTCGTCCGCCGCGGTGACGCCGTGCTCGTCGAGTCCCCGACCTACCCGCACGCGCACGAGGCGTTCCGCGAGGCCGGCGGACGACTCGTCGGCGTGCCCGTCGACGCGCGGACCGGGTGGGACGCCGCCGCGCTCGAGACGACGCTGCGCCGGACCGCACCGGCCGTCGCCTACGTCATGCCCGAGCTGCACAACCCGACCGGTGCGACGATGACGGCCTCGACCCGCCAGCTCCTGCTGTCGGTCGCGGCGTCGGTCGGCACGACGGTGGTCGCCGACGAGACGATGGGCGAGCTGCGGATCGACGGCGCGCCGTCGCTGCCGCTTGCAGCAGCCGACCGGTCGGGGGCGTCGGTCGTGATGATCGGGTCGGCGGACAAGGTCTTCTGGGGCGGCCTGCGGATCGGCTGGATCCGTGCCGCGCCGGCCCTCCTGCAGCGGCTGCTCGCCGCCCGCCCGACGGGCGACCTCGGCACGCCCGTCCTCGACCAGCTGGTCGCGCGGGAGCTGGTCCCACGGACGGCGGCCGTCCTGGAGGCGCGGCGCGAGTACCTGCGACAGGGTCGCGACGACGTCGTGGGCGCGCTCAGGGCACGACTCCCGGAATGGGACGTGCCGTCGCCCGCAGGTGGGCTGACGACGTGGGTGGGCCTCGGCCGTCCGGTGTCGAGTGCGCTCGTGCTGGCCGCGCGGTCCGAGGGGGTGGTGCTGGCGTCCGGCGGCGTGTTCGGCCCGGACGGCGGGTTCGAACGGTTCCTGCGGGTGCCGTTCACGATGGCGCCGGCGGACCGTGGTCGTCTGGTGGACGTGCTCGAACGGGCGTGGGCTCGTGTCGGTGGGGAGTCCGCCGGGGTGCGGGGGTCGCTCGCCGCGGTGGTGTGAGCAGTCGTGGGGTCATCCTCTGGGGTGATGGGCCAGGGGCGTTCTCGCTCCGTGGGGTGATGTGCGCGGTGGCGGACGACGCGATGCTGATGCCATGAACGCGACCCTGTCCGCCGGTGCTCCGGCCGCTGCTGCGTCCCAGTCGTCCGCGTCACCGTCCGAGCCGTGCCCCGCGGTGCCGGCTCTGGTGCGCGTCACGATGGCCCTGAGTGGCGCACTGCTCGCCGGTGTGCTGACCTCGTTCGGGCAGACGGTGCCCGCGCTGTCGTCCGTCGCGAACTCCGCCGGCCCCTGGTTCCTGGTCGCCGTCGCGCTGTGCATCGGCGCCGGGGCCCGTGCCGGCCGGTTCGCCCTGCCGCTCGCGATGCTGCTCGGCGTCGTGCTGCTCGAACTCATGCACGTGGGCTACTGGGCCACGACGAACCTGCGCGGCTACCCGGACTTCCTGTCCGTCACCAACCTGTGGGTGCTGCTCGGTATCCCCGCCGGGCTGCTCGCCGGTGCGGTCGCCGTGTTCGTCCGCTCCCGTGACGCCCGCTGGCGTGCCGGAGCCTTCGGGGTCACCGCCGCGATCCTGATCGGCGAGGGGGTGCGGGCGCTGCTGCAGGTGGTGGCCACGACCGGCCCGGTGACCTGGGTGGTCGAGATCGCGGTCGGTGTCCTCGTGCTCGTCCTCGGGGTGGCCACCGCCCGGTCGTCGGTCGGCCGTGTGATCGCCCTCGGCACCGGGGTCGTCGGAGCCGTCGGTGTCCTCGGGCTCTACCTGCTGATCGGGGCCTGAACCCGGCCGCTCGCAGACGCGTCCTGCGAGGATCGATGACGTGCACCTCCTCTCGGTCTTCAGCCTCCGCAACCGGGCCCTCATCGCGCTCGTCACCATCGTCGTCGCGGTCTTCGGGGGCGTGGCGCTGACGAGCCTCAAGCAGGAGCTGATCCCCAGCGTCGAGTTCCCGCAGGTCGCGATCGTCAGCGCCTATCCAGGGGCGACGCCGGAGGTCGTGTCCAACGACGTCTCGACGAAGATCGAGCAGGCGATCCAGGTCGTCCCGGACCTCGAGTCCACCAGCGCGACCTCGTCCACCGGACAGAGCGTGGTGTCGGCGTCGTTCCAGTACGGATCGAACCTGGCGAGCGCCGAGGACAAGATCCAGACCGCGGTGAACGCGCTGTCGCTGCCCGACTCGGTGCAGACGCAGATCGTCACCGGGTCCTTCGACGACCTGCCGGTGCTGCAGGTCGCGGTCTCGGCGTCCGGCAACCAGGAGCAGCTCGTCGACCGGCTGCAGGCCTCGGCGATCCCCGACCTGGAGAAGCTCGACGGCGTGCGGCAGGCGGACGTCTTCGGCAACCCCGGCCGCCGGGTCGTCATCACGCCCGACAAGGACGAGCTCGCCGCTCGCGGTCTCAGCCAGACGGCGATCTCGGACGCACTCGACGACAACGGCACCCTGATCCCCGGCGGCACCCTGACCCAGGACGGCTCGACGCTGTCGGTGCAGACGGGCGAGCGGATCGCTTCGCTCGACGACATCCGTGCGCTGCCGCTGACGAGTTCGTCGAACTCGGGCACCGCCGACGGCACCAGCACCGGCGCGCCCACCAGTACCGCCACCGGTACTGCCACCGGTACTGCCACCGGTACTGGTGCCGACGCGGCCACCGGCGCTGCGACCACCCCGACGGACACCACGCTCGGCGACGTCGCGAAGGTCGCGATCACGGAGTCGCCGCGCACCTCGATCAGCCGCGTGGACGGTGAGCAGGCCCTGACGATCTCGATCACCAAGACGCAGGAGGCCAACACGGTCGACGTCTCGAAGACCGTGCGCGACGCCCTGCCGGGCATCGAGGACAAGATCGAGGGCGACCCCCGCTTCACCGTCGTCTTCGACCAGGCGCCCTACATCCAGCAGTCGATCGACTCCTTGGCCGAAGAGGGGCTGCTCGGCCTCGCCTTCGCGGTGATCGTGATCCTCGTCTTCCTGCTCTCGTGGCGCTCGACGCTGGTCACGGCCATCTCGATCCCGACGTCGGTGCTCCTGGCCGCGATCGGCATGCGCGCCGCCGGGTACACGCTCAACATCATCACGTTGGCCGCCCTGACGATCGCGATCGGCCGTGTGGTCGACGACTCCATCGTCGTCATCGAGAACATCAAGCGGCACATGGTCCCGGGTGTCGACCGCCACCGCGCCGTGCTGGATGCCGTCCGCGAGGTCGCCGGTGCCGTCACCGCCTCGACCCTGACGACCGTCGCGGTGTTCCTGCCGGTCGCCTTCGTCGCGGAGCTGGTGGGGGAGCTGTTCCGGCCGTTCGCCGTGACCGTCACCTTGGCGCTCGTGGCATCGCTGTTCGTGTCGCTCACCATCGTGCCGGTGCTCGCGTACTGGTGGCTCCGCCCGCCGAAGGCGAAACCGGGCGCCGCTGCGGCACCGTCGGACGCCGATCCGGCGCCCGAGCCGACGGCGGGCGAGCTCGCTTCGGCCGCGGACCTGCACGACGCCGGCGCTTCTGACCGTCTGCGTCGGGTCTACCTGCCGGTGCTCCGGTGGGTCGTGCGGAAGCCGGTCGTCGTCATCCTGCTCGCGGTCGTCGTCCTCGGCGGTACGGGCGCTGCACTGCCGTTCGTCACCACGAACTACCTCGGGGACTCCGGGCAGAACACGTTCACGGTGACCCAGGACCTGAAGGCGGGATCGAGCCTCGCCGTCCAGTCCGACTCCGCACGCAAGGTGGAGCGGGCACTGCAGGACGTCGAGGGCGTCGAGACCGTGCAGACCACCATCGGCACCAGCGGACAGTCGATCCAGGCGGCGTTCGGCGGCGGGGGCACGGCGTCGGTGCAGTACGCGGTCACGACCGACGCCGAGGCCGACCAGACGACGATCCAGTCGGACGCCCGGAAGTCGCTCGGCGCGATCGACGGTGTGGGTGAGGTCACCATCGCGTCCTCCGGAGGCGGGTTCGGGGGTAGCAGCGACATCGAGGTCGACGTGTCCGCGCCGACCCAGTCGCAGCTCGAGACGGCCTCGCGCCAGGTGCTGAAGACGATGCAGTCGGTCGACCACACCACTGGCGCCACGAGCAACCTCTCCGCAGCGGAGCCCTACCTCGCCGTCCGGGTCGACCGCGCGAAGGCCGCGTCCCTCGGGCTCACCGAGACCCAGGTGGGTGGCCTCGTCGCCGCCGCGGTCTCCCCGCGCGACACCGGCAGCATCGAGATCGACGACGCGACGCTCGACGTCTACATCGCCGACCCGGAGCCGCCGACGACGATCGCCGCGCTCCGCGCCCTCGACGTCCCGACGAGCACCGGCACCGTCCCGCTGTCCGACGTCGCGACGGTCGAGGAGTCCGACGGTCCGACCACCGTCACCACGACGAACGCGGCACGCACCGCCACGATCACCGTGTCGCCGGACGCCACGAACCTCGGTGCGGCCGTGCAGTCGGTCACGACCGCCGTCGACGAGCTCGACCTGCCGCGCGGTGCGACCGCGTCGATCGGTGGCGTCGCCGCCAGTCAGTCGTCGGCGTTCTCGCAGCTGGGCCTCGCGCTGGTCGTGGCCGTGCTTATCGTCTACGTGATCATGGTCGCGACGTTCCGGAGCCTGCTACAGCCACTGCTGCTGCTGGCGTCGGTGCCGTTCGCCGCGACCGGCGCGATCCTGCTGCAGATCGTCTCCGGCGTCCCGATCGGCGTCGCATCGCTGATCGGTCTGCTCATGCTCGTGGGCATCGTCGTGACGAACGCGATCGTCCTCATCGACCTCGTCAACCAGTACCGGCGGCGCGGCTTGCGGGTGCGTGAGGCGTTGATCGAGGGCGCGACACGACGCCTCCGGCCGATCCTCATGACGGCGATGGCGACGATCTTCGCGCTGCTGCCGATGGCGATCGGACTGACCGGCAAGTCCGGGTTCATCTCGCAGCCGCTCGCGCTGGTCGTGATCGGCGGGCTGGTGTCGTCGACGCTGCTGACCCTCGTGGTGCTGCCGGCGCTCTACTTCGTGGTCGAGGGCGCGCGCGAACGGCGGGCCGACCGACGGACGGCGATCGAACCGGCGACGGGCGAGGCTGCCTAGCGGCGGTACTCGGCGTCGATCGCGGCGAGGGGTGAGACGGCGGACCGGTCGGCGCGCTCCTCGCGCTCGACGGCCCGGAACCACGACACGAGCACGCAGGTCAGCGTGACGAGGAAGACGACCCCGGCGCCCTGCGCGAAGACCGCCAGTCGCCCGGTCGCAGCGGCGTACCCGCCGAAGGCCATGGTGGCGGCGAACGACAACCCGAGCAGCAACTCCGCGGAGGTCTGCAGCGCGGAACGGTCCCAGCGGGTCGCGGCGGCGCGTGCAGGGCGGGTCGAGGTGTCGGTCACCCCGGAAGTCTGCGACCTGGCGCCGGTCGGCAGTAGTCCCGACTCCGGGTGCCACCCACCCGGGGCACGCGGTGGTGCACGTGCGCGTGCGCGGTCCCGGTTCCGGTCGTCGCCCGGTCCCGTGTATCCGCGAAAGCGACACTTCTCCGCCGAACATCGGCGGCACAACGTCGCTCTTGCGGCACGAACGGTCGCTCGTCGGCGAGAAGTGTCGCTTCGGCGGCACACCGCCCCCGCCCCCGCAGCGCCTCAGCCCAGCTGGGTCCGCAGGAACGTCGCGACGCGGCGACTCATCGCCTCGTCGAGCTGCGCGATCGAGTGCGCCGTCCCCTCGACCTGCACGAACGTGACCGGCACGTCGTGTGACCGGAGCGTCGCCGCGAACTCCTGCGACTCCCACAGCGGGATGAACTCGTCCGTCGAGTGCCCGATGAAGAACGGCGCCGTGTCCGAGGTGACGTGGTACTCCGGCGACGCCCGGGTGGCCGCCGGACACGTCGTGTAGGTCCGGCAGCCGAGGTACAGCAGCTGCTTCCGCTGGAAGGACGCGGACACCCCGTCGGCCCGGGTCGAGCGCGCCGTCAGGTTCGTGGGGCCGCTCAGGTCGACGACCGCACGGATCCGGTCGCCCTCGGCGTAGGCGGCGGACTCGTGGTCGGTCACCGCGAGCATCGCCGCCAGGTTGCCGCCCGCGCTCCCGCCGAACACCCCGACCCGCTGGGAGTCGACGTCGTACGTGGACAGCGTCGTGGGGCGGAACACGTAGTCGAGCGCCCGTCGGACGTCGTCGAGGCCGGCCGGGAACGGGTCGGTGGGGGCGAGCCGGTAGTCGACGTTGAACGTGACGAAGCCCTCGGACGCCAGGTACTTGCACACCGACCGGTAGGCGGCGGTGGCCTTGTCGCCGTGTGACCAGCTGCCGCCGTGGATCATCAGCACCGCGGGCCGACCGGTGCGGGCCGCAGCCTCGGCGGGGTCGGCCGTCGGGGTGGCGGACGGCGTCGCAGTGGGGGTCGCGGTCGTCTCCGGGGCGCTGTCGGCCGGAAGGCAGACGTCGAGCCGCTGCAGGGGATCCGTGCCGTACGGCACATCGGCGACCACGTCGATGCCGTGGTACTGCAGGGACAGCGGGTAGATGACGCTGTCCGCGGTGACCGTCGCGTTCTCGTCGCCGACGGGGTCCGTACTGCAGGACGCGACCGCGCCGAGCGCCACGACCGCGGCGACGAGCGCGAGCACTGTGCGGCGGCCGGACTTCATCGGTTCCACGGTAGCCGCACCCGAGGCCGGCCACGTCACCCCAGCGGAGGAACCCCGACCGCGCAACCCGACGGCGGAACCGCCACAGTGCCAGGATGAGAGCAGGGGGCACCCGCCGCCCGGACCGCAGGAGGACCCGTGAGCCGTCGCAAGGCCTGGAACGCCGATCCCGAACCACTGCTCCGCGTCGACCCGGGCTTCCGCCTCGACCAGGTCGACCCGGATGCGACGCCGGGCTTCCCCGGCCGCAAGATCGACGGGCTCGAAGCGCTCGCCGCTGGTGCCTCGCGGCTCGCCGCCCTGCAGGAGCGCCTGTACGCGGCGTCGACCGCCGGCGACCAGCGCCGGGTGCTGCTCGTCCTGCAGGCGATGGACACCGCCGGCAAGGGCGGCATCGTCTCGCACGTTGTCGGTGCGGTCGACCCGAACGGCGTGCGGTACGCGGGCTTCAAGGCCCCGACGGCCGAGGAGCGCGAGCACGACTTCCTCTGGCGCATCGAGCGTCAGCTCCCGAGTGCCGGGCAGCTCGGCGTCTTCGACCGCTCGCACTACGAGGACGTCCTCATCCAGCGCATCCGGGCGTTCGCGGCGCCGGACGAGATCGAGCGACGCTACGGCGCGATCACCGAGTTCGAGGACCGCCTCACCGCCGAGGGCACCACGATCGTCAAGGTGATGCTGCACATCTCGAAGGACGAGCAGCGCGAACGCCTCGGCGAACGACTCGACCGCCCGGACAAGCACTGGAAGTTCAACCCGGGCGACATCGACGAGCGCCTGCTGTGGGACCGGTACCAGGACGCTTACCAGATCGTGTTCGACCGGACCTCGACCCCCCAGGCGCCCTGGTACGTCGTGCCGGCGAACCGCAAGTGGTACGCCCGCCTGGCGGTGCAGCAGCTCCTGCTCCGGGCCCTCGAGGACATGCAGCTCTCGTGGCCGAAGGCGGACTTCGACGTGGCCGAGCAACGACAGCGGCTCGCCGAGTCCTGACCGACGGGCCGGCCGGGAGGCACAGGCCGGGTCCGGCTCGCGGCCGTCCGTCGACGACGGGGCTGGCATCAGAGCGCGGGGTCGCGTAGACTCGCTCGGTCGGCCTTCGACGCCGTGACATCGTGATCACGGGCTTTTTGTTGGGTGTGTGTTGCTCGAGGGCTGGAATCACGTCGAATCGCGACGGGATGAACCCCCTCTCCGCAAGCAGCCCCCGCCGATGTCGCTGTCGGGCGCTGCGGTTCGTTGCGCACCCGAGAAAGCAGTCATGGCTCCGTACAACAAGGGCGCGGACAACCGCGCCTCCGATCGTCCCCGCCACCCGAACGGCACCCCCGCCGCACGCAGCAGCAAGCACCGCGGGTTCCGCGCCGCCGAACCGACCGCGCCGCGCCAGAAGCAGCGCTGGGACGCCGAGGAGCGTCGCGGCCGCTCGGCGCAGGGCGAGCGCCCCGCGCGCCCGAACTGGGAGCCCCGCGACAGCGGTGGCCAGCGCCGCCCGGAGCGCGACGACCGTGGTGGACGCGGCTTCAGCCGTGACGACCGCGCTCCCCGTCGCTTCGACCGCGACGACCGTGCGCCCCGTCGTGACAACGACGATCGTCCCCGTCGCTTCGACCGTGACGACCGCGCCCCGCGTAGCTTCAACCGCGACGATCGCGCTCCCCGTCGTGACAACGACGACCGCCCGCGTCGCAGCTTCGACCGCGATGACCGCGCTCCGCGCAGCTTCAACCGCGACGACCGTGCTCCGCGTCGTGACAACGACGATCGTCCCCGTCGTTCGTTCGACCGCGATGACCGCGCTCCGCGCAGCTTCAACCGCGACGACCGTGCTCCGCGTCGTGACAACGACGACCGCCCGCGTCGCTCGTTCGACCGCGACGACCGTGCTCCGCGTCGTGACAATGACGACCGTCCTCGTCGCTCGTTCGACCGCGACGACCGTGCGCCCCGTCGTGACAACGACGACCGCCCGCGTCGCAGCTTCGACCGCGATGACCGTGCCCCCCGTCGTGACAATGACGACCGTCCCCGTCGCAGCTTCGACCGCGACGACCGCAGCGGTCCCCGCCGCTCCTTCGACGAGCCCGAGCGCGGCAAGTTCGTCCCCGCCGACGACGTCAAGCTCGCGAAGCTCCAGGCCGAGTCCACCGTGGCGTCCGACGTCGAGGGCGTGACCTTCGGCGACCTCGGCATCGGCGGCAACATCTCCCGCGCCCTGCAGGAGCTCGGCGCGAGCAGCCCGTTCCCGATCCAGGCCGCGACGATCCCCGATGTGATCGCCGGCAAGGACGTCCTCGGCCGTGGCCGCACGGGCTCCGGCAAGACCATCGCGTTCGGCGCCCCGCTCGTCGAGAAGCTGATGGAGCACGGCGGCGGCACGAAGCGCAAGATGGGCCGCGCCCCGCGTGCGCTCATCCTCGCGCCGACCCGCGAGCTGGCCCTGCAGATCGACCGCACGGTGCAGCCGATCGCCCGCTCGGTGGGCCTCTTCACGACGCAGATCTACGGCGGCGTGCCGTACGGCCGTCAGGAGGGCGCGCTCGAGCGCGGCGTCGACATCATCGTCGGCACCCCCGGTCGTGTGCAGGACCTCATGAACAAGGGGAAGCTCGACCTCAGCGAGGTCGTCATCTCCGTGCTCGACGAGGCCGACCACATGTGCGACCTCGGGTTCCTCGAGCCGGTGCAGGAGATCCTCTCCGCCACCGCCGAGGTCACCCCGCAGGGCAACCGCGCGCAGAAGCTGCTGTTCAGCGCGACGCTCGACACCCAGGTCGCGGCGCTCGTCGAGCAGTTCCTGCACGAGCCGAGCGTGCACGAGGTCGCGGGTGAGGACCAGGCGTCCTCGACCATCGACCACCGTGTCCTCGTGGTCGAGCAGCGCGAGAAGGACCGTGTCCTCGAGGAGCTCGTCGCCGGCGACGGCAAGACGATCGTCTTCGCCCGGACCCGTGCCTACGCCGAGCGCCTCGCCGACCAGTTCGAGGACGCCGGCATCCGTGCCACGTCGCTCCACGGCGACCTGAACCAGTCGCGCCGGACCCGGAACCTGCAGCTCCTGACGAGCGGCCGGGTGAACGTGCTCGTCGCCACCGACGTCGCCGCCCGCGGCATCCACGTCGACGACGTGTCGCTCGTCGTGCAGGCGGATGCCCCCGACGACTACAAGGCGTACATGCACCGCTCGGGCCGAACGGGCCGTGCCGGCAAGGAGGGCACCGTCGTGACCCTCGTCCCGCGTGGTCGCATCCGCAAGATCGAGGGCATCCTCGAGCGCGCCGAGATCGCGGCGGACCTCGTGCAGGCCGCCCCCGGTGACGGCATCGTCAGCGAGCTCGCCGCGCGGTAGTCGCGACCCCGTGACGGACGGGAGGCCCGTGGCGCGCGTGCCACGGGCCTCCCGTCCGTCACATGGTGAGCAGCAATGGTCGGGTCCCGAAGTCGGACCCGACCATTTCTGCTCACGAAGCGCCCGCGCGCCCGCGCCCCCGCGCCCCCGCGCCCGCGCGCCGCGGCCGCGTCAGCGGTTGAAGAACAGCAACCCGCGCACGAAACCGGCCTGGCCGGCGTGCTGCGTGCAGTCGTCGAGGATGCTCACGAGCCGGGCGCCGGCGGTGACGGGCGGGTCCCACGCGTCGTCGACCACAGGGTCGAGGTCGTCCGGGCCGAGCGTGCCGAGGTACGCGACGGTGCGGTCGTGGACGGCACGCAGGTACCCGGTGAGCAACTCGGCCGACGCCCGCACCCGACCGACGTCGTCGCGGGACATGCCGTAGCCGAGGGCCTCGGCCGGGAACGGCAGGCCGAACCGCTCGTACCAGCCGTCGGCGGTCCACACCTGCGCGGTGCCGGCGAGGTCGGCGATCTGGACGTCCTGTCCGCGGGCGGTGTGCCACGCGAGCCATGCCAGGGTGTTCGCCCCGGCGGCCGGACGCGCTGCGAGTTGGTCCTCGGACAGGCCGTCGACGGCACGTTCGACGGTCTCGGGGACGCGGGAGAACGCTTCGATCAGGACTTCGGACGGTGTCATGCGCACCACGCTACGCGCGCGCCCCGACACACGAGGTCACGTGGATCGTCACGCGGAGCGGGCTGCGGTCTCCGCGCGCGAGTGGCGGTCCAGGGCATCGCCGAGCCCGGCGAACGCGGCGGCGAGCCGGACCCGGTCGGCGGGGGCGACGACCTCGCGGAAGGCGTCCGAGTAGACGGCGCCGATCTGCCGGGCGACCTCGGCGCCCGAGGCGGTGAGGTGCAGCAGCACGCTGCGACGGTCCTGCGGGTTCGGACGGCGCTCGAGGTGTCCGCGCTGCTCGAGCCGGTCGACGAGCGACGTCATGGCGCCGGTGGTGAGCTCGAGGTACTCGCCGGCCTGCTTCGGCGTGATCCCTTCGCCGTCGGCCGCGGACAGGAAGAACACGAAGCGGGTGTCGGTGGCGTTCAGTCCACGCACGACGCTCTCATGGTGCAGGACGCGGGCGTGCTGCGTCTGGAGCAGGCGGAAGGCGGTGAGGAGCTTCGCGAGGTCGGTGTCCGAGTCCATGCTCTCCGGCACGGAGACGGTCGGCGACACGGGCGCGGGCGGCAGGGTGTCGGGCAGGACGGGCTGGGTGGTGTCCGTCATCGGCAGCTCTTCTCGGCAGGGGATGGGAAGACTCAGTCAACAAGTATCTCACTCGTCAAGATACCCCCAGCACGGGGGTGGTTCCTTCTCTTGTGAGTTGCTCGGCGGAAAAGTAACTTGATCGTCGTAGCAAACACCACCGGCACCGACGCGACCAACCACCGCGACCACGGCGCCACCGTTTCCGGATCAGGAGCTCTCGCAATGTCTCGTGTCACCCCTCGCGCCGCCCGTCTCGCGGCCTGGATCGCCATCCCCGCCGCCCTCGTCGCCTCGGGTGTCGTCGTCTCGACCGCGTCCTACTCGGCGTTCTCGGCCACCACCGTCAACCCGACCAGCAACTGGACCGCCGGCAGCGTCGCCCTCACCGACGACGACAACAACACCGCGCTCTTCACCGCGACGGGCCTGAAGCCCGGCTCGACCGGCGCCAACTGCATCACGGTCACGTCGACCGGCTCGCTGGCCTCGACCGTGAAGCTGTACGGCACGAACCCGGCCACCACGAACAACCTGTCGGGCAACATCAACCTGCAGGTCGAGCAGGGCACCGGCGGTGGCTTCGGCTCCTGCACCGGCTTCACCCCGGCCGCGACCAGCGGAACGCTCTACAACGGCACCCTCGCCGCGTTCGGCACCGGCTCGACGAACTTCGCCACCGGCCTCGGCACCTGGGCCCCGACCGGCTCCGCGTCCGAGTCGCGCGTCTACCGCTTCACCTACACGGTCTCGAGCACCGCGCCGAACACGGTGCAGGGCGGCACCGCGTCCCTCGGCCTCACCTGGGAGGCCCAGAACAGCTGAGCCGGGACCCCTCCCCACCCGGTGATCGGGGCTCAGCCCGAGCCCGCCCCGGTCACCACCCCCGAGAACGCGCCCCTGGTCGAAGGCAGTCATGAGCAGCATCGCAGTGCACGGTGGTCCCACACCGCACGTCGTGCTCCGTGACGTCGTCGACTGGGGGCGCGTCGTCGTCGGCACCGTCGCACGCGGTGTGGTCGCGACCCTCCTCGGCCTCGCGCTGTGGGCGGCCGCGCCCGCGCTGATCGGCTGGCAACCGACCACGGTGATGACCGGGTCGATGGAGCCGCGGCTCACGCCCGGGGACGTCGTCGTCTCGCGCCCGGTCGCGTCCGGCGAGGTCCGGACGGGCAAGATCCTGCTCGCCGACGACCCGGACCAGCCCGGTCACCTCCGCATGCACCGGTACGTCGAGGACGGCCCCGGCGGCACCCTGGTCACCAAGGGTGACGCGAACCCGCAGCAGGACTCCACGCCGCTCGAACGCTCGGCGGTGCACGGGGTCGCCTTCCTGCGCATCCCGTTCGTCGGGGCGCCGGTCCTGTGGCTCCGGCAGGGGGAGTGGGTCAAGGTCGTCGTGCTCGCACTCGGCCTGACGGCGCTGCTCGCGCTCTGCACGGTCGACGGGTCGCTCCGCCGCCTCACGGCGCTCGACGACGACGCCGACGGCTCGGACGGGGGCGACACCGCCCACGGGCCGGGTGGCGGGCCGTCGGACGGTACCGATGCCGGCCGGGAGGCGCGGGACGACGCCGCCACGCGCCTCCCGGCCGGCGGGACCACCGTCGTCACCCGTCGCTCGCTCCGGGTGCACGAGCGTCGCGTGCAGCGGCTGCGCCGCTTCGGCGGCGCGGCGGCGGTCCTCGTCATCGCGGGGAGCGTCGGGGTGCTCGTGCCGGCGCAGGCGGTGGCCGTGCCGTGGTCGCGGACGACGGTGAACCCGGTGTCGAACTTCACGGCGGGCACCGCGACCGGTGTCCCCACCCTGACCTGCACGGCCGCGTCGTCGAGCACCGTGACGATCGCCTGGACCTACACGGACCCGACCGTGCCGAACTCGTTCGACCTGATGAACGGGACGACCCAGCTCGCGACCGCCACGACCGCCGGACAGCGTTCGCTCGTCTACGGCGGGGCGGGCCTGCTCGACCTCGGGACGACCTACACGCTGAACCTCCGCACGAACCTCGGGAACAACTGGACCGCGACGAGCACGCCGACCGTGAAGGTGCGGGTCGTCTCGGTCCTTGGCCTTGCGTCGGCGAGCTGCGTGCCCTGAGTTCTCCACAGGCGGCGCGCGGCCGTCCGGCGATGTCCCCGGCCGGCGTTACCGTGTCCGCATGCGCATCCTGCACACCGGCGACTGGCACCTCGGCCGCACGCTGCTCGGTGCCGACCTCCTCGAGCACCAGGCGGCGTTCACCGACTGGCTCGTCGACCTCGTGCGGGACCGCTCCGTCGACCTCGTCGTGATCGCCGGTGACGTGTACGACCGGGCGATCCCGCCGATCGACGCGGTCCGGATGCTGTCCCGGGTGCTCGAACGCCTGGCCGAGACGGCGACCGTGGTGCTCACGCCCGGCAACCACGACTCCGCCGCACGACTGGGCTTCGGTGCCGGTGTGATGGACCGCCGCGTCCGCATCCTCGCCGAACCCGCCCGGATCGCCGACCCGGTGCTCGTCGACGACGCCGACGGCCCGGTGGCGGTCTACGGCATCCCGTACCTGCACCCCGACCTCACCCGCTACGCACTGGCCGACGTGCCGGACGAGCCCCTCGCACGGTCGCACCACGCCGTCGTGCACGCCGCCACCGAGCGGATCCGGTCCGACCTCGCGCTGCGCGGCGGTAGCCGCAGCGTCGTCGTCGCGCACGCCTTCGTCGGCGGCGCGGACCCGAGCGACAGCGAGCAGGACATCCGTGTCGGCGGTGTCGACCGGGTGGCCGAGTCGGTCTTCGACGGCTTCGACTACGTCGCCCTCGGGCACCTGCACGGCCCGCAGCGGGTCGGCGACGGCGGGCGGATCCGGTACGCCGGCTCACCACTGGCGTTCTCGTTCGGCGAGCGGCACCAGCAGAAGTCGGTGACGATCGCCGAGCTCGACGCGGCCGGTGCCGTCTCGGTCGAACTCGTGCCCGCTCCCGTACCGCGCCGCCTGGTCGACGTCCGCGGGCGCATCGACGACATCGAGTCCGGGGTCTTCCGGGCCGACGCCGACGCGTGGGTGCGGGTGGCCGTGACCGACACGGTGCACCCCGAGCGCATGTACGCCCGGGTGAAGGACCACTTCCCGCACGCGCTGGCGATCACACACGAACCCGCCGACCGCGGCCCGGCCTCGGTGGCCCGTGCGGTCACGGCGACGTCCGACCCGGTCGAGGTCGCAGCCGACTTCGTGGCCTTCGCCACCGGTGCCGCCCCCGACGACGACGAACACGCCGTCCTCACCGATGCGTACGAGGCCGCGGTGCTGGCGCTGCAGCGCGAGGGGGACCGCTGATGTACCTGCACCGACTCGAACTCCGCGCCATCGGGCCGTACCCCGACCTGGTGTCCATCGACTTCGCAGCGCTCGCGGCCTCCGGGGTGTTCCTGCTCGAGGGGCCGACGGGCTCCGGCAAGTCGACCATCATCGACGCCGTCGTGTTCGCCCTGTACGGCGGGCTCGCCGGGTCCGACGCCAGCTCCGACCGCCTGCACAGCCAGCACGCCGACCCCGCGGTGGAGCCGTTCGTCGAACTCGTCTTCGAGACCGGCGCAGGGACCTACCGGGTCCGCCGCACCCCGCAGTACGACCGCCCGAAGCAGCGGGGGACCGGCACCGTCAAGCAGCAGGCGTCCGTGCAGCTGTTCCGTCTGGCGAACCCGTCCGACGTCGCCGGTGAACCGATGTCGTCGCGCATCCCCGAGGTCGGCGTCGAGATCGGCCGCATCGTCGGGCTCGACCGCGCGCAGTTCCTGCAGACCGTCGTGCTGCCGCAGGGCGAGTTCGCACGGTTCCTGCGGTCCCCGGGCGAAGAGCGCCGCAAGCTCCTGCAGTCCCTGTTCGGCACGCAGGTCTACGACCGCACGGCCGACGAACTCGCCGCGCGGCGCCGTGCCGTGCAGGCCGAGGTCGACGGCGCCGACGACCGCGTGCGCGACGCCCTGAACCGCTTCGCCCAGGCCGCCGGTCTCGACGACGCCGACGAGACCGCCGTGCCGTCGACGGTGACGTCGGTCCGTGCTGCCGCCGATGCCGCTGCCGCCGTCCGTGCTGCAGCAGCCGCGGCGGCGACGACCGCGGCCGAGCACGAGCAGGCGGTCACGGCGCGTGCGACCGCCCTCGATCGACGCGCGGGGCTGCTCGTGCGACGGGCCACGCTCGACGACGACGCCCCCGCCGTCGACGCCGCCCGGTCGGCCCTCGCCCTCGGCGAACGCGCCGCACGGGTCGCTGCCGTGGCCGACGGACTCGACGCCGCGGTCCTGCGCGCCGACGAGAGCACCGCGGCCGCCCGGTCGCTGCGTGACCGCCACGGGGTCACCGCCGACGCCGACGTCGTCGTGCTGCGACGCGACGCCCTGGCCGACGACCTGTCGGCCGTCCGGCACCTCGTCGCGGTCGAGGACGGCGCCGCTGCCCGTCGGTCCGCCATCGCCGAGGCCACCGCCGACGCCGAGCAGATCGCCGAGCAGCTGCTCGAACGCGATGTCGAACTCGACGCCCGTCCCACCGAACGGGCCCGCATCGTCGAGGCCGCACGCACCGCGGCCCGCACGGCAGCCGACTCGGACGCCGCCGCGCACGAGGTCACCCGGATCCGGTCCCTCCGAGCCGACCTCGTGGCGCGCGACCAGGCGGCGCAGCGGGTCGCCACGGCCGAGCAGTCCGTCGCTGCCGCGCGCCGGTCGGCGACCGACGCCCTCACGGCCGAGCGGGCACTCCGTGAACGCCGGATCGCCGGGCTCGCCGGAGAACTCGGGGCGGCGCTCACGGCCGGCGACCCGTGCCCGGTCTGCGGGTCGACGGCGCACCCGTCGGTGGCGACGCCGCAGGACGACCACCCCACGACCGCGGCTGTCGACGCCGCCGGCGACGCCACCCGTCGCGCGGACCAGCACCTCGCCGACGCCGCGTCGGACCTGGCGGTCGAACGTGCCGAACACCAGCGGCTCGTCGACGTCGTCGGCACGGTCGACGCGCCCACGCTCGACGCCCTGACCGCGGCCGCCGACGAACGGGTCCGGGCTGCGCACGACGCTGCCGCGCTCGTCCTGCAGCACGAGCGGCAGCGGGCGGAGCACGACACGACGACCGGTCGGCTCCAGCGCGAGCGGAACGACCTCGACGCACGGCGGACCGTCCTGACCTCGACCGCGCTGGCCGACGCCGAGCGGCTCGACACCGACCTCGGCACCGTGGCCGCGGCGCTCGAGCGGCTCGGAGCGCTCCTCGACGAGCGTCCCGCGACGCTCCGGACAGCCGTCGAGCTCCTCGACGAGCGACTCGAGGCGTACCGCGCGGTCGTGCAGGCCGACGAACGGGTGGCCGCCGCGACCCGTGCCCGCGACGACCGCCGTGCCGAGGCCGACCGGGTCCTCGACGACCAGGACTTCGCCGACGTCGCCGCAGCGCGGGCCGGACGGCTCGACCCCGACAGCACCGACCGGCTGCGGGCGCTGATCAGCGCGGCCGAGGCCGAGCGGGCCGTCGTCACGGCCGGCCTGGCCGAGCCCGCCGTGGTCGCCGCGGCGGACGACTCCGCGGAACGCCTCGACCTCGACGGTGCCCGTGCCGGACGCCAGCGCGCTGCCGCCGCACTCGCCGAGGCCGTCGCGGTCGCCGTCTCCGCGGCCGACCGTGCCGACGCGGTCGACCGGTGCGCGACCGAGGTCACCCGGGCGACCCGAGCCCGTGACGAGACGTCGGCACGCAGCCGCGCCGTGGTCCGGCTCGCCGACATCGCGAACGGGGTCACCGCGGCCAACCCGACCGGGATCACCCTGGGTACCTACGTGCTCATGCGCCGGTTCGAGGACGTCGTCGCCGCGGCCAACGACCGACTCCGGGGGATGCTCACGGGGCGGTTCACGCTCGAGACCTCGGACGAGCGCGAGTCGGGGTCACGGGCACGCCGGACCGGACTGGCACTCGCCGTGCACGACCACACCACCGACACCGTGCGGGACCCCCGCAGCCTGTCCGGCGGCGAGACGTTCACGGTGTCGCTGTGCCTGGCGCTCGGGCTGGCCGACGTCGTGCAGGCCGAGGCCGGTGGCGTCTCGCTCGGCACGCTCTTCGTCGACGAGGGGTTCGGCACGCTCGACCCGGAGACCCTCGACGACGTCATCGGGCAGCTGTCGCGACTGACCGCCGGTGGGCGGCAGGTCGGCATCGTCAGCCACGTCGAGGAACTCAAGCAGCGGATCCCGGAGCGGATCGCCGTGCGCCGGACGGCGGCCGGCGGCTCGCACGTCACGACGACCGTCTGACGCCGTCGGTCGCCGTCGGCCGCCGTCGGCCGTCACCGCCGTGGCCGACCGCTACGGGGTCGGCGTGGACTCCACGGTGCCGTCCGGCGGCGGCAGGATGTCCGCCGCGATCCAGGGGAACACCCACTGGAACAGCACGAACACGATCGCGGCGAGCAGCACGAGCAGCTCGAGCACCTTCAGGAACGTGGGGCCGGGCAGCAGCCGCCAGACCAGGGGGAAGATCACTTGGCCGTCTCCGAGAGTTCCTTCGGGGTGCCCTCGGACGCGGGCATCCAGTAGTCGAGCTTCGCGTGCGTGACGAACCGTTCCGCCGCCGACCACATCGGGTGGCACGCGGTCAGGGTCAGCCAGCGGTCCGACGGCGAGGGGTCGACTCCGGGCTTGTTCGGCACCGGCGCGATCGTCTCGATGTGGTCCGGCGTCACGATCTGGCTGTCGGTGACCTTGTAGACGTACCAGACGTCGAACTTCGTCTTCGCGTCGGTGACCCGCACGACGACCGAGTCGCCCGTCTTGAGCTCCGCGATCTGGTTGAGTGGCTTGCCGTAGGTCACGCGGTGTCCGGCGACGGCGAAGTTGCCGGGAGCCCCGGGCATCGCGGTGTCCTGGTAGTGCCCGAGCCCGATGGTGTTGAGCACCTTCTCACGGTCCGTGCCCTCGCCGATCGGCCGGTTGTAGTCCTTGCCGAAGCGCGGGATCTGCATCGTGCCGAACACGTCGGTGACGTCCGGCGGCTCGGCGAGCACGGGTGCGGTGCCGCGGTGCTCGGTGCCGGCCCCGTCCGGGGTCTTCAACTGGTCGAGCCCCTCGACCAGCTTCGACTGCTCGTTGACCGCCACGACGTCCGTCCACCACGCGGTCCACACCACGTACAGCCCGGTGCCGGCACCCGCGATGATGAGCAGTTCGGCGATGAGCGAGACGATCGCGCCACCGACCGTCTGCCGTCGCCGGGGGGAGCGGCGCCCGGACCGTCTGCCGCCGTCGTCGTCCCGCGCGCTGCGGCGCGACGGGATGGTGTCGTGTGCGGTCACGGGGCTCCTGATCGGCTGGTCGGTCGGACAGGTCTATCAGATCACGACGACGGCCCGGTGACGACGTTCTCCACACCCCGTAACGTGGGGGGATGGAGTACCGGATCCGCCCGTTCCGCGCCGACGACACCGACGCGGTCGTCGCCCTCTGGGAATCGTGCGGTCTCGTCCGCCCGTGGAACGACCCCCGCCGCGACATCGCGCGCAAGGCCACGGTCCAGCCCGAGCTCTTCCTGGTGGCGGAGTCGGAGGCCGGCGGGGTCGTCGCCGCGGGGATGGCCGGTTTCGACGGGCACCGCGGCTGGGTCAACTACCTCGCCGTGCAGCCGGACCTGCAGGGCTCCGGTCTCGGCCGGACGCTGATGGCCGAGTTCGAGCGGCTGCTCACCGGCCTCGGCTGCCCGAAGGTGAACCTGCAGATCCGTGCCGGCAACGAGCGGGTGCTCGGCTTCTACGAGTCCCTCGGGTACTCCGACGACCGCACCGTGTCGCTCGGCAAGCGACTCATCCCCGACGTCTGAGTCGTCCGGTCACGCCAGGGCCAGGCCCACCGACGCGACGAACGCCAGCGCGATGCCGACCCACTGCGGCGCGGTCAACCGCTCCCGCAGCACCACCCCGGCCAGCACGACCGTGCCGATCGGGTAGAGCGCGTTGAGCACGCTCACGACGGGCAGGGTGCCCGGGTCGTCGCTCGCGTGCAGCGCGGCCTGGATGCACACGTTCGCCAGGGCGTCGAGGACGCCGCACGCCGCGACCGTCAGCAGCAGACGCGGCGGCCACCAGCGCCCTGGAGGCACGGCAGACCCCGCGACGCCGACCGACGCTGCGGGGTCTGCCGCGCCTCCAGACCGCGCCCCGCGCCCGGCACGCACCGTCACCACGAGCGCCGCCGCACCCAGCAGCACCGTCTGCAGCACCCGCGCGACCACGAGCGGGTGGATGCCCGCGCCGGGCGGTGTCATGTCGTAGGCGAGCACGATCCCGCCGAACCCGCACCCGGCGACCGCGGCCGCGACGACCCCACGCACGGTGAGGCGTGCACCCGAGGTGTCCCGCACCGCCGCCACCAACACCACCGCGACGACGGCCACGACCACCGCGGCGACGGCCAGCGGTGACAGGACGGTCCCTCGGGCCACGGCCACCAGGACCGGGACGACGGCGGCGAACACGGCGGTCAGGGGTGACAGCACGCTCATCGGGCCGATCGCCAACGCGGCGTAGAGCAGCAGGACCCCGACCGCGCCGGACAGTCCGGCGACGGCGCCCCAGAGGGTGCCCGTCCAGGACGGCGACCCCCCGAGCACGGCCAGACCGAGCAGCAGCGGCACGATCCCGATCGCCGCGGCGACGGCGGTGACCGCCACCGGACGGATGCGCCGCGACGCGAGCCCGCCGAGGAAGTCGGCGAAACCGTAGACGACGGCTCCGGTCAGGCCGAACAGCACGGTGAGCACGGGTCCCATCCTGCCCGGCCCGGTAGCCTGCGGGGCGTGAGTGTTCCCTACCACCGCCTGCCCCGTGTCGACGCACGATGGAGGTGGTGGCGCCCGCTGGTCGCCCTCGCGTTCCTGGCGGGCTGGTACCTCGCCTCGCAGGTGCTCATCACCGTCGCGTACTTCGTCCCGGTCGCGGCGGTCGGGGGCGAGTCCGGTCTGTACGACCTGCTCGACGACCTGCAGCGCGGAGCCCTGGACCCGACCGATCCGCTGATCCTGTCGCTGACCCTGGTTTCGCTGGTCATCCTGCTGCCCGGCATCCTGCTGGCGGTCAAGGTCGCACGGCTCGGACCCGGCGCGATCCTGACGTCGACGCGCTTCCGGGTGCGGTGGGCGTGGACGGCGTGGTGCGTGCTGCCGACGCTGGTCATCGCGGCGATCATGTTCGTGGTGCAGACCGGACTGTTCTGGGACGGCGGGATGATCACGACCGACGGCGGCTTCGCGTGGAACCACGCCGCGATCGGCCAGTCCACGGTGTCGCTCGGCACCCTCACGCTGACGATCGTCCTCGTCGTCCTGCTCGTGCCGTTCCAGGGCGCGGCCGAGGAGTTCATCTTCCGTGGCTTCCTCATGCAGACGATCGCCTCGTGGATCCCGCGACGCACCGGCACGCTCATCGCCGTCGCGGTGTCGACCGTCGTCTTCGCGGTGCTGCACATCCCGAACGGCTACAACGTCTGGGGCATCCTCGACGTCGGTTCGTTCGGGCTGATCGCGGCGATCATCGTGCTCCGCACCGGTGGTCTCGAGGCCACCGTGCTGCAGCACGCCTTCAACAACATCATGATCTTCGTGCTGCAGGCGCCGGGCTGGTCGGGGATCGACCTGGCCTCCTCGGACGCCAACGGCACGCTCGGCGGCTGGCTCGTCACCCTCGGCACGTCGCTGCTGTTCTGGGGCATGGTCGAGCTCCTGGCGTGGTGGCGGAAGCTCGACCGGACGTTCGCCGGACACCAGGCGCCGCGGTTCCGCGGGACGCCGCCGGTCTGGGCGGGGGGCAAGCGCTGGCTCGGCCCGGCGGGCACGGGCTGGGCCGCCGCGCCGGCTCGTGCCGACGATGTCGACGCAGCCGCTGTGGACCGTGCCGCTGTGGACAGTGCCGTGGGTGTCGCCGGTCGCCCGTAGGCTCGTGACATGAGCACCACGCCCGCGCCCGCCGCCGTGTCTGCTTCGCGAGCCGCAGCGCTCGACGTCCTGCACCGCGTGTGGGGCTACGACGACTTCCGTGGCGAGCAGGCGGCGATCATCGACCAGGTGGTCGCCGGCGGTGACGCCCTGGTGCTCATGCCCACCGGCGGTGGCAAGTCCCTCTGCTACCAGGTGCCGGCGCTCGTGCGCGACGGCGTCGGGGTCGTGGTGTCGCCGCTCATCGCGCTGATGCAGGACCAGGTCGACGCCCTCGCAGCGAACGGGGTCCGTGCCGCCTTCCTCAACTCGACGCAGGGGCCCGACGAGCGTGCCCGGGTCGAGCGCGCGGTCGTCCAGGGCGAGGTCGACATGCTCTACCTCGCGCCCGAGCGGCTCCGGCTCGAGTCCACGCGCGCGCTCCTCGACCGGGCGCGCGTGTCGCTGTTCGCCATCGACGAAGCGCACTGCGTCGCCCAGTGGGGCCACGACTTCCGGCCGGACTACCTCGAGCTGAGCATCCTGCACGAGCGCTGGCCGACCGTGCCCCGGATCGCCCTCACCGCCACGGCGACCCCGCAGACCCACCAGGAGATCTCGGCGCGGCTCGGGCTCGACGACGCCGCACACTTCGTCGCCGACTTCGACCGCCCGAACATCCAGTACCGCATCGAACCGAAGACCGGCGCGCTGCAGCAGCTCCTCACCTTCATCCGCACCGAGCACAGCGGCGACTCGGGCATCGTCTACTGCCTGTCGCGCAAGTCGGTCGAGCGGACCGCGACGGCACTGGCCGAACAGGGCATCCAGGCGCTGCCGTACCACGCAGGGCTCGACGCCCGGGTGCGTGCGCGCAACCAGTCGACCTTCCTGCGCGAGGACGGAATCGTCATGGTCGCGACGATCGCCTTCGGCATGGGCATCGACAAGCCCGACGTCCGGTTCGTGGCGCACCTCGACCTGCCGAAGTCGGTCGAGGGGTACTACCAGGAGACCGGTCGTGCCGGGCGCGACGGACTGCCCTCGACCGCGTGGCTGGCGTACGGCCTGAACGACGTCGTGCAGCAGCGACGGATGATCGACCAGTCCGAGGGCGACGCCGCACACCGTCGGCAGCTCAGCGCCCACCTCGACGCCATGCTCAGCCTGTGCGAGACGATCGAGTGCCGCCGGGTGCGGCTCCTGGCGTACTTCGGGCAGCCGTCCACGGCCTGCGGCAACTGCGACACGTGCATCGCCCCGCCCGAGTCGTGGGACGGCACCGTGCCCGCGCAGAAGCTGCTCTCCACGGTCGTCCGGCTCGAGCGTGAGCGCGGCCAGCGGTACGGCGTCGCCCACCTCGTCGACATCCTGGTCGGCAAGCAGTCGCCGCGCGTGCAGGAGCTGCAGCACGAGTCCCTGGCGACCTTCGGCATCGGTTCCGACCTGTCCGACGGCGAGTGGCGCGCGGTGGCCAGGCAGTTGCTCGCGCAGGGCTACGCCGCGGTCTCGGGCGACGGCTTCGGCACGGTCGTCCTCAGTCCGACGAGCGCCGAGGTCCTGACCGGCAAGGTCCAGGTGCGGATGCGTCGCGACCCGGTGAAGGCGCCGCGGGCGAGCCGGTCCTCTCGTCGGACCGTGGTCACCGACATGCCCCAGCAGGCGGTCGGCCTGTTCGAAGCGCTCCGGGTCTGGCGTGCTGCGCAGGCGCGCGAGCAGGGTGTGCCGGCGTACGTGGTGTTCAACGACGCGACACTCCGCGGTATCGCAGCGGTGCGTCCGGCCGACGTCGACCAGCTCGCCGAGATCTCCGGGGTCGGTGCCGCGAAGCTCGAGCGGTACGGCCGCGCGGTGCTCGACGTCGTCGCGTCCGAGGCCGACTGACTCCGGCTCCGGACGTGCATGCCGCCGTGGGCATGTACTGCTCGCAGGCGTGATTACACTCGGGAGTTCGCCGTCACGACGAGGAGGCCCGGTGTCCGGTTCGACCAAGTTCGCCACCGTGCTGAGTCGCGCCGTGGTGACACCGCTCGCGCGGATGCTCTGGCGACCGAAGATCATCGGACGCCGCAACGTGCCCAAGCGCGGACCGGTGATCCTCGCGAGCAACCACCGCTCCTTCATCGACTCACCGGCGATCACGTTGATGGCACCGCGGAAGGTCGCCTTCCTGGCGAAGCAGGAGTACTTCACCGGCACCGGGTTCCGCGGTGCGGTGTCGCGGGCGTTCTTCGGCGGCATCGGCGCGATCGGCGTCGAGCGTGGTGCGGGGGCCGCGGCACAGCAGGCGCTCGACCTGGGGCTCGCGCGGCTGAACGAGGGCGAGGCCTTCGCGATCTACCCGGAGGGCACCCGCTCCCTGGACGGCCGGATCTACAAGGGCCGCACGGGTGTGGCCTGGCTGGCCCTGACGAGCGGAGCGCCCGTGGTGCCCGTGGCGCTGACGGGCACGCAGGACGTGCAGCCCGTCGGCTCGAAGCTGCCGAAGCTCGCGAAGGTGACGATCGAGTTCGGGAAGCCGATCGACCTGTCCGCGTTCGGCGAGGCCTCGTCCGGACGTGCACGCCGGCACGCGACCGATGCGGTGATGGCGGCGATCCAGGAGCTCAGCGGTCAGGAGCCGGCGAACACCTACAACAACCCGCCGGCGACGATCGTCGAGCGGGTCAAGCGGGCGCTGCAGCCCGATGACCCCACCGCGGCGGCCGTCGATCCCGACTGAAACGGATTTGTCCGGTCACTATTGCACATCTGAAATATCGATGGTTGAATGAGGGACGTGCCGCACGGCACGGATCCCCGACGGGTCGCCCGACAACGGCCCGCAACCACGACTCAGATCGGACGGTCAGCAGCATGTCCTCCACCCCGCTCTTCGACTCCATCGCCCAGCGACGCGACCAGTCAGAGCCGCCGGCCACGAGCACGACCCGGATCCCGACCCCGGCTCGAGCAGCCGCGGCGCCTGCCCCGACCTCACCGATGACCGCTCCTGTCCGTGCCGGCGACTCGACCCTCGTGCCCGCGGCTCTCGTCGCCGCGATCGACGACATCACGGTCCGCGTCACCCCGTCGGTGGTCACCGAGCTCCGTGTGCAGCCCGAGCAGCTCGTCCTGGTCGAGACGGTCGCCGACGCCATCACCCGTGCAGTCGTCGACGCCGTCGCGACCGAACTCGACCGGATCGCCCGCGACGGCGTCGTCCGCGTCTGAGCCCGGCGGTCCCCGAGCGATGACGACGCCCACCGACGGCCTCCCGCTGCGCCCGCGCGGTGCCGAACGGCGGGCCGCGAACCGCTCCCGCACCCGCCGACCCGAAGCGTCCGTGCGGCGCCGTGCCGGGCACGGCATGCGCCCGGACGCCCCCAGAGCCGCCGGGGTGGTGGCTCCCCCTTCCGCCACCCCGGCTTCCCCCTCCTCCTTCCGCAGTTCCGTCTGGCGCGCCCTGCCCGCGACGGCGACCGCCGCGGTGACCTGTCTCTTCGTCGCCGTCGGCTCCCCGCAGACCGCGATGGCATCGACCCCGTCGCCGAGCAGTCCCGTGCTCGGCGTGCAGCAGTTCGTCGCCGACGGTTCCGCCCGGCTCTCCGTCGACCGCGACGGCTTCTCGATCGGCAGGGCCGCTGCCGCCCAGGCCCGCGCGACCGCCGTTGGCTCGTCGGGTGCGGCGGCCCGCCCCACCGTTGGGAGCGTGCCGGCCGCCGGTGGGTTCGGCTCGCGCTGGGTCACCGGGTGCTCCGCCTGCTCGACGAACCACCAGGGCATCGACTTCGCGGCTCCGATCGGCACCACCGTCGTGGCCGCGATGCCCGGCAGTGTCGTCTCCGCCGGGGTCCTGGGTGGGTACGGCAACCAGGTCCTGCTCCAGCACGCCGACGGCACCCAGACCCGGTACGGCCACCTGTCGACGATCGGGGTGCGACCCGGTCAGGTCCTTTCGGCCGGCCAACGCCTCGGCGCCGTCGGCAACACCGGCGTCTCCACCGGGGCACACCTGCACTTCGAGGTCATCGTCGACAGCGTCCCGGTCGACCCGGCCGCCTGGCTGCAGGCCCGCGGGCTCCTCTGACAGCGACGACGGTCGAGCGCGTAGCGTCGGGAACGCCGGGCACCGCGCCCTGGCAGGACGGAGACGCACGTGCGAGTGACGGTGTTGGGAACCGGGGCGATGGGTGCCGGCGTGGCGGGATCACTGCTGCGCGAGGGGCACCAGGTCACGGTCTGGAACCGGAGTGCCGACAAGGCCGCACCGCTCGGTGAGCACGGTGCGACGGTCGCCACGGACCCGGGTGCCGCCGTCGAGCACGCCGAGGTGGTCCTCCTGACCCTCTTCGACACCGACGCCGTGATCGACGTGCTCGAACAGGCCGCCGGAGACGCTCCGACCGACGCCGTGTGGGTGCAGGCGTCCACGATCGGCGTCGACGGCACCGAGACCGTCGTGCAGCTCGCCGCGAAGTACGGCATCACCCTGGTCGAGGCGATGATGCTCGGCACGAAGGCCCCGGCGGAGCAGGGGAAGCTCACCATGCTCGCGGCCGGCCCCGCTGACCAGGTCGACCGCGTCGTCCCGGTGCTCGACGCGATCGGCGCGAAGACCATCCGCGCCGGCGAGCGAGTCGGCGACGGGACCGCGCTCAAGCTCGCGGCCAACGCCTGGATCGCCTCGATCACCGCAGCCACGGGGCAGTCGCTCGCCCTCGCCGCGGCGCTCGGGCTCGACCCGCAGCTGTTCCTCGACGCGATCGACGGCAGCGCGAGCGACTCGGCCTACGCGCACACCAAGGGCGCGGCGATCATCGCGGGGGAGTTCCCGGCGCAGTTCGCGCTCGACGGGCTGCGGAAGGACATCGGCCTCATCGCCGAGGCCGCGCGGGCGAACGACGTGTCCACCACACTCCTCGACGCCCTCGGTCGCGTCTACGCCGACGCGAGTGCGGCTGGGCACGGCGGCGACGACATCGCGGCGGTCGGCACCGCCTTCTGAATCGACGCGCGAGTCGACGCGTCAGCCGACGCGTCAGTCGACGCGTCAGCCGCGGCGGAGGAACCGTCGCAGCCGTGCCGTGAGCCGTCCCACGGCCTCGTCGTTCATGGTGTTCGCCAGGTCGAAGGCCTCGCGCGTCGGATCGGCCCCGCCCTGGATCCGTCGGAGTGCGGCGTCGGCGCGGGCCCGGGAGTCGAGTTCGGCGAACGGCATGTCGTCCTCGGGGTCGTGCGTGCCGCGAGGGTCCATGGACAGCAGGTTACGCGCGGCGGAGCGTGCGGGCGCCCGCGTCGACGTCGTCGACCACGCGGACCATCTCGTCGAGGAAGTCCACGACGACGGCCATCTCGTCGGACGGCACGTGCTCGGTGACCTCGAGGGCACGGGCGTCGAGTTCCTCGATCACGCGCAGGGCGTGGCCCATCGACGTCCCCGTCGCGGTGAGGATCACGCCGCGGCGGTCGATCGGGTCCTGGTGCCGCTCGACGTGGCCGCTGCGGACCAGCCGGTCGACGAGTGCCGAGGTCGACGCCGCCGTGATCTCGAGGCGCTCGGCCAGGTCCTTCGCGTTGACGGTCCGGCCGTCGTGCTCGGCGTCGATGAGGACCCGCAGTGCGAGAAGCGCGTTCTCGCCGATGCCCAGGGCTTCACGAGCCCGACGCTGCGCGGCGCTCTCGGCGGTGCGGTACCGGCGCAGGGCGTTCAGGACGTCGACGGCGGTGACCGGGGAGTCCTCGTACCAGAACCCCGCGGTGCTGGTCAGGACCTCGGACGTCATCCTGCAATGCTAGACGCTCTAGTTAGATTGTCTAGCGAGGGGTCGGTATCGCGGCGGAGACCCAGGCCCGTGCGCGGACATCGGACACTGCAACACCCGTGACGCGGCACCGAAACACTCCCGCAACGCCCGCTGGTTAGGTTCTGGGGATGCAGGAGCAGCCGTGCTGAGCCGACTCGCGGGGAACGTCTTCCACGTGGGGAGCGCGGTCGAGCGCACCGACGTGGTCGCACGCCTGCTCGACGTCTACGTCGCCCGACGCGAACCCGGCACCGTCGAGGACGACCGGGCCGTCGCCGCGGAGCTCCGTTCGGTGGTGGGGACCGCCGGACCGGCGAACGACGCCGACCGGTCCGCGACCATCGACGCCCTGGCGCTGGACCGCCACGAGCCGGCGTCCATCGCCGCCGCGGTCGCCGTCGCGCGGGACCACGCCCGTCGAGCCCGCGAGGTCGTCTCGAGCGAACTCTGGGACTGCCTCGACGTCACCCGTTCGCGCATGCCGCGCAAGATCGCCCCGGGCCGCGCGCACGAGTTCCTCGGCTGGGCTCGGGAACGGAGCGCCCTCGCGATCGGCGTGGTCGAGGGGGACGCCAGTCGCGACGAGGTCTGGGAGTTCTTCACCCTCGGCCGCTCCCTGACCCGGGTCGCCTCGACCGCCCGGCTACTCGCCTCGGGGTTGCTCGAACCGGACTCGGTCACCTCGTGGACGGCGGCGCTCCGGGCCTGCGGTGCGGGCGAGGCCTTCCTGCGTGGCCGGGACCACCATCCGGTGCCGGACGACGCCGCGGCGTTCCTGCTCCTGGACGAGCACAGTCCGCGGTCGCTGCGCTTCACCGTCCGACGGGCCGCCGAGTGCCTGGCCGACGTGGCTCCGTCCTGCGTCGCGGAGGAAGTCGCGGCGTTCTCCGCCGCCCGCGACCGGCTCGAGGCCGTCCCGACGGACGCGGCCCTCGGCGTCGTCGGCGATGCCGGCGACCGGCTCGCGGCCGCAGCGGACCGCGTCACCGCGGCGCTCGACGAGCGCGTCTTCGCGGTGACCGAACCCGCGCACTGATCGCGGCCCTGGACCGGACCGGTGACGGCCGGGAGGCCCGTGGCGGGCCCGACCCGTGCCTCCCGTCCGCCACGCGAAAGCGTCAGACACCCGCCAACGGTTCGCGGAGATCTGTCGCTTTCGCGAGATGGACGCTGCCGCGTCGCGGAGATCTGTCGCGTTCGCGGAGTGGACGCGTCAGACGGCGCTGGAGCGGTCGGCGACCGCCTCTTCCCGCTCGAACTCCTGGCGGAGCGCGGCGCGCGAGGCGCGGGTGCCGACCACCGGCATCGCGTGCGTGACCGCGAGGTGCAGGCGGGTGTCCGCGTCGTACCGGAGCCGGAGGCGCTGGAAGCGGACGAGCCAGACGATCGCGATGGCGAGCGCGACGAAGCCCGACGCCGCTCCGACCGCGATGGCCCAGCGGGGACCCCACGCGTCCGCGATGGCACCGACGATCGGGGCGCCGATGGGGGTGCCGCCCGCGAAGATCGCCATGTAGAGCGCCATCACGCGGCCGCGCATGGCGGGCTTCGTGGTGGTCTGGACCAGGGCGTTCGCGGTGGTCATGAAGGTCAGCGCCGCGAGTCCGACGAACACCAGGACGAACGCGAACGTCCAGTACGTGGGCGCGAGGGCGGCAGCTGTGCACGCCAGGCCGAAGCCCCCGGCGGCGAGCACCAGCGTGCGCATCCGCGGCTTGTCCCGGCGGGCGGACATCAGGGCGCCGAACACCGATCCGATCGCCATCACCGAGTTGAGCAGGCCGAACTCGCCGGCGCCCTGGTGGAACTCGACGCGCGCCATCGTCGAGGTGAAGATCGGGAAGTTCACGCCGAACGTGCCGACGACGAAGATCATGCAGAGCACGACGATGATGTCCGGCCGGGTCCGCACGTACCGGAAGCCGGCGACGATCTGCCCCTTGCCGCGGCCGGCGTGCACCCGCTCGGCGAGCTGCGCGGGGTCGACGAAGCGCAGGGCGATGAGAACCGCCAGGAACGAGCCGGCGTTGATGACGAACACCCAGCCGGAGCCGATGGCGGCGATGAGCACGCCGGCGACCGCGGGGCCGATCAGGCGGGCGGCGTTGAACGAGGCGGAGTTCAGTGCGACGGCGTTCGCGACGTTCTCGCCCTGCACGACGTCGGAGACGAACGCCTGGCGGATCGGGGTGTCGAACGCGGCGACGATGCCGAGCGCGAGGGCGAAGCCGTACAGCGCGAGCAGCGTCGCGGTGTGCGTGAGGACCATGACACCGAGGCCCAGCCCGAGCAGGCCCATCAGTGCCTGGGTGAGCATGAGCATCTTGCGACGGTCGAAGCGGTCGGCGGCGAGGCCGGTCAGGGGGAGGAGCAGCAGCTGCGGGCCGAACTGCAGCGCCATCGTGATCCCCACCGCGACGGCGTCGTTGTCGGAGAGCTGGGTCAGGACGATCCAGTCCTGGGCGGTGCGCTGCATCCAGGTACCGACGTTCGACACCAGGGCACCGGCGAACCAGATGCGGTAGTTGCGTCCGGCGAGGGAGCGGAACATGGCGGTCACTGCTGGGCCAGCCTCCTCATGATCTCGGTGGCGTCGGCGAGGGTGGCGCGCTCGACGGGGGTGAGTGCGGCGAGCCGCGGGGTGAGCCAGCCGTCACGGCGGCGACGGGTCTCCTCGACGAACGCGGCTCCGGCCGGGGTGGCGCAGAGGACGACCTTGCGCCGGTCGTCGTCGTGGCCGCCCTTGGACACCAGGCCACGCTCGACCAGCACCGCGATGGTCTTCGTCATCGAGGGCGGGGTGACGCCGTCCTGGCGGCTCAGGTCGGCGAGGGTCATCGCGCCGTCGCGGTGGAGCCGGGCGAGCGCCGCGAACTGGGCGTCGGTGACGGTCGTGTCGGCCTTCTGCGCGCGGAGCGTCCGGGACAGCCGGTTCACGGCGATGCGGAGGTCGGTGGCGTCGGTCACAGGTCGTTAGCCTAGCTCATTAGTTCAGTGAACGAACTGGTTTTTGGGTGTACCGTTGTCCTGGACAACAGGTGTTGTTCAGAGAGAAGGAATCATGTCCGAGTTCGAGGGCAAGGTCGCCATCGTCACCGGTGGTGGCAGCGGCATCGGCGAGTCCGTCGCGAAGGAGCTCGCCGCGGCGGGTGCCACGGTCGTCGTCACCGACATCAAGCTCGACGCTGCCCAGCGGGTCGCGTCCGAGATCACGGAGGCCGGCGGCACCGCCAGCGCGTTCGAGGCCAACTCCGCCGTCGCCGCCGACAACGAGCGCATGGTCCAGTACGCCGTCGAGACGTACGGCGCGCTGCACCTCGCCGTGAACAACGCCGGCATCGGCGCCGCCCCGCAGAAGATCGGCGAGTACGACATCGCCGCCTGGGACCGCGTCCGTGCGGTCGACCTCGACGGTGTCTTCTACGGCCTCCGCTACGAGCTGCCCGCGATGGTCGCCGCCGGTGGTGGCTCGATCGTGAACATGGCGTCGGTGCTCGGCACGGTCGGCATCGCGCAGAACGCCGCGTACGTCGCGTCGAAGCACGCCCTGGCCGGCCTGACCAAGGTCGCCGCGCTCGAGTACTCGGCGCAGGGTGTCCGCACCAACGCCGTGGGCCCGGGCTTCATCGACACCCCGCTGCTCCGCAACGCCATGACGCCCGAGGCCATCTCGGCGCTGGAAGAGGAGCACGCCACGAAGCGTCTCGGCACCGACAAGGAGGTCGCCGCGCTCGTCCTGTTCCTGCTGAGCGACAAGGCCTCGTTCATCACGGGCAGCTACCACCTGGTCGACGGCGGCTACAGCGCGCACTGAGGTCGGGTGCGTACCCGGTCGAAACCGGCGTACCTGGTCGGAAGTTCTGACCAGGTACGCCCGCTTCCGCTTCCCACCGCGGGGGCGATGGGAAGGAACGTCCTAGTGGAACTGGGGGATCGTGAGCCAGATGCCCGCGAGGACGGCTGCCGCACAGACCGCGAAGCACAGGACGGCACCCGCCAGTGCTGCCGGCGGCGTGTGCCCGGACCGCGGAGTCTCCTCGGAGTACTGGGTGCGCTCGCCGCCGGTGTCGAGTGGCTGCCCCGTACCGAGCAGCCGCAGGCCGAGCGTGTAGACGAGCACGATGCCCACCGCGGCCACGAAGCCGACGCCCGCGACCAGGCCGATGCTCGTGAAGTCGATCTCCATCGTCGTTCCCCTCAGTTCTGCGCGCCGGCCGGCTGCGGCTCGGCCTGGTCGGTGGGTTCGGTCGATCCGGCGGCGACGTCGTCGTGCGAGATCGGCTTGTGCTTGGCCAGGACGGAGAAGGTCAGCCCGCCGGCCAGGGCGAGCACCGCCACCAGCACGAGGCCGACCGCCGAGGTCGAGGCGAGCCAGGTCGCCAAGCCGCCGACCACCGCGGCCGCGGGCAACGTGATCACCCACGCGACGACGATGCGGCCGACGACCGACCAGTGCACGTCGGCGAGCTTCTTGCCGAGCCCGGACCCGATCACCGAACCGCTGGTGACGTGCGTCGTCGACAGGGCGAAGCCGAGGTGCGACGAGATGAGGATCGTCGCGGCGGAACTCGTCTCGGCCGCGAAGCCCTGCGGCGACTGCACGTCGGAGATCTTCTTGCCGACCGTCTGCATGATCCGCCACCCGCCCGTGTAGGTACCGAGGCCGATCGCGAGTCCGCAGGCCAGGATCACCCAGAGTGCCGGCCCGGTCCCGCTGTCCTGGTAGTTCGCGGCGATGAGCGTCAGCGTGATGACACCCATCGTCTTCTGCGCGTCGTTGGTGCCGTGCGCGAGCGACACCAGCGACGCCGAGACGGTCTGCCCGTGCCGGAAGCCCGTCGCCGCACCGTGCGTCGTGGCGTTCTTCGTGAGCACGTACGCCAGGTAGGTCGCCACCAGGGCGATGACCCCGGCGATGACCGGGGAGAGCAGCGCCGGCAGCACGACCTTCGACACCACCGTCGCCCAGTCGACCGAGTTCAGCCCGGCGCCGATGATCGATGCGCCGATCAGCCCACCGAACAGCGCGTGCGTCGACGACGAGGGCAGCCCGAGGTACCACGTGGCGAGGTTCCAGAGGACCGCGCCCACCAGCCCGGCGAAGATCATCGTGGGGGAGATGTGGACGCCGTCCTGGCCCTCGCGGATGATGCCCTGCGAGACGGTCTTGGCGACCTCGGTGGAGAGGAACGCGCCGACCACGTTGAGGACGGCGGAGATGAGCACGGCGGTCCGGGGCTTGAGCGCCCCGGTGGCGACCGACGTGGCCATGGCGTTGGCGGTGTCGTGGAACCCGTTCGTGAAGTCGAACACGAGGGCCACCACGATCACGAGCACGACGATGACGAGGACGTCCATGCCGGGGACGGTAGGCCCGCCCCGAAGCCCCTGCGTGAACGCCGGATGAACAGGTCCGTGGGGGTGCCTGTCTGCGAGGATGGCAGCGTCTGCGAAACTGCGGGTGTGCCCACCTTCTCCGCAGCGCGAGGCGACGCCTCGTTCACCGACGCCCACGGCGTCGAGATCGTCTACTCGACCTGGCGAGCGGCGCGCCCCAAGGGCATCGTGCAGATCGCGCACGGCGTCGGCGAGCACGGGCTGCGGTACGAGCCCCTGGCGCAGGACCTCGTGCGTGCCGGGTACACCGTGCACGCGAACGACCACCGCGGGCACGGGCGCACCGGCCTCGGCCAGTGGGACGGCGACCACGCCAAGCTCGGTCGGCTCGGCCCCGGCGGACTGCGCGCCGCGATCGCCGCAGTCGAGCAGATGGGGGAGGTCGCCCGCGCGGACACCCCCGGCGTGCCCCTGGTCCTGCTCGGGCATTCGTGGGGCTCGCTCATGGCGCAGCGGATCGTGAACAGCTCGTCGGAGTCGTGGGACGGGGTCGTGCTCTCCGCCACCGCCTACCGGCTGCCCGGCTGGATGAACAGCGGCGACCTCAACGCGCGGCACGCGGGCTCCGGTCCGACCAAGTTCGAGTGGCTCACCCGCGACCGGAAGATCATCGACGCGATGTCCGTCGACCCGCTCGCCGTCGAGGCCGACGTCATCGGCCTGTTCGGCCTGCCCGACACGCTCCGGCTGCTCGGGGTCCCGCGGCGAGGGATCCCGCACGACCTGCCCGTGCTGCTGCAGGTCGGGTCCGACGACGCCCTCGGTGGGCCGCGGTCAGTCGAGCGGCTGGCACAGGCCTACCGGCGGCGCGGACGACTGTCCGACGTCACGGTGCAGGTCTACGAGGGCGCGCGGCACGAGGTCTACAACGAGACGAACCGTGACGAGGTCGTGGCCGACCTGGTCGCGTGGCTGGACCGGGTGACGGCGCGCGCGTCCTGAGACGGTACCGGCTGGCGGACGGGAGGCCCGTGGCGGCGCCGACCCGCGCCTCCAGTCCGACAGGTGGCGGGCGTAGGCTCGACGCGTGCACGGTGAGTACAAGGTCCCAGGTGGAAAACTGGTCGTCGTCGACCTCGACGTGGTGGACGGGGACATCCAGGAGTTCCGGCTCGCCGGCGACTTCTTCCTCGAACCCGACGATGCGCTGCCGCTCATCGACGCGGCCGTCAACGGATTGCCGTCGACGACCGACGCCGCCGGCATCGCCGCGGCCGTGCGTGCCGCGCTCCCCGCCGACGCCGTGCTGCTCGGCTTCACACCCGAGTCCGTCGGGGTCGCCGTCCGCCGCGCGCTGTCCCGAGCGTCGTCGTGGCAGGACTACGACTGGCAGGTCATCCACGAGGGTCCGATCAGCCCGAACGAGCACCTCGCGCTCGACCAGGTGCTGACCGAGGAAGTCGGCGCCGGGCGCCGCGGTCCGACCCTGCGCATCTGGGAGTGGGACCAGCCCGCCGTCGTCATCGGGTCGTTCCAGTCGCTGAAGAACGAGGTCGACCCGGCCGGTGCCGAGAAGTTCGGCGTGCAGGTCGTCCGGCGGATCTCCGGCGGCGGCGCGATGTTCATGGACGCCGGCGCGATCATCTCCTACTCGCTCTACGTCCCCGCGGACCTGGTGCAGGGCATGACGTTCGCGGACTCCTACGCCTACCTGGACGAGTGGGTGATCGAGGCGCTGAAGTCCCTCGGCATCGACGCGTACTACCAGCCGCTCAACGACATCACCTCGGCCAAGGGCAAGATCGGCGGCGCTGCGCAGAAGCGCCTCGGCACCGGATCCCTGCTCCACCACGCCACGATGAGCTACGACATGGACGGCGAGAAGATGGTCCAGGTGCTGCGGATCGGGCGCGAGAAGATGAGCGACAAGGGGACGACGTCGGCCGCGAAGCGCGTGGACCCGCTGCGCTCGCAGACCGGGCTGTCTCGCGCCGAGATCATCGACCGGCTGGTCGGCACGTTCACGAAGCTGTACGGGGCGACTCCCGGCGCGGTGACCGATGCCGAGCGCGAGAAGGCGCAGGAGCTCGTGCGCACGAAGTTCGCGACGAAGGAGTGGCTCGAGCGCGTGCCCTGAGCGGGCACTGCCCCTGAGCGAGCTCGTGGTGGGCGGCCGGAGCAGAGGGGGGACGCTCCGGCCGCCGCTCGACCAGTGTGACGACCGAGTCCATGAACCACAGGTGCGGATCATGAGAATCCCCCGCGCGGCTGATGTCGTGGCCGGATCGTCCACGTAGCGTCGCTCGCGTGAACTGGTTGATCTTCCTGGGGGCGGTGGCCGCCGTGGCCGTCGTGGTGTGGATCGCCGATCGCGTGGGGTGGATCGACCTGTCGAACAAGTCCACGCGCAGCGGCGGATCCGGAGGCATCGGCGGGATGCTGGACGAGGTGTTCGCGCCGACCCGCCACGAAACGCAAGCCGAGTACGAACGGCAGTCGCGCCTCCCGAAGGAGGCACCGTCACCGGCGGACGACGACCACGACCTGCTCAGCGGCAGCGTGCTCATCAAGGTGCCGACGGTGCGGAGCGCCGGTCGGCACGAAGCGCGCGTCGGGACGCACGACCGGTCCTACTGACCGGACGGCGCTCGCTCGCCGCTCTCGTCAGCGCGTCGTGAGTTCCTGGTAGTCCGGGTGTCGCTCGATCCACGCGCGGACGTAGCTGCACTGCGGCACGACCCGGAGGCTGCTGTCGCGCACGTCGTCGAGCGCGTGCTGCACGAGGATCGACGCGTGCCCGCCACCGCGGTGCGACGGGTCGACCTCGGTGTGGACGAAGCGGATCTCGTCGCCGTCGACCTCGTACGCCGCGAAGCCGATGACCTCGCCGTCCTCGACCAGGGAGTACTGCTGCTTGTCGGTGTCGTTGCGGACCTCGGGTGCTGCCATGCGCCGAGGCTACGCCGCGAGGCCGAGTCGCCGCTGGCTGCGCTTGCTGCGCTTTCCTGCGCGGGGACCGGTGCGTCGCCGCTGGCTGCGCCAGAATGGTCCCGTGCACACGGGAGACGACCGAGGCCCGGACCGAGTCGTCCTCGGCGACGCCCTCGACGTGACCCCGGCGCTCGCCGACGAGACGTTCACCATCGTGTACCTCGACCCGCCGTTCAACACGGGGCGGTACCAGCGGCGGCATGCTTCGTCCGCAGTGCCGAGCGCCGACGGGCCGGTGATGGGGTTCCACGGACGGACCTACGAGCGGGTCCGCGGTGACCTGATGCGGTTCGACGACCGGTTCGAGGACTACTGGACGTTCCTCGAGCCGCGACTGATCGAGGCCTGGCGACTCCTCACCACCGACGGCACCCTGTACCTGCACCTCGACTACCGCGAGTCGCACTACGCCAAGGTCCTGCTCGACGCGCTGTTCGGCCGCGAGTCGTTCCTGAACGAGATCGTCTGGGCCTACGACTACGGCGCCAAGTCCAAGTCGCGGTGGCCGACCAAGCACGACACGATCCTGGTCTACGTGAAGGACCCGTCGCAGTACTGGTTCGACTCGTCGGCGGTCGATCGCGAGCCGTACATGGCGCCGGGGCTCGTCACTGCGGAGAAGCGGGAGCGCGGCAAGCTCCCCACCGACGTCTGGTGGCACACGATCGTGTCGCCGACCGGCAAGGAGAAGACCGGCTACCCGACGCAGAAGCCCGAGGGGGTGTTGCGGCGGATCGTGCAGGCCTCGTCGCGCGAGGGGGACTGGGTGCTCGACTTCTTCGCGGGCAGCGGGACGACCGGCGCGGTGGCCTCGGCGCTCGGGCGGCGGTACGTGCTCGTCGACGACAACCCGGCCGCGGTCGAGGTCATGCGGAAGCGGTTGCCGGCGGCCTCGTTCGAGGTGGCGGGTGCGGGGCCGGGTGGTCGCGCGGGCGAGGTGCCGGTGGGCTGACGGGCGCGGCGGGCTGACGGGCGCGGTGGTGGTGGCGCTTGGGTGCATGCGCGGGTGCGCGTGGGTGGTGGCGGCCGCACGTGGGTGCATGCGGGTGCATCGTGCGACGTTCCACGAGGTGATCGACGCGTGTCCTGTCGGAACATGCACACGCACACGATGCGGGCGCATGCTGCGACGTTCCACGAGGTGATCGACCCGTGGATCGTCGGAACATGCACACGCACCGAGGGCGCGCGGTGCGACATCCTCGACGTCGTACGACATCGAGGACGACGCAACCGCGCGCCCGCAACGGTTGCACGCGCGCAGAGACGACAAGGTCGACGTCGTGCGACGTCGACCCTGTCGTTCCGAGTCGGCAGGGCAGGCCTGCGCCTGCCTGCGCCCGCGCCTACTCGGCCGAGTGCCGCCCGTGCGGGTGCGCCTCGTCCGCGTCGTCCAGCCGGGAGGCCCGGCTCGCCTCCGCAGCGTCGGCCCCGGTCGCACGGGCGCCGGCGTCCACCACCGGGGCAGCGTGCGCAGCCCGGGTCCGGATCGCACCGGTCGTCGTCGGAGGTTCGTCCACGGGCGCAGCCGCCGAGTGGGCGCCGTGCGTCGTGGCGTCGGGCAGCGGCGCGCGAGTGCCGTCCGTGGCGACGTCGTTCGGCGGCACGTCGTTCGGCAGCACCGACACGTCTGACGATCCGGCCGCGCGTGCTGAACGGGGCTGGGCGGGCACGTCGGGCGAGGTCGGCACCGAGTCCGACGACGCGATCGCAGCCGAACCCGATCCGGTGCCGGCAGCAACCGCACCCGCACCGGCTGCCGCAGCGTCGGCATCAGCGGTCCGTGCGGCGTCCGCCTGCTCCTGCAGCGCCGACGTCTTGCGCAGCGGCGGCACCCGGAAGAACCAGGTCAGTACGAACGCGAGCAGGATCACCGCGAGGCCGACGTAGTACACGCGCACGGCCGAGTCGCTGAAACCGACCAGGAACGGACGGGTGAGTCGCTTGTCCGCGCCGTTCAGGAACGAGGTGTCGCTCGTCGCCGCGGAACCGGACGAGCTCGCACTCGAGTCGCCGCTCTTCAGCTGCTTGATGAGCGTCGGGGCGACCTCGTCGACGACGTTCTCGCGTTGTGCCTTGTCCGAGTAGTCGACCTGCAGCGTGCCGTCGACGACGGTCGCGTTGGCCTTGGCCGCAGCTGTCTCGAGGGCCTGCTGCTCGGCGGCCGGCTTGGCGTCGTCGACCTGCTGGGCGATGACGGTGTCGGCTGCGGCGGCGGGGAGCTTGCCGGCCGCGACCTGCTGCTGCACGGCGGCCGTGACCTGCTTCGTGACGGCAGCGTCGGCGGCTTCCTTCGCCTGCACGGCGCCGTCGTTCAGACCGTCCTGCACGTTCTTCTGCACGGGATCGACGATCTTCGTCCAGATCTGGTCCATCACGCCCTTGTTCTCGGACGCGTTCGCGACCGAGGGGGTGAGCGCGGCGTTGAGGGCGCTCTTCAGGTCGGTCTCGTTCTGCATCGCCGCGGTGATGTTCGTCGGCATCAGGGTGAACAGGACGGACAGCAGCACGGCGGTGCCCATGGTGCCGCCGATCTGCCGGAAGAACGTCGCGGCGCTGGTGGCGACACCGATGTCCCGCGGGGACACCGAGTTCTGCGCCGCGAGGGTCAGCGTCTGCATGAGCTGCCCGAGCCCGAGGCCGATGCCGAACATGCCGAGCATCAGGAACCAGAGGGGGCGGTCGGCGGTCAGGAAGGTCAGGACCGTGAAGCCGATGGCCGTGAACGCCGTGCCCGTGATAGGGAAGACCTGGTAGTTGCCGGTCCGCGAGATGATCTGGCCCGAGGCGATCGACGAGATCATCAGACCGAGCACCATCGGGAGCATCGCGAACCCGGACTCGGTCGGGGTGACGCCCTTCACGATCTGCAGGTACAGCGGGATGGTCAGCATCGCGCCGAACATGCCGAAGCCGACGAGCACCGACAAGATCGCGGACATCGAGAACACCCGCGAGCCGAACAGCTTCATCGGCAGGATCGCGTCGCTGCCCATCGCCCGTTCGACGATGATGAACGCGATCAGGCCGGCTGCACCGATGCCGTAGCAGGCGAAGGCGCCGGGGGAGCTCCAGCCCCACTCGCGACCCTGCTCGGCGATGAGCAGCAACGGCACGAGGGTGACGATGACGAGCGTCGCACCCCACCAGTCGATCCGGGGCTTGCCACGGTCACCGAACTTCGGCAGGTGCAGGAACGTCAGCACCATGAACAGCGCGATGACGCCGATCGGCACGTTGATCAGGAACACCCAGCGCCAGCCGGAGATGAACAGCAGCTCGCTCGCGCCGGCGAAGACGCCACCGACGAGCGGGCCGATCACGGACGAGATGCCGAAGACGGCCAGGAAGTAGCCCTGGTACTTCGCCCGCTCGCGGGGGGCGAGCATGTCGCCCATGATCGCCAGCGGCAGGGACATCAGGCCACCGGCACCGAGACCCTGCAGCGCACGGAACCCGGCGAGCATGAGCATCGAGGTCGAGAACGACGCGAGGAACGACCCGACGATGAAGATGCCGATCGCCGTGATGAACAGCGGCCGCCGACCGAAGATGTCGGAGAGCTTGCCGTAGATCGGCGTCGTCACGGTCGAGGCGATCAGGTACCCGGTGGTGACCCAGGCCTGCTGGTCGAGGCCGTGCAGGTCGTCACCGATGGTGCGGATCGCGGTGCCGACGATCGTCTGGTCGAGGGCTCCGAGGAACATCCCGGCCATCAGGCCGTAGATCACCAACAGGATCTGTCGGTGGTTCATCACGACGTTGGACGCCGTGGTGGGGGCCGCGGGTGCGGTCGCCGTCTGGGTCATGAGCAGGGTCTCCTGGTACCGATGCGCTGGCGAAACGATTTTTGCGCTGCCTGCAAAGTTACATCTGCCGCAAGTGCTCGGTTGCTCAGGAGCGGCTTCCTGTGTGGATCGGCAGTCACGGTACGCCCGGATCGCGGGCTCGGTGACGATCCCGGTCCACGGCCAGGAGGCCCGGCTCGGCCCCGTCAGACCGCCGCGGTCTCCACGACCCGGGTCACACCCCGTGCCGCCAGCGCCGCGGGGTCGGCTGCGGTCCGGCTCGTCACGACGGTCACGGCCTCGCCGGCGGCGCGCAGGCGGTGCCAGCGCTCGAAGACGGGGCCGCCCGGTGCCAGGTCCGCCCGACGGATCGGCAGGTCGGCCTCGTCGACGTCGACCACCACGGCACTCGTCCGCGGGGTCGGGATCGGGGACGAGCGCCGTGCGTCGGCGACGACCTCGGCGTAGCGCCGGCCGAGCGGCTTCACGCGGTTGTCGACGTCGAGCAGACCGAGCGAGTACTCCAGGTCCTTGAAGTCGCCCAGGTCGCGGGAGACGTCGTGGGAGCACCACCACGTGACCGCGTGCAGGCGTTCGGACGTGAGGGCCGCGGCGACCGTGCGCTCGAGGAACTCGGGCATCTCGGACTCGGCGAGGTGCCGGTCGGGCGCCCCGACCTCCTGCAGCCAGACGGGTCGCTCGAGGTCGGTGGCGAAGGCGCGGGCGAGCTCGATCATCCACTCGGCGTGCCGGACGGACTCGTCGGAGAGTGCGCCGTACCGACCGGCCACCCCGTTGAAGATCCAGGAGTGCACGGTCGTGACGTCTCCGAGCCGGCTGGCGTGCGCCGGCACGAACGGGTGACCGTCGCGGTACCAGAGGTGGTCGTTCTCGGAGTGCGTGACGACGTGCCGCGGGTCCTTGTCGCGGGGTGCGCCGAGCAGGGACTCGAGCCAGTGCGTCACCTGCGCGGTGTCGGCGGGCATCGCGGCGGGGTTCGGCGGCTGGAACTGGTTGAGCTCGTTGCCCAGGGTCAGTCCGGTGAAGTTCGGGCGGTCGCGCACCGCGTCGTACACGGCGGCGACCAGGGCGGCCTGCGCGTCGATCGCCAGCTGGTCGGTGAACATGTTGCCGTCGTGCCAGTTCACGAGCCACGCGGGGACGAAGTCGAAGCCGGACATGTGCCCCTGGACGACGTCGACGCTGGCGTCCAGCCCGAACTCGGCGGCGATGTCGACCACCAGGGCCACGTCGTCGAGGGCCCGTCGGCGGATGAGCGTGCGGTTCGGCTGCAGGGTCGGCCACAGCGGGAACAGCCGGACGTGGTCGAGGCCGAGGGCGGCGATCGCCTCGAGGTCGCGGCGGATCGCTGATTCCTCCACCGACTGCCACTGGAACATCCAGTCGGTCGAGGGCACGTAGTTCACGCCGAAGCGCGTGGCGGTGGTCATCGGTCTCCTTCGGTCAGGGAACGGTGGCGGCGGCTGGGGCGGGGCCGGTCGAGCCGCGGACGTGCAGGGCGCGCCCGCCGACCTCGGCATCGGTGACCTCGTCACCCCGGACGAGTCGTTCGACCAGGGCGACGGCGGTGCGGGCGGACTCCTCGACGGGGGCGTCGAGGGCGGTCAGCGACGGGCGCACGATCGACGAGACCCACGAGTCCTCCCACGCGACGACGGACAGGTCCTCGGGCACACGGACGCCGAGTTCAGGGGCGTGCGCGATCACCTCGGCCGCGATCGCCTCGCCGTCCAGGACGATCGCGGTGGCGCGGTCCAGTCGGGCGAGCAGGTCGGCCACCGGGTCCTCGGCGTCGGCTCGCCACCCGAGCACGAGCGCGTCCACGCCCCGGCGCGCGGCTGCGGCGGTGAAGCGGGCGTCGCGGGCGCCGGTGTGCGCGAGCGCCGGGCCGTCCCCGACGCGGGCGATCCGGCGGTGCCCGAGCGAACCGAGGTGGTCGAGCAGGGACTCGGTCGCGTCGGCGTCACCCACCGTGACCGCCGGGACGGTGCTGCCGGGGATCGGTGCGCCGAGCATGACGGCCGGGGCCGCCAGGTGCTGGAGCATCGGGATGCGGGGATCGTCGGTCCGGACGTCGACGAGCAGGAAGCCGTCGACCCGCTGCTCGGTCCACCACTGCCGGTAGACGGCGGCTTCGTCGTCGGCCTGCACGAGGGTCACGGACAGCGACCAGCCGATCGCGGCGAGGGGTTCGGTCAGGCCGGCGATCAGCCGCATCGTGAACGGGTCGCGCTGGAAGGTGTCGCGTGAGCGGGCGAGGACCAGTCCCAGGCTGTGCCCTGCGTTGCCGGAGAGCTTGCGGCTCGCCAGGTTCGGCCGCCAGTTCAGGTCGTCGGCGGCCTTGCGGATGCGGGCCGCGGTGGCGGCGGACACGTTCGGCCGCCCGTTGAACACGTGCGAGACCGCCGAGGTCGAGACGCCGGCGCGCTTGGCGACCTGCGCGATGGTCACGCGGCGTCGGTCGACGGCTCCGGCGGTGGTGTCGCTCATGCCGTCGAGCGTAGAGGCTTGACCACGTCGTGTAAAGCGGTATACGTTGCTCGTCACCTGAAGTACACCGCTGTACCAAATGCATCGTGATCGCTCCACCATCCACTGCCAGGGAGGCACCGTGACGGACGGCATCAGTAGGCGCACCCTCATCGGGGCCGGGCTCGGCGCCGGCATCCTCGCGCCGATCCTGGCCGGGTGCAGCGCCCTCACCCCAGCCTCGAGCGGCCCCGGCACGCTGAGCGTGCACACCCAGCTCAGCGGCGCGGTCGCGGGTGCGCAGACGTTCACGGACGTCGTCGCCGCCTACCGTCGCCGCACGGACCGCAAGGTCGCCCTGCTGTCGAACGGGTCCGACCTGCCGATCGTCTTCGAGACGAGTTCCCTCGCCGGCAAGGAAGCCGACGTCGCGATCGTGAACATGGTCGGACGGACGTTGTCCTGGACGGGTGAGGACGCCACGATCGACGTCTCCCGGTACCTCGACGAGTGGGACCTGCGCGACAAGATCATCCCCGAGGCGCTCGAGGAGTGGACCGACGACCAGGGTCGGCTCCGGGCGTTCCCGTTCACCCGGACGAACTGGCCGGTGTCGTTCAACACGGCGCTGCTCGAACAGGCCGGTGTCAGCGAGATCCCGACGACCTCGGACGCGCTCATCGCCGCAGCCGACCGCCTGCGCTCCGCCGGCATCGGGCCGGTCACCGTCGGCGGGTCGGACTGGAGCGGGCAGAAGCTCCTCATGCAGGTGATCCAGGGGTTCGTGTCCCAGGACGAAGCGGCGAAGGTCTTCTCCACGGGCAGGATCTCGGAGAGCGCCGGTGCGGTCCGCGGGGTCGAGCACTTCGTCGAGCTCCGCGACGCCGGGGTCTTCGTGGACTCGGTGCAGGGCTTCACCTCGGACTCCGAACTGACGCAGTTCACCACGCGCAAGGCCGCCATCGTCCCCGCGATGTCCTCCGCCCTGGCGCTGGTGTCGAAGGAACGCGCGAAGGAGGTCACGGTGGGCGGCTGGCCGGTCCCCTCACAGCACGCGGCCATCGCGCACCCGAGCGTCATCAAGAGCTACAACGGGCACGGCATCTGGATCAGCGAGAACGGCCGGGCGAAGCTCGACCTCATCAAGCCCTTCGTGCAGTACCTGTACTCGTCGGCGGTGACGACCGAGTTCGTCCTCGACTCCGGCCGCGACATGAGCCGGATCACCGACACGGTCAGCCGCGACTTCCCGCTCGTCGCCCAGGCGTCGAAGCTCACCGACGACCAGGTCACCCCGGTGATGCTGCCCGACCTGCTCGTGCCCGACTCGGCGTACGAGCCGATGATCCGCGCGACCAGCCTGGCGTACGGCTCAGGCACCTCGTCCGACCGCATCATCGACCTCTTCGAGCGCGCCTACACGGCCGCCTGACCCACCCGACCCTGCGAGAAGGAGCTCCCCATGGCAGTGCTCGTCGAGGAACCACCCGTCCGGTCGGCGTCGACCCCGTCCGGGCCCGCCCGCCGCGGATCCCGCGCCGTCGGCAGCAGCCGCGGCAGCTTCCCGACCTTCGCGATCCCGGCGCTCGTCTGGTACGGCCTGTTCATGATCGGGCCGGTCGTCGCGATGATCGTGATCGCCTTCCTGAGCTGGCCCGGCATGCTCGTCGCGCCGACGTTCGCGGGGCTCGACAACTTCCGGGTGCTGTTCTCCGACGAGACGTTCTGGGCCGCGGTCCGGAACAGCACGGTGCAGATCGTGGTGGGGCTGCCGATCATGATCGTGCTGGCGTTCCTGCTCGCCTTCCACGTCGTGCAGAAGCCGCGCGGTCACAAGGTGCTCCGCTACCTGCTCTTCATCCCGGCGCTCATCTCGGCACCGGCCACGGCGATGATGTTCTACGCGATGCTCAACCCCGACGGCCTGGTCAACGGGGTGCTCGCGACGCTCGGCATCGGCGGCAAGGCCTGGCTGGCCGACCCCGCGACCGCCCTCGGCGCGCTCATCGTCATCGACCTGTGGGCCGGCATCGGGTACTCGGCGGTGCTCATCGCGAGCCGGCTCGACGGCGTCGACACCGAGGTCGTGCAGGCCGCCCGCATGGACGGCGCCGGATCGTGGCGGCTGGCGTGGGGTGTGTACTGGCCGATCGCTCGCGACTTCATCGGGGTGGTGGCGATGCTGCAGTTCCTGTCGATGCTCTTCAGCTCGGCGCAGAACGTGCTCCTGCTGACCCAGGGCGGCCCGGGCACCGCGACCACGACGTTGTCGTACCTCGTGTACCAGAAGGCGTTCGTCGACACCGACCTCGGCTACAGCCAGGCCGTCGGCGTCGTCCTGTTCGTGCTCGGACTCGCCGGGATGTTCGTCATCCGCCGTGTCCTGCGCAAGACCCACTGACCGCCCCTGACCGACAGACCCCGGGAGACCACCATGGCGAAGCCCACCGCCGGCATCCGGCTGCGAGACCGGATCGGCTCCATCACGAGCGGCACCGTGGCGTGGATCTACGCCGCCCTGCTGATCCTGCCCTTCTACTACTTCGTGGTGTCGTCGTTCAAGGACAACGACGGCATCTTCGAGTCCCCGTTGGCGCTGCCCGCGTCGTGGGACCTGTCGAACTTCACCGAGGCGATCCGCCAGGCCTCGCTCGGACCGGCCATCGCGAACTCGGCGATCACGACGGTGGCGGCCCTCGTGCTGACCCTCGTCCTCGCGCTGCCGGCGTCGTTCGCCCTCGCCCGGGCCACCGGCCGCGCCGGACGGATCGTCGAGGGACTGTTCTCGCTCGGGTTCCTCATCCCGTCGTTCGCGGCGCTGTTCCCGACGTTCCTGCTCGCCGCCGGGATGGGGCTGTTCCACACCCGGACGTTCCTCGTGCTCCTGCTGCCGGCGACCGCGATGCCCCTGGCCGTCGTGATCCTGACGCAGTTCATGCGGACGATCCCGCGCGAGCTGGAGGAGGCCGCGTCGATGGACGGCGCCTCGGCGTGGCAGGTGATGCGACAGGTGTACCTGCCGATCTGCATCCCGGGCATCGCCACGGTGCTGCTGCTGAACTTCCTGTCGTTCTGGAACGAGTACCTGTACGCCCTGGTGCTCATCGGTCCGGACACCGCACAGCGGACGATCCAGGTGGCGCTTCCGACGCTGAAGGTCGATGCCGGCACCGACTACGGGATGCTCATGGCCGGCACGCTGTTCACGCTGCTGCCGGTGTACCTCGTGTACTCGATCCTGCAGCGCCAGATGCAGCGCGCCCTGGTCTCCGGAGCGATCAAGGGATGACCGAGCACTCGACCGAGCACCCGACCGCGCACCCGACCGGCCACCAGACCGCGACCAGCCTCGACGTCCGCGCCCGCATCGGCCAGCTCAACCAGCGCCTGAAGGGCTGGGAGGCCGTCCGCTGGGTCGACGGCCGCCCGCGGATCACCGACGTCCTGCGCGCCGAGGTCGACCGGTGGGGCGGGATCGGCGCGGTCTACGGTGTGCTCCGCGCCGACCCCTGGTCCGGCGTGCACTGGGGCAACGGCATCCCGCCCGAACGCTCCGCCGAGGCCTACGCCGCCGTGCAGGACCACATCGTCGCGCACAGTGACGGCGGCGTCCCCACGCTCTTCGTGGAAGAGGTGCCGCACGGACTGCAGGCCCTCGGCGGCACGACGGTGCCCGTGAACCTCGCGCTCGGCGCCGCGATGGACGAGCAGCTCGTCGAGGACCTCGCGGCCGCGATCGCCGCCGAGGTCCGCGCCCGCGGCACCCACGTCGCCCTCGTCTCCGGGCTCGACGTCCTGCGCGACCCCCGGTGGGGCCGGAGCGAGGAGTGCTGGTCGGAGGACGCCGCGCTCGCCGCGATCATGGTCGCCGCCACCGTCCGGGGGATGCAGGGCGGCGGCCCGGGCCCCATCGACGACCGACACGTCGCGGTCGTCGCGAAGCACCTGGCCGGGCAGGGCGCCGGCATCGGTGGGCGGAACGGTTCCGGTGCCCCGATCGGCCGCCGTGAGCTCGCCGAGGTGCACCTCCCGCCGGCGCTCGCCGCGGCACGCGAACACGTCGCCGGGTTCATGGCGGCGTACAACGACGTCGACGGGGTGCCGTGCTGCGGCAACCGCGACCTGCTCACCACCACGATCCGCGACACCTGGGGCTGGGACGGGCTCGTGATGGCCGACGGCACCGCCATCGACCGACTGCGCGACGTCGCTCCCGACCCGGCCTCGGCGGCTGCGCTCGCGCTCCGTGCCGGGGTCGACCTGAGCCTGTGGGACGAGGCGTACACGCACCTCGACGAGGCACTGGACCGGAGCCTGATCAGCACCGACGACCTGGACCAGGCGGTGGACCGGGTGCTCGCCCTCAAGCGCCGTGTCGGCCTGCTCGCGACGCCGACACCAGCACCACCTACGACACCCGCACCACCAACGACACCAGCACCAGCAGCGACCACGACGCGCGCCGAGCCACCGGAGCGCACGACCGTCGCCCTCGCCGAGCGTGCCGCCCGCCGCGCCGTGGTCGCCCTGGGCGGAGCGCTGCCCGCGATCGCACCCGACGCCGTCGTCGCCGTGGTCGGCCCGAACGCCGACGACGTCGACGCCCTGCTCGGCGACTACTCACCGCCGCGGCCGCCCGACGACCCCGGTGCGTCCACCGTCCGCTCCGCCCTGGAGGCCCGGCTCGGCCCCGCCCGGATCCGCACCGCCCGGGGCAGCGGGCTCCGACAGCCCCTGCCGGGCCCCGACGGGCTCCTCGCGGTCCGCACGGCGCTCCTCGGCGCCGACGTGGCCGTGGTGGTGCTCGGTGGCTCGAGCCGTCGCGCGTACGACGACGGCTTCGAGGACAACGGCGCCGTCAGCGGTCCGGCCCCGGACACCACGAACGGCGAGGGGGTCGACCTGGCCTCGATCGCCGTGCCCGAGGCGCAGCTCGACGTGCTCCGCGCCGCCCGCGAGAGCGGCCTGCCGGTCGTCGCGGTCGTCGTCGACGGTCGACCGCGGGTCCTGACCGAGGTGCTCGCCCTGGCGGACAGCGTGCTGGTCGTGCCGTTCCCGGGGCCCTCCGGTGGTCGAGCCGTCGCGGACGTGCTGTTCGGCGCCCCGGCCGAGGGGCGACTCCCCGCGACGTGGCCCGGCGCCGACGGTGTCCTGCCCGTGGCGCACGACGAGCGCCTCGAGACGGCACGCGGCTACGTCGACGTGACCAGCCGTTCGACCGTGACCGGTGCACCCGGGCCGGGTGGCGGGGTGGACGTCCGTCTGGCGGAGGGGAGCGACGCGGTGACTGTTGTGCGCCTCCTGGCCGGGGGGACGGTGATCGTCCCGGTGACGGTGCGCAACACGTCGGACGCGCACCGTCGGGTCTCGGTGCCCCTGTGGGGGCGGCGGCGTGAACCCGGTGTCCGTCCGCGGCGACGGCGACTGCTCGCCCTGGTGACGGTCGACGTGCCCGCCGGCGGGACCGTCGACACCGCGTACGCGCTCGGACTCGATGCGCTCGGCACGTGGGACGCTGGTCTCCGGCTCGGTGCACGGCCGCTCGAACTCGACTGCTGGACGGACGACGTGCTCGATCCACCCGGGTCGACGCGGACCGTCCGCGTCACCGACGGACAGGAGTCAGTGCGATGGGTGTCGTGACGCAGACGCAGCTCGAGGAGATCACGCCGACGCTGGTGGCGGCCGCCGACCGGGTCCGGGCCGCGGTCGGCACCGAGGTCGGCGACCGCGTGGAGCGCGCGCTGGTCCGCACGCTGCGGGACACGATCTCGCTCGACGACGACGGTGCCTTCGTGATCACGGGGGACATCCCGGCGATGTGGCTCCGCGACTCGACGACGCAGATGACCCCGTACCTGCGGTTCGTGGCGGAGGACCCGGCGCTCGCGGAGCTGCTCTGGGCGGTCGTGCGGCGGCAGTTCCGGCTGATCGAGCACGACCCGTACGCCAACTCGTTCAACCGCGAGCCGAACGGCGCGCACTACGACGCCGACGACCGCAACGCCGACCCGCTGGTGTGGGAGCAGAAGTACGAGGTCGACAGCCTGGCCTACCCGGTGACCTTCGCACACGCCCTGTGGCGGTCGACCGGGTCGACCGCGGTGCTGGACGAACGGGCGCACCGGGTGTTCCGGACGATCGTGGCGCAGTGGCGGACCGAACAGGACCACGACACCTCCGAGTACCGGTTCGTGCGCGACGGGGCGATCCCGACCGAGACCCTGGCGCGCGACGGCCGTGGCACCCCGGTCGCGGTGACGGGCATGACATGGTGCGGGTTCCGCCCGTCGGACGACGCCTGCACCTACGGCTACAACGTGCCGGCGAACCTGTTCGCCGCCGAGGCGCTGCTCGCCGTCGCCGCGATCGCGCGGGACGTCTGGTCCGACACCGGCCTGGCGGACGACGCCGACGTGCTGCGCGCGAGCATCCTGGACGGCGTCCGGCAGCACGGCGTGGTGGCCGGGCCGGCGGGCGAGGACGTCTACGCCTACGAGGTCGACGGGCTCGGCGGCGTGCTGCTGATGGACGACGCGAACACCCCGTCGCTGCTGTCCCTGCCGCTCTCCGCGCCGTCGGTGCTCGACGACTCGGTGTGGGCGGCGACGCGGGACTTCGTGCTGTCACCGGCGAACCCGTACTGGTTCAGCGGAACCGCGGCGGCCGGCGTCGGCAGCCCGCACACGTTGCCGCAGCGGGTGTGGCCGATCGCCTTGGCGGTCGAGGGCCTGGTGTCCGGGTCGCCGGCCCGCCGTCGGGAGCTGCTCGACGTGCTCGTGGCGACCGACGGCGGGACCGGCGACATGCACGAGTCGTTCGACGTCGAGGACCCGGCGCAGTTCTCGCGCCCGTGGTTCTCGTGGGCCGACGCGATGTTCTGCGAACTGGCACTGGCGGCGGCCGAGGACTGATCCTCGACCGCCGCCAGTGCGGGTCTTGCGGGTGGTCGACTAGGCGCCGAGTGCGGCGTCCACGATCTCCTTGGCCTCGCGCTGCACCTGCTCCAGGTGCTCCTGCCCGACGAAGCTCTCGGCGTAGATCTTGTAGACGTCCTCGGTGCCGGACGGCCGTGCGGCGAACCAGGCCCTGTCGGTGACGACCTTGACGCCGCCGACGGCCGCGTCGTTGCCGGGGGCCTTCGACAGCTTGGCGGTGATCGGGTCGCCCGCCAGGGTCTCGGCGGTGATGGCGTCGCCGTCGAGCTTCGACAGGCGGGCCTTCTGCTCCTTCGAGGCCGCGGCGTCGACGCGCTGGTAGACCGGATCGCCGAAGCGCTCGGTCAGCTCGACGTACAGCTGCGAGGGGGTCTTGCCGGTGACGGCGACGATCTCGGACGCCAGGAGCGCCAGGATGATGCCGTCCTTGTCGGTCGTCCACGCCGTGCCGTCGGTGCGCAGGAACGACGCACCCGCCGACTCTTCGCCACCGAACGCGACGGAGCCGTCGATCAGTCCGGGCACGAACCACTTGAAGCCGACCGGGACCTCCCACAGACGACGCCCGAGCGACTCGGCGACGCGGTCGATGATGCTCGACGACACCAGGGTCTTGCCGATGGCCGCGTCGTCGCGCCAGGCCGGACGGTGTGCGTAGAGGTACTCGATCGCGACGGCGAGGTAGTGGTTCGGGTTCATCAGGCCGCCGTCGGGTGTGACGATGCCGTGCCGGTCGGAGTCGGCGTCGTTGCCCGTCAGGACGTCGAACTCGTCCTTGTGCGCCAGGACCGAGGCCATCGCCGAGGGGCTCGACGGGTCCATCCGGATCTTGCCGTCCCAGTCGAGCGTCATGAACGACCAGGTCGGGTCGACGTCCGGGTTCACCACGGTCAGGTCGAGGCCGTAGTGGTCGCGGATGAGGTTCCAATAGGGCAGCGATGCGCCACCGAGCGGGTCGGCGCCGATCTTCACCCCGGCACGCTTGATCGCGGCGATGTCGATGATGTTCTCGAGGTCGGCGACGTAGGTGTGCAGGAAGTCGTAGCGGTCGGGGGTGGCGTGCTCGGTGCGCTGCACCTCGGCGTTGCCGCCCTCGATGATCGCGTTCGCCCGGTTGGCGATCCAGCTCGTGGCGTCGCTGTCGGCGGGGCCGCCGTGCGGCGGGTTGTACTTGAAGCCGCCGTCGCGGGGCGGGTTGTGGCTCGGCGTGATGACGATGCCGTCCGCCGTGTCGGGGTTGCCGGCGCGGTTGTAGCGGATGATCGCGTGGCTGAGCGCGGGGGTCGGCACGTAGCCGTTGTCGCTGTCGGCCAGGACGTGCACGCCGTTCGCTGCCAGGACCTCGAGCGCGGTGCGCTCCGCGGGGCCGGACAGGGCGTGGGTGTCGCGCCCGATGAAGAGCGGGCCGTCGGTGCCCTGCGACTGCCGGTACTCGACGATCGCCTGCGTGATCGCGGCGATGTGGGTGTCGTTGAAGGCGGAGTCGAGCGAGGAGCCGCGGTGGCCGGAGGTGCCGAACACGACCTGCTGCTCGGCGACGGAGACATCGGGCACACGGTCGTAGTAGGCGGCGACGAGTGCGTCGATGTCGACGAGGTCGTCTGCGGTCGCGGGGGTGCCGGCGCGGTCGTTCATGGGTCCATCCTGGCATCGCGCACCCGGACGCGTCCGGCCGGCGCACAGCCCGGGCCGCAGAGCGCGGTCGGAGCCGTGTCCACCGACCGGGGCGACGGCACGGCTCAGGCGGTGCGGAAGGAGCCGGTCGCCGTGCGGAACGAGCCCGTCGCGGTCCGGGTGGACGCGGTCCAGGTGCCGGGACGCGACCGCTGCACGTCGGTGAAGCGCCCGAGGCGTCCGGTGATCGGCGCACCCGTGTAGGTGCCGACCGAGTCGGTGGAGCGGGTGCCCGTGAAGGACCCGCGCTCGTCACGGCCGCGGAGTCCGGACACGAAGGTACCGCCGAGCGGGAAGGTGCTGTTCGTCATGTGCTCGACCGTACGTGACTGTCTTGCATGATGCAAAACAAGTGCACGAACGTGCGTGATCAGGCCATGAGCTCGCAAAAGCTCCGGCCCGCGACCGTCCAGCTCTGCCGCGCCACGAGGCCGGCGTCCGCCGCGTGCCGGTGCAGCGCGTCGAGACCGACCTCGGCCCAGGGGAACCCGGCGCTCTCGTGGCCGTCGGCGTCCACCACGCGGGCGGTGTACACCCGGTCGGCCAGCGGGTCGGGGTTCGTCTCGACGATCACCCGTCCACCGGCGCGGACGATCTCGCCGCAGCGCTCGAGCAGCGCAGCGGGGTCGCCACCGATGCCGATGTTGCCGTCGATGACCAAGGCGGTGTCCCAGTGCCCCTCGTCGGGGACCGCGTCGAACACCGACCCCTGGATCGCGGTGCCGCCGGACCGCTGCGCGATCGCCACGGCCTCGGCCGAGACGTCCACGCCGAGTGCGGGGATGCCGCGGTTGCGCGCGGCGACGAGCATCCGCCCGGGGCCGCAGCCGATGTCGATCACGGGGCCGTCGGCGTCGTCGAGCAGCGAGCGGTCGACCCGGTCGGCCGCGGCGCTCCACCGGCCGACGTCCATCGTCGTGACGACGTCGGGGCGGTCCGGGTCGGTCAGCCGGAGCCGTCCGTCCGAGCGCAGGGCCCGGGCGTACGGCTCGCCGCCGCCGGCGCCGAAGGAGACGGGTGCGTGCATGGTCATCGGAGACTCCCCACGGTCTCGGCACGGAGTGCCTGGGTGAAGCCGGAGTCCGGCGCGAGTTCGGCGACGCGTTCGGCGTCGGGCATCGTGTCGACGTCGAGCAGCTCACCGAGGATCCCGACGTCGAGGCCGGCGTCGGTCAAGCGTGCGAGCTGGACGGCGCCGGTGTCGTCCTGCGACATCGGGACGCCCCGGAGCAGGTCGCCGGTCGGGGCCTGCAGGTAGAGCGACCAGAAGCCGCCGTCCTCGGCGGGGCCGAACCACGCGTCGCGCTCGGGCTGGTCGAACACCGGGGCGAGCGCGTCGGTGGACACCTGCGGGGTGTCCATCCCGACGAGCAGCAACGGGCCGTCGATCGCGTCGAACAGGAACCCGAGGCGCTCGTCGAGCCCGCCGCCGGGCTGGTGGAGGACGTCGAAGCCGTCGGCCGACTCCGGGACGACGTCGCCGTCGAAGAACAGGACGCGGCGGTCAGCAGGCAGCGCGCGCACGGTCGACAGGGTGTCGGCGAGGCTCGCGGACGCGACTCGTGCGGCACCCTCGGGGGAGAGCGCCGGGGTCAGCCGGGTCTTCACCTTGCCGGGCAGGCACTCCTTCGCGACCACGGCCACGGTGATGCCGGCGGTCATGCGCGCGTCCCCTCGACCGAGGCGGCGACGGGTGCGGAGTCGGGCCGTACCGCGGAACCGGTCGCGGCGGTGGAGCCGGCCACGTGACGGACGGATGCCGGTGCGACGACCCGGACACGGGCCTCCCGGCGGTACGCGCGCAGCAGGCGGGTCATGTCGCGGACCGCGTTCACCGTGCCGCGGAGCGTCCCGGTCACCTTGCTGTCGCCGATGCGCTGTGCGTAGCCGATGTCGGACTCGTCGACGCGCCACCCGGCCGCGTGTGCGGCCAGGACCATCTCGAGCGGGTAGCCGCTGCGGCGGTCCTGCAGGTCCAGGGCGACGAGGTCCTCGCGGCGCATGACGCGCATCGGGCCGAGGTCGCGCAGGCGGTAGCCGGTCGCGCGGTGCATCAGGACGGCGAGGACGCGGTTCGCGAACCGGGCGTGCGGCGCCCAGGCGCCCTTGCTCGTCGGGACACGTCGTCCGAGCGCCAGGTCGACGCGGCCGCTCGCGACACGGTCGACCAGCGGCGGCAGTTCGGCGGGGTCCATCGAGGCATCCGCGTCGCAGAAGGCGACGAAGTCGGCGGTGGCCGCCGCGACGCCCGCGGCGCAGGCGGAGCCGAAGCCCTTCACCCGTTCCGTGACGACGAGGGCGCCGTGCGCGCGGGCGACGTCGGCCGAACCGTCGGTCGAGCCGTTGTCCACCACGATCGCGCGGTAGCCCTCCGGAAGGCGAGCGATCACCTTCGGCAGGGCATCGGCCTCATCGAGGCACGGGAGGATGACGTCGACACTCATGTCCGTCATTCGGTGCCGGTCGTCAGATCGACGGGTCTGTCCTGTCATGCACTCGACGTAACACGACGACGCGCGTCGGGGTACAGGAAACTGCCGGGTCCTGGTCGTTTCGCGTGCTCGGCGCACGCCTGGTCCCCAGAACGGGGGACAGGATGCGCGCGTGTCGCTCGTCGGGATGTCGCAGGACGCCGTCGTGTCGTCGAGACGCCGCCGGATCCGGCGGAGTCTCGCGCACCAGGGGGCGTGCTGCAGAGACGACGGCGTCCAGCGCGGCCGTGGGGCGGGGACTGCGGACGGGAGGCGCGGGCGCGGCCGCCACGGGCCTCCCGTCCGGTGGCTGGTCGCGTTCTCAGGCGTCGCTCGCGGCGAGCGACCCGCTCACGCGTTCCGGCTAGCGGACGGCGCTGCGGAGGGGCGCGGTCGCGAAGTCGCGCATGCCGGCCACGAAGTCGACCTCGGCGCGCCAGCCGAGCTCGGCGGCGATGCGGTCCGAGCTCGCCGTGACGTGGCGGACGTCGCCCAGACGGTACTCGCCCGTGACGACCGGCTGCGGACCGTCGGGGCCCGCGATCGCCGCGGCCATGTCGCCGATCGTGTGCACGACGCCGGAGCCGACGTTGTACGCGCGGAACGAGTCGGCGGGCAGGTCGGCGGTCGCGGCGATCGATGCGGCGTTCGCTCCGGCGACGTCGTCGACGTGCACGAAGTCGCGGCGCTGGGCGCCGTCCTCGAAGACGCGCGGGGCCTCGCCGCGGGCCAGCGCCGAGCGGAACAGAGACGCGACACCGGCGTAGGGGGTGTTCGCGGGCATGCCGGGTCCGTAGACGTTGTGGTAGCGGAGCGCGATCGCCCGGCCACCCGTCGCGCGCGCCCAGCTCGAGGCCAGGTGCTCCTGCGCGACCTTCGTCTGCGCGTACACGTTCCGGGGGTCGAGCGCGGCGGACTCGTCGATCAGTCCGGGCAGCAGGGGGTGACCGTCCGCGCCGATCGGGTCGAAGCGACCGGCGTCGAGGTCCTCGCGGCGGCGGGCCGGCGGACGGACGGGCTCGCCGTCGGACGTCGTGTACGCGCCCTCGCCGTAGACGACCATCGAGCTCGCGACGACGAGCCGGCCGATCTCGTGCCGGTCCATGCCGGCGAGGACGTAGGCGGTGCCGGCGTCGTTCGACGAGACGTAGTCGGGGGCGTCCTGGAAGTCGACGCCGAGGCCGACCTTGGCGGCCTGGTGGCAGACGACGTCGACCCCGTCGAGCGCGGCGTCGAGCGAGACCCGGTCGCGGACGTCGCCGTGCACGAACTCGATGCCCTGCTGCTGGTGGGCGCGCACGACCTCGCCGGGGTCGCCGTGGACGTCGTCGCGGAGGGAGTCGAGGACGCGGACCTCGTGGCCGTCGGCCAGCGCGCGGCGGACGATCGCGGAGCCGATGAAGCCGGCGCCGCCGGTGACGAGCAGGCGGGTCATGCGGTGGTGCCCGCGGTCATGGTGGGCCCCGTGCTGGCGGCGGTGGGCTGGGTCTGCACGATGCTGGCGCTGGCGCTCGCCGGGACGAGTTCGCGCGGCGTGAAGTCGGCGGGGATCGCGCCGACGATCCCGCCGATGGCGCGGACGATCACCTCGTTGGCGCGGGCGAGACGCTCCATCACGAGGGCGTGGGTGACGGGTGCGCCGGCGTCGTCGGCTGCGTCCGCTGCGTTCGCTGCGTCCGAGGTGGCCGCGTGGGCGGCCGCTGCGGCGGCTTCGTCCTCGGTCGGAGCCAGGCCGGCGTCGGCGTCCGTGACGAACGACAGGTTGACGGTCGCGATGCCGAGCTCGGCGGCGAGCGGGACCTCGGGGGTCATCGTCATGTTGATGGTGTGGCCACCGGCCTCGCGCAGCCAGACGGACTCGGCGCGCGTCGAGAACCGGGGGCCCTGGATGACGACGCACGTGCCGGTCGGACGGAACGGCACGTCGAGTGCGGCGATCGCGTCGACGGCCGCGCGCCGCAGCGTCGGGTCGAACGGGTCGGCGAACGACAGGTGCTGGACGTCGTCCTCGAAGAACGTGTCCGCGCGGCCGAAGGTGCGGTCGATGAGCTGGTCGGTAACGACGAAGGTGCCCGGGGCGTAGTCGGGGTGCAGACCACCGACGGCGCTCGAGGACACGATCGCCCGGACGCCCAGGGAGCGGAGCGCCCACAGGTTCGCGCGGTGGTTGATGCGGTGCGGGGCGACGGAGTGCTCACGACCGTGCCGGGTGAGGAACGCGACCCGACGTCCGGACATCGTGCCGATGCTGATCGGGCTCGACGTCGGGCCGAACGGCGTCGGCACGTCCAGCTCCTCGGCGGTCCCCTCCTCGAACAGCTGGTAGAGGCCGGAGCCCCCGATGACACCGATCGTCACGGCTTCGTCGTTCTCCACAGGTCCTCCGAAAGGTCGTCGGCGCGGTCTGCGCGCTGGATACGCTACTGACGCCGGCCCCGGACGAACCGGGAGCGGCGACACCATCCCTGTTCGGAGGCACCTGTGCGAACGATCGGTCAGCACCGCGACGACCTGGCAGCGCTGCTCGCGCCGGTCCTGGCGGGCCTCGGGGGTGCGTCGTGGCGGATCGACGACCTGGCCGCCGACGGCCGTGCCGGTCACGGGCACCGCGTGCTCGCTGCACCCGTCGCCTCACCGGTCCCGTTGCCGCCCTTCGACAACAGCCAGATGGACGGCTTCGCGGTCCGGGTGGCCGATGCCGGGCAGGACGTCCGGGTCGTCGCGCCCATCCCCGCCGGGGTCGTCCCCGCACCGCTCTCCGCCGGCACAGCGGCACCGATCATGACCGGCGCGCGGATCCCCGACGGTGCCGATGCCGTCTTCCCGGTGGAGGCCACCTCGCCGGGGTCCTTCCCGGCTGCGCTCGACCTGCGGTACGTCACGGCGCCCGCCGACCTCGTGCCGGGCACCTTCGTGCGAGCAACCGGCAGCGACCTGGACCTCGGTGCGTCCATCGCTCCGACCGGTGCGCCGATCACCCCAGCCCTGCTCGGCGCGCTCGCGTCCGCCGGAGTGTCCACCGTGCAGGTCCGTCGACCACTGCGGGTCCTCGTGGTCTCGACCGGCTCCGAACTGCAGGGAGCCGACACCGACGCGGCGACGATCGGCGACGCGAACGGCATCGCGCTGCAGGCGGCGCTCGCCGAGGTCGGTGCTTCGTCCCGCACGGTCCGGGTCCCCGACGACGTCGACGCGTTCGTCATCGCGCTCGACGACGCCGTGGGGGACTGGGCCGACCTCGTGCTCACCACCGGCGGCATCAGTGCCGGTGCGTACGAGGTCGTGCGGCAGGCACTCGAACCCCGCGGGCTCGCCGTCACCCCGGTCGCGATGCAGCCCGGCGGGCCGCAGGCGTTCGGCAGCGTGGAGCTCGCCGGTCGACCGGTACCGGTGGTGTCGTTCCCCGGCAACCCGGTGTCGGCGCTCGTCTCGTTCGAGGTCTTCCTCCGTCCGCTGCTCGCACCCCTCGTCGGGCTGCCGGCCGACCGCCCCGAGCTGCACCTGCCCGCGGCCTCGGCTGCGCAGTCACCGGGTGGCAAGCACCAGGTGCGGCGTGGCCGGGTGGCCGACGGGGTCGTCCACTTCGTGGGCGGACCGAGTTCCCACCTGCTCGCGCACTACGCCGCCGCCACCCACCTCGTCCACGTCCCGGTGGGGGTCGACGCCGTCGAACCCGGTGACGTCCTGACCGTCTGGAGCCTCCGATGACCGAATCCGTCGCCACGTCCGATCACTCAGGTCCGTCCGATCAGTCGGGACCGGCCGAGCCGGCCGCTCCGTCCGACGCGGCCGAGCTGTCGCACGTGCGCGCCGACGGGTCCGCGCACATGGTCGACGTGTCCGCGAAGCACGTCACCGACCGCTCGGCGACCGCCACCGCCACGCTCGTCACCCGGCCCGACGTCGTCGCCCGCATCCTCGACGGTTCCCTGCCGAAGGGCGAGGTCATCGGCACCGCCCGCATCGCCGCGATCATGGCCGTGAAGAAGACCTCTGACCTCATCCCGCTCTGCCACCCGCTCCCCATCGCCGGGGTGCAGGTCGACATCACCGGTGCCGACGACCGCGTGCTGATCGAGGTCTCGGTCCGCACGACCTCGCGCACCGGCGTCGAGATGGAAGCGCTGACCGGCGCGAGCGTCGCCGCGCTGACCGTGTACGACATGGTGAAGGCCGTCGACCGGGCGGCCTCGATCACGGACGTCCGAGTGCTCGAGAAGCACGGCGGTCGGTCCGGAGACTGGAGCAACCGATGACCTCGCAGCCGACCAGGGGCCGTGCCGCCGTCGTGGTGGTGTCCACGCAGGCTGCCGTCGATCCGGCACTCGACCGCACCGGACCCGTCATCGCGGGGTGGCTGCGCGAGCGGGACTTCACCGTCGCCGAGCCCGTGATCGTCCCCGACGGCGGGGCGATCACCGAGACCGTGACCGCCGAACTGCTGGCCGGGGCCCGGATCGTCATCACGACCGGCGGCACCGGAGTCACCCCGACCGACCGGACGCCCGAGGCCGTCGCGCCCCTCATCGACCTGGAGCTGCCCGGTGTCCTCGAAGAGGTCCGTCGTCGCGGGCTCGCGGGGGCCGGTCCGACCGCACTGCTGAGCCGCGGCATCGCCGGCATCAGCACCGGCGGATCCCTCATCGTCACGCTGCCCGGGTCGCGCGGCGGGGTGGCGGACGGACTGGCCGTGCTCGACGGGCTGGTCGACCACGTGCTCGCGCAGGTGCACGGCGAGGGCCACGCGCCCCGGAGCGCGTCATGACCGCGGCGCCGGCGTCGGCGCCGGCCCCGGGTGCGCGCGTCGTCCTCGCTGACGTCGTCGACCGGGGGATCACCGTCGACGAGGTCTCCGCCGTCGTCGCCACCGACCAGGACGGCGCCGTCGTCACCTTCGCCGGCGTCGTCCGCGACCACGACGGCGGCAAGGGCGTCACCGCGCTCGACTACGAGCGGCACCCCAGCGCCGGTGACGTCATCGCCGAGGTCGCCCGCACCGTCGCCGACGCGCACCCTGACGTCCGGATCGCCGTGCTGCACCGCGTCGGGTCGCTCGGCATCGGGGACGTCGCGCTCGCCGCGGCGGTGGCGTCGTCGCACCGCGCGCAGGCGTTCGCAGCGTGCGGGGAGCTGGTCGACCTGGTCAAGGAGCGGGTGCCGATCTGGAAGCACCAGCGGTTCACCGACGGCACGGACGAGTGGGTCGCCGCCCTGTAGGACGCCGACCCTGTGCGCCTTCGCAACCGCGACGCTCGTTCGGGGAATGGTGAGACTCCAAGCGGATCCATAGAATCGCGAACATGAGCGTTCTGCTGCCCGGGATCACCGTCATCCTGCTGGTCTTCGCCCTGATCGACATCCTGACCAAGAACGACGACCAGATCCGCGGACTCCCGAAGATCGCGTGGGTGATCCTCGTGATCCTGGTCCCCGTCGTCGGCAGCATCGTCTGGTTCGCCATCGGCCACGACTGGGCCCCGGGCGAGCGGAACCACGGCCGCTACATCGAACCCGCCCGTCACGAGGACCGGTACGCCACCCTCGGTGATGCCCGGAGCGCCCACGGGGCCAAGCGCATCAGCGGCACGGAGCAGGAGCTCGCCGAACTCGAGCGCGAGATCGAGTACTGGGAGGCGCAGGCTCGCCTGAAGCGCGCGAAGGAAGCCGCCGGCGAGGGCGACGCCGCTCCCGCGAGCTGACGTACCCGACTGCCGGAGCCGGACCGGCCCCGGTGAGCTGACCCGCGCCTCCAGGCCGACGCGCCGGCGCACCGTCGCGCCGTGCGCGGTCGGTCGGCTGGTGCGAGGTTGCCCACTCCGTGCGCCGCTACAACCTCGCACCGAGCGGTCAACCTCGCACCACCTGCCGAAGCCCGCACCGTGCGACCGAGCTGACCCGCGCGTCCAGGCCGACGCGCCGGCGCCGACGCGCCGTCGCACCCGGCGCACCGTGCGCGGTCGGTCGGCTGGTGCGAGGTTGTGCGCTGCGTGCGCCGCTACAACCTCGCACCGAGCGGTCAAGCTCGCACCACCTGCCGAAGCCCGCACCGACCAGTCAAGCTCGCCCCGCCCGCCGAAGCCCGCACCGACCACCCCGCACCGACCACCCCGCCACGCCGCCTACCCTTGACGCGTGGCTCATCTCCTCGGCGCCGAGAACCTGCATCTCGAGTTCCCCACCAAGGTCGTCTTCGACAACGTCACCCTCGGCATCGACGAGGGGGACCGGATCGGCGTGGTCGGACGCAACGGCGACGGCAAGTCGACCCTCCTCGCGCTGCTGTCCCAGCGCCTCGAACCCGACGACGGCCGCGTCACACACCGCCGCGGGCTGACCGTCGGCTACCTGGACCAGCGCGACATCCTGCCCGAGGGCGCGACCGTCGGCAGCACCGTCGTCGGCGACCTCGAAGAGCACGAGTGGGCCGGCGACCCCAAGATCCGCGACGTCATCGGCGGTCTGGTGTCGGACATCCCGTGGGACGTCAGCGTCGACGAACTGTCCGGCGGCCAGCGCCGCCGCGTGGCACTCGCGCGGCTGCTCGTCGGCGACTGGGACGTCCTGTTCCTCGACGAGCCCACGAACCACCTCGACGTCGAGGGCATCCAGTGGCTCGCCGAGCACATCAACCGTCGCTGGTCGTCGAACCAGGGCGGCATGGTGGTGGTGACGCACGACCGGTGGTTCCTCGACGCCGTGTCGACCGACACGTGGGAGGTCCACGACGGCGTCGTCGACCCGTTCGAGGGCGGCTACGCGGCGTACATCCTGCAGCGCGTCGAGCGTGACCGGCAGGCAGCCGCCAGCGAGCAGCGCCGCCAGAACCTGGCCCGAAAGGAGCTCGCGTGGCTGCGCCGCGGCGCACCGGCCCGGACGAGCAAGCCGAAGTTCCGCATCGACGCCGCGAACGCCCTGATCGACGACGTCCCGCCGATCCGCGACACGGTCGCGCTGGCGAAGACGGCGACCGCCCGCCTCGGCAAGGACGTCGTCGACCTGCTCGACGTCAGCGTCTCGTTCGACGGCACCCAGATCCTGGACCGCATCGAGTGGCGCATCGCACCGGGGGAGCGGACCGGCATCCTCGGCCCGAACGGCGCCGGAAAGTCGACGCTGCTCAACCTCGTCTCCGGCACGCTCGCGCCGACGAGCGGCCGGGTGAAGACCGGCAAGACGGTGCAGGTCGCGATCCTCGACCAGCAGCTCGCCGACCTGGCCCAGTTCGCGAACGACCGCGTGCGCGAGGTGGTCGCCCGCAAGAAGACGAGCTACGTCGCGGACGGCAAGGAGATGACGCCGGCGCAGCTGCTCGAACGCCTCGGCTTCACGGCGGAGCAGCTCTCCACGCCGGTCAAGGACCTGTCCGGTGGCCAGAAGCGCCGCCTGCAGCTCATGCTCATCCTGCTCGACGAGCCGAACGTGCTGATCCTCGACGAGCCCACGAACGACCTCGACACCGACATGCTCGCCGCCATGGAGGACCTGCTCGACACCTGGCCGGGCACCCTGCTGGTCGTCTCCCACGACCGGTACCTGCTCGAGCGCGTCACCGACCAGCAGTACGCCGTGCTCGGCGGGCACCTGCGGCACCTGCCCGGCGGCGTCGACGAGTACATGCGGCTCCGTGCGGCCGGCACCGGTGGCGGGACCGCTTCTGCGGCTGCCGCCGCGTCTGCCGGGAGGCCCGACACCGCAGGCGGGACCGGCTCGGCCGGTGCCGCGGCCGGATCCAGTGCGTCGGCCGGTTCCGGCGCGTCGGCTGCGGCGGCCTCGGGCCTGTCGGGCGCGGAGCGTCGGACGGCTGAGAAGGAGATGTCGGCGCTGGACCGCAAGATCGCGAAGGTGGGCGCGGACCGGAAGAAGCTGCTCGACGATTTCGCCACCCACGACCAGTCGGACTACGCCGGGCTCGGGGAGCTGCAGGCGAAGCTCGCGGCGCACGAGGCCGAGATCGAGCAGCTCGAAGAGCGCTGGCTCGAGGTCGCGGAGCTGCTCGGGGTCTGAGCGGATCTACTCCGCTGGCTTCGCGTCCTCGGGAGCCCCGCCGCCGGGGTTCGCGACGACCTCCCACAGGTGGCCGTCCGGGTCCTGGAAGAACCCGGACCACATGCCCCAGGGCCGCGTGTACGGGGGAGCGAGCATCGTCGCGCCGGCGATCCGGGCCCGGTCGAGGAACGCTTCGGCGTCGGCCTGACTGTCGACGAAGTGCCCGATCGTCGCCGCGGGGCCGTCGGCGAGGGCAACACCAGAGTCCTTCGCCATGTCGTCCCGCCCGTAGACGCTGACGATCAGACCGTCGTCGAGGGTGAACATCGCCGTGGTGCCGCCCGCTTCGGTCTCGTTCGGCGGGTACTCGGTGCCGATGACGCCGCTGCCCTCGATCCCGAGCAGGGCGCGGTAGAAGTCCGCCGATCGTGCGACGTCGGCGACGGCCAGGGTGATCGCGTGCATGGCCCGGAGGCTAGTCCCCGAGACCCAGGATGAGTCGGCGGAGCAGCCCGGCCAACTGGCCCTGCTCGTCGGCGGAGACCCCGGACAGGATGTCGCGTTCGGCGGCCAGCAGGTCCGCGATCGCCGCGTCCACCGCCACCCGGCCCTTGCCCGTCAGCGACACGAGGATGCCGCGGCCGTCCCTCGGGTCGGTCCGTCGCCCCACGAAGCCCCGCGCCGTGAGCCGGTCAACACGGTTCGTCATCGTGCCGCTCGACACCAGGGTTTGCTGCAGCAGGGTCTTCGGGCTCAGCTCGTACGGCTCACCCGCCCGCCGCAGGGCCGAGAGGACGTCGAACTCCCACGGCTCCATGTCACCCGCGTCGAACGCTGCTCGCCGCGCGCGGTCCAGGTGCCGCGCGAGCCGGTCGACGCGGGACAGGACCTCGAGCGGGCCGAAGTCGAGGTCGGCACGCTCACGACCCCACGCCGCGACGATCCGGTCGACCTCGTCCTGGTGCGGCATCCCTCCATCTTGGCCGAACCCGGAGCGGACGGCCAGCCTCGCCGGTCATGGGAGGATGGACGAGCACCCACGGGTGCGTTCCGCCTTGGTGTAATGGCAGCACGACGGCCTTTGGTGCCGTTAGGTCCGGGTTCGAATCCTGGAGGCGGAGCCGAGGGCGTTCGGCCTTCGTGCCACGCCACTCGTCGGACCTGCACTCAGACCGTGAACTCTCCGCCGGTGACTCTGTCGAAGTCGGTGGGGTCGAGATCAGGGGGTAGACGGGGTCGCGGGAGCCGTCTACTCCATCTGCAGTAGGCGATCGAGTCTTGCCGGACGACGACCAGCCGCCGTCCGGCGCTGAGGATGAACTCATCGGGGCTAGACCCTGCACAAAGGAGTCATCATGACCGCGATCCAGTCCGCCACACCGTCAACTGTGCAACGCATCCGTCCCGCTGAGGGTGCCGTGGCGCGCACTGCCCGAGTTCCCAAGCTGGTCGCCTGGGGGACACTCATGACCGTTTCCGAGGTGGTCCGGTTCGCCGGATTCATGGTTGTGCTCGTCGCCATGGGTGTCGAGAAGCTCGCTGTGACGGTGATCTCGCGATGACGATGAGCTTCGGCCGCTCCGATGCGGAATCCGTACTGCTGCGACAGACCGTCCGCCCGGACGATCTCTTCTTGCAGGACACCGTTCCGATCGACATGACTGCCGTGCTGCTCGAGTACCCGAAATCCGTAGAACCCGCGGAACCCGCGGAACCCGCGGAGCGCCGAGCGTCAGAGCGAGAGACCACGGCGCGCGACACCATCTCAGCCACCCCGGTCTCCGACGAACGCGAGGCTGCCGTTGGCGATCGGTGAACGGTCCGGCGCGCGGCGGTGAACAGGGCTCAGAGGACGACATCGTCCGAACATCCGAGGCATGTGACGTCTGCAGGCCGCGCGCCGATCTTCTCCAGGCACAATCAAACCGTGAACGACGAACCTCAGCGACCTGAGATCGAGTCGCCCCGATGGCTGCGTGCGCAGCGCGCGGTACCTCGCTCCATGCCGTACATCAGCGTCACGGCGATGCTGGTCGAGATCGCCACCGCGATCATTCTCGGCGGGTCGTTCCTCGGATACACGGGAGCCGTGGTCTGCGCGGTCGGTGCCGTAGTGGCGCGTCGGCGACCTCACGTCGGCATCGGGGCAGTCCTCCTGGGGACCGCACTGGCAACACTGGGGCACCGTGACGCCCTCGCTGAGTTCACGGTGGTGGCATTCACGTTGTTCGCCATCACGGCTACCGGCACCCCGGCGTTCCGAACGACGTTGCTGTCGGCGGGAGTGGTTGCCGGGATCGTCGCCGCAAGCGGCTACCTCGACCACGGTCGGGTTGTCCAGTGGGACGGAGCTGCGGGAGTTCTGAGCGTCGTCGCGGCAGGCGCCATCGGATCGGCGTTGTTCCAGCAGTACAGGTCCTGGGAGGCGTTGCGAGCACGTGCCGAGGACGCGATCGTCACCCGAGACATTGAGGCAACTCGCCGAGTCGCTGAGGAGCGCATCCGTATCGCTCGTGATCTCCACGACATCATCGGACACCAGACCGCGGTCGTGAACATGCATCTCGGGGCGATTGCCGTATCCGGGCTGGCGACTGACTCACGGACTGCCGCATCCGTCGAGGCCGCACAGACCGCCACGCAACGCATCCTCGCAGAAACCCAGCACACCCTGCGGGTTCTCCGCGCAGACGAGCACGCAGCCGCGGCATCGAGCCCGCTGCCGAACCTCCAGGACATGGCCGCGCTTGTTCGATCGTTCTCCGAGATCGGTCTCGACGTCGACGCGCAGATCCCAACTCCCTTGCCGAAAACCTCGGACGCGGTGGGCGTGACCGTCTACCGAGTCGTGCAAGAGGCGCTCACGAACGCTCATCGATACGGCGCCGGCGAGGCAGCACTCACGCTCCACGCTGCCGCCGGTGCGCTGCACGTGGAGGTGACGAACCCAACCCGACCGGACGCATCGAATGTTCACGGAACGGGGTTCGGCATCATGGGCATGCAGGAGCGCGTCAAATCTGTTGGTGGCACCGTTCGGATTGACGTCGACGATGACGTGTTCGCAGTGTTCGTGACCATCCCCGAGGAGCAAGCATGACCTGTCGCGTACTACTCGTCGACGACCAGGAGATGATCCTTCTAGGTCTCCGAGCCATCATCGATTCCAGCCCGGACTTCGCTGTCGTGGCCGAAGCATCCGATGGATTCGAGGCCCTACGGATTCTCGACCACGAGGCCGTAGACCTGATCGTGATGGACGTACGGATGCCTGGGATCGACGGAGTCGAGACAACCCGACGGGTACGAGCGACACGATCAGCGCAGCAACTCCCGATCATCGTCCTCACCACCTTCGAGGACGACGCCGTGGTTCTCGACGCACTCCAGGCCGGTGCCAACGGGTTCCTCGGCAAAGGCGTCGGCCCAGCCGCGCTCCTCGAGCGACTCCGGCAAACGGTGCAGGGTGATGCAGTGCTTTCCCCAGCTGCGTCGAGCGCGGTCGTGGGACACGTCCAAACTGGTCCCCGACGACCAGTCGACGCCGAACTCGCACAGCGCTTCGCAGCGCTGACGCCCCGCGAACTCGACGTCGTCATCGCCGTCGCCGCGGGCGGTGACAATGAGCAGATCGCCGCAGCGATGTTCGTCTCACCCTTCACCGTCAAGACTCACGCCACCCGCGCGATGGCGAAGGTCGCAGCGCGCGACCGCGCTCAGCTCGTCGCCTTCGCCTACCGCGCTGGACTCGTCTGACCCTCCGGACATCGGAGCGTCATCTACTGCAGATGAAGTAGGAACGGCGCTTCGCACGGACGACGCCCCGACGACTGCGTCACCCGAGGATTGAGACATCAACTGCCGGCCCGAGTTCCTCCAGGGCGGCACCTCATTCTTCAGGAGCACTCATGCCGAAGTTCCTCGCGGCTGTCGGGCGATTCAGCGCCAGACACCGCTTGATCGTGATCGCAGCTTGGCTGCTGATCATCGCCGTCTTCACCGGAATCACCGCCACATCAGCTGACCTCGGCGGCGGGAAGACCACTGCCCCTGACACCCCCGCGTCCAAGGCGCTGGACACACTCCAAGACAAGTTCCCGGGCATGAAATCCTCCGGCTCGGAGGCAAAGACCCTGCAGCTGGTGATGGAAGGCCGCAACGGCGCCAACATCACGGACGCCGATTCCGTGTCCCGAGTCACTCGCATCGTGGACGCCGCGGGGGACCTCCCGCACGTGGAGTCCGTGACCTCCCCGTTCGACGAGCAGCAGCCCTACGTGTCAAAGGACCAGACCACCGCCGTGTCCACGCTGACGTTCAGCGGCATCACGGACAGCAACGCTGAGAAGACCTACGACAAGGTCCTCTCCTTCGTTCACTCGCACGACGCAGATCTTCGCATCGAAGTTGGCGGGCAGATCGCCGAGGACAGCTACCCGATCGGCGGAGCCGGGGAGATCGTCGGCCTCCTGGTTGCGTTTCTGATCCTCTTCCTGACCTTCGGATCGCTCATCACCGCCGGCGCCAACATGCTTGTCGCCCTCAGCGGCGTCGGAGCAGGCATCCTCGGCGTGCTCGCATGGTCGGCAATCCACCCTCTCGACACCACCGTGATCAGTTTGCCAGGCATGCTCGGCCTCGCGGTCGGCATCGATTACTCGCTCTTCATCCTCACACGTTTCCGCGCTGAGCTTCGTGCCGGCCGCAAGGTCGAGGACGCCGTCGCTCACGCCACGGGCACGGCCGGCACAGCCGTCGTCTTCGCTGGCCTCACCGTGATCATCGCGCTCGTCGGCTTGGTCGTCACTCGGATCAGCACCATCGAGGACATGGGCTTCGCAGGAGCCTTCGCAATCGCGATCGCCGTGCTCGCAGCCCTCACCCTCTTGCCGGTCATCCTGCGGAGCCTCGGCCTTCGCGCCCTGCCGAAGAAGGACCGCGAAACGCTCCGCGCCGGCGGAACGATCGACGTCGCCCCGAAGAAGCGTTCGTTCCTGCGCAGCTGGGGAACGGCGAACACCCGGCACCCCCTGCTCATGCTCATCGGAGGCGTTGCAGTTCTCGCCATCGTTGCGATCCCGCTGTTCAGCATGAAGACCGCCGCAAACATCCCGGGCGGCTCGAACCCGGACTCCACACAGCGCCACGCGTACAACCTCATCGTGGACAAGTTCGGTGGCACGCAGTCACCGCTCCTCGTCCTCGCCGAAGGCAACGACGTTCAGGACAAGGCTCCTGACGTGCAGAACGCGCTCGATGACCTCGCTCACGTTCGGATGGTCACCCCTGCCCAGATCGACACCTCCGGTGACACGGCCCTGTTCACCGTCATCCCGAACGGCAGCCCGATCGACGACGGCACGAAGGACCTTGTCCACGACATCCGCGACCAAGCCGATTCTGTCGGTGGTGTGCACCTCGAAGTGACCGGCGAAACTGCAATCGGTCTCGACACGACCGCACAGATGAACAAGGCACTGATCCAGTACGTCGTCGTGATCGTCGTCTTGTCGTTCCTGCTGCTGGTCGTGATGTTCCGGTCGCTCCTCGTACCGCTGTTCGCGACCCTCGGCTACCTGCTGTCGTTGGGTGCCGCACTCGGTGCACTCACTGCGGTGTTCCAGTGGAAGTGGCTGGACTTCATCATCGCCGCACCCCAGGGCGACCCCCTCGGCAGCATTCTCCCCATCATCCTCGTCGGCGTCCTCTTCGGACTCGCCATGGACTACCAGGTCTTCCTCGTCTCCAGGATCCGCGAAGAGTACGTCTCCGGGCTCCGGCCCAAGGAAGCCATCCTCGCGGGCTTCAGCAAGTCCGGCCCGGTGATCGTCGCCGCAGCCCTGATCATGGCCTTCGTGTTCGGCGGCTTCGCGTCGAGCGAGATGACGTTCGCGTCGGAGACCGCGTTCGGACTCCTGATCGGCGTGCTAGCGGATGCGTTCATCGTCCGCATGGTCCTGATGCCGGCGCTCCTGGCGTTGGCCGGACGCGCCGCATGGTGGATGCCGAAGTGGCTGGAGCGAATCGTGCCGAATCTCGACACCGAGGGTCACAGCCTGACCGAGGACGAAACGGCTGCCAACACTGAGCCGCAGCGAGAGGCGATCAAGGCCTCCTGACATTCCCGACAGCGGGGGTTTCGACGAATCTTTCGTCGGTACCCCCGCTGTCGTCTGCCTGCGACTGACCGGCAGGTCCCATTCGCGCACAGCCCAACGAGCGCAGTCGCTACGATCTCATCGCGGAGAGGAATCGCGATGACCACCGGTGAAGAAGGCGCTCGAAGCAAGCGCGTCACAGCAACGCGAGAACTGATCCTGACCGCCGCCGAGCGTCTCTACGCGGAGTACGGCATCGCACACATCTCGAACAGGCAGATCGGAGAGGCTGCGGGCCAAGGAAACACCGCAGTCGTCAGCTACCACTTCGGCAGCAAGCACGAACTCATCCGCGCCATCCTCGGACGACACCAGCGGCGCATCAACGAGCTGCGTCTCCTGGAACTTGCGCGCATCGACGGGTCCACCGACGTTCGTGACTGGATCGGATGCTTCGTGCGAGCAACAACGACACATCTCGCAGCACTCGGCTCACCCACCTGGTACGGCCGGTTCAGCGCACAGGTCGCCACCGACCCCGCGTGGGCAGACATCGCGATGGACGAGGCGCGCGAGACTCCGAGCCTCCTTCGCATCGCTGAAGGCATCAGGAGCTGCCTACCCGACCTCCCTCGGCAGGTGCGGGCGGAACGCAATGCCATGGGCCGGATCTTGTTGACGCAGATGATCGCGGAGCACGAACGGTCCCTCGAGCGCGGAGGGCCCAGGATCTGGTCCGACTGGTCGGATGTCGCAGCAGCACTCACCAACGCGATCTCCGCGCTGTGGTTCGTCGATCTGCCCACGGCTGACCGTCTGCCGTGACCTGGGCCGTGGGTCCTCCATTGAGGGGACCGTGGGGCACGGGCGGGTGAGAAAGCGGTGAGAATCTAAATCACGTGTTTGAAAATCTTGCTCGTCGGAGTTGACTACCCCTGACGGAGCGTCTCTGACTCGCAGATTCGGCTTCCGTGCGGAGGCATACATGACGACATCTGCAATCGACAGCAGCGTGCTCATCGTCGGTGCGTCCGCCGCGGGGATCGCTGTTGCGGAAGGGCTGCGACGACGAGGGCACAGCGGCCCGCTGACGTTGCTCGACAACGAACAGCACACCCCGTACGACCGTCCGCCGCTGTCGAAGCAGTACCTGAGCGGCCACTGGGACCTCGAGCAGGTGATGCTCCGGCCGCAACGGTCGCTGGATGGCCTCGGCGCGGTCTTCCGTCTCGGGCACTCCGCCACCGGACTTGACGTTGCGCGCCGAACAGTATCGGCGGGCAACGAGGCCATCGCAGCCGACAACATCGTCATTGCGACCGGTGTCCGTGCTCGTCAGCTTCCTCTCCAGCACGACCTCCTCGGAGTCCATGTCCTTCGCTCGCTCGATGACGCGCGCGAACTCCGCGAGTCGCTCCGATCGACGGTGCCCACACTCGTCGTCGGGAACGGGGTCCTCGGCAGCGAGATCGCCGCGGCGACAGTCGCTTCTGGGTCCGCAACCACACTTGTCGGCCCGGAGCCGACTCCGATGCTCGCCCAGCTCGGCTCCGTCGGTTCTGCCCTGCTCAGCAGCCGCCATGAAGACGCGGGCGTCGTCCTGCGCGGTGAGTCCCGCGTCAGATCACTCCTGCCGGATCGCGGCAGCGTGGTCGGCGCCGTACTCGATGACGGCACACAGCTTCAGGCTGGTCGAGTGATCGTGGCGATCGGGTCGACACCGAACACGGAGTGGCTCAGCGACAGCGGTCTCGATGTGTCTGACGGTGTCCTGTGTGATGGTCTTTGTCGCGCTGCACCCGGGATCTGGGCAGTTGGTGATGTCGCACGCTGGCGTCACGAAGGTCTCGGCCGGGACCTTCGGCTCGAGAACCGCACCAACGCAACGGAACAAGCGGCGGCAGTGACCCGAAACATCCTCGACGCGAACGCGGCAGCACCCTACGTGCCGGTTCCGTACTTCTGGTCTGATCAGTACGGGATCAAGATCCAGGCGTACGGCTTCCCCGGCGACGCAGATGACAGCGCAGTCATCGAGGGATCGATCGAGGAAGGTCGCTTTGTCGCCCTCGCCACACGGGCCGGTCAACCCGTCGGTGTCCTGGGGTGGGGGATGCCGAAGCAGGCACGCCTCGCGAGCGCGCTGCTCACTGACCTCTTCGCCGGTCAAGCCGCTGTCATCTGAACACCGAGAGGAAGGAAACCCGATGACTGATGTCATTGCATCGACGCAGCAGGCTGACCCGCCAGCGTTCCCCATGCGGCGAGCGAGCGCATGTCCGTTCGACCCATCTCCAACGGCAACCCATGAACAGCAGCAGGGACCGATTCGAAGGGTTCGCCTCTGGGACGGTTCCACGCCGTGGTACGTGACTCGACATGCTGAAGCGCGGACGATCCTTGCTGATGCCCGCATCAGCGCGGACATCAGCCGACCCGGCTACCCATCCCCGGCTCCTGTCGACGGCGGCGGTTCCGGTCTGAGCTTCATCCTCATGGACGATCCCGACCACGCGCGATTGCGCCGGATGGTGACGGCGCCGTTCGCGGTGAAGCGCATCGAGGTCATGCGACCGGCAGTGCAACGGATCGCAGACGACCTGATCGACTCGATGCTCTCCCGCACCGGACCAGTCGACCTCGTCGAAGAATTTGCGCTTCCGCTCCCGTCGCTGGTGATCTGCGAGCTGCTCGGCGTGCCCTATGGCGATCACGACGACTTCCAGGAGCACAGTCGAACCATCATCAAGCGCGGTGTCGCTCGTGAGGAACAGCGTCGCGCCTTCGAATCGCTCGGCGCCTACCTCGCGCAGCTCCTGCACCGAAAGATCGCCGAACCAGGCGAGGACCTGCTCTCGGACCTCGGCCGCCGCGTCACCGACGGCGAGCTGGAGATGTCCGACGCTGTGCAGATGGGCATCCTGCTCCTCATCGCCGGTCACGAGACAACGGCGAACATGATCGCCCTCGGCACGCTCGCGCTCATCGAACACCCTGACGAGTTGGCGCGACTCCGCGACGATCCCGACCCCGCGCTCGTGGCGTCCGCGGTAGAGGAGCTTCTGCGCTACCTCACCATCACGCACGACGGGCGTAAGCGAGTCGCTGTCGAGGACATCGAAATCGACGGCGTCACCATCCGCGCTGGCGACGGGATCATCGTGGCGACAGACCTCGGCAACCGGGACGACGCCGTGTTCAGCGACCCAAACCGGCTCGACGTGGGACGGAACCCCAGAACGCACGTTGCGTTCGGGTTCGGCGTGCACCAGTGCCTCGGCCAACCGCTGGCACGAATGGAGCTGCAGGTCGCCTACGCCACGCTGCTCCGACGTATCCCCACGCTGACACTCGCCACCACCCTCGACGCGATCCCCTTCAAGCACGACGGATCCGTCTACGGGGTGTACGAACTCCCGGTCACTTGGTGCCCGGCTCACCCACAGAAGGAAGAGAAGGAGCAGACCCGATGAAGGTCATCCTCGACCAAGACAAGTGCGTCGCAAGCGGTCAGTGCGTGATGGCTGCCATGAACGTCTTCGACCAACGAGACGAGGACGGTATCGCCTTTCTCCTCAAGGACGACGTGACCGGAGAAGAAGTCGAGGAGGTCCGCGACGCCGTCGCGGTCTGCCCGGCTCTCGCGATCGCGCTTGAAGACTGACGAGCGAACTCACCGTCGACCAACCGGCCGTCGACCGAGGCGGTCACGCATCGTCACCGATCGTCCCGTTCTGGAGGAACATGACCGACCCCACCGCCAACGACATGCCTGCGCTCCGCGCGCGGTACGCGCAGGAGCGCGACCGTCGCATCCGGCCAGATGGGCTCCGGCAGTACCGACGAACCCGGGGGTCCTTCGGATACTGGGAGACCGATCCCTACACGCCGCGCAAGGAACGGACCGTGGAACACGGTGCAGTCCAAGTGCTCGTCGTCGGAGGCGGGTTCGGTGGGTTGCTCACCGCGTCGAAGTTGCGGCAGGCCGGCTTCACGTCCGTTCGCATGTCCGAGGAGGGCGGCGACTTCGGTGGCACCTGGTACTGGAACCGATATCCCGGCGTCCACTGCGACATCGAGTCGTCGATCTACATGCCACTGCTCGAGGACGTCGGCACCATCCCCTCCAGGCGCTACGCGCCGGGTGAGGAGATCCGAAAGCACGCGATGGCCATCGCCCGGAAGTTCGACCTGTACGACGACGTCCTGTTCCACACCCGCGTGACGGAACTGCGATGGCACGAGGACGACGCCGAGTGGCAGGTCGCAACCGATCGTGGTGACAGCTTCCGCGCACGGTACGTCGTCGTCTCGTCTGGGACACTCTCGCAGCCGAAGCTCCCCGCGATCCCTGGCATCGAGACGTTCCGCGGTCACACCTTCCACACGAGCCGCTGGGACTACGGCTACACGGGGGGCACGCAGGACGGCGACCTCGGAGGGCTGCGTGACACGCGGGTCGCGGTCGTCGGCACCGGCGCCACCGGGATCCAGGTCATTCCTCAGGTCGCTCGCTCCGCTGAGCACCTCTTCGTGTTCCAGCGCACCCCGTCCAGCGTCGATGTCCGGGACAACCGAGACCTGCCGCCTGGCTGGACCCAGTCGCTGCCGCCCGGCTGGCAGGAAGAACGAATGGAGAACTTCCTCGCGGTCGTGTCCGGCGAGGAGACAGACGTCGACCTCGTCCAGGACGGGTGGACCTCCACCGCTGCCCTACAACGGACGATGCTCACCGGTCAGAGTGACGAGACGGTCGATGCACCAGACCGAGGCCTCCTCATCGAGGTTGCAGACGCGCAGAAGATGGACCGGATCCGCGCCCGCGTCGACGCGATCGTCGACGACGCCGGCACCGCCGCAAAGCTGAAGCCCTGGTACCGGTACATGTGCAAGCGACCCACTTTCAGCGACACGTACCTGCAGACCTTCAACCGGCAGAACGTGACTCTGATCGACACGGCCGACAGCGGCGGCATCACCGCCATGACGGAGCACACGGTCGTCGTCGGCGACAACGAGTACGAAGTCGATTGCGTCATCTTCGCCACCGGATTCGAGACCGGCGTCTCCGGAGTCGTCTCCGGGACGCTACCGGTACTCGGTCGCGGCGGGGACCAGCTCCTCCAGGCGTGGGCGGAGGGGCCGAAGACGCTCCACGGCTTCATGTCGCATCGTTTCCCCAACCTCTTCCACCTCGGGTCGCTGCAGAACGCCAACTCAGTGAACTTCGTCCACGTCCTCCAGGAGCAGGCAACCCACATCGCCGCCATCCTCGGACGAGCGAGAAGCGAGGGCGCCCGCTTCGTCGAACCGACTCAAGAGGCGCAAGATGCTTGGGCCGAGACAATCAGCGCCGTCGAGACGAACAATGCGGCGTTCCTCGCCGAGTGCACGCCTGGGTACTACAACGGCGAGGGGACTCGCCGCCGCGGCGGCGGGAGCTACAGTCCCGGTCCCGTGCGGTTCCACTCGTTGCTCCGACGCTGGCGTGAGACGGAAATGAGGACCGTGCTCCATCCAGCACTCGTCGGATCCACCAGCAGTTAGACGATCTTCGTCGGTCGCGTATCGCGCGTCACCGCCCCATTAAGCTGGGCACGGCCGGGAGGAGACCGCATGGTGACCAGGAGCGAAGACGTGGCGCGTACCGCTGGTGTCTCGCGAGCGACCGTCAGCCAAATCCTGAACGGTCGCGGTGCACGTTTCTCACCCGCGACGCGCGAACGGGTCGAACGGATCGCTCTCGACCTCGGGTACCAGCCGTCGGTCGCGGCACGGGCCCTCGCGACTGGTTCCAGCGACATCGTCATCGCCCTCATCCCCAACACGACATTCCACGGCAACCTGCAGGACCTGTTCGAGCGAGCGACCGACGAGCTTGCCGATCGTGGCCTGACGCTCCTGCTGCGATTCCCGACCGCATCGGCCGAGTCACTCAATCGGATGGTCCGCGGTCTGCATCCACGTGCCGTGATCTCATTCACGCTCTTCGACAGCTTCGAGCGAGAGCTACTCGAACGGAACGGGGTCCTCGCCGTCGACCCGGGACCGCGCGCCGCAGATGACGACGTCAACAGGAGTATCGGCTGCTTGCAGGCTGAGCACCTCATCGAGAAGGGTCACCAACGCCTTGCGTTCGCTCATCTTCACGATGCGCGTGACGACCCCTTCGGTCAGGCCCGGGAGGCAGGAGTGCGAGACGCCTGCCGCGCCGCCGGCCTCCCGGACCCGTTGAACGTGAGTGTCGAGATCAACGCCGACTCCGCAGACGCCGCCCTTGATTCGCTTGCCGCGCCTGGTGTCGCGATTGCCTGCTACAACGACGACGTCGCAACTGCTCTGCTCGCCGCGGGAACGCGACGCGGGTACCGCATCCCCGAGGACGTCGCGCTGATCGGAATGGACGACACCCCGCTCTCAGCAGTGACCATCCCGCCCCTGTCGACCGTGCACGTCGATCTGGAGAGCGCGGCGCGGTCAAGTATCAACCGAGTCATCCAAGGACTCGGGCTCACAACGACCGACCCGAAGCCGGCCGAGAATCCGCTTCGGGTCGTCGTGCGTGGTACTACCTGACCCGAGGAGAACGATCCGACGCTCACCGCATGCGTCAGAACACGGACTCACCACCGTCAGACGGCAGAAGGGCGCCCGAGACGTTGACGCCGTCGTCACTCAGCAGGAACGTGATGGATGCTGCAAGCGCCTCCGGAACGGCGATCGGGACGTCGGCGGTGTGACTGTTCAATCGCTCTTGACCGAAGGTGTTCGTCGCTGTCGGACGCATGCCGGTGAGGGTACCGCCAGGAGCGACGGCGTTCACGCGGATCCCGTTCGGCTCGTACATGAACGCAGACGAGCGCGTGACGCCGAGGACGGCGCTCTTCGACGCGGTGTACGCCAACCCCGCAGAGGAGCCGCGCAGGGCAGCCTCGGACGCTACGTTCACGATTGATCCGCGGCCAGCGGCGATCATCGCAGGAATGACCGCTCGAGACAGTCGTACCAGACCAAACACGTTCACTTCGAACACGCGACGAAGCATCGCGTCGTCCGTCTCGTGAAGGGGACTGAAATCGTCGAGGAGGCCCGCGACGTTCGCGAGCCCATCGATACGGGCTCCGGCAGCCTCAACGATCCGCGCGACCCCGTCATCGGCGGTGATGTCCGCTGCGACGGGCCGCACGGACGGGAACGCTGCCACCAGGTCGGCGAGGCGCGATTCGGCGATGTCCACAGCGACAACGGTTCCGCCCTCGCGGGCGATACGCACCGCGACGGCACGGCCGATACCCGAAGCGGCGCCCGTGACGATGACGGTGCGGCCGTCGAACCGACCGGCGGAGATGCGCTCCACCCAGCCCGCACTTTCGGCTTCTTCTTCCGGAGACACTTCTCGCCCGTTCGCCTCCCGAGTCAAAGTATCGAGCACTCCCTCACCTCGGTCCCCCATCCCAGCGATCAAGGTCTCGAGTGGCACACGGCGGAGTAGGCGAAGGGCCGATTCCTGCATGCCGAGCTGTTCACCGAACTGGCGAAGCACCGCACCCCCGGCGGGGTGCTCAAGCCACGCTCCGATCATTGTGTGGCCAGTGAGTGGCTTGTTCGACTCGGACACGTGTCCATCCCTTCGTTGGTAACGCGCGTAACTGACGCTAGAGCGGTCGCGTGTCCACGTCAACCGCGCCATCTGGTTCGAGCGGGATGCTGTTGAGGTTCCCAGTCGGTGCAAAAGGATGCCGATCGGCACCGCGTTGTCCGCGAGTGCTTCGGTGCGACGCAACGAACCGGAGCCTCGGGCTTGGCGGGTCGTCGGCGAGGGTGCTCGGCCGCGTCCGTTGTGGATCAGTGGCCCCCAGTGATCGGCATGCGGGGTAACCGTCTCGGCGGTTGACACGCAATACCCGAGCTGATTGGCTAGGTAACGCGCGATACCTGCGCAGACGATGACGTTGTGGAGACCTTGATGACCGTGCAGCTGCTCAACCAGGGTTGGTCTTACCGTCCGAAGGTCAGCGCGTTTGCCGAACTCGGCGGCGCGGGCGGCGACTGGGAAGACGTGACGTTGCCGCACGATGCACAGATCACCACGGCGCGAACGCCTGATCTCCGGAACGGCGCCGCGCCTGGCTACTTCCCGGGTGGAGCATGGGAGTACCGCACCGAGGTCTCAGTTCCAGCGGACTTCGGTGGTCAGCTCTGGGCGCTCGAATTCGACGGTGTCCACCGAGATGCGATGGTCTACGTCAACGGTGCACTCGCCGGCCAACACGCGTTCGGATACTCCCGATTCGTGGTGCGGATCGACCCGTGGCTCGAGGCCGGGACAACGAACACGATCAAGGTCGACTGCCGCACTCACCAGGACAGCCGTTGGTACACCGGAGCCGGAATCTACCGCGACGTTCGTCTCATCGTGAAGAGTGCCGCGCGGATCGCAGTCGACGGCGTGCAGGTCACCACCCCGGACGTCGATGTGGACAGGGCGGTCGTCGAGGTTGCTGCGGAGGTCGAGAACGGCGGCACAACGACCCGCACTCTCCGTCTCACGACCAACATCACGCAGGTGACCCAGGCCGAATCGTCCGCTTCCCTCGTCACGAGCAGCGCTCCGGTCAGTCTCCTTCCTGGCGAGCGCTCCACCGTCCGACTCCGACTGCCTGTGACGAACCCATCGCTGTGGGACGTGGACTCGCCGACGCTGTACGGCGCGACCGTCGTCCTGACCGACGGTGACGACGAGGTCGACCGCGAACAGGTGACCTTCGGCATCCGCACTCTGCAGCTCGACGCCGTACGCGGACTTCGGATCAACGGACGAGCCGTCCTGCTCCGCGGAGCATGCATCCACCACGACAACGGCCCCCTGGGTGCTGCCGCGATCGTCCGCGCGGAGGAGCGCCGAATCGAGCTGCTCAAAGACGCAGGGTTCAACGCGATCCGAAGTGCGCACAATCCCATGAGTTCGGCGCTACTCGAAGCGTGCGACCGGCTGGGCATGCTCGTCATGGACGAGACGTTCGATGTCTGGACCTCGAGCAAGTCCGACTTCGACTACGCGTCCGACTTCACCCAGTGGTGGGAGCGAGACGTCGAGTCAATGGTCGCCAAGGACGTCAACCACCCGAGCGTCATCATGTACTCCATCGGCAACGAAATCCCAGAAACGGGTTCCATCAGTGGCGGCATCTGGAGCAGGCGTCTCGCCGAGAAGCTCCGCTCGCTCGACCCCAACCGGTTCGTCACGAACGGCATCAACGGATTCGTGTCAGTCCTCGACCTGGTCACCGCCGGTATGGCGCAGCAGCGGGAGGCGCTGGCATCCGCAGAGCCGCAAGCCGGCGGCGTGAATGCGATGATGAGCCAGGTCGGCGACATGATGAACCAGATCTCGGCCTCGCCGCCCGTGACCGCGCGGACCGAAGAATCGTTCTCCGTGCTCGACGTCGCCGGCATGAACTACGGCGACGGGCGGTACGAACTCGACCACGAGCTCTTCCCGCACCGCGTCATCGTCGGAAGCGAGACGTTCGCCTCGCACATCGCCCGGAACTGGGACCTCGTCAAGCGGCTGGACCACGTCATCGGCGACTTCACGTGGGTGGGGTGGGACTACCTCGGCGAAGCGGGCCTCGGCGGCGTGAGCTATCACGACGAGGCAGCCGGTCCTGCCGCAGCGAAGGCTTGGCCCTGGCTCGCCGCCGCCAGCGGCGACCTCGACATCATCGGACGCCGTCGTCCCGTTTCGTACTACCGAGAGATCGTGTTCGGCCTTCGCCGCGAGCCGTACGTTGCCGTGCAGCGGCCCTCGCGTCACGGTCAGACGGTGCTCGGAACCCCTTGGTCGTGGAGCGACAGTGTGTCGAGCTGGGCTTGGGACGGCTACGACGGTCTTCCCGTAACCGTCGAGGTCTACAGCGACGCCGACGAGGTCGAGCTGCTGCTGGACGGCGACATCATCGGTCGCGCCGCCGTCGGAGCCGAGTTGGCGTTCCGGGCAACGATCGAGACGGTGTGGCAGCCCGGTGAACTGACCGCAGTGGCGTACACCGGCGGTGTCGAGACCGGTCGAACGTCGCTCCGCTCCGCCGCCGATGAGACGATCCTCTCCGTTTCGGCGGACCGGACGGAGATCACCAACGGCACGACCGACCTTGCATACATCGACATCTCACTCACCGACACCGCGGGCGTCGTTCGACCGCTGATGGATCGCGAGGTGACTGTCCTCGTTGAGGGCACAGGGACCCTTCAGTCGTTCGGCAGTGGGGATCCGGCACCGGTGTCGCTCTTCGCCGAGACAACTCGGTGCACCTTCGACGGAACCGCCCTCGCAATCGTCCGACCGACCGCTGCAGGCGTCATCACCGTGACGGTCACTGCACCCGGTTGTGCATCCGCAATCGTCGAACTCACCGTGCACTGACCGTCCGCCGGAACCGTTCTCCTCCTCTGCGAACCTAGAAGGAACGCCATGACACAGTCCACCGAACCCGTCTTCGTCAGCGCCGACACTGCAAGCGTCGAAGGCGACCCGGCACCGTACTTCCGGCGTGACTTCACGGTCGCCGAAGGACTCCGCCAAGCGACGCTCACGGTGTCTGCGCTGGGCATCGCTGAGACGTACGTCAACGGACACCGCGTTGGTGATGAAGTGCTCTTCCCAGGGTGGACGTCGTATCGGCACCGACTCGTCGCAAGACGCCACGACATCACCGGTCTCCTCACGAACGGCGAGAACGCGTTCGGCGCGATCGTCGGTGAAGGGTGGGCGGTCGGTGCTCTCACCTGGGAGAACCGGCGACACAACTACGCGGACCGGCCTGCCTTCTGGGCACGCCTCGAACTCGAGTACGACGATCACATCGACGTCATCGGAAGCGACGAGCAAGTCCTCGTGAGCACCGGAGCGGTGCACTCGAGCGGGATCTACGCTGGCGAACGCTACGACGCGCGCAGTGAACCGATCGGATGGTCGACAGCGGCGTTCGACGCTGCGAACTGGTGCGCCGCGCGAGCCTTCGACTGGGACACCAAGACGCTCGTCGAGGGCGGTGCACCCCCTATCCGGCGCATGGAGGAACTAGAGCCGGTTTCCGTGACCGAGCAGTCCGCTGGGCAGTGGATCGTCGACTTCGGGCAGAACATCTCCGGCTGGGTGCGACTGACGGTGAACGGGCAAAGCGGCGACACCGTCACGCTCCGTCACGCCGAACTGCTGAAGCCAGACGGCTCCCTTGAAACCGAGACCCTTCGCAGCGCGGCCGCGACCGACGAGTACATCCTCCGGGGCGGCACAGCGGAGACGTGGGAGCCACGTTTCACCTTCCACGGTTTCCGATACGTCGAGGTAACAGGATGGCCCGGGGTACCCACAGTCGCTGATCTGCGCGCCATTGTGGTGCACACGGACATGACTCGCACCGGCTGGTTCGAGGCATCAGACCCCCGCGTCACGAAGCTGCACGAGAACACCGTCTGGTCGATGCGCGACAACTTCGTCGGCGTACCGACGGACTGCCCGCAGCGTGACGAACGACTCGGATGGACGGGCGATCTGAACGCATTCACGCCCACCGCCACGTTCCTCTACGACGTCCGCGAGGTGCTCGGCTCCTGGCTGAAGGACCTCGCGGTTGAACAACAGGAGTCCGGGACCGTCCCGTGGAGCATCCCGGACGTCCTCCCGACACCGTCAACCGCTACCGCGCTGTGGAGTGACGTGGCGGTCAGCCTGCCGTGGGCCCTGTACCAGGAGTATGGGGAGTCGGAGATCCTCCGACGCAGTTACGAATCGATGACGGCCTTCGTCGACGAAGTCGAATCAGTACTCGACGACGACGGGCTCTGGGGCCACGGATTCCAGTTCGGTGACTGGCTCGACCCCGACGCTCCGTCCGACAACCCCGCCGGCGGAAAGACGGACCGGTACCTCGTCGCCCAGGCGTACCTCGCAAAGACGACGAAGGAGATGGCGCAAACTGCGGCAGTTCTCGGTGAGCATGCAGACGCTCAGCACTTCGACGAATTACACACACGTGTGCGGACGGCCTTCCGGCGTCACTTCGTGACCCCCGTCGGCCGCGTGGTGAGCGAATCGGCAACCGGATACGCCCTTCCCATCATGTTCGGACTGCTTGACGACGACCAGCAGCGCGTCGCTGGAGATCGGCTCGCAGCGATCATCAGTGAGTCGGGCGCCACGATCGCCACGGGATTCGCCGGCACCCCGCTCGTCACCGACGCGCTCAGCAGCACCGGACACGTCGACGTCGCCTACGACCTGCTGATGCAGACGAAGAGTCCCTCCTTCCTCTACCCCGTCCTCATGGGTGCGACCACGGTCTGGGAACGCTGGGACGCTGTGCTCGCCGACGGTACGGTCAACGCCACTGGCATGACGTCGCTCAACCATTACGCCCTCGGGGCCGTCGCCGACTGGCTTCACCGTGTCGTCGGCGGTCTCACCCGAACTGCGCCGGGCTGGCGGACATTCACGGTGGCCCCGCAGCCGGGTGGAGGACTCACATCCGCCCACGCCAAACACGACACGGTGCTCGGGCGGGTGGAAAGCCACTGGTACGTCGACGACGGTGACCTCGTACTGGAGGTTGTCGTACCCGATGGAGCCACCGCCACCGTCATCCCCCCGCTGCATCCAGAACAGCTCGCCGTCGATGTCGCTCCTGGTCGGCACTCATGGCGGTACGCGGCGCCGGCAGGGTTCGGCGAGAAGGCAGAGCTGACACTCGACTCCAGCGTCAAAGAGACCATGAAGGACGACGCCGTCTGGGCCGCTGTTCTCGACGTCCTCCGCTCGTACTTCCCGGGTGTGCCGGTCGAAGCCGCGGGTAGCCGCCTCGGCGATGCGCCGGTGCGCACCCTCGCGCAGCAGCACCCGAACTCATCGGCGATGGAACGGGACCTCGTCGCCGCCCTGTCGATCCACGACGTGTGATCTCCGACACGGTCACTGGGAGCGGAACGAAGACGTCATGCCAAGCGACGTCTTCTCACCTTCGGCAAGCGTGACCGCCACCTTAGCAGCGGGTGCACGGCCGCTGGTACCGCGCGTTACGCCAGATCAGTGCCACCTCTTGCTTTTAGACCCTGCACTGGCGATACTTCGGTAACGCGCGTTACTTGACCGCCTGCGTCACTCATCACAACAACGGAGTTCTGATATGTCCTCACCCGACGGCACCGCGCCGCACTCCTCAGCAAAGCCAAACGAGGTCCCACTCGGCATTCCGAGCGGACTCGAAATCGCTGCGGAGGGAGTTGGCGACGCGGTCCGCCACGGCGCCGACCCCCTGAAGAAGATCAGCGCGCGCTACATCATTGGTCTGGTCGTGGCGACACTCGCGCTGTACGTCGCGTGGGTGACCCCGATCGGCTACTCCCTCTCCATTCGGGTACAGCAGATCGATCCGGTCGGCAAAAACGGCGCGATCGCACTCGCCATCGCGATCCCGGGCATCATCGTCCTCTTCACCACCCCGCTCGCCGGGCTACTCAGCGATCGCACGAGATCCCGCTTCGGCCGCCGGCGCCCCTGGATCATCGGCGGGGTAATCGTGGGCTTGCTCGGATCGCTCATCGTCGGGTTCGCACCGTCCATCCCGCTCCTCATCGTCGGATGGTCCATCGCCTACGTCGGATACTCGACTGCCGGCGCAATGCTCCTGACGCACCAGAGCGACCTCATCCCCGAGGAACAGCGAGGGAAGGTCTCTGGCCTCACCGGTTCAGTTACGCAGATCGGCCCGATCGTCGGAATCCTGTTCGCTGGTGCGTTCGTGAAGATCCCCGTGATCATGTTCGCGGCTCCGGCGGCGTTCGCGCTCATCTTCGTTTTGATCTTCGCGGGCCTGATGAAGGACAAGCGATCGGTGAGCGAGCGCAAGCCCGTCGACATCAAGTCCATCGCGCGAGGGTTCTACTTCAACCCACGGAAGTTCCCCAACGTCGGCTGGGTATGGATCAGCCGAGCTCTGGTCTTCCTCGCACTGTCCTTCTCCACGACTTACGGCGTCTACCTCCTCGGGCAGCGTCTCGACATCACGCTCGCGGAGGCCGCCCCGATCCTTGCAACGTCGGGTCTCATCGGCATCGTCACGGCGATCGTCGGCGCCATCGCCAGCGGGTACCTCTCGGACCGATTCCACAGCCGAAAGCCGTTCTTGATCGCAAGTGCGTTCATTCTGGCCGCCGGAATGGTCGTGGTCGCCTTCACTCAGAGCGAGGGGCAGTTCCTCCTGGGCAGCGCGCTCAGCACGCTCGCCGTCGGTGTCTACGGCGCAGTCGATCAAGCGATTCAGCAGGACGTTCTGCCACGCGAGGAGAACGAAAACGGCCGGTTCATGAGCATTATCCAACTGGCGAACCAGGTGCCGCAGGCCGTCGGGCCGCTCGTCGCGGGAGGGATCATCGCACTCGCGACCGGCGATTACACCGCGGTGTACATCGTCGGTGGAATCGTCGGGATTCTTGGCGCGCTGGCCATCATCCCCATCTCGGTCGGTCGTCGAAGCACTGACTCCACAACGAGCATCCGAGCGCCAAAATAGTCGCCCGGACACCATCAAGCGAAGCCCTGACCTCTCAGCTCTGGAAGTGCAGCGAGCGGTGGCCCACGGATCCGTTGCATGCTGGCCCAACAGCGGAGACAACTCAGCTTCGCGCTTCTCGGAGAGGACAAGCCGATCATGGATGTTGAGCCCGGAGATGAGTAGCCGACGACCGCGCTGGCTGTCCGAGCAGGATCAGCCGCCAAAAGCTCCGACCATCTATGACGTCGCCGCCCTGGCATCGGTCTCCCACCAAACCGTATCGCGAGTGATCAACAAAACTGGGCACGTGCGACCGGTCACCCGGCATCGAGTTCTGGCGGCGATGTCATACCTCGGCTACGTCAAGAACGAGGCAGCAGCGGATCTCGCACGGAAACCTCACAGCGGCACCAGTCATGCCGACGCGACGAGCAGTCATTCCACTGTGGGCAACTAATCTTGACCACCGCCCGCATCAGAAGATTGTGATCGTGGTTGACCAACGTCAGTTCGGCGACATCGGAGGGTCGCTATCTTCGCGGGCGTATCGCGGCCCGAAGCTGCTGCTCAGTTGCGGCCATTATCTCGGACACCGTTTGCGTCTTCGGCGAAGTAGCCATCGTCAGAAACAGAACCGCCGACACCACGCGGGCGAGATTCATTGCTTCCGCCTCGGGGGTGACAGCAAACCGCTTGAGCTGGCCGCTGACCGCAATCTCCGTGTCACCGACGATTGCGAGCGCCGCGGCGTGGTTCTCTTCCGTGTGGTCCCCAAATGCCATTTCGCGAAGGTACGTCCGTCCATTATCGAACTGGGCACGGTTGCACTCGATAATGGGTGCGGTGATTGCCATCACCGCATCGAGCGCGGTGTCTGATTCCGCGGCGAGTCGCGTGCCGCGCTCGAGCGCAGCCTTGTAGTGGTGGTTCTGCACCATCAGCAACAGTTCGCCCTTCGTCTTCGCGTAAAGGAAGAGCGTGCCGGTGCCAATGTCCGCCGCATCAGCGATCTGCTGCGTTGTCACCTCATCGACGCCGCGCTCGGCAAACAGAGCCGACGCGGCCGCGGTGATGCGAGCGAGCTTGTCCTGCTTGTTGCGTTCGCGCCGGCCGGCTCCTGTCGATGGCACAGTCACGAGCGACCCTCCGGGAGTAGAAGACGACTACGCTCAGTGCTGAGCAGAGTCAGTAAGTGGCATGGGAAGAGATCCTACCGCCCTACTTTCCCACAGGCACCGAGGAGACCCCTCCCCGTCGTCGTCGACCCCTCGAGATGAGTCCGCTTATGCCCGCACCCTCCGCCCCTGACACCTCTTCACTCTCAGCCGCATCGAGCTGGTGCACTGGCTCGCTCGCACCCTGATGACGAGAAGCCGCGCAAATACCGATGGGACCCCGGGTGCCCTAGCCGCCGAGTACTACAGCCAGCGCGCCTCGCTCGAGCTGCTCATCACCGGGGGAACACAACCCTCCACAGATGGGCAGGGGTATCTCGACACCCCCGGTATCTTCACGCCGGAGCGCATCGCAGGGTGGCGCCGCGTGACCGAACGGGTGCACTGCGGTGCCGGGCACCTGTTCACCCAGCTGATGCACGTCGAATGCATGTCGCACCTGGGAAACACCCCGCATCACCGTCAGCCGATCATCCCGTCCGCAATCGAAGCGGGTGACCCCGGATCGATCTACTCCGGCGGCGCCCACGGCTACACCGACCACCCCGCGCTCACCCGCAGCTGACCCTGCGCACTATTGAAAGCAGCCTCCATGACCTCACTCAACGGCGCCGTCGTCCTCGTGACGGGCGCGAACGGTGGCATCGGCACCCACTTCGTCGCCGAAGCCCTGGCCCGGGGTGCGGCGAAGGTGTACGCCACCGCGCGCACCCCGCGCGCCTGGGATGATGAGCGCATCGTCGCACTGCAACTCGATGTCACCGACCCGACCTCCATCCAGGCTGCGGCTGATTCCGCCACCGACGTCACTGTCCTGGTCAACAACGCCGGTGCCAGCCCCTCGACGGCCAGCTTGATCGACATTGCCGAGTCCGAACTGCGGACCACAATGGAGATCAACTTCTTCGCCCCGGTCCTGCTCGCCCGCGCATTCACCCCAGCGCTGCTGAAGGCAGCGCACCCGATCCTGATCGACGTGCACTCCATCGGCAGCTGGCTTGGATATGGCGGCGCGTACAGTGCCGCGAAAGCCGCTCTCTGGGCCGCCACGAACGCCTTGCGCCTCGAACTCGCACCACGAGGCGTGCACGTCATCGGGGTGCACATGAGCTATGTCGACACCGCCATGGCGGCGCAGGCGCAGGGGCAGAAGCTGCAACCCGGCGATCTCGTCCGGCAGGTGTTCGACGCGTTGCAGGCTGGAGCTGTCGAGGTGATCGGTGACGAGCAGACCGCGAAGGTGAAGGCAGCTCTTGCAGGCCCCATCGAAGCGCTCTACCCAGAGCTGCCGCCCTTCGCCTGAGACGGAAGGGCGGCACTGCCGCCCTTCCGAGGTGGGCTCAGTCAGTGAGGAACTTCACCGCGACAGGGGCGAACTCCTCCCAGTACTGGAAGATGCCGCCGTGACCGGAGTTGGGGTAGATGATCAGCTCACTGTTCGCGATCCGGTTCCGCAGATCAGTCGACAGCACGGATGGCACCATGCGGTCGTGGTCACCGTTGGCGATGAGGGTCGGCTGCATGATCACGGACAGATCCGACGGCTGTGAGCGCCCGAACCGCTGGATCGCCTTCAACTGGGTGCCGAACGCCTTGTTGTTGATCTTCTTGTCGCGGTCGACCGTGCGCTCCTTGAGCCGTTCCACGAACGCCTTGCCGGCCTTCTTGCCGGGGACGTCTCGGTTGAAGAACAGGAACTCCTTCGGATCGGACCGGGTGAGGGCGGCGCGAAGGATGTCGTAGTAGGTGGCCCCGACGACCTTGTCCATGTCCTTGCCGCCGCGCGGGCCGGTCCCGGTGAGAACGAGTTTGCGGACCAGGGATGGATGCTTGACAGTCAGATCCTGCGCGATCATGCCTCCCATGGAGAAGGAGAAGACGTCGATCTTGTCGTAGCCGAGGGCGGTGATGAACGCATAGGCGTCGTCCGCTGCCTGTTCGAGGGTGGATGGGACGGCGCCACTGGAGGCGCCGACTCCGAGCTGATCGAAGGTGATCACGTGGCGCTGCTTGGCGATCGGGTCGACGAGCCGTGGGTCCCAGTTGTCCAGGGTCGCAGCAAGGTGGGTGAAGAACACCACCGGAATGCCGCCCTCGGGTCCAAGCTCCCGGTAGGCGAACGTGTCGCCGCCGGTGGTGATGGTCTTCGCGGGCGCGTTCGCGTACGAGGTGATCACGGGTTCGGTCGGAGTGCTCATGACGACGGGGCTTTCTTCGTTGGGATCAAGAGAGAGTGCGGTCTCGATGTCGGATGCTGGCTAAGAGAGTGTGACGACGGCCTTGCCGCGGATACTCGTCTTCCCGAGCGACGACAGTGCAGCCGGAATCTGTTCGAACGGGAATGTCGCGCCGACGACAGGGCGGATGATCCCGCGCTCGATGAGGTCGGTCATCTTCTGCAGCTGCGCACCGTCGGCTCGCATGAACAGGAACTCGTACGTCACGCCGAGCTTCACTGCCTGGGCGCGCACCTTGCGGCTCAGCCCAGCGACGACGAGCTTCACGACCGGATTCAGGTGGGCTTCCTTCGCGAACGCAGGATCGGGCGCACCGTTGATACTGACGGCCTTCCCACCGGGCTTGAGAACGCGAAGCGACTTGGCGACATTTTCGCCGCCGAGACTGTCGAGGACGAAGTCGTAGCCGGAGAGTTCCTGTTCGAAGTCGTGGCTGCGGTAGTCGATGACCACATCGGCGCCGAGTTGGCGGACGAAATCGGCGTTGGCTGCAGAGGCCGTCGTGGCGACGTGGGCACCGAGGTGCTTCGCGAGCTGGATGGCAATTGTGCCCACACCGCCAGAACCGGCGTGGATGAGGACTTTCTGCCCGGGCTGGACGTTGCCGCGCTCCACGAGTGCCTGCCATGCGGTCAGCGCGACGAGCGGCAACGATCCGGCCTCGATCGTGGTGATCGTCGTCGGCGTGAGTGCGAGGTCGGCTTCGTCGATGGCGATACGTTCGGCGAACGCGCCGATGCGGTGGTCCCTCGGGCGTGAGTACACCTGATCGCCCGGCTTGAAATGGCTGACCTTGCCTCCTACCCGGATCACAGTCCCTGCGACGTCGTGGCCGAGAGTGGTCGGTAGCTTGTAGGGCAGGATCGGCTTGAACTCGCCCTCCCGGATCTTCTCGTCGAGCTGATTGAGCCCTGCGGCTTCGACCGTGACGAGGACGTCGCGTTCGCCGACGGTGGGCTCGGGGATGTCTCGGAGTTCAAGGGGCTGCTTGTACTTGGTCAGGACGAACGCCTGCATGATGTCTTCCATCTCTGTCGGTAGGGGCGATGAATACGGACGGGCGGTCAGCGGGTAAGGAACTGACGGATGGTGTCGGTGACGGCCGTGGGGTGTTGAAACACCACACCGTGTCCAGAGTCCGGAAAGGTGGCCAAGGAGCTGTCCGGCAGGAGTGCGTGCAAGGCGTGTGCGTTGACGACGGGGACCATCCGGTCTTCTTCGCCGTGGATCAGCAGTGTTGGGGAGGACCACAACGGCGCCGACGGCGCCGCCGCGTCCCCCCAACGGTTCACGGCGCGAAGTTGCGCCCGGAATACCGCTGGCGTGACGGAACTGTCCCGGTTCCTGTTCCGCTCGGTCAGCCGCCGGAGATACGCGGAAGCAGCGGCGCGGCCAGCGGCACTGCGGGTGAAGAACAGCAGCTGCTTCGGGTCCCGGCGCGTCAACGCGGCCCGTACGGTGCTACGGATCGCGACCCCGGTCATCGCCTTCAGCCCCGGGCCGTGCTGCGGTCCCGTGCCAGCAAGGACCACCCGCTCGACCAGCTCGGGTGCTTGGCCGAGCAGGGCCTGAGCGACCATGCCGCCCATCGACAACCCAAACAGATCGATCCGTTCGTACTCGAGTGCCCCGAGCACAGCGATCACATCGGCAGCCATAGCGTCGAAGGTGTCCGCTACCACTCCGGCGGATGCGCCGACGCCGCGGTAGTCGATGGCGATGAGACGACGGTCCAGCGCCAGAGCATCCACGACGGCAGGGTCCCAGCTGTCCAGATTCGCACCGAGATGCGTCAGGAGTACGAGCGGGACTTCGGAGTGCGCTCCGTACTCACGAACCGCGAACTGTGTCCCGGCTGCTGCCATGGTTCTCGTCGGTACATCGCGCCAGGGCCCCTTACTGAGCCTCATGGATGAGTCCTCTCGACCTTTCGAAACGTCGGAAACCCCGAGTAGACTCAAGTTTGAGTCAACTCAGTTATCTTGTCAAGGAGATGTTGTGGCACTACAAGAGAAATCAGTAGGGCGGCGCGAACGGGCCAAGACCGACAAGTGCGACCGCATCATGCGGGCGGCGCGTGAGATGTTCGCGGAGCGTGGCGTGAGCGGTGTGACGACGCAGCAGGTCGCGGATCGCGCCGACGTAGCGATCGGCACCTTGTACCTCTACGCGGCGACGAAGGCGGAACTGTTGATCATGGTGCAGAACGACAAGTTTGCAGACGCCGTAGAGCAGGGCCTCGCTGCGCCCGAGCCTGTGGGGCAGACGTGTCGTGTGATGGCGGTGCTGATGCCCGTTGTGCAGTGCGTCCGCGAGCAGGTTGAGAACGGCCGTACGTACCTCCACGAGCTTGTCTTCGGAGATCCCGACGAGCCCCACCGGCGCACCGGCCTGATGCTCTCCGGCCGTTTGGAGGCGGGCGTCGCGCGCCGTCTCGAAGGCAGTGGTGTACCCGCTGAGGACGCGGAAGTGCTTGCTCGCGTCGTCACCGCGATCGTGCACGTCAGCACCACCGCCACGGTCTTCGCGCAGCGTTCCCTCGACGAGGTCCTTGCCGACATCCGCAGTCAGGTCGACGCCTGCCTGCCTTGTACCACCGCAGCGAAAACCGCCGCGTAAGCGAACCCGGAAGGAAGGGCACCATGAGCACTCACTACGACCTCGTCATCCTCGGAGCTGGACCAGGGGGCTACGTGGCCGCGATCCGCGCCGCGCAACTCGGTATGCAGGTCGGCGTCATCGAGAGCCGTTACTGGGGAGGGGTGTGCCTGAACGTGGGCTGCATCCCCTCGAAGGCGCTGCTGCGCAACGCCGAGCTGGCGCAGACCGTCACACGCCAAGCAGACGTCTTCGGCATCTCCGGCACCGTCCAGTTCGACTACGGCGTCGCGTTCGATCGCAGCCGGCGCGTAGCCAACGGCCGCGTGAAGGGCGTGCACTACCTGATGAAGAAGAACGGCATCGCCGAGATCGACGGATACGGTGTGTTCCGCGATGCCCAGACCATCGACGTCCAACTCACCGGCGGCGGCGCGGAAACGGTGACGTTCGACGATGCGATCATCGCCACGGGATCCACCGTCCGCAGCCTCCCAGGCGTCGAACTGAGCAGCAACGTCGTCACCTACGAAACCCAGATCCTCGAGCGCGAGCTGCCCGCTTCTGTGATCGTCATCGGCGCCGGTGCCATCGGCATGGAGTTCGCGTACGTGCTCCGCAACTACGGCGTCGACGTCACGATCATCGAGTTCCTGGACCGGGCCCTCCCCAACGAGGACCCGGAGGTGTCGAAGGAGATCACCCGGCAGTACAAGAAGCTCGGCATCGACATCCTGACCTCCTCCCGCGTCGACACCGTCACCGATTCCGGCAGGAGCGTCGACGTCTCCTACGTCGACGCGGCCGGGGCGACTGACGTGATCACAGCAGACCGTGTGCTGATGTCCGTCGGCTTCGCCCCGAACGTTCTCGGATTCGGCCTCGAGGCCACCGGCGTACAGCTCACCACACGCGGCGCGATCGCGATCGACGACTTCATGCGAACGAACGTCCCTCACATCTACGCGATCGGCGATGTGACCGCAAAACTGCAACTCGCCCATGTCGCGGAGGCGCAAGGCATCGTCGCAGCAGAGACGATCGCTGGCGCGGAGACCCTGCCGCTCGGCGACTACCGGATGATGCCGCGCGCCACCTTCACGCAGCCGCAGGTCGCATCCTTCGGCCTCACTGAACAGCAAGCTCGCGACGACGGCCACGAGATCATCGTCGCAAAGTTCCCCTTCACCGCGAACGGGAAAGCGCAGGGCCTCGGCGAGCCGAGCGGGTTCGTAAAACTCATCGCCGACGCCGCCCACGGCGAACTCCTCGGCGCACACATGATCGGTGCCGACGTCGCAGAGTTGCTGCCCGAACTCACGCTCGCGCAGAAGTGGGACCTCACGGCCGCGGAGCTTGCCCGCAACGTGCACACCCACCCGACACTCGGAGAAGCGCTCCAAGAAGCGTTCCACGGACTGACCGGCCACATGATCAACCTCTGAGCCGGTTGCGTGGCCTGTCGCATCGCGCGCGGTCGCACATGAAACGAGGGTGGACGCGATCGCGTCCACCCTCGTAGCTCCCGGCCGCCGAACGGTGCGGCCGAGAAGTCGTTACTTCAGCTGCTCCGGCGTTCCCGGAGCCGGCGTGCCAGCGACCATCTCAGGATCTTCGGCGAGGTCCTGCAGCGTGCCGCCGGTGGCAACGACCTTCGCGGACTCCTCCGGGACGCGCAGCCAACGAACGGAGATGCCAGCGAGGACGTAGAGCGCGGCGAAGATGATCGTCACACCGCCAGCTCCGAGCGGTGCGAGGAAGATCGCAACGATCAGCGGTCCGACGAACGTCGCAGCGCCGGCACCCAGGTTGAGCACTGCAATGGAGTTGCCCTTCTGCCCCGGTGCCATGAGGGACATGAGCACGGAGATCGGTGTGAAGCCGGCCAACGTCACACCGAAGAACGCAGCGCACAGCACGGACACCCAGTACTCGTCGGTGGCCTGTGGGATGAAGTAGAACGCGAGGACCGCGACCGCCGACCCGATGCAGCCGAACCACCGCAGCGTGCGGTGCCACCCAAGCCGGTCGGAGAGCACTCCGAAGAACAGGTTCGCAAAGATGTTCGCCGCCCCGAGGACGAAGACCAGCTGCAGCCAGCCGGCGGTTCCGAAGCCGAGGTCCTTCGCGAAGATCGTCGGGAAGAAGACGAACAGACCGAACTGCGGCGCGGTGTTCACGATCCGCACGAGGCAGCCGAGGCCGACACGCGGGCTGGTGAAGGCGATGGCGACGGAGTTCACGATGCTGCGTCCCGTGGTGACCTCTGGTCGGGCGAGTCGGTTCCCTCCCTTGGCGCCCCGCAGTCCGACGAGCGAGACGACGGCCCCGAGCGCCACCAGGACCAACGAGATCCAGAGGGTCAGGTACTCGCCGATGAGCGGCTCGGTACCGCTCGCGAGCAGGGATCCGAGCGTGGGAAGGCCGCCGGTGAAGGCGAAGTAGAACCAGCCCACTGCCGATCCGAGCCGGTGTGCGGGACTGCCCGCGAGGACCCAGACGAGGAATCCGTAGGCGAAGAACGGGTAGCCGATACCGCGGAGGCCGTAGATGACCAGCATCAGCCAGTAGTTCTGGGTGGGGAGTGCCACGGCGAGGAAGAGCACCTCGAGTGCGGCCCAGGTGACGGCGCCGATGATCATCACGCGTCGGGGGCCCCAGACGTCGGACAAGGCTCCGGACAACCAAGAGCCGATGGTGACGACGGCGCCGTACACGGAGATGATGATGGCGGCGTTCGTCTCGGTGCCCGCGCCGTTGTTCGCGAGGAACGGCGCGATGTAGCCCGATTCGACGCCGTCGCCGATCATGAAGAGGAGCAGGCCGACGAAGCCCCAGACGAGCGGGCGGGGAAGTCCGAGTCGGTCGATGAAGCCGGTCGAGGCCGGGCCGCTGGTACGGATGTGCGTGGTGGACATGGCGGGTTTCTTCCGTGAGGGCAGCGTCACTGCTGCGGGAGGAGATGCACCTTGCGGGCAGATTCGGACTTCGCTGCCTCGAGCGCGGCGGCGTAGTCGTCGAGCCCGAAGGTGTGGGTGACGGTGCGGGGGGCGAGGTCGTCGAGGGTGACGATCTCGGTGACCGCGTCGGGGTAGGAGGTAGCGAGGGACTGCGAGCCAACGATGGAGAGTTCGCGGTCGAACAGGTCGTACGGGCGGAGATCGATGGTGGCGGTGGGGCTGACCACGCCCATCTGCAGGAGCGTGCCGCGCTTCGCGAGTCGGGTCAGAGCGTCGGAGACCGCCGCCGGGTGTCCGGAGGCTTCGATCACGAGGTCGATGTCCTGCACGCCGGAGTTCGTACCAGGCGCCCCAGCGGAGTCCGCACCGAAATCGATCGCGGCGTCGCGACGGACGGGGCTCGGTTCGATGATCTCGATGCTCTTCGCGCCACGCGCCTTCGCAACCGCGAGAGCGAGCAGTCCGATGGAGCCGGCTCCGTAGATGAGGACTCGCTGGCCTTCGATCGGCTTGATGCGCCCGAACGCGTGCAGCACGCATGCGAGTGGTTCAATGAGGGCGCCAGTTGCCCAATCGACCCCTTCGGGCAGCTTGAAGACGACCTTTTCGGGCACGGCGACGAACTCGGCGCACGCGCCGTTGACGGTCACGCCGATCGGGTCCAAGTTCTCGCACAGGTTCGTCGCGCCGGCGAGGCACTCTTCGCAGTGGCCACAGTTCACGTTCGGGTCGACCGACACGCGGTCGCCGATGGCGAACTTCGTGACCTCAGCACCAGTGGCTGTGACGGTACCGGCGAACTCGTGCCCGGGGACGACGGGGAACGTGCCGGTGGGGTAGTCGCCGGAGGCAAGGTGGATGTCGGTACCGCAGATGCCGACTGCCTCGGGGGCGATGACGACATCGTTCGGGCCGGGCGTCGGCGCGGGGATGTCCGCGATTTCTATCGAGCCTGTGCCGTCGAGCACTACTGCGCGCATCTTCGTTGATCCTCTCGGGAGTCGCGTCGCGGATGCGTTGCACCCGCCGTTTCAGGGCGTTCTCCCGGAGACTGCTACGTCGTTGGGCGAGCCGCTGACACACAGTACGACGAGATTGCTGCTTGTGTCTATACGCGTTGGACTGTCTAGACAAAAATCGTTGCAGGTCACATGATGGGAGCCATGCCTTCACTCGCTGACGAGCCCTCTACGGAGACCGGTTCCCTGTTCCTCCAGCCCGACCGCAACCTGGCCCTCGAGCTCGTGCGTGCGACGGAGGCCGCCGCGATCCGTGCGCAGCCGTGGGTCGGGCGTGGTGAGAAGAACCTCGCCGACGGTGCCGCGGTCGACGCGATGCGCAAGTTCCTCGGCACGGTGAACTTCGACGGCGTCGTCGTCATCGGTGAGGGCGAGAAGGACAACGCCCCGATGCTCTACAACGGCGAGCACGTCGGCAACGGTCACGGCCCGGCCTGCGACATCGCGGTCGACCCGATCGACGGCACCTCGCTCACCGCCGCCGGCCGTCAGAACGCCATCTCCGTCATGGCCGTCTCGGACCGCGGTTCGATGTACGACCCCTCCGCCGTGTTCTACATGGACAAGATCGCCGCCGGCCCCGAGGGCCGCGGGGTCCTGGACCTCGAGAAGCCGATCGGTGAGAACATCCGCGCGCTGGCGAAGGCCAAGGGCAAGGACCTCGAGGACATGGTCGTGGCCGTGCTCGACCGTCCCCGTCACGACGAGTTGATCCGCGCGATCCGTGCGACCGGTGCCGGGACGCGTCTGCTGCTCGACGGTGACGTCGCCGGTGGCATCGCCGCGGCGCTGCCCGGCTCGACGATCGACATGTGCGTCGGCGTCGGTGGCACCCCCGAGGGCATCATCACGGCGTGCGCGATCAAGGCACTCGGCGGCGTGATCCTCGGCAAGCTCCAGCCCAAGGACGACGAAGAGCGCGAGCGCGCCATCGCCGCGGGCCACGACCTGGACAAGGTCCTCGACCAGGACGACCTGGTCACGGGTGACAACACGTTCTTCGTCGCCACCGGCGTCACCGACGGCGTGCTGGTCGATGGTGTCCGTCGCTCGCGCGGCGTGATCCACACCGACTCGCTCGTGCTCCGGTCGCGCTCGAACACCATCCGCCGGATCCAGGCGGACCACCGTGCGGAGAAGTGGTTCTAGCTCTCAATACTGGCGAGTCCGATCAACCGTGACTCGTCGGGGGCCGCGCCTCCGTGGTGTCCGGCGCGGCCCCCACCCCACATCCGTTCGAAGGAGAACGCGCGATGACCAACGAGTCCATGACCGCCAGCGCCGCAGTGCCGACGGGTCGAGGGCTGCTCGACCGGCTCGGCCTGCCCGCCCCACTCGCGCTCGGGTTCCTCGGCGTCCTGCTGTTCATGATCGGGGACGGAGTCGAGTCGAACTACCTGTCGCCGTTTCTCGTGGACACAGAAGGCTTCAGCGAGTCCGCTGCCGCGGTGACGATCAGCGCCTACGGCATCTTCGTCACCGTCGGATCGTGGCTTTCTGGCACCCTCTCCTCTGTCCTGGGCCCCCGCAAGGTGATGATCATCGGCGCCGCGACTTGGGTCGTCTTCGAGGCGCTGTTCCTGACCGTCGGCGTCGGTGCTGACGTGCGCTGGGTAGCCGTCGTCGCGTACTCGATTCGCGGCATCGGGTACCCGTTCTTTGCCTACGCGTTCCTGGTGTGGATCAACACCGCGACCCGACCGGAGCAGCGCGGAAGCTCCGTGGGCTGGTTCTGGTTCGTATTCGGAGCTGGACTGCCAACGCTCGGATCGCTGCTGGCCAGTTGGACGATTCCGGTCATCGGTGAAGTCGGCACCTTCTGGCTTGCGACGGGCCTCGTGGTCCTCGGGGCACTCACCGCCATCCTCGGCGTCCGAGACCGACAGCACGCCGGACCCGCGCGCAACGGCGACAGCGCGATCGCTGAGCTTGCCAAGGGACTCACGATCATCTGGCGTCAGCCACGGGTCAGTGTCGGAGCACTCGTACGGCTCATCAACACGGCGCCGAACTTCGCGCTCTTCGTCGTCGCGCCGTTCTTCTTCACTGAACAGATCGGTTTCACGCAGTCTCAGTACCTGCAGATCGTGACGATCGTCTACACGGCGAACATCTTCGCCAACCTCTTCTTCGGAGTCCTCGGCGACCGGTTTGGGTGGCAACGCACAGTGCTTTGGTTCGGGTGTGTCATGAGCGCGGTCGGGGCCGCCTCGCTGTACATCGTGCCGGTGCTGGTTGGCCCGAACTTCTGGCTCACCGTCCTGTGCTGGGCGATTCTCGGAATCGGTCTGGCCGGCTTCGTACCTCTCACGGCCTTGGTCCCCTCGTTCGTCCCGGCGGAAGATCGCGGGAGCGCGCTCGCTGTGTACACGCTCGCGGCAGGCCTCTCGGCGTTCATCGGCCCGGTCCTTGTCGGTGTCCTCGGCGGAGCAGCAAACGTTCCCATCCTCATCGGCACCTTCGTGGCTATGTACGTCGTCGGGGCGCTGCTGTGTCTCGCGCTCCGAAGCGAGGAAGATCCCCGCAACCTCCGGATCGCGGCTGCGGACAGGCACGGTGACCTGCCCTAGGGACGGGGCATCACCGGGCGCTCTCGTGGCTGGTGTCGGCGCGCATCACGGTATCGGCGTCGACTACCCAGTCCAGCGCGGCCGCCGCGAGCATCGCTGCGCCGACGGCTGCGACTTCCGGCTCGTGCACGATCTGCATCCGCCGTCCGCTGACCTGTTCCTTGATCGCGAGCCAGCCGGGCGCACGTGACCATCCACCGGCCACGTACACGTGCCCTGGTGCGGGCATCAGCGCGGTGACTTCGTCGATCGCATCGGCGCCGACCCGCGCGAGGGCGCCGAGTACTGCCGCCGCCCTCGATGTCGCCTTCGCGGGAGCTCCGACGGAGTACTTCGGTCGGCCTCCGCCGCGATCGCCCGCGACGAACACGTCCGAGTCCACATACCCGTCCGGCTTCCTTCGACCGCTCGCAATGAGTCGCAGTTCCGACGCAACCTCTGGGTCGAGCGACGCCCATTCGACGTTCCGGGTGAACTCCTCGACCGACAGGAGTGAGGTGCCGGTGTTCCGGATCCCGGGCGCGACGTCGACTCCTGTGGTTCGGTTCACCTGCTCCGGCGCCTGCGCCACGACGACTTCCGCGGTTCCCATGGAGTCGAGTACTGCTCCTTGGTCTAGCCGGTCCACTGCCCACCCGCCGATCGGATGGTCGTGGCCGCCAGCGATCGCGAGTGCGCCTGGGGCAAGCACTCCGGCCTCGTCCAAGCGCCTCGACAGGATCGGTCCGACGGCCTCACCTGCGGTGAGGACCTTCGGCAGGAGCGTCGGATCCCGCAGCGTGCTCTCCACTCGCGCCAGCACCCATGAGCGAGTTCTTCCGTCCCAGGCTGCGGTCCGCGCCGCGATCGAGTCGCTCATGAAGGCGGTGCCGGACCAAGCGCTGGCTGCGTAGTCAGTGAGTGATACCCAGCCTGCTGCGGATTCGAGCTGTCCTTGCTCACGGGCCCAGAGCCAACCGACGAGCGTTCTTGCGGCATCGTCGCCGACGCCGACTCCGTCAGCTGCAGCGAGCTGCGGGGCGACGGCGGTGAACAGCCTGGCTCGTCGTGGATCGAACCAGGCGAGCGCCGACGCCGTTGGGCGCAGTTGTGCGTCGACGGGGATGCCGTCCTCGCCGACACCGACGGCGCAGACCGCATGAACGGCGAACTCTGTCCCGCAGACCTCGAGGAGCATGTCCTCGATGAGCCGAAGCAATTGCTGCGCGTCGATGGACAGATCGGTGTCGTCGCGCGGGGTCTGTCGCTGGGCTCGGCTGACGACTCGACTGTCAGCACCCAGACCGACGACCTTCGTGTTGGTACTGCCGATGTCGACCCCGCAGACGATCGGACCCCGGTGTGCGCGCTTCACGAGCGTCATTCTGTCCCATGAGCGGGACCGCAACAGCCCGATGTGGACAATTCGCTGGACTGTACATATGGACTAGACAATCTGTACCAACCTGCCTACCATGGACGGGAACCCAGGCGGTTCGGCCGAGACGGATCTCCGTCGCAGCGACGCGATGACGCAATCATCCGCGCCGCCGCGAGCGCCCCTTGGAAGCCGCCGAGACCACCGAAGCGCTCCGAAAACACGGCGACTTGCACGTCGCGACGCCGTCGGTGCAGGCCGAAAGGAACCCTCTTGCCTCTTGTCAGCGGTATCGACGTCATCAACGAGTGCACTTCACGCGGGCTCGTCGCCGGCGCGTTCAACACCACGAACATCGAAACGACGATGGGGATCGTCGCAGCGATCGAGAAGGTCGGCGTTCCGACGTTCATCCAGGTCGCTCCGACCAACGCGGCGCTGTCAGGGTTCGAGTACATCTACGACATGGTCAGCCGCCGGTTGGCAGAGTGCGACGTCCCGGTGGCGCTGCACCTCGACCACGGGAAGTCGCTCGATGCTGTGAGGGATGCGCTTGCGGCGGACTTCACCTCGATCATGATCGACTACTCCGAGTACGACTACGACGAGAACGTGCGCGTCTCGAAGATCGCACGAGAGCTGACGCCGTCGTCGCTCGCTCTCGAAGCAGAGCTCGGCAGCATCGGCGGCAAGGAGGACGACGTCGCTCCCGAGTTCGCGGCACACACCGACCCCCAGCAGGCCGCCGAGTTCGTCGCCGCGACCGGGTGCGACATGCTCGCGGTATCGGTCGGGAACCAGCACGGGTACGTCCCGAACGCCGCGATCGACTTCGAGCTGCTCGCCGCCGTCCGCGACGCCAGCCCGGTCCCGCTCGTCATCCACGGCGGTTCCGGACTGCCCGATGAGCAGCTCGCGCAGCTACACGAGTACAACGTCGTGAAGGTCAACGTTGCCAGCGATCTCCGGAACGCGATGATCCGCTCGTTCGGCGAGGCCTACAACGCCAACCCGAAGGAGGCGTCGCTCATCCGAGTCTCCACGGACGCGGTCGCCGCCATCACCCACGTAGTCGAGAAGCGTATCCGCACGCTGAACCCATCCGTCGCCTGACCTGTCACCGCGTTCAGCGCCGAACCGAAGGACCTCACCCCGTGCTCCCTACCATCACGGTCGACATCGGCACGACCAGCATCAAGCTGTGCCTGTTCGACGACGTGGGCGGCGTCGTCGTCTCGACGAAGCACCCGACGCCGACGACCCGGGACGCTTGGGGAGAGGTCTACCAGGTGGAGGCGCTGCTGCAGCAGATCGCCGACTTCGTCCGCGGCCTCGACGATGCGGCACGACGTTCGGTGCGTCGCATCGCGATCGCCGGTGTGGGAGAGTCCGGCGGGCTGGTCCGCCCCGATGGGTCGTTGGCATCGCCGATGATCCTCTGGCACGACCACCGTGGAGCGGACTGGCTCGAGGACTTCGATGTCTTCAGCCGCGATCGCGTGTACGCGATCACTGGACTCCCGGTGAACCCGAACTACGGCATCTCGAAAGTGGCGTGGGCCGTGGACAACGCTGGCTCGGGGGCTGCTGATGCGCAGTGGTTGAACGTGGCGGAGTTCGTAGCGGCCGAACTGACCGGCGAACGATGGTCGGAGTTCTCCCTCGCCAGCAGGACGATGGCGCTCGATCTCGCGGCCAGGACGTGGTCGGCCGAGATGTGCGACTTCTTCGATCTGGACGTCAGCCGGTTCCCCGACCTCCGCACCGCTTCCGAAGGCACGACGCTCTCGCCCGTTCGGGCCGCGGAGCTCAGACTGGACGCCTCTGTCATGGTCCACGTCGCCGGCCACGATCACATGGTCGGTGCCGTCGGCGCCGACCTTGAACACAACGAGCTGCTGAATTCGACCGGGACGACCGAGGGCTTGCTGTTCCTGACCGACGCACCGACTCTCGGTCCGGCAGCAGGACGCGCGAAGCTCGCGAACGGAATCTCTTGCACCGGGTCCGACTACACGCTGTTCGCCTCGATCCCGACTGGTGGCTCGGCGTTCGCGACGTTGCAGGGACTGCTCGGTCGTTCCGCATCGGAACTCGCTGACAGCATCTCCGGCATCCACCAGGAGTACGTCGCCGGCGACGTGGCGCTCGACCGCGTGCCCGTGATCCTCCCGCAGTTCCGCGGGAGCCCCCCGCCGACGAAGAACGCTCGAACACGCGGCGCGATCGCCGGGCTGCAGACCGACACGACCGCCAACGAACTCATCCTGGGCTGCTTCCTCGGGATGGCACTGCAGTTCTCCGACGTGCTCGACCTCTTCCCAGTCACGGCGAGCCGCGTGAAGGTGATCGGGCCCGCAGGCGGGAACCCGCTCTGGCAGCAGCTGAAGGCGGACCTCCTCGGCACACCGCTCACAGCCTCCCGATTCCCGGAGGTCGTCTCCCGCGGCGCGCAAGCCCTCGCCTCCGACCAGCGGCTCAGTTGGCAGGACAGCGATCCGGAAGATGTGGACGTCGACACGGCTCGACGCGAGGCACTCGCTCAATGGCGAGCAACGATCCAGCCCCAGTGGGACTACCTCAAGGGTCTCCCCGCATGAGGCTGTTCGAACCGTCTGAGACAACTTCCGTAACCCAAAGGAGGTCGACGATGCTGATCGCAGGAATCGACTCATCCACGCAGATGTGCAAGGTCACTGTTCGAGACGCTGCGACCGGCAACCGTGTGCGGGAAGGGAAGGCGTCACACCCGTCCGGCACGATCGTCCACCCGGATCGGTGGTGGCAGGCGCTGCTCACAGCGGTTGAGCGTGCAGGCGGACTCGAAGACGTGCAAGCGATCGCGGTGAGCGGTCAACAGCACACTCCGGTCTTCCTCGACGAGGACGGCGAGGTCGTCTGCGATTCACCGCTCTGGAACGACACCGGTTCCCACGGCCAGATGGTCAGCCTGAACGAGGAACTCGGTCGAGACACGTGGATCCGCCGAACGGGCCTGCCGCTCACGCTCTCGGACACCGTCGTGAAGCTCCGCTGGCTGCGAGACACGGACCCGGCGGCAGCCGAGCGAACTGCCGCGGTGGCGATCGTCCCCGACTGGCTCACCTGGCGCCTCCTGGGGTACGGAAGCGGGCACGGCGGCCTGGATGCTCTCGTCACCGATCGATCGGACGCCGCGGCAACCGCGTACTGGTCGCCGGAGACCGGTGAGTACTGCATGGACCTCGTCGAGCATGCGTTCGGCAAGACCGTGACCCTTCCGAAGATCCTCGGACCGCTCGACCGCGCCGGTGTGACCGGTGGAGGTATCCCCGGCATCCCCGCAGGAATCGTCGTGGGCGCTGGCAGCGGTGACAACGGAGCCGCAGCCCTCGCGCTCGACGTCAGCGCCGGCGACACCGTGCTCTCTCTCGGAACCTCCGGGGTCGTCTACACGCAGTCCGAAACGCCGATCCACGACTACGCCGGATACGTCTGCAACTACGCGGACGCCACTGGCAAGTTCCAACCGCTCGTTGCGACCCTGAACGCCGGCCGGAACTTCGAACTCGGCGCCGCACTGCTCGGCTGCTCGTTCGACGAACTCTCGGACCTTGCGCTCTCTGCCCCGGCAGGTGCGAACGGTCTGACCCTGTTGCCGTACTTCGAAGGAGAGCGGACTCCGGATCTGCCCCACGCGAGAGCCTCACTGCATCAAGCGTCCCTGACCAACTTCAACCGTCCGAACTTCGCGCGGGCCATCATCGAAGGAACCCTTGCGAGCCAGGTCGAGATGCTTGAAGCGTTGGAGCGGTGCGGCATCGTCACGGAACGCGTCGTCCTCATCGGTGGTGCTGCGCAAAGTGAGGCGGTTCAGCACATCCTGACGCAGATGGTCGACGTACCTGTTGTCGTCCCCGATCCCGAGGAGTACGTCGCCAAGGGGGCGGCGATGCAGGCGCTTGCTGCGCTGCAAGGGGCGTTCCCGGTCTGGTCGACGAACGGCGACGAACTCGCCCCGCTGCGAACCGAAACGCAGATCTCGCAGCAGCATGACGCTGCGAAGGTGGCGATGGGGTACTTCGAGAAGACGGCGGCGCGATCCTCGCAACCTGCAGTCCAATAGCTGAGATCGGTCGGGAGCGGAGCACCGTGCGGTGGCTGTACGGGTTGTCCGTATGAGATGGTCATACCGTCTACGTGGTGGTGTCATGCCGCCCCGGGTGCGATGCGAGGAGAGCCAGGATGAGCGAGCAACAGGCCATTGACCGGCAGTCGCCTGTGCCGTACTACGAACAGCTCGCTGATGTGCTCCAGGTCCGCGTGGAGACCGGGGCGATCGCTGTGGGGGACCGTTTGCCGAGCGAACTGGACCTCTCCGCTGAGTACGGAATCGCCCGCGCGACCGTCCGGCAGGCCCTGCAGCTCCTTGAGAGTCGAGGACTAGCCCAGCGTGTCCCGAATCGAGGTGTCTTCGCGTCGCGGCCGTCGTCCGACCGTGGATGGATGATCCAGAACACCGAAGGGTTCCTTGAGAACGCGGTCGGACGACAGAACCGCGCCGTGACCACCACCGTCCTGCGATCGGGGAGAGCGAAGCTGCCGGACTTCGTCGCCGCCTTGCTCGAAGTCGCGGTCGGAGTCGAGGGATTCGAACTCGTCCGCCTTCGCCACCTGGACGGTGTCCCTGCCGTGTACAGCGTCAACTACAGTCCGCCAAGCGTCGCCCCGATCGTCGGCGATTCGGAAGCCGTGCTCAACGGAACTGGGTCCCTCTCCGAGCTGCTGACGCGTGCCGGCTACCCACTCCGCGGCGCGCACCGCACGATCCGTGCGCGGGCCGCGACTGCTGAAGTCGCTGAAGCTCTGGAAGTCGTGCGCGGCGAGCCGGTCATCTGCGTGCAATCCACGTCCTGGACGAAGAACGAAGAACGCTTCGACGTGTACGAGACATGGGTGCGAACCGACGTCGTCCCGCTCGAGGTGAACGTCAGCTCGGTCGACATCCCCGGCCATTGAGCTGTGAACGGTGACTGCTGGGCGCCGGTCTCGCATGGAGAAGCCGGCGCCCAAGCCGTCAGATCTCGCTGATCAGTGCCTCGAGGCGGAGTTCGCCGGCACGGGTCTGCATGCCGGCGTCGAGGAGCCGGTGAGCAAGCTCTGCCGCGTCGGCGGTGAACAACGGACCGAGAAGCGCATTCTCCGTAGCGAGGCCTCCTCGCGTCACTCCGCTCGGAACCGTGTTCACCGCCTCCTTGACGGCGAAGACGACTTCGGGCCTCAGCTCACCGATCCGACGTGCCAGTGAACCGACGTACTCATCGATCTCGTCCGCCGGCAGAGCCCGGTTCACCAGCCCGTAGCGCTCGGCGAGTTCGGCATCGACGAGCTGGGCGCCGAGGAGGATCTCGAGGGAACGAGCCCTGCCGACGAGCGAGGTCAAGTACTGCGTCCCTCCGCCACCGGCCATGATGCCCATGAGCACCTCGGGCTGGGCTTGACCGGCTTTACCGATGGCGGCAAAGCGCATGTCCAACGCCATGAGGAATTCGTTGCCACCGCCGCGGGCGAGGCCGGTCAGCTTCCCGATCGTGATCTGAGGGAGAGAGCGCACTTCCTCGTGGACAACTTGCATGAGGTTCATGTCCGCAGGAAACTCCGCATCCGGATTCGCCGCCATCGTTGCCGCGCCGGCGGCTGCCATCACCTCGGGTTCTGTGATGAACCGAGTGTCGCCGTGCGCCACGAAGATGTCGGGATCAGCGCTGTCGAAGACGATCACGCGGACGGCTTCGTCGCCACGCACCTGCGAGACGAACCGGCGCAGCGATGGTAGGAGAGTCCCGTCAGAGAGGTTCAAGGGGGGATTGTCGATGGTGACATGGGCGACCCCATCAGCTACCGAGATGTGCAGGGCGGGCAGGTCGTAGGTCATGGGTGTTCTCTCCGTATCGCGTGAACATCAGCGCCTTGTTTGACACTGAGTGTCACTGTAGACACAAGAATTCGTACCTGCAACTGAAGTCAAGGCTCGTAGGATGGTCGGATGCACGGGACCAGTACGCGAGCGATCGGGCGTGCCGCCGTTCGCAACGAACTCGGTGCCGTCGGTCTGCGGAAATTCCTCGAGTCGGGTTTCGACGCCATCACCTTCGACGACCTCGCGAGAGAAGCAGGTGTCTCACGCAGCACCTTCTTGCGCTACTTCGGCAGCAAAGAGGACGTGGTCTTGCACGTCTTCGACACCGTTGGCGACCAGATGGCCGCGGTTCTCGCTACCCAGCCGTTGACCGAGGACGCCTGGTCGGCGCTCCGCGCCGCGGTTGCTCCGGCAGTGGATCTGCTGCAAGATGCGGCGGACGGCCTCGACAGGATCCGGCTCGTCTGGTCCACCCCCGCGCTCTGGGCACGCCTTCACGAGAAGCAGGCGACTTGGCGCCCAGAACTCGTTGACCTCCTGCTCAAACGCGAGCCCCGGGTCGGGACGCCGATCATCGCGGTGCGCACGCGAGTGATGGCTGCTGTCGGCTGCCTGATGGTGGCCTACGACGGTTGGGTCGAGGACAACGGCATCTCGCCGCTGGATGAGCTGACAGACTCTGCGTTCGCTGCGCTGACGCGATCGGGTGGCCTCGGCCGTCCGAGCACAGACACTTGACGTCCAACGGTGAACCGGCCGAGTTCGGCGGTCGTCGGCACGGTGACGAGTGGTCAGCCACGACACTGTTTCGTCGCGGTCGATGGGCTCCCGCCTGAGCGTGCGGAGGCTGCGACTCGACCTCTGACGTGCGGTGCGCAGTTGCTCGCGAGCACAGGCTGGCATGCGGGCGGTCAAGAAAGCTGCGGTCGCAGCAGGTGATGCGACGTGATTGCCTGATACCCGTTCCCGGCTGCGAGTGCTCGCGTCTCGTCGAACGCTCGGGAGGTGAGGAGCATCCCGATCGGGAGTCCGTCCCGGTCGAGCCCGATCGGAACGCTGAGTCCGGGGAGGCCCGCCATGCTGCCGATCGCTGTGTACCGCATGTTCCCGGCCGTGAGCGACGCCGGCCCCCCGTCGAGTTCGACGCTCTCCGCGCCGTGCGGCAGCGCCGTGAACGGCAGGGTCGGTGTCACGAGGACGTCAACGTCGCGCATCGCCTCGAGCAGCCCGTCGCGGAACCACGCTCGGAAACGCTGCGCCTGCACGTATTCGACGCCTGAGTAGCGGAGCCCGATCTCCAGATGCGTCCGGACGTCGTCGCCGTAGTCGTCCGGCCTGGTGCGCAGGAGGTCGAGGTGCATCGCGCTCGGCTCCACAGCGTCGACCACGAGTTGCGCATCCACGAGCTCGTCCACACCGGGCACGTGGATCTCGGTGACCACCGCGCCAGCGGCGACGAGCGCGTCGAGCGCGGCGCGCACGCCGGCGGTGACATCGGGTTGGTTGCCGACGAGCGCGTAGTCGGCGATCACACCGACCCGGAGGCCGCGCAGGTGGGTGGCGGGGTCGACGGCCTGGAGGCTCGGCGCGCTCGGGTGGACCGGCTCGCGTCGCGTGGTCCGGTCGCGCTGGTCCCACCCCGCGATCGCGTCGTGCACGACGGCGGTGTCCGCCGCAGTCCGGGCCAGCGGCCCGACGGTGTCCATGGTCCACGCGAGTGGGACGACACCGGCGTTGCTGGTTCGACCGATGGTGGGACGCAACCCGCTGACGCCGTTGACCGACGCGGGGAGCCGCACCGAGCCTCCCGTGTCCGTCCCGAGTGCCGCGACGACCATGCTGGCCGCGACCGCGATGCCGGACCCGCCGGAGGACCCGGCGGGGACCCGATCTCGGTTCCACGGGTTCCGCGCGCGTCCGGTGTGGGGGTTGTCCGTGGTGCCGCCCCACGCGAGCTCGTGCATGTTCGTGCGGCCGACGAGCACCGCACCGGCGTCGCGCAGGCTGGTGACGACGGTGGCGTCGTGCGTGGCGGGCTCGTCGCCGAGGAGCAGGCTGCCGGCGCGGGTGTGCTGTCCGGCGACGTCGATGTTGTCCTTCACCGCGACGGGCAGGCCGTGCAGTGGACCGCGGTCGACGGCGGCGGCGAGTTCGGCGTCAGCTCGTGCTGCGGCGGCCCGGGCGCCGTCACGGTCGACGTGGACGAAGGCGGCGAGGTCCGCCTGCTCGTCGATGCGGGCGATGCTCTGCTCGACGAGTGCGACGGCGGTGGTCGTTCCGGAGCGGAGCATGCCGGCGAGTTCCGCGATCGGTCGGTGGAGGTCGGTCACGGGCGGGCTCCGTCGCGGGCGTCGGTGGTGTCCGCAGCGGCCGGTCCCGCCTGCGCGTGGTCGAAGACCGAGACGGGGACGACCTCGGGTGGGATGTTCGCGGTGACGAAGGCGGCGATGGAGCGTCCGCGAGCGGTCCACTCCTCGGTCAGAGTCTGGCGGGCGGTCGCGTCCATGGGAGCTCCTCTGGTGCGGGGAAGGCGGGGAAGGCGGGGCCGCCGGGTGGCGGCCCCGCCTTGGGTGGTGGGGTCGATCAGTTCTTCGCGGGGTAGGACGTCTCGGCCTTGTCCGAGAAGGTGGTGTCGACGTTCGTGTCGTACGAGGTGGCGTCGGCCGGGTACTTCTTGACGTTGTCGATGTCGGCAGCGAGCTGGAGGTTGTGGTCCCAGGCTTCCTCGGTGACGGTCGCACCGTGCGGGTAGCCGTCCGCCTCGATCTCCCGCTTGACGGCGGAGGCGACCGTGGACTTGTCGAGTTTCGGGAAGTACTTCTCGGCGACCTCGATGGTGCCGGCCTCGTCTGAGTAGATGTAGTTGTAGGCCCGCTGGAATGCGTTGACGACGCCTTGCGTCGCCTCGGGGTTCGCCTTCACGTACTTCTGGGTGGAGGTGAGTGACGAGAACGCGAAGGGGTTCCACTCGTCGCCGGCGGCCGGCCATGAGTACACGACGTGCATGTCCTGCTGGTCGACGGCCTGGCTGACCGAGGGCTCCGGGACGACCGCGTAGTCGGCCTGGCCGGATGCGACGGCGGCGAGTTCGTTGCCGAGGGAGACGTTGATGAGGTCGACGTCCTTGAGGTCGTACGTGTCGATCATCTTCGTCATGAGTGCCCAGGTGGAGTCCGGTGACGGGGAGACGACGACCTTCTTGCCGTTCAGGATCGTGGGGTCGTCCTGCGCGCTCGCGTCGTTCTTGCCGACGAGGAACTCGGCTGGGGCGTTCTGTACGCCGGCGACGATGACACCCTCACCGCCCTGTTCGTGGGACTTGGCGGAGAACACCGGGTCCTGGATGGAGAACCCGGCTGAGCCGCCGAGCACCGCGGCGAATGAGGCGTTGCCGGATCCGCCGGTGTCGATCTTGACGTTCACGCCCTCGTCCTCGAAGTAGCCCTTCTCCTGGGCGACGTAGAGCGGCAGGTAGAGGAGGGTCTGAACTGCCTGGTTGATGGTGACGTCCTGGGTCTCGCCGTCGGCCGAGTCGGCCGCGCTGGAGGCGGACGCGCACCCGGTGAGTGCGACCAGTGTGGCGGCGGTCGCCGCGACGAGGGTGAGGACGCGGGCGCGTCGAGGGAGGGGAGATCGCATGGGGCACAGCCCTTTCGGTGGGAGGAGCGCAGGGAAGGAGGGTGAGGTGGGAGGGGTTTCCGCTGTGGGTCAGCGGCGATCCCACCGGAGCAGGACGCGCTCCAGCAGATCGATCAGGAGGCCGAAGACCAGGACCATCGCCATCACGACGACGACGCCGGCGAGCACCTGGTTCATGGCGAAGCTCGACGATCCGGTGACGATCATGTGACCGACACCCGCAGAGGACGAGATGAACTCCCCCACGACGGCGCCGATGATCGCGAACCCGACGTTGAGCTTGAGGCCGGCGATGACCCAGGACATCGCCCCGGGGACGATGGCCTTGGTGAACGCCTGGGTCTTGGAGCTGCCGAACGAGCGCATCAGGTCGAGGAGATCGGTGTCGACCTTCTGCGCACCGCGGTAGGCGTTCGTCAGCGAGACGATGACGCACGAGAACGCGACGATGACGACCTTCGACACCAGACCGGTGCCGAACCAGATGATCATCATCGGCGCGACGGCGAGGACGGGGATCGACCCGATCGCGGTGATGAAGGGCGCGGAGAGGTCGGCGACGAACCGCGAGTACCAGAGCAGGAGGCCGAGGAGCGACCCGCCGAGGGCTCCGATCACGAATCCGATGAGCACCTCCTGCGCGGTCACGCCGAGGTCGGTCCACAGCTCGCCGGTCCCGACGTTCTGCGCGAGCACCGTGACGATCTGCCCGGGGCTCGAGAACAGGAACGTGCTGATCCACCCCGCGGACGCCCCGAGTTGCCAGGCCGCCAGGAAGGCGACGACGATCGCGATCTGGATCGACACGAGGACGCTGCGTCGCCTCGACGACCGCGGTCGGGTGCGGCGTTCGGGTGCGGTCCGGACTGCCCCGGTGGCTGCTTCTTCGATCTGGATGGCGGTCATGCTGCGCGCTCCGTCCGGGCGCCGGTGCCGATGGAGCGCCAGATCGCCTCGTAGTAGTCGTTGAACGCCGGCGCGAGGCGGCGCTCGTTGATGGCGTGGCTGTCGGTGCCGAGGTCGATCTCGATCTCCTGCACGACCTGTCCGGGATGGGCCTTGAGGACGTAGACGCGGTCACTCAGGGTGACGGCTTCCTCGATGTCGTGCGTGACGAACACGACCGTCTTGCCCGCCGCCTTCACGGTGTCCATCAGCTCGCTCTCGAGCTGGATCTTCAGCGGGTAGTCGAGGGCCTTGTACGCCTCGTCCATCAGGATGATGTCTGGGTCGGTGACCATCGTCCGCATGAGCGCTGCACGCTGCCGCATGCCACCCGAGAGCTGGCCCGGGTAGCTGTCCTCGCGGCCGGACAGGTGGTACGTGTCGAACAGGGCCGACGCCCGCTCGCGCGCCTCGCGCCGTGGGACCCCGTGCACCTCGAGGCCGAGGACCACGTTCTGCATGATCGTCCGCCACGGCATCAACAGGTCCTTCTGCAGGACGTAGCCGATCGACCGGTTCGGGTTGCCCGTGGTGTCGTTCCCGTTGACCAGGACGCGACCCTCGGTGGGGGCGAGCAGCCCGGTGATGATGTTGAAGAGGGTGGACTTGCCACAGCCGGAGGGTCCGACGAAGGAGACGAACTCGCCGGCCTTCGCGTGGAAGTCGATGCCGTCCAGGACGAGCGGGCCGTCGCCGTAGCGCTTCCCGATGCCCTGGACCTCGATCGCGTGGGACATGGTCATTCCGTTCCCGTCCCGTAGTGCCCGACGGTCGCGGGCACGGGGACGTAGTCCTTGAGGAAGTGGTAGCCGATGTAGTCGATGCCGCGGGCTCGGAGGATGGTGTCCTCGACGTCGACGGAGACGCACGCGATGCCCTCTGCGGGACCGGTGTCGGCGCGGATGACGCCGTTCGGGTCGATGATCCGTGAGTGCCCGTGGTAGTTGAGGTTCCCCTGCTGCGCGACGACGTTCGACTCGACCATCCACGCCTGGTTCTCCAGCGCCCGGACGCGGCCGAAGAGCGTGTACTGGTCGACACGGATGTCGTCCTCAGCCGCTTCGTCGGCGTCGTCGTACGCCCACGCGGTCGGCATGACGAGGATCTCCGCGCCCTGCAGCGCGAGCGCCCGAGTCGTCTCGGGGAAGCACTTGTCGTAGCAGATGAGCATCCCGATCCGGCCGATGCCCGTCTCGAACACGGGGAACCCGACGCCCGGGTGGTAGACGTGTTTCTCGTCCCCGGGCTGGTGCACCTTGCGGTACCGGCCGATGTAGCCGTCCGGACCGGCAAGGACGACGGTGTTGTAGAGGACATCCGCGTACCGGTCGTCGCGCTCGGTCAGCCCGAACACGACGTGCAGGCTCTGCTCGACCGCGGCCTCGATCACCGCACTCACCCGCGGGCCGTTCGGCACTGTCTCGGCGTTCTGCTGCTGGTAGCGGACGTTCTCGAAGTCCAGACTGAGCGTGTCCGTGAGGTAGCCCTGCAAGGCCTGTTCCGGGAACACCACCAGGTCGGCACCGAGTTCGGCAGCATCCCGGATGCGGCCGAGCATCACGGTGAGGTTCGTGTCAGGGTCGTACACGACCGGCATCGACACGGTGGCGATGGTGGTGAGGGGCATGAGAGGAGCGTGATCCACAGGGGTTTCCGCCCCGTCACGCTCTCGTTACGCCCCTGCTAAGCCACCACTCACTCGTCCACGAATGCCTCCTGACCGGGGCTTCCGCGTTCCACCCAAGACGCAACGCCACGAAACTTCCGCCCCCTCGTGCTCCGGCGCCCGGCGTGTGCGACCCTGAGGTCCCATGCCGAAGTACCTCGAACGTCGCCATCACCGCGCACGGCTGCTGCGCGACATGCTCCGCGACGAACTGCTCCGCGGAGACGGCGGGATTGCCGCGCTGCCGTCCGAGGACGAACTGATCCGGCGACACCAGGTCGGCCGGAACGTGGTCCGCGAGGCGCTCGATCTCCTTGTGTCGGAGCGACTCATCCGACGAGTCCGCGGCCAGGGAACGGAACCTACGGCGCACGTGATCGTCCACCACCTCAACCAGCTACGCGCGATCGGCGAGCCAGGACACAGCACCGTCGAGGGCAATGCGATCCACTACCGGAAGCTCTCCTGGGAGCTCGTCCCCGCGCCGCAAGTGGTCGCGGACAACTTGGTCGTTCCAGGCGGGACTCCGGTCATCCGGTGGGAACGCATCACGGCGTCGCGTGATCCCCTTGTCTTGTGGACCAGCTACTTCAGGAGTGACCTCGGCTTGCGGGAGCCCGGGGCGGAGACACCCGGCGTGGATGCGGGTACGTGGGGGTTCCTCGAGGCGGCGGGCATCGAACTCGGTGAAGCCGCGGTGCGCACCGGGGCGGTGCCGGCCGACCCGGCGGTCGCCGAGCTGCTCGCCACCGAGCCGTCCGCGCCGCTCCTGGTGCAGCATCGGCTCCTCACGGACGCCACCGGCCGACCGATCGAGTTCGCGGTCGGGTACTACCGGGGCGACCTCATCGTGATCAGCAACACGTTGCGACGGAACCCCGGTTCAGGGTCATGAGCGGAGGTGCCTTGCGGACGAACACGCAGGCTTGCCCGTGCGAGGGGGTCGCAGCGGCTCCCTCTACCGGCGCTTTCCCTCAGCGACGAAGCCACTCGCCCGCGACTACCGTTGGTGGGATCGTGGGTTCCTCTGGACTGGCCCTCAAGGCCATTCCGAGCCCGTTCGAAGGTTCACGTCAACCAGGGGTCCAGTCGGAGACCGCGCGGCGCAACTCCGTCACGGCTGAGGCGGGGCGGGTCAAGAATCCACACGAGGTTTCGGAGACACGCCCTAGCTCGAGTTGAAGGAGGTGCCGAGAAGCTTCTGGATCTCCATGAGGTTCTGACCGATCAGCTTGGAAACAGCGTCCTCGACAGCGGCTCCGAGATCGAACGAAGGGTCGGACACCCAGAGTTGCGACAGTCCATCCCAGACGGAGATGACCTGTCGCGCCGTTAGCCACGGGTCGGCGTTGGGGTGTGCCAGGCCGGCTTTCTGGCTGTGCTCGAGCAGTCGAGCGAAGAGGTCGACGATCCGCGCGTTGCGTTGCGCGAAGTACTCCGCTGCCGGATGGCCCGCCAACGACGCAGATCCCTTCATCGAGTTCAGTAGGCGAAACCGGGGATCGTGGGGATCGGGGTCCGCAAGCCTACGAAACGCGCGAGCGTCCAAGAGCGTGTCTTCGAGCGTGACATGGGCGCGGTCCGCCTCGTCGTCCTCGATCGCCCCCAGGGCGGCAACCAGAAGGTGGTCCTTCGAGGGAAAGTGGTAGAGCACTGTCGTCTCGCTGGTCCCGGATCGTTGCGACACGAGCGCCGTCGTGACGTTCTCGTGTCCAAGCTCGTCGACGAGTTCCACCACGGCCTGCACGATCGTCTGCCGCCGCTTTGTGGTGGAGGCGTAGGGGCCGCGTTTCCCGGGCGTCGTCGTCGTCATCCGATCAGCATAGGTCAGCGAATCCAGAGTGTTCACGAAGGTTTGACACTCGCCGTCGATCAAAAAGTGTTGCCCTGGAGTCGAATGGTGTGGTTCACTCTGGTTTCGGATCCCGGTGCTGCCGGCTCCGGCCGTCTACCCAGACACCCACTTCCACCGAAGGAACCCGATGACAACGACGTCACGCCTCACCGCTCGCGCTGCTCGGAAGGTCAGCCGCCGCAGCGATCCCGACCGCCTTTCCACCGGCGCGGGACTCGCGTGGACGACCACCGGGCTCTCCGGCGCCGTCAACTACCTCTTCTTGGGGATGTGGGTCTTCTACGGCACCGACGTCCTCGGACTCAACCCCGCCGTTCTCGGTACCCTCGCTCTGGTCAGCAAGCTGCTCGAGGCCGTGGTCGTGGTCATTTCCGGCTGGCTCGTGGACCGCACCCCCGAGACTCGGTGGGGGAAGGCCCGCCCCTACGAGCTGGCGATCGTCGGCGTCTGGGTCGCGACGTACGCGCTGTTCTCGACCCCCGACTTCAACGATGTCGGCAAAACGGTCTGGCTCTTCGTGTGGCTGGTGATGGCGAACGTCGTCTTCACATCGCTCCTCGGCGCGAACGACTACCTCTACCTCGCGCGCGCCTTCAACTCGCGCGTCCTCGTCGCGAAGGTGTCGACCCGCACCGGCTTCTTCACCACCGTCGGAGTCGTCGTCTTCAACGTCGCCCTCCCCGTCTTCCTCGCCCAGGCGGGCACGAGCGCACCGGCCTGGTCGATGCTCGCGCTCTACCTCGCGATCCCCCTCGCGCTGATCGGTCTCGGCCGCTTCCTCTTCTTCAAGGAGAGGTACCAGACCGAAGCCGAGGACGCCCCGAAGGTCACCTTCCGCGACATCCGCGAGGTGCTCACCACGAACCACTACATCTGGATCATCGCCGGAATCAGCTTCGTCAGCTCTCTCGCCGGCGGCACCGGGATCGCGGTCTACTACTTCAAGTACGTCGTCGGCGATATCTCGCTGATGAGCTTCACCGGGCTGATCCCTGTCCTCATCCTGCCCTCGATGCTGTTCTTCCCCCGCCTGATGAAGAAGTTCAAGGTCAGCACCATCATCACAACCGGTGCGATCGCCGGCGTCCTCGCCGGCGCACTCATGATCGTCGCGAACGGCAACCTGATCCTGATACTCATCTCCAGCGCTCTCAGCGGTCTGGGCATCCTCCCCATCACCTTCCTCACGCAGCTCCTCGTCATCGACAACGCGAGCTACAACCAGTGGAGCGGGCGCCGTCGACTCGAGAGCACGATGGGCGCCATCACGACGTTCTTCGTGCGGTTGGGTGCTGGGGCCGGTGGCGCCGCGACCGGTTGGGTGCTCGGCGTCGTCGGCTACGACGGGACCGCCGAGACTCAGTCTCCCTCGGCCGTCACCGGCATTGTCCTCCTTGCCGGCGCGTTCCCCGCCGTCCTCTGGATCGGCGTGGTGCTCGTGATGCGGCCGTACCGCAAGTTCGAGCAAATGCTCCCAACCATCACTCAGAGCCTGGCCGTCATCACCGCTGACGACCCGAAGGTCGACACGGTCAAGCCCGAATCTGTACCCGGGACCGTGCGCACCTCGACCGATGAACACTCGGCCGACAAGTGAACCAGGACGTGTGCGGAGCGGCCGGCCCCGCACACCTCGTCACTCCCGCCCCCAGCTCACCACCTTCGAAGGAACACTGATGACGCTCTCCTCCTCCACCGACGAGTCCCTCGAGGACCTCGCGCTCACGCCCGACCCAGTGGATGAGGCCTTCGCTCAGCCCTATGTCGACGTCGACGAATGGCGAGAGACCCCCGCTCACCATCGCTACATCCACGGCGGATTCGCCGACAGCGACACCCGCTTTTCGCTGTACCTGCCCACGCAGGACCAGTTCGAAGGCCGGTTCTTCCAGCACGTGACCCCGGTGCCTCAGAGCGAGAACCTCGCGCAGCAGCAGCTCACTGACGAGAATCCGGTTCCGTTCACTCTCGCCAGCGGCGGTTACTACATCGAGACCAACGGCGGCGGCCCCGGAGCCGCGAACCCCATGTCCGGGATCGACCCGACCATCGGCGCCTACCGTGCCAATGCGGCGGTCGCCCGACTGTCTCGTCAGATAGCGGAGTGGATCTACGGACCGCAGCGTGTCTACGGCTACCTCTACGGAGGCAGCGGCGGCGGATATCGCACCATCGGCGCATCCGAGAACACCGACGGCGTCTGGGACGGCTACGTGCCGTACGTCATCGGCAGCCCCATGGCCATCCCGAACGTCTTCGCGGTGCGTATGCACGCGCAGCGCCTCCTCCGCCACGCGTTCCCGCGAATCGTCGACGCCTTCGACGCTGGCGGCGATCCGACCACCCTCAAGCTCAGCACGGAGGAGCAGGCTGCTCTCGACGAAGTCACCCGAATGGGCTTCCCGGTTCGGTCGTGGTTCGGCTGGCAAACCATGGGTATGCACGCGTTCAGCGTGCTGTACCCCGGCATCATGCACGCTGACCCCGCTTACGCCGAGGACTTCTGGAGCGCTGAGGGATACCTCGGAAGCGACCTGGATTCGTCCGTACACCGCGACCGCGTCCAGCTGAAGACGACCCTGGTCGAGCTCCTCACCGCCGACTCCGAGACCGCCGCGATCACCGGCGGAGTCGACGAGTCGTACAAGGCGACAGCGCGGCCGCGAACGGTCATCGGCGCGCGAATTGCCGATCGACCGGAGGGGTTCACTCTCGGCGCCGAGCTGGCGATCCTCACCGGTCCGTCGGCAGGCAAACTCCTCCGCCTGACGGGCGTGGACGGAACCACCGTCCTGTTCGAGCCCGGCGAGGGCTCGTTCGAGCTGACCCCGGGCGATGAGGTACTCGTCGACAACTCCAACTTCCTCGCCGCGCAGACCTACCACCGCCACCAGGTCCCCTCGAGCGACTACATCGTCTGGGACCAGTTCCGCACCGCCGCCGGCAGCCCCGCACCACCCCAGCGCCCCGTCCTCCTTGGGCCGCTCTTCGCCGCGGCCGCGTCCGGAACCGTTCCCACCGGTCGCATCAGCGGCCACATGATCGTCGTCGCCTCCCTCCTGGACCGCGAGGCCTTCCCCTGGCAAGCGGACTGGTACCGCTCCCGCGTCGGCGAGTTCATCGGCGACAACGTCGATGACCGGTTCCGGCTTTGGTACACCGACAACGCGCTGCACGGCGACGAGAGCGGCATCCAGGAACACGAGACGCGTACCGTCAGCTACGTCGGCGCTCTCCAGGCAGCGTTGCGCCAGCTCAGCGCTTGGGTGGAGCAGGGCACCGCCCCGGCCCCCTCCACGACGTACGCCGTACACGAGGGGCAGGTGCTCGTCGATGCCAACGACGCCGCTCGGGGTGGCGTGCAGCCCATCGTCGCCCTCACCGTCGACGGCAGCGACCGCGCCGAGGTCAGCGTCGGAGCGATCGTGACTGTGCGGATCACCGCCCACGCAACCACCCGCGCCGGCATCATCACCGACGTCGTCACCGATCTTCACGGCACCGGACACTTCGACACGACCCAGCAGGTCACCCCTGCAGGGTCCGTCGAGATCTCCGAGGCGTGCAGTTTCGAGTTCCCCGGGACCTACCTGATCGCCGTTCGCGCGACCGCTCAGGTCGGAGGCAACGCAGACGACCGGTTTGCGCGAGTCGACAACATCGCTCGAGCCCGCATCGTCGTCCGCGCCATCGACGCGACCTGATCCGCTTCTCCGATCGACACGACCCAGCCTCGCCGAGGCGGCCCGAGTGCACATCCACCAATGTGCTCGCGCAGGAGGTCCTGTCGCGCGTAGCCCTGTGGAGACACATGAGCCCCGACGATCACGACCCGACCCCGCTGCCGGCCGAGCGCCAGCCGCACAGCCTGGTCAACGGAGCTAGCAGCAAGCCGGTGGAACGCGCGACGCCTCATCGGGGACCTGATGGTCATTGCACGGCCGTCGCGCATTCGCCTCCAAGGGGGCCGGCGACCGACTTCGCTGACGCGCATGACCTTCGACATCTACCCGCTGCCCGATACCGTGCGAAAGGTGCCTTCGCCTCACGCCGTTGCGGTGTGGGACGCCACGCGCACGGATGGCCACATCTCGGCTGCGAAGGCAAGGCTGCTTGCGCCGGAACTCGACCGAGTGAATGCAACCGCCTACCGAGTGAACAGCGAACCGCCAGTGGGGAAGATCGCGCTGTACGTCTGCATTCCCCACATCCATGGCATCCGAGCGCTTCACACCAAGCCGTCGGAAGGCAGACACCGAATGGTCCTGCGATTCCCGCTCCGCTGCGTTGGCTGCGAGACAGCCTTCACGGCGCGCGTCGGGGTCGCGCCGACCGACTTGACGCGCTTCTACCCGCCTCGCGGCACCCGACGTCGTTCCCGGGCTACTTGAGCAGCCCCTCCTTGGTCAGCCAGTCCTTCGCGGCGGCCTGGGCCTGGGCCTTCTCGCTGCCCTCGACACGGTTGCGCAGCTCGATGAGGTCATCGGTCGTCAGCTTCTCGGACAGCTTGTTCAACGTCGACGCGAGCTTCGCGCTGTAGATGTCCTTGTTCAGGAACGGCAGGATGTTCTGCGACGCGATCAGGTTCTCGGGGTCCTTCAGCACGAGCAGCTTCTTCGTCACGAGGTCGGGTGACGTCGTGTAGATGTCGGCCACCTGCACGGTGTCGTCGACGAGTGCCTTGACCGTGTCGGGCCCGCCGTAGTCCTCGATCGACTTGAACGTGACCTTGTCCACGCCGTACCTGGACTTGAGCCCGGGGATGCCGTACGGAAGGGTGCCGAACTGCGGGTTGGCACCGAGCGAGAACGGCTCGATCTTGGAGAGGTCACCGATCGACGTGAGGCCGTTCTTCTCGGCCTCGGCCTGGGTCACGACGTAGGCGTCCTTGTCCTCGGCCGGAGACGGCTCGAGCACCTGGAAGTCCTTCGGGATCTCGGTCTTCAGCGCGGCGTCGACCTCCGCTGTCGTCTTCGCGGTGGCCTTGGTGTCGTAGAAGAACAGCAGGTTGCCGTTGTACTCCGGCATGAGGTTGATCGAACCGTCCTTGAGCGCGGGGATCGTGGTCTGCCGCGGGCCGAGGTTGAACTTGGTCGTCACGTCGAACCCGGCGTCCTTCAGGACGAGCGCGTACATGCTGCCCAGGATCTCGCTCTCCGGGAAGTTGAACGAACCGACCACGATCGGCGTGCTGCCCGATCCGTCGCCCCCGCCCGATGCCGGCTTCGTGGGGTCCGAGGTGGAACAACCGGAGAGTGCCACGATCGCCCCGACCGCGATCACACCCGCGAGGATGCGTGTCCTGGTGCCTGCTGTGAACATCAGTGGTCCCTTTCGTCGACGGAGAGTGCCGTCACCGCGCGGCGCCGGAGTGGCAGCGCGCGGACGTGTGTGCGGCGGCGACGGGTCTGCCCCTCGGGGCCGCGGCGGGTGAGGTGTTGTGCGAGGGCGAACAGGCCGTCGATCACGAGGGCGAGGACCGTCACGAGCAACGCACCACCGAGGATGAGGTCGTTGTCGTTCAGGCTGATGCCCGTCGAGATGATCGCGCCGAGCCCGCCCAGGGAGATGTACGACGCGATCACGACGGTCGCGACGACCTGGAGGACCGACGCGCGGATCCCGCCGATGATCAGTGGCAGTGACAGGGGGACCTCGACCTTGAGCAGGATCTGCAGCTCGGTCATCCCCACCGAGCGCGCGGCGTCCACCGTCTGCGGGTCTACCGACTCCACACCGGAGTACGCCCCCGCGAGGATCGAGGGGATCGCCAGGACGACGAACGCGATGATGGACGCGATGAAGGCGGTCTGCGTGAACGGCACGGTCATCCCGATGATGACGAAGAGCGTGCCGAGCAGGCCCAGCGTCGGCAGCGCGCGCATGGACCCGCTGAACGCGATGACGAAGCTGCGCCCGCGCCCGGTGTGACCGATGTACAGGCCCAGTGGCAAGGCGATCAGGGCGGCGATGGCGACCGAGATGAACGTGTACAGCAGGTGTTCGCCGATCCGGTCCTGGATCGGGAGCGGGGTCTGCAGGCCGGGGCGGTAGTTCGCCGGGTCCAGGAGCCAGGCGACTGCGTGGAGGAAGAACTGCACGGTCAGGCCCCCCGTTCGATCGTCGCCAACGCGGCCCGACGGCGCGACCGACGCGACCGCACCTGGATCCGTCGCGACCACGGCATCAGGACGCGCCCGAGCGCCACCAGGACGGTGTCGAAGACCAGTGCGACGAAGAGACTCGCTGCCACGCCGACCAGGATCTCCTCGAGGAACTGACGCTGTCGCCCGTCCGTGAACAGGAAACCGATGTTCGCGGACCCGACCAGGGCGCCGACCGAGACCAGGGCGACGGTGCTCGCCGAGACCACCCGCATCCCCGCGAGGAGGACGGGACCCGCCAACGGGAGCTCGACCGTCCAGAAACGGCCCCACGCGGAGTACCCCACCGAGGTGGCCGAGTCGACGACGTCCGCCGGGACGGCGGCGAACGCATCAGCTGCCAACCGCACCATGATGGCGACCGCGTACACCGAAAGCCCGACGACGATGTTCACGGGATCCGTGATGCGGGTGCCGAGCAGGTAGGGCAGGATCACGAAGAGCGGCAGGGACGGGATCGTGTAGAGCAGACTGCCGCCGCCGACGATGACCGATCGGACCGCCTGCCACCGGTTCGCCACCCACCCCAACGGCACCGCCACGACGAACCCGAGGACGATGGGCACGGCCGCGAGACCCGCGTGGGTGACGGTGAGGCCCCAGACGAGACCGAAGTTCGCGATGATCCAGTTCAGGTCAGCATCCCAATCCTCGTCGGACGACCGTCCGCCTCAGAGTAGTCGCGCCGCACCGTTCTGACCGCGACGGATCCCCGCGCCGGCGTCCCCGGTCACTGGTGCAGGAAGTCCTCCCGCTCCTGCTCGACCACCGGCGCGAGTCGCACCCGGACCACTGGACCGGAGTCGACGCTGGTGATGCCGTCGAGCGCGACCACGAGTGCGTCGGGGCGCTGCTCCCAGTCGACCTCGCCGTCGTGGCCCAGCACGGCGACGGACCGGATGGTGCGGCCGAGCAGGCCCGAGGCCGACCCGAACGCCCGGATGCGGGCCGACCCGTCGTCGGGATCGGCCAGCAGGGTCGCGTAGACGGCGTCGCCGGTGACGTCGTGGCGCGTGGTGAACCGGACGTCCTCGGCGGTGTACTCGACCGTGTCGGCGTCGACGAACGAACCCGCGGGACGAGTGGTCGGCCCCTCGCCCGAGATCGTCCACGGCCGGGTGCCGTAGATCGCCTCGCCGTTCACCGCGAGCCACGAGCCGATGCCGCGCAGGATGCGGACCTCGTCCTCGGGCAGGGTGCCGTCGGCCTTCGGCCCGGTGTTGAGCAGCAGCACGCCGTTCTTCGCGACCACGTCGACGAGTTCGGCGACCAGGTCGCGCACGGTCTTGTAGTCGTGGCCCTCGATCCAGCTCCAGGCGGTCTTCGCGATCGCGGTGTCGTTCTGGCAGACGGTCTCCGGTGTGCCGGCCATCGCTCCGCGCTCGATGTCGTAAACTGCGCTGCCCGGGGCGAAGGTCTCCCACTTGTAGTTGATGACGACCTCGCGGCCCCACTCGGCGGCGCGGTTGTAGTAGTAGGCCGCGAGGGTGCGGACGTACGGCTGGAACGCGGGCTGCTCGATCCACCAGTCGAACCAGAGCACCTGCGGGCGGTACTTGTCGATGAGCTCGACGGTGCGGAGCAGCCAGTCCTCCAGGAAGCGCTCGTTCGGGGCGGTCTCCTCGCGCTGCGCCGGACCGTAGAAGTCGGTGTACCGCGGATCGAGCACGTCCGAGGGGGTCTTCGTCCCGCCGTTCATGAAGAACCAGTGCTCGGCACGGTGGGACGACGCGCCACGGACCATCCATGCCTCGTCCGCGGCGACGAGGAGCTCGCCGAACACGTCACGCCCGGGCCCGAGCTGCGCGGCACTCCAGCGGGAGCGGTCGGTGTCGTACATCGCGAAGCCGTCGTGGTGCTCGGCGACCGGGACGACGAACTGTGCGCCGGCCTCGCGGAACACCCGCACCCACGCCGCGGCGTCGAAGTGCTCCATCGTGAACGAGGGGATGAAGTCCTTGTACCCGAACGCGTCGAGCGGGCCGTAGGTCCGGGCGTGGTGCGCGAACTCGGGCGTCCCGGCGCGGTACATGTCGCGGGAGTACCACTCGTTCCGGAACGCGGGGACCGAGAAGACGCCCCAGTGGACGAAGATCCCGAACTTGGCGTCCTGGTACCAGAGCGGTGCGCGGTACTGCTGCAGCGACGCCCAGGTCGCGTCGTACGGGCCCGAGCGCACGACGGCGTCGACCGCGGCCAGGGCCGCGGAGTTGTCCGAAACGTCCACGGGCTCGGGCAGCGTGGCCGGGTCCAGCGGGGTGAGCGGTTCGTGCACGACGTGCTCCGATCGGTTGCGGCAGCTCGCGACGGCGATGTCGGGAGCGTGAGACATCCTATGTCTGTTCGATCTGTCGCGAGGGGTTCCCGGTCAGGGCATCCCCCGACGAGCGCAGCCAGGAGAACATCGAACCGTGACCGCTCCGACCGCAGCCGACGTCCCGACCGATCGAGGCCCGCACCGAGCTGCGCGGCTGACGCTCGTGCTCGCCTCGCTCGGCTTCTTCCTCATCACGCTCGACATCCTCATCGTGAACGTGGCGCTGACGACGATCGGGCGGGAGCTCGGCGGCAGCACGTCGGGGCTGCAGTGGGTGATCGACGCGTACACGTTGCTGTTCGCCTCGCTGCTGCTGTTCGCGGGCAACCTGTCCGAACGGATCGGCGCGAAGCGGGCGATCGGCTGGGGCATCGCCGGGTTCCTCGTGGCGTCCGTCGCGTGTGCCCTCGCCCCGTCGCTCGGCGCGTTGATCGCGGCGCGTGCGGTCCAGGGCGCGGCCGCCGCGGTGATGCTGCCCGCCTCGATGGCGCTCATCCGCCAGGCGTTCCCCGAGGCGCGCGAGCGGGCGCACGCCCTCGGCATCTGGGCCGTCGGCGGTGCGGTCGCCGGGGCGGTCGGGCCGATCCTCGGCGGCGCGCTGACGACGCTCGACTGGCGCCTCGTGTTCGCCATCAACCTGCCGGTGTGCGCCGTGATGCTCGGGATGCTCGTCCGGGTGGCACCGTCGCCTCGACGAGCGGCCCGGTTCGACGCGGCAGGTCAGGTCCTCGCCCTGCTCGCGCTCGGCGGCCTCGTCTTCGGGCTCATCGAAGGCGGTGCGTCGGGCTTCGGCCGCTGGGACGTGGTCGTCGCACTGCTCGTCGCTGCGGCCGCGGTCGTCGGGTTCCTGCTCGTGCAGGCCCACGGCCGGAACCCGATGATGCCGCTCGACCTGTTCCGCTCCGGTGGGATGCGGATCGCGCTCGGCGTCGGGTTCGCGTTCATGGTCGGCAACTTCGGCAGCGTCTTCGTCCTGAGTCTCTACCTGCAACAGCACCTCGGCCTGTCGCCCCTGGCTGCCGGGCTGGTGTTCCTGCCGTCCGCGGCGTTCAGCATCGTCGGCAACGTCGTCAGCGGCACCCTCGTGAACCGGTTCGGCGCTCGGGTCCCCGTGGTCGCGGGACTCACCACGATCGCGATCGGCCTCGTCGTGATGATCGTGCTCGCGCCGTACGACTCCATCGCCGCGGTCGCGGTGTGCACGATCCTGACCGGCGCGGGCGGATCGGTCGCGATGCCGCCCGCGACGTCGGTCGTCCTCGCCAGCGTCCCCGCTGAACGGTCGGGGACAGCGAGTGCGGTGTTCAACACCTTCCGGCAGGTCGGTGGGGCGGTGGCGATCGCGGTCTTCGGGGCGTTCCTAGCCGACCGGTCGCAGTTCGTCGTCGGGACGCAGACCAGCTTCGTGGTGGCGGCCGCCGTGCTGGTCGTCGCGGCGCTGGCCTCGATGCGCATCCGGACCGAGTGACCGGTACGTCGTGTCGACGCAGGGTCAGCTCCGGTCGGCCGCGCCACGCCCAGCGGCGTCCACCGCGTCGCGTCGGTCGGTCGCAGCGACCGAACCGAGGCGGCGGAGCGCGTCGGCGGTCGGCGAGCCGGGCTCCGCGCTGTACAGCAGGAGGCTCAAGCGCGGGTCGCTCATGAGCCGTGACGCCTCGAAGTGCAGGTCGAGGGCACCGACGACGGGGTGGACGAAGTGCTTCTCGCCCGTGGCGTGCCGACGGACGTCGTGCGCACCCCACTTCGCGCGGAACTCCGCGCTGCGCGTCGAGAGCTCACCGATCAGGGCCTGCAGGTCCTCGTCGTGGGGGTCGTGGCCGGCCGCAGTGCGGAGGATCGCGACGCTCTGGTCGGCGGCGACGTCCCAGTCCGGGTGGAACGCGTCGGCCCAGTCCCGGTCCAGGAAGGCGGCGCGAGCGAGGTTCGGCCGCTCCGCTTTCCGGAACAGGTCCGCGTAGAGCGCCCGGCCGAGCGCGTTCGCACCGAGCAGGTCGAGTCGGTCGTTGCGGATGAACGCCGGGCCGCCGGTGAACGCGTCGAGCGTGTACTGCAGCCCGACGCGCAGGGTCTTCGGCGTCGCTGCACGGCGCTGTCCACGGACCGGGGAGGCGTTCGCCGCTCGTGCGAGGTCGAACAGGTGGTCGCGCTCCGCGTCGTCGAGGAGCAGCGCACCGGCGATGGCGTGCAGGACGCCGTCGGAGACTCCGGAGAGGCTGCCGCGCTCGAGCCGCGAGTAGTACTCCACACTGACGTCGGCGAGCATCGCGACCTCACTGCGGCGGAGCCCGGCCACGCGCCGGTTGGGCCCACCGGGCAGGCCCACCTGGTCCGGGCGCACCCGGGCACGGCGGCTGACGAGGAAGTCCTTGACGTCGTCGCGGTTCGTGCTCATGCGGTGACCCTACGAGGCCGCGCCGGGGCGCGGGGGGCACTGCCAGGACACCGGACGGGAGGCACGGTGTCAGCTGGCACCGCGCCTCCCGTCCGCCTTGTGGTGCGTCCACCGCGCCCCTGGCGTGATCACGCGCGCGACGGCGTTCAGGCGCTCGCTGTCGCCCCGATGATCGCGGCGGTGAAGAGCACCCAGTCGTTGATGATGTGCGCGCCGGTGCTGACCGCGATGTTCTTCGTGCGGATGTAGGCGAGGGTGAGGACCAGACGTGCGACGCCGATGATCAGCAACGCCTGCGCGAAGTTCCACCCGTACGTCGGCAGGTGCGCTGCACCGAACCAGATCGCAGTCGCGAGCCAGGCGATGAGGATGCCCTGGGTGCGGGTGAGTCCGATGCGGTGGCACAGCGCCATGACCGCCAGGAACGGCAGGATCGTGAAGAGCTCTTCGCCCAACAGCTGGATCGCGGTCCCGACGTAGAACGCGACGATCTCACCCGCGCCGTGGATGCCGTCGGTCGCGGTGTTGGCGTTGGTGCCGAAGATCGCCTTGACGATGATCCCGACCGTGAACGTGACGATGATGTTCCCGATCGCGAAGAGCACCATGGCGCCGTAGTCGCGGGCGGTGGTCCGCTGGAAGATCCTCGCCCAGTGTCGTCTCGTGAAGGCGATGAGGACGGCGAGCATGATCGCGGTGAAGAGGAACCGTGGCACGAGCGACTGGATGTTGTCCGCCGCCGGGTAGAAGCTCAGCACCGTGATGGCAGCCACGCACGCGACGATGATGGTCACCCACTGCCATGCGGGGATCCGGATCGGGTCTCCGTCGTAGAACGGGAAGTCCCGACCGTCCTGCCGTTCGATCGCCCTGCCGTAGCGTCGAGCCCCTGTGGCCATGGTGTGTCCCCTCGTGCGTTGCATCGCCCTGTGGTGCATGTCGTCTGCACCAGAAGAGAAGGTACCGGCGGAGTCGGTCATCGGTGCACTGGTCCGTCGGCCTGCAGACGTCGTACCTGCGGCCGGAACCAGAACACGAAGACCGCGACGACGTACACGGCTTCGAGCACGATGCTGAGCGGCACGTTCCAGTCGCGGACCGGCCCGTCGATCACGGCGTCGTTGAGGCCGTGGATCGCAGCGGCACCGAGGTACGCGAGCACGCCGACGCCGACGGCCTTGCCCGTCGGCAGCGTCTTCGCGGCGAGCCAGATGAGGACCGCGGCCCCGACGGTGATCAGCGGGTGCGAGACCTCGGCGATGATGCGGACGACGATGTCCATCATCATGACGAACGGCGCATCGGACGGAGCCTCCGCGCCGTCGAGGATCGGGTCGAGCGAGGTGATGATGTAGCTGATGCCCTCGAGGAACCCCAACCAGGCGGCGGCGACGAACACGAGCCACACCGCCAGTCGCGGCGACCGGTACGTGCGCGAGGACAGCAGCAGGATGACGGGCACCAGGAGCTTCAGGAACTCCTCGGCGAGACCGGGCCAGATCAGGCCGCCGGGCAGCAGGCTGGCGATGCCGTTCAGGCTTCCGGCGAGCAGCATCGCGATGGTCCCCCAGACGAAGCCGAGCCACAGCGCCTGCACGCGGTGGGGCTGACCGGCGAGGGAGACCTTCTGCCGGAAGTACCAGCCGATGGCCACGAGCGGGACCCCGATGCCGATGATCGCGGCGATGACCACCACCACGAGCGAGTACGGCGGCAGGCCGTCCCCGACCGTGGCCTCGCGGCCGCCGGAGAGCATCAGGCTGCCACCCCAGTACCCGAGGAGCGCACCGGCGGCAGCGCCCGCGAGGCCGACGATGAGTGGTGCGGTCCCTCGGGGTCGCGTCATGGGAACGAAGCTACCAGCGGGCACGACGCCCCTCACGTGCTCCGCGCCGTCGGCGACCTGGTCGCGTGGAGCCCGCGGGACTCGGACGTGTGCGCGACCGCGGAGCTCGCCCGGTCAGTCCGCGTGCAGCATCGCCACGCTCCGGTCCCACAGCTCTCGGGCCAGGTCGGCGTCCTCGGCCTGCGCGTTCGGCGCCGCCACCTTGCGCTTCACGTAGTACTCGCCGGTCGGGTAGTCGCGTCCGGGGGTGTTGTCGGCCAGGTACACGAGGGTGTCGGCACCCTTCTCCGGGGTCGTCAGGAACACGTGGCGCAGGGGTGTGTGGTACACGAGGTACATCGGCGAGGTCTTGTCGTTCGAGAACCCGGTGCTGATCGTGCCGGGGTGGAACGCCGTCGACGTCACGCCGCGGTCGCGGTACCGGCGGTCGAGTTCCTTGGTGAACAGGATCTGCTCGAGCTTCGAGTCGCCGTAGGCCTTGGTGGCCCGGAAGTGCCGCTCGGCGTCGAGGTCGTCGATGTCGACGCGGCCGAAGAGCTTGTTCGCGACGCTCGAGGTGTTGATGACCGTTCCCCCGGACGCGACGAGCCGGTCCATCAGCAGCTCCGTGAGCAGGAACGGCGCCAGGTAGTTGACCTGGAACGTCAGCTCGTGACCGTCGACGGTGACTTGGCGGCCCGCGCTGAATATCCCGCCGGCGTTGTTGGCCAGCACGTCGATCCGCGGGCAGCGCTCGAGCAGGTTGTCGGCGAGCCCCCGGACGGCGGACAGGTCCGAGAAGTCGGCCACGAAGTGGTCGACGCCGAGGTCGCGGGCCACCCGCTCGGTCTTCGCGGGGTTGCGACCGACCACCACGACCTCGTTCCCGCGGCGGACGAGCTCCCGCGCAGCGGCGACGCCGATGCCGTCGCTGGCGCCGGTGATGACGATGGTCTTCGCGGCCATGGGTGCTCCTCGGGTCGGGGCGAGCGTGCGCTCGGCTCCGTCCGTCCTACAGGGTCGGCCCTGAACGGTGCACGTGACGGACGGGAGGCACGTGGCGGGCCCGCCACGTGCCTCCCGTCCGCCGCCCGGTCGCCGCTCAGGCCGCGCCCGGCCCCGCCAGGTCGGCTGTCTGCACGACGACGCCGAGGGCGGGGAACACCGACCGGAACCGGGCGGCATGGGCGTCCGGGTCCGGGTCGTTCGTGGCGTCCTCGACGAGGACGACGTCGTAGCCCAGGTCGTACGCGGCCCGAGCCGTGGACTCGACGCCGAAGGTCGTCGCCTGGCCGACCACGACCACCTCGGTGACGCCGTCGGCGCGCAGCCGCTCGTCGAGGCCGGTGCCGGCGAAGGCGCTCCACCCGCCGCGGGTCAGGTTGCCGTCGGCGTCGGCCCGTTCGAGCAGCAGGGAGCCGTAGGCGACCGGAGCCGGGCGGGGGCCGCCGCCGTACTGGGTCGCGCCTGCCGGGGTCGTGGCGGGGTCGTGGCGGATGAACACCACCGTGCCGCCGCCGCCACGGGTGACGCGGGCGAGGGTCTCGACGTTGGCCACGACGGTCTCGACGGGGTGGGTGCGCTGGTACGGCGCGGTCCCCGCCTGCAGGTCGACGACGATCAGGGCGGTGTGTTCGGTGCGGGTGCGGGTCACCGGTCCAGGGTGCTCGACCGTCGGGCGCGGCGCGTACTGCGTCTGCGGTATCCCGGTCGCGGTCACCGGCCGGTCGGTGGGTGCGTGCACGCGTCGATCGCGGCGTACTCGCGGCTGAGTGCGGTCTGGTTCCGCTCGGTGCGCCACGACCGGATGCCGGGCGCTGCGGCCACGGCGGTGATCCACACGCCGGCACCGACGAGGACCGGCACGAGCGTCGGGTCCCCGCCGAGGGCGAGCAGACCGCCGAGCGCGACCGCCAGCACGGCGACCGCGGAACCGGCGATGTCGACGACACCGGCGAGCCGTGCGGGCTGCTGCTCGAGGGCGGCGATTCGGGTAAGTGCACGCTCGGCACGACGCTCGAGGAGCGGTCGTGCCGGGTCGGGGCGGGTGCGCAGACGCTGGAGAAGCAGGGACGTCGTGCCGAGCCGTCCGCCCTGCACGGTCACCGTCCAGCCGAACTGCTCCAGCGTGTGCCGGTGGAGCGACACGAACGCGGTCGGTGCGTACAGCACCCGGGTCTCCAGGTGGCGGGGGGCCGGCGCGTGCAGGACAGCGCCGGCCCGGGCGGTGGTGTTCGTCATCGGGCTCGGGCCGCGCTCAGGCGGTCCGGCGGCGATTGGCCGCCTCGCACGCGCCGTAGACGACGTCGAACTGGCGGTCGACGGCCGGACGGATCCGCTTGGTGCGCGCCGCGCGGACGAGCTGGAAGGCCACGGGAGCGATCGCCCAGTTGACCAGGCCGCCGGCTCCGACGAGGAACACCGTCACCGGGTCGAGCCCGCCGAGCAGGTCGGGGACGGCCACGGTGTCCTGCATCGCGAACACCGAAGCGGCCAGCAGGACGCTGCCGATCGCGCCGAGGGTGTACGCGACCACCGACGCCGCGGTCGTGCGGGACCGTTCGAGGGCGTCGATCGCGGCCAGGGCGGTCTCGGCGTTCTGCTGGAGCTCGGTCAGTTCGACGGAGCGGACGGCACGGTCGCGGCGGAGGCCGAGGGTGCGCCGGCGGGTCGGTCCGACCGTTCGGTCCGAGCCGTCGGGCGTCCAGCCGAAGTTGCGGTAGGTGTCCGCGTACAGGGCGTCCTTGCCCCGTGGGACCTCGACTGTGCAGTAGTCGTAGGTCATGGGGGTGGTGTTCGTCGTGGTCAGCGTCATGGCGGTACCTCCGGTCGGTGCCGGATCATTCCGGCCTGGTGTCGATCGTCCCGGGGACGGGCCGCGGGCAGATCCCCGATCGGTGGTACCCCCGACTACTGCGTTCGCAGTAGCCGGGCCGTTGACCCGCACGACAGGATGAGTGCATGCGGCGACTGCGGGCGATCTGGGGTTCGTGGCGTCTGGACGACCGCTGGGTGTTCCGCGGCACGGCCGCCGTCGTCCTGCTCGCGTGCGCGATCGAGTCTGGTCGGGTGATCGCGGCCGACGCCGGACCGGGGCCCGGCATCGCGGTCGCTGCGACCGTGCTCGCCGTCGTCATGGCGCCGTGGACACCCTGGGCGGCGCTCTGCCTCGCCACGATCGCGCCGGTGCTCGGAGGACTGTCTGGTTGGTCGCCGATCGTGACCTGGAGCTGCGCCGTGCTGCTGCTGTTCGCGGTGTCCTCGCGGGAAGGGCACCCGGTCCGCGCCGCGGCGATCGTCGCTCCCGGTGTGGTCATCGGCACGCTCCTCGCGCCGGGAGAGGGCGGTGCGGCGCCGACCGCCCTCGGCGCCCTCATCTCCGTCGTCGCCGCGGCGGCCATCGGCTCGGGGCTGCGGGTGCAGCACCAGTACCGGGCGTCGTTGGAACAGCGCGCCGCCGATGCCGTCGCCACGCGGGAACTCGAGGCCGAACGCCGCGTGGCCGAGGAACGCGTCCGGATCGCGCGGGACCTGCACGACGTCATCGGGCACGAGATCGCGGTGGTCAGCATGCAGCTCGGGGTCGCCGAGGTCACCCTGCCCGCCGGGGCCGACGAGGCCCGGCGCGCGCTGGACGCCGCCCGCGATGGCGTGCGGAACGTCCTCACGGAGACGCAGCACGTCCTGACGGTGCTCCGTTCGGCGTCGGGCAGCGATGCCGACCTCGACGACCCGACGGCACCAGCCCCCGGCATCGAGCAGCTCCCCGGACTCATCGCGTCGTACGAACGGATCGGCCTCGACGTCGATGCCCGACTGGACGACATCGGCCCGGTCTCCGCGCCGATCGGTGTGACGGTCTACCGGGTGTTGCAGGAGTCGCTCACCAACGCCCACCGGCACGGCGAGGGCCGGACGACCGTCACCCTCACCCGTGCCGGTGACGACCTGGTCCTCGAGGTCCGCAACCCCCGCCGGCGGACCCCGGCGAGCGACCTCGTCGCAGGCCGGACCGGCGGGCTCGGCCTGGTCGGCATGCGCGAACGCGTCGCCGCCGTGGAGGGGTCCGTCCAGGCCGCGGCGGACGGCGTGCTGTTCGTCGTCCGCGTCCACCTGCCCACCGCGAACGGAGCACGATGACCACACGAGTGATCCTGGTCGACGACCAGGACATGATCCGACTGGGGCTCCGTGCGATCCTCGACCGGCAGGACGGCATCGAGGTCGTCGGCGAGGCCGCAGACGGGCTCGCCGCGGTGCAGACGGCGCTGTCGGTCCCGGCGGACGTCGTCATGATGGACATCCGGATGCCGGGCATCGACGGGGTCGAGGCGACCCGACGGATCCGCGCGGAACGCACCGCCGAGCAGGTGCGCATCGTCATGCTGACGACCTTCGACCAGGACGAACTCGTCTTCGCGGCGCTGCGTGCCGGGGCGAACGGGTTCCTCAGCAAGGCCGCGGGACCCGCAGAACTCGTCGCCGCGATCGAGGAGGTGGCAGCGGGCAGAGGGGCGCTGTCCGCGGCGGCCGCAGCGGCGCTCATCGGACAGGTCGCCCGCACCCCCGCGTCCTCCGTCGACCCGGAGATGACCCGGCGCTTCGAGGCCCTCACCGCTCGCGAGCGCGACGTCGTGGTGATGGTCAGCCGAGGTCGGGGCATCGACGCCATCAGCGCCGAGCTCTTCCTCTCACCACTCACGGTCAAGACCCACGTGAACCGGGCCATGGCGAAGGTCGACGCCCGCGACCGGGCCCAGCTCGTGGCGTTCGCGTTCCAGGCCGGCCTGGTCGACTGAGGTCGACGCCGGCCCAGGCGCCGGCGCTTCCGGGAACCGTCGCAGCGCCATCGCGAGCCCGATCACCGCAGCCACACCGCCGAGGAACACCCCGCTCGCACCCGTGGACGCAGCAGCGTCCTCAGCGCTGCCCGCGAACGAGAGCAGGGCCGACTGGGTCAGCACGAGCAGGATCACCGCGGCGGCGACGTTCACGAGCTTCGTCGCCTCGACGAGTGGTTCCCCGTCCTTGCGTGCGGTCACCGCACCCCAGACCCCGATCCCCAGCTCCGCGAACGTCGCCGCCGCGATGACGATCGCCACCCACTTGTCGTAGTGCACGGGGTGCGCCCGCCCGACGAGCATCGGCACGCTGCACCCGACGAACACGATCGACATCGCGGTCACCGCACCCCCGATCCACCGGTGTCCGGCCTGCCGGAACCGCATCCGGTCGCCGTTCGCCGCGTCGAACGCGAACGACAGTCGGTGCCGACGGACGGCCCAGACCTTCGCGGCCGCGACCCCGAGCGTGAAGACCACGGTCGCGGCGAGGAACAACGAGGGAGCCGCCCAGAACAGGACGACCTTCCACCCCGCCATCACGAGGCTGCTCGGCACCGACAGCACGGCGAGCACGAGCCCGCGCCGCGGCCGGTCCCGCCACACCGTGACGGCGTACTGCACGGCGACCTTCCTGGTCACCGGCATCAGTCGAACGTGACGACGACCTTGTCGGCCGCGCCCGGGGTCGCCGCCACCCGGAGGGCCTCGAGCACGTCGCTCGCCGGGAAGACGTCGCTGACGATCTGCGCGTACGCCTCGGGGTTCGCGATGATGTGCTCGGTGACGTCGAAGATCTCGGTCGGGTACCCCATCGCGGTCACGATCGTCGGCTCGACGGCCAGCAGGTCACCGAAGTCGACCTCCACGGGCCGCTTGTGCACGGCCACGACGCCGATCGTCGCGCGGTGCTTCGCCAGTCGCAACGCCGTCTGCACGGTGGCGGGGACCCCGGCGGCGTCGAGCCAGACGTCGGTGCCGGCCTTGCCACCGTGCCCGACGCCGTCTCGTGCTTCGCCGTGCAGGGCGATCAGGCGCTCGTCGAGCGGTTCCTCCGCCGAGTTCACGACCGCATCGGCCCCGACGAGCAGGGCCTTCTCGAGCCGCGAGGCGATCACGTCGACGACGACCACGTGCCCGACGCCGAGCGCCTTGTAGCTGATCACGGCGCCCAGCCCGATCGGGCCGGCACCGAACACGACGACCGTGTCGCCCGGTTGCGGCGCGGTCCGGTTCACGGCGTGCAGGGCGACCGCCATCGGCTCGTTGAGCGCGGCCACCTGCCAGGGCAGGTCCTTCGGGACCAAGGCGACGCTGGTGCCGAGCACGGCCTGCTCGACGAGCAGGAACTCGGAGAGCCCGCCCGTGGGGCCGCCGTTGCCGATGATCCCGCGTGGGTCGCCCATCGGGTTCACCACCACGTGGTCGCCGACGGCGATGCCCTCGACCGCGTCGCCGACGACGGCCACCTCTCCGGCGACCTCGTGTCCGAGTGGCGTGTGCCCTTCGCGCGGCGGGATGCCGCCGCGCGCGGCGTAGAAGGCGTCGGAGCCGCAGACCCCGCACGCCTTGACGGCGATCAGGATGTCGGCGGGGCCGACCTCGGGGGCGGGCTCGTCGCGGATCTCGACGGATCCGGGACCGGTGACGACGACGGTGCGCATGGTGCTCCTCACGGCACGAGCACGGGCGGCTCGGGACGGAACCATCTGACCAAGACGGCGACCGACGCACGTACTGCGATCGCAGTAGCGCCGGGTCATCGGACGGGAGGCACGTGGCGGGCCCGCCATGTGCCTCCCGTCCGCTCTGGTCGACGGATCGTGGCCGCCGTCAATGGCCCTCGGGGCCACCAGAAGGGGCGCATGCGTTCATTCCCGCTCTCGTTGGTAACAGTTACGACCGAAACAGAACCAAGGCCACGGACCTTCTACCGCTCCTCACTTGCTCTTGTCTGCTCGATGCGCTCGTCCACCACGTCCACCCGCGCCAGCACGTTCGCGAACCCGCGCCGCCCTCGGGTGGCGAACAGCCCGATGACGGCTGCGACGGCGAGAGCGAACGCCAGCAGGCCGGTGAAGGGCAACGCGGCGGCGGTGGCCGTCGCCCACCCGCCGGAGCCCGCGGCCCACCGCACCAGGCGCTGCCAGGCCGTCGGCCGCGGCTCCGGTCGGAGCCGGACGACCGCCTCGCCGAGCGTGCGCCCGGACGCGAGCACCACCACCAGCTGGACCGCCGGTGCGACGAAGGGCAGCGTGGCGAGCAGGACCCGCGCGAGCGTGGAGTTCAGGTCCTGCCCGGCGAGGGCGAACGACAGGCTCGTGATCGACACCAGCGCGCCGGTGGTCAGCACCATGGCGAGCAGGTCGCAGAACATCCCGAACCCGCGGCGCCAGATCGTCACCCGGCGGGGCAGGTCCGACGACGGCTCGCCCCGGTGCCGGACGAGCACCCAGAGCACGGGGGAGACCAGCGTGCCGACGAGTGCTCCGGTGGTGTTCGCGAGCAGGTCGTCGACGTCGAACAGTCGGTACGAGCACGGGTACAGGAACCAGTCGCCCGTCAGCTGCGTGCACTCGATGAGCAGCGAGACCAGGAACCCAGCGACGGTCCCGACGACCACCCCGGCCAGGAACCGTCCGTGCAGGAACACGTGCCGGACGAGCATGCCGAGGGGCACGAACAGGATGACGTTGAAGACCACCTGCGCGGCAGCCGGGTTCGCGAGCAGTGAGCGGGGACCGGAGAGCCCGCCCTCCTTCGCGATGTCCCCGACGAACGCGAACGGCGTCAGCTGCGGGCCCGACGCGGTGCGACAGATCGACGCCACCTCGCTGGTGTCGGGCAGGGGCAGCAGTGTGTACGTGACGAGGGCGAGGCCGTAGACGACCGTGGCGAACGCCAGCACCGCGTTGCCGACGCCGAGGGTGCCCCGGCGTCGGTACTGCAGCGCTGCCCACGGCACCAGTCCGGCGATCGCGATCGCGGACCCGACGAGCAGCGCGATGACGGCTGGTGTGGCGGAGGTCATCCCTCGACCCTAGAGAGCCGTCGGGCACGAGGGCTGTGGCGCACGAGAAGATGGGGTGTGACCACCGCGACCAGCATCCTCGACGCGATCGTCCGGCATGTCGACGACACCGGCTTCGGCGCCCACGGCCTGCACGTCCGCACCGGTAGCGGCACCGCGGACGACGTCGCCGAGCACCGCTGGACGCCCGACGTGCGCGAGGAGATCCACTCCGCGGCGAAGGGCGTCTGCGTCCTCGCCACCGGGATCGCCGCCGACGAGGGCCTGGTGGACGTCGACGAACCGATCGCCGCTTCGCTGCCCGGGTTCGAGTTCGGTGACGGCGTCGACCGGGTCACCCTCCGGCACCTGCTCACGATGACCAGCGGGATCGACATGCCCTGGTCGGCGACGGAGCTGACCGACTGGCCGGACCTGGCGGCCGAGTTCCTGCGACGGCCCTCGCGGGGGCGCGTGTTCCAGTACGCCAACGTCAGCACCTACACCGCCATGCGCGTGCTCGAGACCCGCGTCGGCGACGTCGGCGCGTTCGTGTCCCGACGGCTGTTCGACCCGCTCGGCATCGAGGACGTGGAGTGGCTGCGCTGCCCGAACGGGTACGTCGCCGCCGGCGAGGGCATGGCGCTCCGCACCGAGGAGCTCGCGCGCCTCGGCCGGCTCATCCGCGACGGCGGCGTGGTCGGCGGGCAGCGCATCGTCAGCGCCCGCTGGTGCGAGGCGATGCACTCCGACTGGGTCGAGCGCGAGGGGACCGGACCCGGGTACCACCGCTACGCGATGGCCGGCTGGGGCGGTCCGGGGCAGCTGTGGCGGCTGCACGGGGCGTACGGGCAGATGCTGCTGTTCGACGACCACCCCGACGGCGACACCGTGGTCACGATCACCGCCGACGACCACTTCGGCGCCGACGCGATGACCGCGTTCGTCGCCGAGGAGCTCGCCCGGCAGCGGTAGCCGGCAGCGGTAGCCGGCAGCCGCAGGCGGCAGCGGTCGCTGGCGGCCGTCGCTGGCAGCCGTCGCGTCCTCGCCGTGCGAGGATCGATCAGTGCAGGAACAGACGCCCGTCGCGATCATCATCGCGGCCATGAGCGAAGAGGTCTCCGCCTTCGCCGACCTGTTCGGCGGGGTCCCGATCCTCGACGGCCCCGTCGGAGGCCACGACCCGCACCAGCTGCTCGACATCGGCGGCGCCACCGTGGCCGTCCGCCGCAGCGGCATCGGCTTCACGAACGCGACAGCCGCCGTGGCACACGGCTTCCACGACTTCGGACCCGGCATCCCCGTGATCAGCGTCGGGACCGCCGGTGGCCTCATGCACGGCATCGCGATCGGTGACGTCGTCGTCGGCGACCGCTACGTCAACCTCAACGCGGACGCCACCGCGTTCGGCTACGCCCTCGGCCAGGTGCCCGGCATGCCGACCGGGTACGCCCCGGACGCCCGACTGGTGGAACTGGCGATGGCCGCCGACATCGCCTGGCCGCTGCGCTCGGCGACGATCGGCTCGAGCGAGGTCTTCGTCACCGAGGGGCGCGCCCGGACGCTCCGCGGTGCCTTCCCCGACGTGGCCGCCGTCGACATGGAGTCGGCCGCCATCGCCCAGTTCGCCCACGTGCACGACATGCCGTTCGTGTCGGTCCGCTGCATCAGCGACCTCTGTGCCCCCGACGGTGCCGAGTTCCGCGAGCACCTGGACGGCGCCGCGGCGCGCGCCGCCCGCGTGGTCCACGACCTGGTGCGCGGCCTGCGTCCCTGAGACCCGGCCCACCGGCGGACGGGAGGCGCGGTGCGGGCCCGCTCCGTGCCTCCCGTCCGCCCCGCGCGCACGTCGAGAGCCGCAGTGCTGCCTGCGAAAGCGACAAACCTGCGGCACGGGGCACCGTCCGTTCCGGCATCGCGACAGATCTCCGCGAACAGTTCGCGGCACGCTGTCGCTTTCGCGGATGTGGACCCGGCCCACCGTCGGACGGGAGGCGCGGTGCGGGCCTGCCACGGGCCTCCCGTCCGCCCCGCGCGCACGTCGAGAGCCGCGGTGCGCACGCATGTGCGCCACCTGCGAGCGCATCCCGCGCACGGTGCGATGATGAGCGGCGGCCGTCGCCCGGACGGCCGGAGACGGAAGTGCCGAGCGTGACCGAGACCCGCTCCGAGACCCCGACGGAACCGTCGAAGCCGACGGACCACACCACCCCCACGACCGAGGCCACCGACGACGGTGGCCACGGCCCGCGCAAGGGCGTCGCCGTCCTGGCGCTCGCCGCACTCGGTGTCGTGTTCGGCGACATCGGGACGAGTCCGCTCTACGCCCTGCGCACGGTGTTCACGATCGACGACGGCCTGGTGAAGGCGAACCAGGAAGACGTCTACGGCGTCATCTCGATGATGTTCTGGAGCATCACGATCATCGTCTCGATCAAGTACGTCCTGATCCTGATGCGCGCCGACAACGACGGCGAGGGCGGGGTGATGGCGCTCGCCGCCCTGGCCCGCAGGCTCTACGCGAAGCGTCGCGGTGGTGCGGTGATCTTCCTGGTGATCGGCATCGTCGGCGTCTCGCTCTTCTACGGCGACTCCGTGATCACCCCCGCCGTGTCGGTGCTGTCCGCGGTCGAGGGGCTCGGTACCGCGGCGCCGTCCGTCGAACACCTGATCGTGCCGATCGCCGCGGTCATCCTGGTCGTGCTGTTCGCGGTGCAGCGCTTCGGCACCGGCAAGGTCGGCAACCTGTTCGGCCCGGTGATGCTGCTCTGGTTCGTCGTGATCGCCGCCGCAGGCGTCCCGCACATCCTCGAGCACCCCGGCGTCCTGCAGGGGTTGTCGCCGACGTGGGCGATCTCGTTCACCTTCGCGCACCCGTACATCACGTTCGTGGCGATGGGTGCGGTGGTGCTCGTCATCACCGGTGCGGAGGCGCTCTACGCCGACATGGGGCACTTCGGACGGTCGCCGATCCTGAAGGCCTGGTTCTTCGTGGTGTTCCCGGCGCTCGTCCTCAACTACCTCGGGCAGGCGTCGCTGGTGCTGCGCGACCCGTCGGCGGCGAAGGACCCGTTCTTCCTGCTGTTCCCGGACGCGTTGCGACTGCCCGTGGTGGTGCTGGCGACGCTCGCGACGGTGATCGCGAGCCAGGCCGTCATCTCCGGGGCGTTCTCGCTCACCCGCCAGGCGGTCCAGCTCGGGTTGCTGCCGCCGCTCACGATCCGGCAGACCTCGCGGCGGGAGAGCGGGCAGATCTACCTGCCCGCTGTGAACCTGCTGCTGTTCATCGGCGTGCTCGCGATCATGCTCGCGTTCCGGTCGTCGGCGAACCTGGCCACCGCGTACGGGGTGTCCGTCACCGGAGCCCTGGTCGTCGACACGCTCCTGCTCCTGCTCGTCGTCCGCCCGCTGTGGAAGTGGGCGACCTGGAAGCTCGTGGTCGCGGCGGTGGCGTTCGGCGGGCTCGAGCTGACCTTCCTCGCCGGCAACCTGTCGAAGATCATCCACGGTGGGTGGGTGCCGCTCCTCATCGCGCTGGCGGTGATCACGGTGATGACGACGTGGCGCCGTGGTCGGGCGCTCGTGCAGGAGGAACGCAAGGAGCGCGAAGGGTCGCTCGCCGAGTTCATCGACCGCATCAACCACGAGCACATCCCGCGGGTGCCCGGGGTGGCGGTCTTCCCGCACCCGAACAAGGAGACCACGCCGCTGGCGCTCCGGGCCAACGTCGAGCACAACCACGTGGTGCACCGGACCGTCCTGATCGTCTCGGTGCTCACCGCCAACGTGCCGCACGTCCCGCACGCGAAGGCGTTCTTCCGCGACGACCTCGGCTACGAGGACGACGGCATCGACCACATCACGGTGAAGTTCGGGTTCTCGGACGACCAGGACCTGCCGAAGGCCCTGCACGCCGCCTGCCTGGCCGAGGTCCTGGACATCGACCCGGAGGAAGTGCTCCGGGCGTCCTACTTCATCTCCCGCGGAGCCCTCCGTCCGATGCCCGGCAACCGGGGGATGGTGGCCTGGCGCAAGAAGCTCTTCGTCGGACTCGCCCACAACGCCGCCGACCCCGCCGCACGCTTCGGTCTCCCCGCGCAGCGCACCGTGACGATGGGCAGCGACGTCGAGATCTGACCGCGTCGTGCACCGGCGTTCTGCATCCGCATCCGCATCCGCAGAGCGCAGGCCCCCGTTCGGGGGTGATGGTCTTGTGCACCCGTTCAGGGTTACGCTCATCGGAACCACACCACAGCTGCAGGCAGCATCACCAACTGCCGGACCAGCACCAGGATCAGGAGCGAAGCCACATGAGGCTTGGAGTACTCGAGCGCGCCCAGAAAGACCCACGGGCGTCCACTTCCACCCGATGGTCAGGCCGGAGCAAGGGCGTCGCGATCGTCACCGCAGCCCTCCTCGGCGCCGGCGGCAGCATCCTCGCCGCCGCCCCCGCGACGGCAGCGCCCGTCGCGTCGACCGGGCAGGGGCGCTTCCTCAGCGGCTCCGCGCTCGGATTGAACCTCGACGACATCCTCACCGTGACCCCGGCGGACGCGGTCAACACCGGTGGGGCCACGGACACCGACGTCCACCCGCTCGACGTCACCGCGCTCAACGCGGTCAACGTCAACCTGGGCGGGGGCCTCAACCTGCTCGGGAACAACGGCATCCTCACCCTCGGTGCCGTCAACCAGTACGCCGCCGCCAACGCCGACGGCAGCTCCGTCGCCGCGTCCGGCGCAGTGACGAACACCGGCGGGATCGGCGTCGGCGGCCAGGACGGCGTCCCGCAGTCCAACGCCACGCTCGACCTGTCGGGTCTCATCGGGGCCGACCTGGCGGGCGCACTCGCGAACGCCCAGCTCGAGGTCGGCGCCGTCTCGGCCACCGCTGCGCAGGCAGCCGGCCCGGACGGTGCGCAGACGGGCGACTACGGCATCGCCGGACTCGACCTGTCGCTGACGAGCCCCGCGCTCGGCACCACCGTCTCCGGTCTCCGCACCACCCTCGGCACGCTCCAGCCGACGGTCGACGGCGTCGAGGACACCCTGAACGCGCTCGGCCCGCTCGTCCAGGTCCAGGGCCTGCCCGACCTCGTCACGGTGCTCGACTCGGCCACCGGCGACGTCACCAGCGCCGACGGCTCGATCACGGCCAACCTGCAGACCGGTGCGATCACGGTCGACGTCGCCGCAGTGCTGACGAACGCCGGCCTGGACATCAACAACCTGCCGGCGAACACCGAGCTGCTGCCGTACATCACGGAGGCACTCACGACCCAGCTCCTGCCGGCGGTCACCACCGCGCTGCAGGGCGTCGTGACCCAGCTCACGCAGTCGCTCCGCGGGCTCACCGTCACGGTGGCCGGGCTCCCGCTGCCGATCGGTCAGCTCCTCGACGTCGTGAACCCCGTCATCGCGCAGGTCGTCGCCCCGATCAACCAGGTCGTCGCCGGCCTCGGTGAGACGGTCATCACGCCCCTCGCCAACGCCCTGACGACCGTCGTGTCGTTGCAGGCAAACGTGCAGGAGACCAGTGCAGACGGCGTCTTCACCCAGCGTGCCCTGCGCGTCGCACTGGTGCCGGCCGCCGGCACCGCCGTCGTCAACCTCGCCTCGGCTGCGGTCGGCCCGAACGCCGGTCCGCTCGCGGTCCCGACGATCACGACGCTCGACCCGGACAACGGTCCGGTCGCCGGTGGCACGGTCGTCACCGTCACGGGGACGGGCTTCACGGACGACGCCACGGTGTCGGTCGACGGTTCCGACCCGATCGCGGCGGACTCCGTCTCCGACGACGGCACCGAACTGACCTTCACGACGCCGGCACACGTCGTCGGCACGGTCGACGTCACGGTCACGACGCCCGCCGGGGAATCCGACCCGCTCGACTTCACCTACACCGACGACGCGGCCGTGGTCCCGACGATCACGACGCTCGACCCGGACAACGGGCCGGTCGCCGGTGGCACGGTCGTCACCGTCACGGGCACCGGTTTCACGGACGACGCCACGGTGTCGGTCGACGGGTCCGACCCGATCGCGGCGGATTCCGTCTCGGACGACGGCACCGAGCTGACCTTCACGACGCCGGCGCACGACGCCGGGACGGTCGACGTCACGGTCACCACGCCTGCCGGCACCTCGGACCCGCTCGACTACACGTACAACCCGGCACCCGCAGCGGTGCCCACGCTCACGACGCTCGACCCCGACAACGGGCCGGTCGGCGGCGGCACGCTCGTCACCGTCACGGGCACCGGGTTCACCGACGACGCGACCGTCTCGGTCGACGGGTCCGACCCGATCGACCCGGAGTCGGTCTCCGACGACGGCACCGAGCTGACGTTCACGACCCCGGCGCACGTCGCCGGTCCCGTCGACGTGACGGTCACGACCGACGCCGGGACCTCGGACCCGCTGACGTACACCTACAACCCGGCACCCGCCGGGGCCCCGACGCTGACGGCGCTGGACCCCGACAACGGTCCGGTCACCGGTGGCACGGTCGTCACGGTCTCCGGCACGGGCTTCACCGACGACTCGACGGTCTCGGTGGACGGGTCCGACCCGATCACGCCGGACAGTGTGTCGGACGACGGCACCGAGCTGACGTTCACGACACCGGCGCACACCGCCGGTGCGGTTCCCGTGACCGTCACCAACGGCTCCGGCACCTCGGCGCCGCTGCCGTACACGTACAACCCGGTCCCGGCCGCGGTCCCGACGATCTCCGCGCTGGACCCCGACAACGGTCCGGCCGCGGGTGGCACGGTCGTGACCGTCACGGGCACCGGTTTCACCGACGACTCCACGGTCTCGGTGGACGGCTCCGACCCGATCACGCCGGACAGCGTGTCGGCGGACGGCACGACGCTCACCTTCACGACCCCGGCGCACGCTGCCGGTGACGTCGAGGTCACGGTGACGACCCCGGGTGGCACCTCCGACCCGCTCGTCTACACCTACAACCCCGCGTCGACCACGACGACCCCGCCGCCGGTGATCACCTCGCCGACGGACGGTGGCACCGTCACGACGCCCAACCCGCCGATCACCGGCACCGGTCAGCCCGGCGCGACCGTCACGGTCACCGACGGCACGGTCGTCGTCTGCACCGCGGTCGTCGCGGCGGACGGCTCCTGGAAGTGCACCCCGATCGTCGGCTTCGGCCCGGGAACGGTGACCATCACCGCCACCCAGACCGGCGCAGACGGCACCTCGGCGGCGTCCGACCCGGTGACGTTCACCGTCCGCCTGGCAACCGCCGGCACCGGTGGCGCCGGCGGGACCGGCCCGAACGGGACGCTCGCCTACACGGGCAGCGACCCGGCCCCGGTGATCGCCTTCGCGATCCTGCTGATGCTCGCGGGCGTCGGGCTCACCATCGCCCGCCGATTCCGTCGGGCCTAGTCCGCACCACCAGCAGCGCCCGTCGGGTTCCGTCCCGGCGGGCGCTGCTGCGTGCGTGCGTGCGAGCACGTGTGCGTGCGTGCGTGCGGGCACGGTGCGGGTTTCGTCGGCTGGTGCGGGGGCGGGCCCGCCGCGGTGCGTGGCGGGCACGGTGCGGGTTTCGTCGGCTGGTGCGGGGGCGGCCGCGTGGTGCGTGTCTGCTGCGCCGCACGATGCGTGGAACCGGGCACGGGGTGGCGCGGTCCGCACGGTGCGGACGGGAGGCCCGGTGCGGGGCCGCCACGGGCCTCCCGTCCAAGGGCTGAGCACGGTGCGGGTTTCGTCGGCTGGTGCGGGGGCGGCCGCGTGGTGCGTGTCTGCTGCGCCGCACGGTGCGTGGAACCGGGCACGGGGTGTCGTGGTCCGCACGGTGCGGACGGGAGGCGCGGTGCGGGGCCGTCACGGGCCTCCCGTCCGCGGGTGCGTACGCGGGCTGAGCACGGTGCGGGTTTCGTCGGCTGGTGCGGGGGCGGCCGCGTGGTGCGGGTCTGCTGCGCCGCACGGTGCGTGGAACCGGGCACGGGGTGGCGTGGTCCGCACGGTGCGGACGGGAGGCACGGTGCGGGGCCGCCACAGGCCTCCCGTCCGCGGGTGCGCGCGATCAGAGCCCGAGCTGCTCCCGCAGGTACGGCGCGGTCCGGCTCTCGGCGGACGCCGCGACCTGAGCGGGGGTGCCGGTGGCGACGACGCGGCCGCCGTCCTCGCCGCCGGAGGGCCCCATGTCGATGACGTGGTCCGCACTCGCGACGACGTCCATGGCGTGCTCGACCACGACGACGGTGTTGCCGGCGTCGGTGAGGCGTGCGAGCTGTGCGGTCAGCAGCTCGACGTCGGCGGGGTGCAGGCCCGTCGTCGGCTCGTCGAGCAGGTAGAGCGTGTGCCCGGTGCGCGCGCGTTGCAGTTCGGTCGCGAGCTTGATGCGCTGGGCCTCGCCGCCGGACAGCTCCGGTGCGGGCTGTCCGAGCCGCAGGTAGCCGAGGCCCACCTGGCGCAGGGCCTCGAGCCCGCGGGCAGCGGCCGGCAGCGACGCCAGGAAGGGGGCAGCCTGGTCGACGGTCATGCCCAGGACGTCGGCGATCGACGCACCGTCCCACTGCACCTCGAGCGTCTCGTCGTTGTAGCGCGCACCGTGGCACTCCGGGCAGGGCGCCCAGCTGCCCGGCAGGAACAGGAGCTCGACGGACACCGAGCCCTCGCCCTGGCACACCTCGCACCGGCCGCCGGCCACGTTGAACGAGAAGCGGCTGGCGGTCCAGCCGCGGGCCTTCGCGTCGTCGGTCGCGGCGAACGCGGCACGCACGGCGTCGAAGAGCCCGGTGTAGGTGGCGAGGTTCGAACGCGGGGTTCGGCCGATCGGCTTCTGGTCGACCTGCACGACGCGGTCGACGAGCGGGTGCGACGTCGCGACGCCGGGCAGGACCCCGCCGACGAGCGACGACTTGCCGGAGCCGCTGACGCCCGTGACCGCGGTGAGCACCCCGAGCGGCAGGTCGACGTCCAGGTCCTGCAGGTTGTGCAGGGTGAGGTCGCGCAGTTCGAGGGTCCCGACGGGGGTCCGGACGGTGCGCTCTCCGTCGGCTCGGTCGCGAGGGTGCAGGAACCGTCGGGTGACCGATGCCTCGACGTCGGCGAGGCCGTCGACGGGGCCGCTGTACAGGACGGTGCCCCCGCCGGATCCGGCACCCGGGCCGACGTCGACGATCCAGTCCGCCCGCCGCACGATGCTCATGTCGTGCTCGACGACGAAGACGCTGTTGCCGCCGGCACGCAGGTCGTCGAGGACCTCGACCAGGGACTCGGCGTCGGCCGGGTGCAGGCCGGCGCTCGGCTCGTCGAGCACGTAGACGACACCGAACAGGCCGGAGCGCAGTTGCGTCGCGATGCGCAGGCGCTGCGTCTCGCCGGGGGAGAGCGTCGGGGTGGCCCGGTCGAGCGCGAGGTACCCGAGGCCCAGGCCGACGAGCACCTCGACCCGGGTGAGCAGGTCGCGCGAGATCGCGACCGCGACCTCGGTGTGCTCGCCGGACGAGGCGCGTGAAGTCGCGGCACCGGCGTCCGTGATGGCGGCGATCGGGCGCAGGACGTCGGCCAGCGCCGTGAGCGGCAGGCTGTTCAGATCGGCGATCGAGTGGCCGCCGACTGTCACCGCGAGCGCGGCCCGGGTCAGGCCGGTGCCGCCGCAGAGGCCGCACGGACCCGACTCGACGAACTGCAGCACCTTGGTCCGCTGCGTCTCGCTCTGCGAGTCGGCGAGGGTGTGCATCACGAACTGGCGTGCGCTCCAGAACCGCCCCTTGTAGGGCTTCGCGACGCGGTCGCGCTTCGGGTGGACCTGGACGACGGGCTGCTCCTCGGTGAACAGCAACCAGTCGCGGTCCTGTCGGGAGAGCTCACGCCACGGCACGTCGATGTCGTAGCCGAGCACCGCCGTGACGTCGCGCAGGTTCTTGCCCTGCCACGCCCCGGGCCACGCCGTGATCGCGCCGTCGCGGATGCTCAACGACGGGTCGTGCACGGCCGAGGCCTCGGTGACCTCGTGGGCGATGCCGAGTCCGTGGCACCGCGGGCAGGCCCCGGCCACGGTGTTCGGCGAGAACGAGTCGGATTCGAGCCGGTCGGCCCCGGACGGGTAGGTGCCGGCGCGGGAGAACAGCATGCGCATCGAGTTCGACAGGGTCGTCAGCGTGCCGACGGTCGAACGGCTGCTCGGAGCACCGCGGCGCTGCTGCAGGGCCACGGCGGGCGGCAACCCGGTGATCGAGTCGACGTGCGGCGTCGAGCCCTGCGCGATGAGCCGTCGGGCGTAGGGAGCGACGGACTCGAGGAAGCGGCGCTGTGCCTCGGCGAACACCGTGCCGAACGCGAGCGAGGACTTGCCGGAGCCGGAGACGCCGGTGAAGGCGACGATGCGGTTGCGCGGGATGTCCACGTCGACGTCCTGCAGGTTGTGCTCACGGGCGCCGCGGACGCGGATGAAGTCGTCGGGCCCCGGTTGGTCGTCGGTCACGGTCGAGCGGGGAGCGGGCATCTGCTCGATGGTAGGCGGGTGCTGCTGAACGTGGTGAAGGGCCGTCCCGGTTGCCCGGGGCGGCCCTTCACGTGTGGTGCGGTGGTGCGTGTGGTGCGGGGTGTTACTTGATCTGTGCGGTGATGGTGGCGGTGCCGACGAGGAGGCCGCGCTTGACGGCGTCGGTGCCGAAGGTCTTGTTCAGCAGGCCGGCGGCGTCTTCGGAGACGTGGACGGTGGTGCCGGTCAGGATGGCGTTGTCGCCCTCGAGCTGGAGGGGCTTGAGGGAACCGCCCCAGAGCTCGAACAGGTAGGCGTTGGACGCGGCGACCTTGCCGTTGACCAGGACGTCACCGTAGAGCTTGGAGGAGCCCGGGTTCACGACGAAGTTCTCGAGCGTGACGGTGGTGTCGCCGGCCTTCAGGGTGAGGCCGGAGTCGTCGTGGTTGAGCAGGCCCTGCACGTAGGGCTTGTAGTTGCCGTCCGGCGACCAGTACGTGACCGACCCGGCGGTGATCGGGAACGACACCGACCCGTCAGCGAGGGTCGCATCTCCGGAGACGCCGGGGGTGAGCTTGAGGGCGGTGAGGGCGTCGGTGAAGCCGGAGTCGAGCTTCACGGCGGTGGAGCCACCGAGGACCTCGGGGACCGAGGCGACCGGTGCGGGGATCTTCGACGACGACGACGAGACCGTGTGGATCGCGGGGGTCGAGGCCTGGGCGGAGGAGATGCCGAACGCGGCACCGCCGAGCACGAGGGCGCCGGTCGTGGCGAGGGTGATGGAGGTCTTCAGGCTCTTGCGCATGGTGATCGTTTCCTTTGCTGAGGTGTCGCGCTCGGCGCGGCTGCTGTGTGCGCGCCGAACACACCCTGGTGCAGGGTGGAGAACCAGCAATGTGCGGCTGGTGAGCGCTCCGGGTGGTTCCCGGTCTGTGCAGGTGATTCGGGGGCCTCCGGCAAAAGGTTTGGACCGATCTGTCCTCGTTACCGGTCTGTGACCTTCGTGCCCTGGACGCGACCAGCGGACGGACGGGAGGCCCGGTGCCAGCTGGCACCGGGCCTCCCGTCCGTCTTCGACGTGCGTTCAGAACGCCTTGCCGGGATTCAGGGTCCCCGCCGGGTCCAGGGCGTCCTTGACGGCACGGTGCATCGCGAGGACCCGCTCGCCCAGCTCCTGCCGCAGGCCGGGCAGCTTGAGCAGGCCGACGCCGTGCTCACCCGTGACGGTGCCGCCGAGTGCCAGGCAGTCCGCGACGATCTGGTCGAACGCCTGCTTCGCGCGGGCCTTCGCGGCCTCGTCGCCCTCGGGAGCGATGATCAGCGGGTGCAGGTTGCCGTCGCCGGCGTGCGCGATGTTCGCGATGGTGACGTCGTGCGCGGCCGCCGTCGCCTGGATCCGTCGGAGCATCTCGGGCACCGCGCTGCGGGGCACGCAGATGTCCTCGGTGAGCACCGGGCCGAGCCGCTCGAGTGCCGGGTACGCGAGTCGCCGTGCCCGGAACAGCCGGTCGATGTCGTCGGGGTCCGTGGCACGCTCGACGTCGGTGCCGCCGGCCTGCGCGAAGACGGCCGCGACCTGGTCGGCGAGCTCGTCCCCCGCGGCACCGCGCTCGTCGACCCGGGCCAGCAGCAGGGTGTCGACGTCGGACGGCAGCCCGAGGTGCATCCAGTCGTCGACGGCCCGCAGGCAGGTCCGGTCCACGATCTCGAGTGCGGCGGGGATGATCCCGGCACGCGAGATCGCGGCGACGGCGTCCCCGGCGGCGCTGAGCGAGGGGAAGTACCCGATCACAGTACGTTCGTCGCGTCCGGCCAGGGGGAGCAGCTTGACGGTGACCGACACGACGATGCCGAGCGTGCCCTCCGAGCCCACCATCAGGCCGGCCAGGTCGTACCCGGCGACGCCCTTCGCCGTGCGGCGTCCGAGCTCCACCACGGAACCGTCGGCCAGCACGACGGTCATCCCGAGCACGTAGTCGCGGGTGACGCCGTACTTCACGCAGCAGATCCCGCCGGCGTTCGTCGCGACGTTGCCGCCGATCGTCGAGATGGCCGAGCTCGCCGGGTCCGGCGGGTACCAGAGTCCGTGTTCCGCGACGGCAGCCCGCAGTGCGTCGTTGATCACACCGGGCTGGGCGACGGCGTAGCGCTCGTCGGTGTTCACCTCGAGCACGGCGTCCATCAGCTCGAGGGACAGGACGACCGATCCGGCCATCGCGTTCGCCCCGCCGGACAGCCCGGTCCCGGCGCCGCGCGGCACGACCCGCACGCCGGCGGCTGCCGCCCACCGGACGGTGGCGACGACGTCGTCGGTGCTGCGTGCGAGGACGACGGCGAGCGGTGCCGTGGAGTCGGCCCACTCGGCGTCGTCGTGGCGGTACCGCTCGAGCGACGCCGGGTCGCGGAGGACCTGGTCCGGCGCGAGCAGGTCGTCGAGGTCGGCGGTGTCGACGGCGTGACTGACGGTCATCGGTTCGGGGGTCCTTCCGGGCGCTGCGGTGCGGCGCCGACGACGATACCGCGCTGAGCGGACGACCCGTGTCGCCTGCCAGGGAGGCCGGACGACGGTGAGGCACGCGGCGGATCCGTCGCGGACGGCAAGGAGGCCCCATGTACTTCCACGCACAGACCTGGATCAACGAGATCGCCGACGGCGAGCCCGATCCGGCAGCCGCCAACGCCCTGCAGGAAGGGCTCGGCGGGCAGTTCGGCGAGATGCGCACGATGATGCAGTACCTGTTCCAGGCGATGAACTTCCGCGGCCCGGCGGCGAAGCCGTACCGCGACCTCATCCAGGGCGTCGGTACCGAGGAGATCAGCCACGTCGAGCTCATCGGCACCACGATCTCCCGCCTGCTCGACGGCTCGCCCGAGTACACCGGCAAGCTCACCGACCCGCTGGACAAGCCGGGTGCGAAGGGTGCGACGCCGCTCAACATCGCGCTCGACACGAGCAACATCCACCACTACCTCGTCGGCGCTCAGGGCGCCCTGCCGGTCGACGCGGCCGGCAACCCGTGGAGCGGCAGCTACGTCTACAACTCCGGCAACCTGCCGCTCGACCTGCTCTACAACCTGATGCTCGAGTCCACCGGTCGGCTGCAGAAGTGCCGGATCTACGAGATGACGGACAACCCCACCGCGCGCAGCACCGTCGCGTACTTGATCGTCCGCGACCAGGCGCACGAGAACGCCTACGCGAAGGCGCTCGAGACCCTCGGCGTCGACTGGAAGACCCTGCTGCCGATCCCGAAGACGAACGCCGAGCGGTTCCCGGAGGTCAAGGAGCTCCTCGACCTCGGGCTGCAGAGCAAGCAGTACAGCTTCGACCTCGACGGGGCCTCGGAGGCGGGCAAGATCTTCCGCGGGGCGTCACCGTCGAAGGACGGCACGGACCTGACGGCGACCGAGCAGGCCCCGGCCGGCGTGCCGTCGTTCATCGCGCCGGAGCGACTCGAGGAGTTCGCTCCCGGGCTCGACGCCGACCTGCTGGCGCTCATCCAGCAGACGGCGGAGCTCGAGCTCGACGCCGTCGAGGTGAGCACGTACGGGCCGGTGGCCTGAACCTGCGCGGGCTCGCGGATCAGTCGAGGCAGAACTCGTTGCCCTCGACGTCCCGCATCACGATGCAGGACTCGTTGACCTGATCCGCGAGCATGCGGCGGAACTGCGTCGCGCCGAGCGCGACGAGGCGGGCGCTCTCCGCGTCGAGCGCTGCGAGACGTTCCTCGCCGACCAGGCCGGTGCCGACCCGGACGTCCAGGTGCACGCGGTTCTTCACCGTCTTGCCCTCAGGCACCCGCTGGAAGAACAGCCGCGGGCCGGCGCCGGTCGGGTCGACGCACGCGAAGGCGGAGTCCTGGTGCTCGGGCGGGAGCGAGGCGTTGAACGCCTGCCAGTCGTCGAACCCGGGCGGGGGAGCAGGGACCTCGTAGCCGAGGACCTCGCACCAGAACCGGGCGACCCGCTCCGGCTCGGCGCAGTCGAACGTCACCTGGACCTGTCGCACCGTTGCCATGCGCGCCAGGGTAGGCGCGCGGCGCGGGTCGCGCGCACCCGTTCTGCGACGGACCACGAGTCGTTCGACGCGTGCACCGTCGGAACACTCGTGTTCCGACTCGTGTCAGTGCGGTCCGATGACGAACTGCTCCCGCACGACCGTCACCGTCGCCGCGTCCACGCCGACACTCATGGCCGGAGCGACGATCGTCACGACGCGGCCTGGAGGAGTGCCGCGACCCGGGACCGTTCGCGGATTCCGTCGTGCACCGCGAGGTCGACCAAGAGCAACCCGAGCGGAACCGGCGACGGGGGTCTCTGCTCAGAGACGTGCAACAGGACGTTGGGCTGGTCGGACGGGCGGAGGAGGTAGTCACGCCGGAGTGCATCGGCGTCGCTGGCCGCGACTCGAGCCTCGAGCTGCCCCGCCGCGGCGATCTCCGAGCGGGGATCGCTGAAACCCGACTTCACCAGGCGACCGTCAGCGGCGAGGTCCTCGAGGTCGGCATCGGCCACTCGGAGACGAAGTGCAGGGACCGGGCGGATCCAGGCTCCGAGCATGCGGTCCGGTTCGGCGCTCCGAACGAGTTCGTCCCGGTAGCGGCGAAGACGGACTCGCTCCGGCGCGGAGAGGCCATCGATCGGCTGACCGGAGAGCGAGGCCAGCAGGTGGCTGCGCATCCGTGCGCCGAGCGGTCGACTCGCGGCAGGACGATGTTCCGACGATTGGTCGACGAGCCACTGGCCGCCGACCTGGCGTGCTCGGATCGATCCCCCTTCGATCAGCGCCCGCACGCGTCGCGGTGACAACCCCGCGCGGACCGCGAACTCGGCGACACTCTCCTCATCCATGTACACAAGTGTACCGATGGCGGAACAGAAGTGTAAGTCAGTGCTTCCCGTGAAAGCGACCGATGCCGAGGACGATCGCCACGACGACCATGCCGAGGACGACGCCAGCGAGCGCCGAGACCGCGGTGTCGACGATCCACGTGATGACCGGGCCTGTGGCCTCGATCGTGTGCTCGATCGTGTGCAGCAGGTCGTACGGGCCGTGCCAGAAGGTCTCTGCGAGGTTCGCGATGACCAGGTGCCCGCCCACCCAGAGCATGGCCACGGTGCCGATGACGCTGATGACCCGGAAGACGGTCGGCATCGCCCGCACGATCCGTGCCCCCGCGCGTCGCGTCCGTCGGACGGAGTTCTTCATCATCTGCAGACCGACGTCGTCGATCTTCACCAGCAGGGCCACCGCGCCGTAGACGACCGCGGTCATGACGAGCCCGATCACGATGAGGGCGCCGAGCGTCGGCCAGAGCCCGAGGTCGGGGTCGAGGCCGGCCAGGGCGATGAGCATGATCTCGGTGCTCAGGATGAGGTCGGTCCGGATGGCGCCGAACACGAGCTTCGGTTCGGTGACCGAGTCGGTGGAGCCGGCGCCGTGGTGGACACCGAACCACTCGGTGACCTTCTCCGCGCCCTCGAAGCACAGGTACGTCCCGCCGATGAGCAGGAGGTACGGCAGCACCCAGGGCGCGAACGCGGTGAGCAGCAGCGCCAGCGGGATGATGATGATGAACTTGTTGAACAGGCTGCCGAGGGCGATGCGACCGACGACCGGCAGCTCTCGGGCCGGCGCGAGTCCCTGCACGTACTGCGGGGTGACCGCGGCGTCGTCGATGACGACACCGGCGGTCTTCGCACTCGCCTTCAGGGCCGCGGAGAGGATGTCGTCCACCACGGCGAGCAATCCGACTGACATGACTTCGTTCTCCGCTCGTCCGGGCCTGTGACGGTGCTCAGCGTAGTGGGCGCGGCGGACCCTGAACGCCGCCGGGGCGCCGTCCGTAGGCTGACGGCATGGCTGACTTCACCGCTGCACAGGCCGCCGTCGTGCGGATCGAACGCGCCGAGGAAGGGCGTTGGGACCTCACGGTGATCAGCGACTCGGGCGTGAAGATGGGGCACGGCGTGTACCTGTTCGACGCCGCGCACGACGACGCCGAGGACGAGCAGGCCGCCGCGCTCGACTTCGTGCGCGACTACGGCTTCCGGTTCGAGCGCGACGCCGTGCAGGCCGACGGCGCGGACGCCTACTGGGCGCCGCTGCTGCCGTCCGACCAGCAGTAGCCGACTACAGGGACGCGATCAACCGCTCGACCCGCATCCGGATGTCGTCGCGGATCGGGCGGACCTGCTCGATCCCCAGCCCGGCCGGGTCGTCGAGGTCCCAGTCCTCGTACCGCTTGCCGGGGAACACCGGGCAGGCGTCCCCGCAGCCCATGGTGATGACGACGTCCGACTCGCGCACGGTCTCGGTCTCGAGCACCGCCGGCCGGGCGCCGGCGATGTCGACGCCCTGCTCGGCCATGGCCTGCACCGCGACGAAGTTGACCTGGTCGGCGGGCTCGCTGCCGGCGGAGAACACCCGGACGCGATCACCGGCGAGTTGCTGCAGCCACCCTGCGGCCATCTGGGAGCGTCCGGCGTTGTGGACGCACACGAACAGGACGGCGGGGCGATCGGTCATGCGCCCATCATCCCAGCGCTGACGCCTCGAACCCGATCAGCCACGTGACACCGAACGCGTCCCGCACGGTGCCGTCCCAGTCGCCCCACGGCCGTTGCTGCAGTGCATCGACGACCGTGCCGTCCTCGGCGAGCGCGTCGAACCACCGCCGCAGCACGTCGGGTTCGTCGGCCCCGAGGAGCGAGAACAGCAGGCCGGTCGCCGCGAACGGCTCGTCGGTCTCGCTCGCGTCGGCGGCGAAGAGCTGCAGCCCGCCGGTGAGCTGCCCGTGGGCGACCGCGTCTGCGGGGCCGTCGGTCCGTGAGAAGTCGGCGTAGGTCGCGATCTGGACCTCGCCGCCGAAGACACCCTGCCAGTGCTCGAGGGCCTGCCTGGCGGTGCCGGCGAACTGGAAGTACGGCGACGGTCCGGTGACGTTCATGCCCGGACGATACCGCCGGACGACGGCGCCCGTCCGCTCGTCAGGGGCTCGGTGCGATGCCGTCGAACGCGCGTCGCAGGATCGCGGCCGCGTCGGGGTCGTCGCCCGTGGCCCAGGTGGTGATCGCCACGTCGAAGCACCCGAGGGCTGCCTGCACGAGGACCCGTGCCCGCAGGTCGGCGTCGGGACCGTGGAGCTGCTCGACGACGAGGGGCGTCAGGGCGTCCGCCCAGGCCTGGTGCTTCTCGAGGTTCCGTGCGCGCAGTGACGCGGTGCTCGTCATCACGCGGACGGACCGTCGACCGGTCTCGGGGTCGTCGGTGCTGCCGCGCTCGAGCATCTCGGCGAACGACTCGCGCAGCGCGGGCCACACCGGCTGGGTGGTCGACCGCGACCGGAACGCCTCGGCGAGGGCGTCCCGGTGTCGCGCCGGGTCGCCGATGACGGCGTCCTCCTTGGCGGGGAAGTACCGGTGGAAGCTCCGCGCCGAGATCCCCACCTCGGCGGCGACCTGTTCCACGGTGACGTTGTCGAACCCGTCGGTGTCGAACCGCTCGATTGCCACGGCGGCGATGCGCGCGCGGACGGCATCGCGGGTGATGTCCCGCAGGCCGGTTCGCACGTCGCTCACGGGGCCGATCGTACCGCGACGTCATCTTCGGTCCTAGTTGTCAGACTCTGACAGTAGTGGCGTACAGTGCCACTCGCATGACCACCACACGTCACGAAGGGACGGCACCATGCAGCAACGCACCCTCGGCCGACAGGGCCTCTCCGTCAGCGCCATCGGCTACGGCGCCATGGGTACCACGTTCGCGTACGGGCCCGGCGACGACACCGAGTCCGTCGCCGCGATCCGGCACGCGCACGAACTCGGCGTCACGCACTTCGACACGGCCGAGCTGTACGGCTGGGGGACCGGCGAGCGGCTCCTCGGCGCGGCGCTCGCCCCGATCCGCGACGAAGTGACGATCGCCACGAAGTTCGGGTTCACGCCCGAGGCCTACGCACCGGACTCCCGACCGGAGCACATCCGGCAGGTGGTGGACGCGAGCCTGCAGAACCTCGGCACCGACTCGATCGACCTGCTCTACCAGCACGTCCACGACCCGGCTGTCTCGATCGAGGACGTCGTCGGCGTGATGCAGGAGTTCGTGCAGGCCGGCAAGGTCCGGTACCTCGGCCTGTCGAACACCGATGCCGAGCAGATCCGCCGTGCCCATGCGGTCCACCCGATCTCGGCGTTCCAGACCGAGTACTCCGTCTTCTCGCGGGAGTCCGAGGCGCTCTTCCCCCTCGTCGACGAGCTCGGTATCGGCGTGGTCGCGTACTCGCCCTTGGCGCGCGGGTTCCTGAGCGGTGCCGTGCAGCCCGCGAGTGCCTACGCGGCCGACGACATCCGCCAGCAGCTCGAGTGGTGGGCGCCGGAGCACTTCGACGCGAACGTCGCCGTCGTCACCGCACTCACCGAGATCGCCGACGCGAAGGGCGTCTCGCTCTCGCAGCTCGCGTTGGCCTGGATCCTGGCGAAGCGCGCCGACCTGGTCCCGATCCCCGGATCGCGCAACCCCGGACGCGTCGCCGAGAACGTCGCCGCCGCCGAGGTGCGGCTCACTGACGACGAGGTGGCGCGCATCGACGCGCTGTCGCGTGACGTCCGTGGGAAGCGCGCGATGGGCTGAGCCCGGCCGGGTGCCGGACGGGAGGCCCGTGGCACGCTCGCCACGGGCCTCCCGTCCGTCCGGTGGTCGTGTCCAGGGCGCGTCTCAGGCGAGCAGGGCGAGTGCGCGGTCCACGACGTCCTCCGGTCGGCCGTCGCCGTGCAGCGCCCACCAGGTGAGGGCCGCACTCGCCGCGGCCGCCAGGGCGTGCGCACGCACCGACACCGCGAGGTCGTCGGGCGTCGCGCCGTCCCGCTCGGCCACGAACCGGACGATCGCGTCGGTCAGGGTCGTGACCGTGGCCGCGCCGACGTGCTCGAGCGAGGGGTTCGCCCGGATGACACGGAGTCGGTGGCGGGTGACCTCGACGGCGTCGTCGGGGAAGGTCGCGCCGATCCGGTACGCCGCGCGGAGGGCGTCCGACGACGACTCCGTGGACGGCCGCTGTCGGAGCGCGTCACCGAACCGCGAGGCGAACTCGTCGAGCCCGCCCCAGACGAGCGCCGCCTTGTTCGGGAACAGCCGGAACAACGACCGGCGGCTCACGCCGGCAGCTGCGGCGACGTCGTCCATCGACACGGCGTCGAAGCCCTGCTCGTCGAACAGCCGCAGCGCCACGAGGGACACCGCGTCCGGGTCGATCGTGCGGGGGCGTCCCGTCGGTCGATCGCTCGTCGGCCGGTCGCTCGTCGGGCGCATGGAGTCCTTTCGGCACTGAGTGCTATAACCATCGTGGCGCAGCGAGCGCCTCTCAGTGAGGAGACGACATGACCGACACCACCGCCGGACGTTTCACCGGCAGGACCATCATCGTCACCGGGGCGGGTTCCGGCATCGGACGCGCCACGGCGACGCGCATCGCGAACGAGGGCGGGCGGGTGATCGCGACCGACGTCGTCGCCGAACGCCTCGACGCGCTCCGCTCCGAACTCGAGGGCCTCGAACTCGAGACCGTCGTCGGCGACGTCGCCGCGACCGAGACCATCGACGCACTCATCGCGGCAGCGGGTGATCGCATCGATGGACTGGCGAACGTCGCCGGCATCATGGACGCCTTCCTGCCGCCGAGCGAGGTCGACGACGCCACCTGGGACCGCGTCTTCAGCGTCAACGTCACCGGACCGATGCGCCTCACCCGCGCCGTCCTGCCGCACATGATCGCCGCCGGCCGCGGCGCCGTCGTGAACGTCGCGTCCGAGGCCGCACTCCGCGCCTCGGCAGCGGGTGCCGCGTACACGGCGTCGAAGCACGCGATCGCCGGGTTCACCAAGAGCGTGGCGTTCTTCCACGGGCCGCAGGGCATCCGGGCCAACGCGGTCGCGCCGGGCGCGGTCGCGACGAACATCGAGGCGCCGATGCGCAGCGAGTACGCCGCCAGCCGGGTCGGTCCCATCATGCAGGTCGCCATCCCGCCGGTGGCGCAGCCGGAGCATCTCGCAGCGGCCATCACCTGGCTGCTCAGCGACGACTCCGCCAACGTGAACGGCGCCGTGCTGCCGAGCGACGGCGGGTGGTCGGTCGTCTGACGCGGGAGTCCCTCGAGACGCAGTCGTCGTGTCCAGACGCCTCGGAGAACGGCGGCGTCTCGAGCGTTCGGCGGCGTCTCGGTGAGACGACGGCGTCTCGAGATGTCCCGCCCGCCTACACTGCCGACATGACCGAGGTCCCCGTCGCGCGCTCCGAGTGGGGCCGGTTCGCCCCCGACTCCGTCGAACGCCGGATGCTCGAGCACACCGGCACCGCCCTCGGCCTCGTCCTCCGCCCGCGCACCGTCGTGCTCGACCGCGCCCGGGTCGAGGTCGAGGGCATCGACGACGCCGACCGTGTCGTCGTGCAGCTCGTCGCGAACCAGGGCGCCTACAAGCCCGCCTGGCGCAACAAGGTGATGGCGGACCTGTTCAAGCTGCTGTGGCTGCGGCAGTCGGTCCCCGGCGTGGAACGAGCAGTGCTCGTCGTCGCTGAACCCGCGGCGAGGGCGCTCGCCGGGTGGGTGGCGGTGGCCGCCGAGGACCTCGGCGTCGAGGTGCTCGTCTGGGACGGGCAGACCGCGGTGCCCTCGCCGCGCTGAGCCCAGTCGACCCGACCCGCGCACTCGTTCACACGTTCGCAACACATGTGGTCCGACTCCGTAACACGGGCGTCCTAGCCTCGACACCAGCAGCGGATTTCCGCGTCGCAGACCAACCCGAGCTCGCGACGCACGCTCTCCGCCATACGAGACCGAGCCTGCGTGCTCGCCGACGGTATGGAGGAACGGATGACCACATCAGCGGTCCGCGTGGACGCGGTGCGCAAGGTCTACGGCAGCGGCCCGAGCGCCATGGTGGCCCTCGACGACGTCGAGTTGACCATCGAACCCGGGAAGTTCGTGTCGCTCATCGGCCCGAGCGGCTGCGGGAAGTCGACGCTGCTCCGCCTGGTGGCCGGGCTCGAGCCCGCCGACCGCGGTGACGTCCGGGTGCACGGTGTCACGCCGGCCCAGGCCTGCGCGGCGAAGCTCATCGGACTCGTGCCCCAGGCACCGGCGCTGCTGCCCTGGCTCACCGTGCTGCAGAACGTGTCGCTCGCCGGGCGCGTGAACCCGGGTGCCGGTCGTCGCCGCGCGGCCATCGAGGACCTCGAGGAGCGCACGACCGGCACCGGCCCGGACATGCGCGAACTCCTGCGGATGGCGGGACTCGGCGAGGCGATGGACAAGCTCCCCGCACAGCTGTCCGGCGGCATGCAGCAGCGTGCCGCGATCGTCCGGGCCTTCGGCCTGCGCCCCGACGTCCTGCTGATGGACGAGCCGTTCTCGGCGCTCGACGAGTTCACCCGCGAGAGCCTGCAGGACCAGCTGCTCGACCTGTGGGACGAGCTGCGCACGACGGTGCTCTTCGTGACGCACTCGGTGTCCGAAGCCGTCCGGATGTCGGACACCGTCGTCGTGATGGCGCCGCGCCCCGGCCGGATCGTCGACGTCATCGACATCGACCTGCCCCGCCCGCGCAACCAGCGATTGTTCGAGGCACAGCGGTTCCACGAGTACGAAGACCTGGTCCGGACCCGGTTGCACAGCGCCTGGCGCATGACCGATGCGGCCTGAGGGAGACGGGACCATGAGCGCCACCACCACCTCCACGCCCGCCGCGACCGCCACCACGGCCGACGCCGAACGACGCACCGCCCGCCGACCGGTGCCCGGTTGGCTCCGACCGACCGTCTGGTTGCCCCTCGTCGTGATGCTCGCCGTCCTGGCGGTGCTCTGGCAGATCGGCGCGACGGCGATGCCGTACCTGCTGCCGCCGTTGCCCGCGGTGGGGGAGACCCTCGCCACGCAGCTGCCCTACTACCTGCAGAACGCCGGCATCACCCTGGCGGAGTCGCTCGTCGGCCTGGCCATCGGGTTCCTCGCCGCCTTCGTGCTCGCGGTGCTGACGAGTGAGCTGCCGATCGTCCGCCGTGCGGTCATGCCGATCGCCATCGTGCTGAACGTCACGCCCCTCGTCGCGATCGCTCCGGCCCTGGTGGTGGCGTTCGGGTTCGGGCCGCTGCCGAAGCTCGTCATCACGGCGCTCATCTGCTTCTTCCCGATCCTGATCAACACCGCCGCGGGCCTGCGGTCCGTGCCGCAGCCCGTGCTGCAGGTGTACAAGACGATCGATGCCTCCCGGTTCGAGATGCTCGTGCACCTGCGGATCCCGAACGCCCTGCCGTTCGTGTTCGCAGCGCTCCGGATCGTGTTCCCGCTGTCGATCATCGGCGCGGTCGTCGCGGAGCTCTCCGCCTCGGGTTCCACCGGCGGCCTCGGCACCGTGATCAGCACGGCGTCGTCGATGAACCAGCTCGACGTCGTCTACGCGGCGATCGCGATCCTCGCGGTGATGGGCGTGGTCCTGCTCGGACTCATCACGGTCGTCGAGCGGCGCGTCCTGCACTGGCACCGCACCGCGAACGACTGACGCGCGGTCTGCCGGCCCCACCACGCGGCCGCCCCGCGGCCCTGCCGCACCACCCGCCGGCGCGAGCCTGCCCGCGCGACGTCAGCCGCGCCTCCAGGCCGACGTCAGGCGACCCACCGACCCACCCGCACCACCTGCACCCGCACCCGCCCTGCACCACCCATCCCTTCCCACAGGAGTGACCATGCAGCACCGCACCATGCAGCACAGCACCATGCACCGCACCACGCACCGCACCAAGGCCGCACTCGCGGCCCTCGCCACCGCCGTCGTCGCCCTCGCGCTCACCGGCTGCAGCACCGGCTCGAGCGCCGGCACCACCTCGTCCGAGGGCAGCGCGATCTCGGCCGAGCGGTGCAAGGAGAACCAGGACGCCGGCAAGATCACCTACCTGTCCGGCTACCAGTACCAGTCGTCGGCGTCGATCCTCGAGTACATCGCGGCGGACGAGCTCGGCTACTTCAAGGACCTCTGCCTCGACGTGACCCTCAAGCCGGGCTCGGGTGACACCGCCCAGAACACGAAGCTCCTCGCCAGCGGCCAGGCCACCGTGTCCGCCGTCGCCGAGCAGGACCTCATCCAGGCCCGCGCGAACGGCATCGACATCACCGGGATCTCGTCGTACTCGAACGCCGGCCTCGACGTCCTGATGACGAACGAGGACATCACGAAGCTGCCGCAGCTCGACGGCCAGGTCGTCGGCCACAAGGGCTACGTCCCCGCGTCGGTCCGGGCGATGATGGAGAAGGCCGGCGTCGAGTGGGACTCCCTGACGCTCGTCAAGGAGGGCTACGACCCGTCCGTCCTGCCCCGCAAGCAGAACGGCCTCGAGGCGCTGACCGGCTTCGTGTCGAACGAGCCGAACCTGCTGAAGGCCGCCGGTGACGACGTCACCGTCTGGCAGCCCGTCGACTACGGCATCCCCTCGTCGATCGGCGCGATGGCCGTCAACCCCGCCTTCGCGAAGGCGCACCCGACCGCGGTCGAGGACGTCCTGCGCGCAGCCCTGCACGCCTACGACTTCTGCTCCGCGAGCGAGGCGAAGACCAAGCAGTGCGTTGGGTACGCCGCCAAGCTGTCCGGCGCGACCTACGACACCGCCCAGAACACCAAGATCTGGACCACCGAGACGAAGGTCATCGCGGACAACCCGACGCCGGACCAGCCCCTCGGCGGGATCGACCCGGAGAACGTGACCAAGCTCGTCGACATGCTGCACCAGTTCGACATCGTCAAGAGCTCCGTGACCGCCGACGACGCGAAGAGCTGGTTCACGAACGAGTACATCGACGCCATCACGAAGGACGGCGAGACCGTGTGGCCGGCACCGTGAGTCCCTTCGCCACCGAGTGTTCCGCAACGACCAGAAAGGCGGCGTGAGATGCCCGCGAAGGAGTACGGGATCTTCCTCCCGATCGGCAACGGCGGGTGGATGCTCTCCACCACGGCACCCCACCCCGAGGCGACCTACGCCTGGAACAAGCGGGCGGCGCTGCACGCCGAGACGATCGGCCTGGACTTCGTCATGTCGATGGCGAAGTGGCGCGGCTTCGGCGGCTCCACCGACCACTGGGGCCGCTCCCTGGAGTCGATGACGATGATGGCCGGCATCGCCGAGGCCACCGAGCGGGTCAAGATCTGGGCGACGATGCACGCCAACGTCCACAACCCGGCGGTCGCCGCGAAGATGTACACGACGCTGCAGGACGTCTCCGGCGGCCGGGCCGGCATGAACATCGTCAACGGGGCCTACGCGGCGGAGTTCGAGCAGTTCGGGATCTGGGACGCGGCCCTCAGCCACGCCGACCGGTACCGGATGACGGAGCTCTGGACCGAGGCGGTCACGCGCCTGTGGACCGAGGACAGCGTGACGATGCACACGCCGTACTTCGACCTCGACGCGTGCGAGTCCCGCCCCCACCCCGCATCGCGGCCGACCATCATCAGCGCTGGCAAGTCCGAGGCAGCCCGGGCGTTCCAGGCGAAGCACGCCGACGGCGCCTTCCTGGCCGCGGACAGCCTGGACGAGATGCGCGACCTGTCCCGCGACGTCCACGACCGTGCCGCCGCCGAGGGACGCGAGTGCCGCACCTACTCGATGCTCACGGTCGTGCAGGGCGAGACCGACGCCGCCGCGCAGCGGAAGGTGCGCGAGTGGGGTGCCGGCGTCGACCGCGAAGCACTGGCCTCGATGCGGGCGTCGTGGGGCGTCCCCGCCGAGCAGGCGCGTGCCTGGGCGGACGGTGCTGCCGGTGAGGACGCGTTCCAGACCGCGTACGTCGCCGGGTCCGCCGAGACCGTCACCGAGCACATCGAGTACATCGTCGACCGGGGCGAGCTCGACGGCCTGATGCTGATCTTCCCCGAGTACGACCAGGACATGGTGCTGTTCGGGGAGACCGTCCTGCCGGCGCTCCGCCAGCACGACGCGGCGGTCGTCCGGTGACCGGGGGACTCGACGCGGGTCGCGACCCGCGGCTCGCACAGTTGGTGTCATCAGCGCTCCCGCCCGCGCTCGTCGTCGTCGACGTGCAGCGCGACTTCGGTGAGCCGGCCCGGATCGCCCCGTACGGACTCGACGACCGCGCGTCCGTCGCCGTGGACGCCGCCGTCACCCGCATCGGCTCGCTCGTCGACGAGGCCCGCGCAGCGGGCGTCCCCGTCGTCTGGGTCGAACTCGGCAGCGACCCGGCGCGGCCGTGGCGCTCCAGCACGTGGCTGCGCGGGGGCGACCCGGCCGGACCCATGCCGGACGACGAGCCGTGCCGGATCGGCACGGAGGGCGCCGAGTGGTACCGAACGGCGCCCGCCCCCGGTGAGACACGCGTCGTCAAGCGCGGCTACAGCGGGTTCCTGGGCACCGACCTGGAGGCCCGGCTCACCGCCGCAGGGATCGGCTGGGTCACCGTCGTGGGACTCACGACCGAGTGCTGCGTCCTCGCCACCGCACAGGACGCGATGCAGCTCGGCTGGCCCGTGGTGGTCCCGCAGGACGCCACCGCCGCGTACGACACCGACGTGCACGACGCCGCACTGACGCTGATCGACCTCAACGTGGGCGTCGTGACCGACGCCGACGAGGCGGTGGCGCTGTGGCGCGCGGCTGCTGACGCACCGTCTGGGTTCTCGTCTGCGTCTGCGTCCGCGTCCGCGTCTGCGGCTGCGGCTGCGTCCGCGTCTGCGGCTGCGTCCGCTTCGCCGGTGGGTTCGCGATGAGCGGCATGCACCTGGCCTACGACCTGTCCTTCACCCACACCGAGGGGCGGTGGGCAGCCGCCGGCAGCTGGGTCGGCCAGGACTTCCCCGACGTCCGCATGTACATGGAGGTCGCCCGGACCGCCGAGCGCGCAGGCGTCGACATGCTGTTCTTCGGCGACGGGTCCGGTGTGCCGAGCACGTGGCGCGGCAGCATCGACCCGGCCGTCGAGTGGGGCATCCAGTGGCCCCGGCAGGACATGTCGCCCGTGATCGCCGCGATGTCCACCGTCACGGAGCACATCGGGTTCGGGCTCACCTACTCGTCCACGTTCACCCACCCCTTCTCCGTCGCCCGACTGCTCAACTCGCTCGACCACGTCACGGGCGGGCGGATGGCGTTCAACGTCGTCGCCTCGTCGCGGGGCGCGGACGCGGCGAACTACGGGTCCGACCACCTGATCGACCACGACCTGCGGTACGAACGGATGGAGGAGTTCATCGGCGTCTGCCGTGCGCTCTGGGACTCCGTCGCCCCCGACGCGATCGTCCGCGACCGCGCGACGGGGCGGTTCGCCGACCCGGCCGGGGTGCACCCGATCGACCACGACGGCCGCTTCTTCAAGGTGCGCGGCCCGCTCGCGAGCGTCCCGAGTCCGCAGCGGCACCCCGTCGTCGTGCAGGCCGGCAGCTCGCCGCGCGGCATCGCCGCCAGTGCGTCGTTCGCCGACCTGGTGTTCGGGTTCGGATCGAGCGTCGCCGGACAGCTCCGGCACCGGAACGCCCTCGACGCAGCGCTCACCGACGCCGGTCGGGACCCGTCCGGCGTCGGGATCCTCTGGGCGACCCAGGTCATCGTCGGCGCCACCGACGCCGAGGCCGCCGCCCGCCGTGACTCGTTGCTGTCGTTCTGGAACCGCGAGGCCGTCGGCACCTTCATCTCGCACAACGCCGGGTACGACTTCTCCACGCTCCCGGAGACGTTCCGCCTCGGCGAGCTGCGCGACGAGATCGTCGCCGCGCAGGCGAGCCCGGCTGGCCTGGTCGGCAGCCTGGTCGCCGAGTTCGGCGAGGACCACACCATGGAGCGCGACGACTTCTTCGAGCACGGCTGGCGTGCCGCGACGGGCCTCGACCACATGCTGGTCGGCGACGCCGCGGGGGTCGCCGACGCCCTGCAGGAGAACTTCGCGGCCACCGGCGGACGCGGCGGCTACATGCTGTCCAGCCCGCTCGGCATGCCCACCGGGTTCGCCGACCTGAGCGAGCTGCTCGTGCCGGAGCTGCGTGCCCGAGGTGCCCTGGCGCCGCGGTACCCGGGGTCGACGCTCCGCGAGAACCTGGCGGTGTGAGGTGACCCCGGCCCGTCGGTGGCTCGCGCTCGGCGGGCTCTGCCTCGGCTTCTTCATGCTGCTGCTGGACAGCACGATCGTGTCCGTCGCCCTGCCGGACATCGGCAGCGACCTCGGCACCGAGGCGTCGCAGTCGGTCTGGGTGAACAGCGCCTACCTGTTCGCGTTCGCCGTGCCGCTCCTCGTCGCCGGACGGCTCGGCGATCGCTTCGGGCACCGCCGGGTCTACCTGCTCGGGCTCGCGGTGTTCACCGTCGCGTCGGTCGGGTGCGCGTTCGCACCGGGCATCGGCGGGCTCATCGTCTGGCGCGCCGTGCAGGGCGTCGGTGCCGCACTGCTCACACCCCAGTGCCTGACCGTGATCCGGTCGTTGTTCGAACCACCCCGGCTCGCCGTCGCGCTCGCCGTCTGGAGCGCCGGCGGCGGCGCGGCGACCGTCGCCGGGCCGATCGTCGGCGGCGTGCTCGTCGAGGCGTGGGGGTGGCCGTCGGTCTTCCTGGTGAACGTGCCCGTCGGCATCGTCACCGCCGTCGCCGTGCTCCGGTTCGTGCCGGTGTCCCGACGCATCGCGGTGCCCCTGCCGGTGCTCGCCGTCGTCGGGGTGACCGCCGGGGTGTTCGCGGTCGTCGTCGGTGTCCAGGGCACGGGCGACGGCGTCCTCGCCGCACCCCTGCCGCGGGCCGGCCTGGTGGTGCTCGGCGCACTCGTCGTCGCTGCGGTGCTCACGGTGCAGCGCCGCGCGGGGGACCGGGCGCTCGTCCCGCTCGGGTTGTTCCGCGACCGCGGGTTCGTGACCGGTTCGTGGGGCGCGACCGCCGCGTCGTTCTGCGTCGGCTCCGCCCCGATCCCGCTCATGCTCGACCTGCAGGACGGACGTGGTCTCGGACCGGGGGCCGCGGCCCTCGTACTTGTGCCGATGGGGGTCGCCTGCCTGGCCGCCGCACCGTTCGTCGGCCGCACGACGAACACCGCGGGCCCCCGTGCGACGGCGACCATCGGCGCCGTCCTGCTCGTCGTCTCGGTGGCACTGACCGCCGTCCTCATCGGGACCGCCGCACCCCTCTGGGCGGTGGCGACGGCGTTCACCGGCTTCGGGGTCGCGAACGCGTTCGTCTGGTCGCCGTTCTCGCTCGCGGCGGTGCTCGGCGCCGGACCGGCGACCATCGGTGCGGCGTCGAGCACCTTCAACACCGTGAAGCAGCTCGGTGCCGTCCTGGGCAGCACGGTCACCGCCGTGCTGCTCGCGGTGTCGACCGACGCGGTGGCCCTCGGTGCCCTGGCGCTGGCGGCCCTCGGGGCACTCGTGGCGGCGGCGTCCCTGCCGGGTCGCGCACCGGTGGTCCTGACCGGCGCGGTCGTGCACGGCGCCGGGGTCGGGCACGGGCTCGGGTTCCCGACCGCCAACCTGCTGCCCGACGACGCGGGCGCTGTTCCGTCGGACGGGGTCTACGTCGGCTGGCTCACCGCGCCGACGTGGTCCGGTGCCCGTGAGGCGCTCGTGTCGATCGGCAGCAACAGCACCTTCGCCGACCGGCCGCGCACCGTCGAGATCCACGTGCTCGACTTCGACGGCGACCTGTACGGCACCCCTGTCGAGCTCACCGTCGGCCGTCGGCTCCGGCGGCAGCGCACGTTCCCCGGGCCGGACGCCCTCGTCGCCGCGATGCGTGCCGACGAGCGCCGTGCCCGCACCCTGCTCGCCCGCTCCTGAACGAAGGAACCACCATGCAGCACGACTTCATCGACGACCCGCTCGACATCCGTGAGGCGATCGCCGAGGTCCCCTCCGTCGTGGCCGCCATCGCGGCCCGGGTCGAGGGCGTGCCGGTCGTCATGGTGGCGACGTCGTTCACCGTCGGGGTCTCGTACGACCCGCCGCTCGCGACGATCGCCGTGCAGCACTCGTCGACGACCTGGCCGGACCTGGCCGGGGCGCCGGTGCTCGGCATCTCCGTCCTCGCCGAGGGCCACGCGGCGCAGACCCGGCAGCTGGCCTCCCGCGATCGGTCCCAGCGACTGGTCGGCGTGCCGTCCACGGACACCGGGGCGGGAGCGATCCTGCTCGACGGCGCGCACTCGTGGCTGGAGTGCTCGGTCGAGGCCGTCCACCGCGCGGGCGACCACGACATCGTGGTGCTGCGGGTGCTCCGCTTCGCCCGCGACTCCGCGAACGCCGCACTCGTCTGGCACCGACCGTCGCGGCGGCCAGCAGGCGTCGCCACCGCCTGACGTTCCTTCCCCAGAACGCGTGCGATGGAAAGCGGAATCGGGCGTACCTGGTCAGAAGTTCCGACCCGGTACGCCCGAAACGACTCGGTACGCCTCGCGCGGCGCCCCGTCAGGAGGCCAGCGCCGCCATCTCGCGCACCACGGCCCGGAGCCGCACCGCGAGCTCGTCGTTGCTCCGCACGGAGTCGCGGTGGGCGGCCTCGCTGAGCGCCGACATCACGAGCGTCACCGCCGTGCGAGCGGTCTGGTCGTCGGTCCTGGTGCCGACGACGCTGAGGAGGGACTGGCGTGATTCGGCCATCCACTGCATCACCATCGAGGACATCTCGGGCCGGAGCACCAGCAGTTCCTTCATCCGGCGGCGGTCCTGGGACAGCGGCACGGTCGCCGCGACGAGGGTGCAGAGGTCGTCGACCAGGCCGCCACGAGCCTCGGTGAACCATGCTGCGGAGGGCTCCGGGACCTCGACGGAGTCGAGTCCGAGGGCGGCGTGCGCCTTGGACGAGAAGTAGTTGAAGAAGGTGCGGGGCGAGACGTCGGCATCGGCGCAGATCTGCTCGATGGTGACGCCGTCCAGCCCGTGCGCTGACACCAGCGTCAGGGCCGCGTCGTGCAGCGCCTGCCGGGTCTGCTGCTTCTTGCGCTCCCGCAGGGTGCACGGCTCCGTCGCCACTGCAGCTGCCGGGGTGGTGATCACGTGGACTCCTGGTGGTGGGGGTTGGTGGGCCGCCCGTGCCGGAAAGGGGGCACGGCACGGACGGCCCGGTCGGTCACCGACGGTGCGTCGGTGTGGATCCGGTCGAACCCGAGCCGGTCGGCACCGAGCCGGTCGGCACGGACCCGGTCATCGGACCGGTGAACGAGCCGGCGTCGGCAGCGGCGGCGCCGGCCTCGGCCTCGAGCTGGGCCTCGGCGGACAGGTCGGCACGCTCCTGCAGGGCGGAGCGCTGGCGCAGCGGCGGCACCCGGAAGAACCAGGTGAGCACGAACGCGAGCAGGATCACGCCGAGGCCGACCCAGTAGATCGTCACGGACGAGGCGTTGAAGCCCGCCATGAACGGCCGGGTCAGGCGGCTGTCGGCACCGGTCAGGAACGAGGTGTCGTTCGTGCTGGTGGCGCTGTCGCTCGTGGTGTTGCCGTCGTCGATCTTCTTCGCGAGCTCCGGGGTGAGCTCGTCGACCCAGTACGAGCGCTGCGAGGCGTTCGACCAGTCGACGGACACGGTGCCGTCCTGCACGCTGGCGTGTGCCTGGTCGGCGACCTGCTCGAGCGCGGACTGCTCGGCCGCCGGCGTCGCCGCTGCGACCTGCTGGTCGATGACGGACTGGGCCGAGGCGGCGGGGACCGCACCGGCGGCGACCTGCTGCTGCACGGCTGCCGTGACCTGCTCGGTGACCGCGGCGTCGGCGGCCTGCGTCGCCTTCGCGGAGGCAGCGTCGAGCTGCGACTGCACGGTCTTCGTCAGCGGGGTGACGACGGGCGTCCAGATCTTGTCCATCGCACCCTGGTTCGCCTTCGCACTGGCGACGGTGGGGTTGAGCGCGGCGTCGAGCGCCGGGCCGAGGTCCTTCTCGTTCGCGGTGGCGTGCAGGATGTTCGCCGGCATCACCGAGAACAGGATGGACAGCAGGACCGCGGTGCCGAGCGTTCCACCGATCTGCCGGAAGAACGTGGCGGACGACGTGGCGACGCCCATGTCACGGGCCTCGACGGAGCCCTGTGAGGCCAGGGTCAGCGACTGCATGACCGAGCCGAGGCCGAGGCCGATCAGGAACATGCCGATCATCAGGAACCAGAGCGGCTTGTCGATCGACATGAAGGTCAGGACGACGTAGCCGGCGGACACGAGCGCGGTGCCGATGACCGGGAAGATCCGGTAGCGGCCGACACGGGCGACGATCTGACCGCTCGTGATCGAGGCGATCATGAGACCGCCGACCAGCGGGAGCGTGGCGAAGCCGGACTCGGTCGGGGTGAGCCCCACGACGATCTGCAGGTAGAGCGGGATGGTGAGCATCGCACCGAACATCGCGAAGCCGACCAGGAACCCGATGACGGTCGCCATCGAGAACGTGCCCGAGCGGAAGAGCTTGAGCGGGATGATCGCCGCGTCGCCCATCTTCGACTCGATGAGCAGCAGCCCGATCAGGCCGACGACCCCGACGACGTAGCAGGCGATGGCGGCGGGGGAGCCCCAGCCCCAGATGCGGCCCTGTTCGGCGACGAGCAGCAGCGGCACGAGGGTGACGATGACGGCGGTCGCGCCCCACCAGTCGACCTTGGGCTTCGCGTCGTCGGCACTGTGCACCTTCGGCAGGTGCAGGAAGACGATGACCATGAGGAGCGCGGCGACACCGATCGGCACGTTGATCAGCAGGACCCAGCGCCATCCCGTGATCCACAGGATCTCGGAGGAACCGGCGAGCAGCCCGCCGATGAGCGGCCCGATGACGGACGAGATGCCGAACACGGCGAGGAAGTAGCCCTGGTACTTGGCACGTTCGCGCGGGGCGAGGATGTCGCCCATGATCGCGAGCGGCAGCGACATGAGCGCACCGGCGCCGATGCCCTGCACGGCGCGGAAGGCCGCGAGCATGAGCATCGAGGTGGACATCGACGACAGGACGGCGCCGAGGATGAACACGACGATGCCGAAGATGTAGAGGGGGCGGCGGCCGAAGATGTCGGAGAGCTTGCCGTAGATCGGCGTCGCGATCGTCGAGGTGATCAGGTAGGCCGTGGTCACCCAGGCCTGCTGGTCGAGGCCGTGCAGGTCGTCGCCGATGGTGCGGATCGCCGTGCCGAACACCGTCTGGCCGAGGGACGACAGGAACATGCCCGCCATCAGGCCGTAGATCACCAGGAGGATCTGGCGGTGGGTCATCAGGGGCTGCGGGCCGGTACCGCCGGAGGCTGCTGGGGCCTCGGCGCTGTGCCGACCGTGCTGCACCTGGACGGGTGCGGTGGCGGTCATCGAACTCCTTTTTCGTGCTGTGTAACTTTGCAGACCGCGCAACGATACATCTGTTGCTTCCAGCAAGCAACTAAATGTGCCCACTACGCTGGCCCCATGTCCGACGAGCGGCGTGCTGCCGAGCGACTCCTGCGATCCCAGCTCGACCGGCTGTGGGTCCGGCAGACCCTGCGTTCCTCGCTCATCGAGTCCCGCGGCGGGCTCGACCCGACGGCGCGGGTGATCCTGCGGGCCGTCGCCGGTCACGGACCCGTCCGGGCGACGGCCATCGCCGACGCGACGGGCCTGTCCCGCCCGGTGATCAGCCGCCGGGTGGCGTCGCTCGTCGAGGCCGAGCACCTGGTCGGCTCGCCGGACCCCGCCGACGGCCGAGCGACCCTGGTCTCGCTCGCACCCGCGGGCAAGCAGCTGCTCGACCAGCTCGACGCCGCCGGTGCGGAGGTCTTCGACGACCTGACCGAGGAGTTCGCGTCGGACGAGCTGCGCTCGCTCGCCGAGATGCTCACGCGGCTGAACGACCGGGCCGACGCGGTCCTCGGGATCGGCACCACACGCCCGTGACGTGACCACGACATGACCGGGAGGAACGGGGCGGGCCCGCCCCGTTCCTCCCGTCCGGACGCCCTCCGGTCACTGCGGAGCGTGCATTCGAGATACCGTTGGTGTATGAGCACGGACACCGCCACCACCACCGAGACCACCGACGAGGGGCCCGTGGTGACCTTCGCCGATCTCGGCCTGAGCGATGCTGTGCTCAAGGCCGTCAAGGACATCGGCTACGAAACCCCTTCCGCCATCCAGGAAGCCACCATCCCCACACTGCTCGACGGCCGCGACGTCGTCGGCCTCGCGCAGACCGGAACCGGCAAGACCGCCGCCTTCGCGCTGCCGATCCTGTCCCGCATGGAGCCCGGCAGCAAGAAGCCGCAGGCCCTCGTGCTGTCCCCGACGCGCGAGCTCGCCCTGCAGGTGTGCGAGGCGTTCGAGCAGTTCGCGTCGCACATGAAGCACGTCCACGTCCTGCCGGTCTACGGCGGTCAGGCGTACGGCGTGCAGCTGTCCGCCCTGCGCCGCGGCGTCGACGTCATCGTCGGCACGCCCGGTCGCATCATGGACCACCTGGCGAAGGGCACGCTCGACCTGTCCGAGCTGAAGTACCTCGTGCTCGACGAGGCCGACGAGATGCTCAAGATGGGCTTCGCCGAGGACGTCGAGACGATCCTGGCGGACACCCCCGACGACAAGCAGGTCGCCCTCTTCTCCGCGACCATGCCCGCCCAGATCCGCCGCATCTCGCAGCAGTACCTGACGGACCCGGCCGAGATCACCGTCAAGACCAAGACGAAGACCGCCGCGAACATCACGCAGCGCTACCTGATGGTCTCGTACCCGCAGAAGGTCGACGCCCTGACCCGCATCCTCGAGGTCGAGGACTTCGAGGGCATGATCATCTTCGTCCGCACCAAGAGCGAGACCGAGACCCTGGCCGAGAAGCTCCGTGCCCGTGGCTACGCCGCAGCCGCCATCAGCGGTGACGTCGCCCAGGCCCAGCGCGAGCGGACCGTCAACCAGCTGAAGTCCGGCAAGCTCGACATCCTCGTCGCCACCGACGTCGCCGCCCGTGGCCTCGACGTCGACCGCATCACCCACGTCGTGAACTACGACATCCCGGTCGACATCGAGTCCTACGTGCACCGCATCGGCCGCACGGGGCGTGCCGGCCGCTCGGGTGACTCGATCAGCTTCGTCACCCCCCGCGAGCGTCGCCTGCTCTCCGCGATCGAGCGCCACACGAAGCAGCCGCTCACCCAGATGCAGCTGCCGACGATCGACGACGTCAACGAGACGCGCCTGACCCGCTTCGACGACGCGATCACCGCGGCGCTCGAGGACCAGGGTCGCATCGCCGCCTTCCGCGACGTCATCGCGCACTACGTCGAGCACCACGACGTCCCCTCGGACGACGTCGCCGCCGCCCTGGCCGTCGTGGCGCAGGGCGACTCGCCGCTGCTCCTGACCGCAGCCGACGACGCCCTCCGCACGCAGATGGAGCGCGATGCCCGCCGTGGCGAGCGCGACGACCGCGGTGCGCGTGACGACCGCGGCCCGCGCAGCGACCGTGGCGGCGACCGTGACCGGGACCGCGCGCCCCGCCGTTCGCAGCCGATGACCGCCTACCGCATCGAGGTCGGCCGCCGCCACCGCGTCGAGCCGCGCCAGATCGTCGGTGCCCTCGCCAACGAGGGCGGCCTGCGCCGCGACGACTTCGGTGCGATCCGCATCCAGCCGGACTTCTCGATCGTCGAGCTGCCCGCCGACATGGACGGCGGCGTGCTCGACCGCCTGACCGACACCCGGATCAGCGGCAAGCTCATCGAGATCAAGCCCGACCGCCGTGGTGGTGGCCGCCGCGACGAGCGTCCGGAGCGCAAGCCCCGCTACTGACGCGAGTCGCGTCCTCGACGCGACCACCTGCTGACGGGAGGTGGGCCCCACCAGCCGGTACCGGCGCACCGCGCCAGCGGGGTGACGGCCGAGCCTGGAGGGACGGTGCCAGCTGGCACCGCGCCTCCCGTCCGTCCGTGTGGTGACGTTCCGCGCATGGGGTGACGTTCCGCGCGTTGGATGCAGGAAGTCCTGACCTCCCACGCGCGATTCGGCCTCCGATCGCGAGTGCGATGGGACGTTCCGCTGCGCAGCCTTGCGGTGCGGGGAACCGCACATCACGCCCGGACCCGTTCCCCTGGCTCACGAGCGGTGCTGTGATACCGGAAGCCGTGACGCAGGGAGCCGCGGAGAAGACAGGGGAACGCACGTGTACCGAGCACTCATCACCGTCGCAGCAGCGGCGGCGCTCGTCATCGGGGGAGTGGCGCCGGCGACGGCTGCCCCCTCGTCTCCGTCCTCGGCGCCGGGTGCGCCGACCTCCGTCCGGGTCTCGGGGGCTGCCGACAGCGCCACCGTCACCTGGGGTGCCCCGAAGTCCGGCGCGAAGGTCACCGGGTGGACCGTGGCGATCGCCCCCGTGCAGCAGCAGCCCGACGCCGGCGTCGACCGACTGCCGGCGAAGGCACGGTCCGACCGGTTCGGTGACCTCACCCCGAAGACGACCTACACGTTCTCGGTGCGGGCGGTCAGCGGCAAGATGACCGGGCGCGCGGTGGCCGTCCGCTACACGGCACCGGCCGTCGTGGAGACGACGCAGTCGCTGTTCGCCCTCGACGCGTCCGGCAACGTCGTGCGGTTCGCCGAGGACGGTTCCGGCACCGGGAAGGTCGTCGCGGCGAACGGGACGGGCTTCGCCGCGGACGACGTCGGTGACGTGTTCACCCCGTCGGCCGACCACACCTCCATCCTGTTCCACCCCGCTGACGGCAGCGCGGCGCGGACCCTGGCGACCGGCCTGCACCTGACGCCCGACCTGCGTTCCGACGTCGCCGGCAACCTGTACTGGATCGACTCGGTGAACGGTTCGGTGCAGAAGCTCCCCGTCGGCAGCTCCACCGCGGCCACGGCCGTCACGTTCCCGGCCGCGCAGAACTCGGCGTCCCGATCCCAGTGGGCCGTCGGCCGTGACGGCACCGTCTCCGCCTACACGAGCACGGCCACCGGGGGCCTGGTCAACACCGCCAGCCCGACGGCCACCGTGACGAAGCGGACGGTGGCGTTCCCCGCCGGCCAGACGTACGGGTACCTGTCCGGGCTGCTCGCAGACGGGTCCGGAACCCTCTACGTGTCCTTCCAGTCGCCGGGCGGCTCGGGGTACTTCGGCTGGTACGCCCTGCCCGCCCGCGCCACGGCGTTCACCGTGATCGAGCCGCGGATCGCGTTCGAGTACGCGGCGGTCAACTCGACCGACCTCACGATCCTGCAGTCCGCGCAGTGGTGCGCCGCGATCAGCGAGGGGAGCCCCGGCGGCTGCCACGTCGACCGGACCCTGACGCACCAGTTCGTCCGCAACGCCTCCGGCGCGACCACCGAGCGCACGACGAGCGGGATCACCGCGAACGGTCGTGCACCGTACGTCGGGGCGACGGATGCCCAGGGCGACGTCTTCGTCGCCATCGACGGCGGCGCGACGCCGGGGCTCTGGCGCGTGCCGGCCTCCGGCGGGGCTGCGCAGCAGCTGTCGTCGGCGCAGTACTCGCGGCTGCTGGTGATCTGACCGGCAGACCGAGGCAGGACGGGGTGGGACGCAACGGCGCGTCCCACCCCGTCCTGTGTCGCGGGCGCTGGCGGCGTGCGGGACGTGCGGGCCCCAGGTTCCAAAGTATTGGATCCTCGACGCTCCCTGCGCTGATCCGTGGAACCTCGGCGGCGCACCTGCGGCGTGGTGTGGAACCTCGGCGCCACCACGCCCCGCCCGGCACCCCGCCCGGCACCCCGCCCGGCACCCCGCCCGGCACCCCGCCCGGCACCCCGCCCGGCACCCCGCCCGGCACCCCGCGCACCGCGCCCCGCCCGCCGCACCCCGCCCGCCGCACCCCGCCCACCGCACCCCACCCGCCTCACGCCACCCCCTCGACCGTCCGGCGACACACCTCGTCCCACGGGGTCGGCTCGATGCCGAACGCCGCGCGGCTCTCGGCATCGTCGACCACGTACGGTGCGGTCCACTGGTAGCTCATCTCGGCGAGCTCCCGCATCGTCGGCGACACGAGCCCGAGCGCACGGATCGCCCCCGCGGGCATCCGGTGGACGGCTACCGGTGGCTTGCCGGCCGCGGCCAGCACCTCGGTCAGCGCCTGCCGCTGGGTACGAGGAGCGTTGCTCGGCACCATCCACGTGCGGCCGTGCGCGCCCTCGTCCGAGGCCGCCGCCACCAGGGTCCTGGCGACGTCGAGCACGTCGGTGAAGGTGTGTGGCCGGTCGGTCCTGCCGATCATCGTCACGGCCTTCCCCTGCAGTGCGGCCGGCAGCACACGCGTGACGTGCCCGTTCGCCCCGATGCCCGGCCCGACGTAGTCCGAAGCGCGGACCTCGACCGTGCGGATGCGTCCGGCACGGTGCGCAGCCAGGGCGTCGGCCCACAGCCGTGCGCGGAGGATCCCCTTATGGTCGGTTGCCGCGTCCGGGGTGTCGGCGCGCATCGGGCCGTCGACCGGGCCGTACGGGTACAGGTTCCCGGTGATGGCGTAGACGGCCCCGGTCCGCTCGGCAGCGGTCAGCATCGACGCCGCGAGCGGTGGCCAGGTGCGCTCCCACTGGGTGTAGTCGCCCGGGTTCGCGCAGTTGTACAGCACGGCGGCGCCGTCGGCTGCCCGGGTGAGCGCCTTGGCGTCGGAGGCGTCGAGCGCGACGTGATCGGCCCCGGACAGGCCGGTGTCACGACCCGAGCGCGTGGCGACCGTGACGTGCTCGCCGCGTTCGGCGAGCAGCGCGGCGACGTGGCGGCCCACCGGACCGGCGCCGATGACGAGGTGGTCGTGTGACATGGGTTCCTGCTTCCCTCGGTGTGCGAGAGCGAAGCTCTCGGTGAGCGAGAGCGGTGCTCTCGCAACCAGGATGCGCGTCCGGCGACGAAAGAGCAAGAGCACTGCTCTCATTTGTGTGCAGTGCTCTCGTGTGGCATGGTGACCGGATGGCACCGACAGCACGCGAGCTCGCCCGGCAGACGATCCGGGCGGACATCCTGGCCGCCGCGCGCACCCGCCTCACCGACGAGGGGCCCGCAGCGCTCAGCCTCCGAGCCGTCGCCCGCGACGTCGGCATGGTGTCGTCCGCGGTGTACCGCTACTTCCCGAGTCGCGACGACCTGCTGACGGCGCTGCTCATCGTCGACTACGACGAACTCGGCGCAGCTGTCGAGGCTGCTGACGCCGCGGCCGGCCCGGAACCGGGTGCACGCTGGGTCGCCGCGTGCCGCGCGATCCGATCGTGGTCCGTCGCGCACCCGGGCGACTTCGCGCTGCTGTTCGGGTCGCCCGTGCCGGGCTACGTCGCACCGCGCGAGACGGTCGTGCCCGCCGCGCGGACGACGCTCGCGCTGGTGCGGGTGGTGGCCGACGCGGTCGCGCCCGGCGGGGACGTCACGTCGGCGTCGGGGGCGGACGGGAGGCCCGGATCACCCGCCGCGCCCACTGCAGCTCCCGGGGTGGCCGGCCCCGCAGTCGCAGACGCAGTGACCACCCTGCGGTCGTTCGGCATCGCACTGCCCGACGAGGTCCTGGTCCGCACCCTGATGGCCTGGTCGACGGTGTTCGGGACGATCTCGTTCGAGCTCTTCGGCCACTTCGTCGGCTCGGTGTCCGACGGCGCCGCCTACTTCGACCAGGTGGTCGCCCGGCTCGCCGACGACCTCGGATTCGCCGCCGCGTTCTGACCCGGTCGTGCGGTCGCCCCGGGCCGTTGTCCACGACTCGCACTCGGGGCCTGACAGAGTGCCGGTCACTGCGGTAGACAGGTCCCTACGCCGAGGTCGTGCCCGACGACCGGAGCGGACGGCCGGCACGGTGCCCCCTGGGCAGCGGGCGGACGGCACCACACCCGGGCGTGCGCTGCGGCCGGGGTCCGCGCGGATCAGGAGGCACCCTTGCGACGCAGCTCGGCCGGCGACCCCGCAGACGGAGCGACCCGGTGACGGCGCTCGACGTCAGCCGCCAGGACCGCCGCCGGCTCACCACCGGCACGGCCCGCCGTCGACTCGTCACGGTGCGCACGGTCGCACTCCTGGCGTCGATCGCCGGTGTGAACTACGTCGTCTGGCGCTGGGCCGCCTCGGTGAACTGGCACTCCTGGTGGATCGCCGTGCCGCTCATCCTGGCCGAGACCTACAGCGTCATCGACTCGCTCCTGTTCGCGTTCGGGGCGTGGCGGTTGCGCGAGCGCGGTGAGCCCCCGACGAAGCCGTCCTCCGACGTCACGGTCGACGTCTTCATCACCACCTACAACGAGCCCGTCGAGATGGTCGTGCGCACGGCCCGTGCGGCGCAGGCGATCACGCACCCACACACGACGTGGATCCTCGACGACGGCAACCGCCCCGAGATGCGTGCGGCCGCCGACTCGCTCGGCATCGGTGTCATCACCCGCGGTGCCGACTGGATCGACCGTCCCCGGCACGCCAAGGCCGGCAACCTCAACAACGCCCTGCTCGCGACCCAGGGCGAGTTCCTGCTCATCCTCGACGCCGACCAGGTACCAGAGCCCGGCATCCTCGACCGCACGCTCGGGTACTTCAAGGACCCGCGGATGGCGCTCGTGCAGACGCCGCAGTGGTTCGAGAACGTTCCCGAGGCGGACCTGCTCGGCAGCCAGGCGCCGCTGTTCTACGGGCCGATCCAGCAGTCGAAGGACGGCTGGAACGCCGCGTTCTTCTGCGGGTCGAACGCGATCCTGCGGCGCGAGGCCCTGATGCAGCTCGGCATCTCCCGCTACGTGGTCGAGGTCGAGGCCTCGGTGCAGCGCACGATCACGACGTCGCGGAAGCTGCTGGCCCGTGCCCGTGAGACCGAGACGGACCCGCGGGTGCTCGGCGCTCTGGACGAGGCCGAAGCCGTCGTCGACCGCGCTCGCGACCAGGTCCGGGCCGGCGAACCGCTCGGCGACGTCACCTACGCGTTCCAGCGGGGGATCGACACGATCGCCTTCCGGTTCGCCGCCGCCGACCTCGAGTCGGTGCGGAACGACCTGCAGGAACTCGCCGCGATGTCGACCGACGCGAACACCTTCGCCGGGCTCGACGACGCCGCGCTCGACGTGCTCGGGCGGCGCGACGCATCGCCCGTGGCGGCCATCGAGTCGATCGCGGTCCTCGCACGGGCACTCGACGTCAACCGCGACGACGAGGCACAGCCGATCATGCCGCTGGCGACGATCTCGGTGACCGAGGACATGGCCACCGCCATGCGGCTGCACGGGCTCGGCTGGAAGTCGGCGTACCACGACGAGATCCTGGCGAAGGGCCTGGCGCCGGAGGACCTGCCGACCATGCTCGTGCAGCGGCTCCGGTGGGCGCAGGGCACCATGCAGGTGTTCTTCCGCGAGAACCCGCTGGTGCAGAAGGGGTTGTCCTGGGGGCAGCGCCTGATGTACTTCTCGACGATGTGGAGCTACCTGTCCGGGTTCGCCGCGATCGTGTACATCGCGGCCCCCGTGCTCTGCCTGTCGTTCGGCGTCGTCCCGGTGCAGGCCTACAGCGTCGACTTCTTCGCACGGTTGATCCCGTTCCTCGTGCTCAACCAGCTGCTGTTCTGGGTGGTGGCCGCCGGCAGACCCACGTGGCGCGGGCAGCAGTACTCGCTCGCGCTGTTCCCGGTGTGGATCGAGGCGGTGACGAGTGCGTTCGAGAACGTGTTCCGCGGCAAGCCGCTCGGGTTCCGGGTCACGCCGAAGGTGCGCGACGAGACCGAGCAGAAGCCCCGGTGGGACCTCGTCAAGCCGCAGCTCATCGCGATGGGGGCGCTGGTCGCGGCACTGCTGCTGATCGGCATCCGGTACCTGACCGGGCAGGCGTCGGGCATCGCGCCGCTCGTCAACACCGCGTGGGTCGTCTTCGACCTGTTCATCTTCAGCATCGTGATCCGGGCCGTGCTCTACCGCGGCCCGGGCACGGGAGTCCAGTCAGAGCACGAGTCGAGCACCGCCGGAGGACCACTGTGAACGCCGAGACCACCTTCGACGTCGCCGCGACGCCCGTGTCGCTCGACGAGGTCCAGGACCGCTTCGGCGCCTGGTGGGACGGCCTCGGCATCGACGACGTCCGGCTCCGCTTCGCGCTGGAGACCGCGCTGGCCGAGGTCGCCGCGAACATCGTCGAGCACACCGCGCGTTCCGACCAGGAGACCGGTCGGCGCTACACCGTGCGGCTCGAGTCGACCGAGCGGGCGCTCACCGCGGAGCTCACCGACAACGGTCTGCCCGTGGACATCGACCTGAGCGCCGTCACGATGGCCGACGTCGAGCAGGAGAGTGGACGCGGTCTGGCGCTCGCGATCGCCGCCCTCGACCGCCTGGAGCACCGGCACGAGCACGGGCACAACGTCTGGACGCTGGTGTGCGACCGTTGAGGCTGCTGGCGGCCCGCGTGGTCGCCGTCCTCGTCACGATCGCGACGCTCCTGCTCGGTGGTGCGCTGCCGGCGTCCGCGGTGACGGTGCACACGGCCGCGGCGACGGTGCACACGGCCGCGGCGACGGAGCCGGCGAGTGGGACGACCTGGTTCGGCCCGGACCTCGACTGGGGCGACGATTCCCCGGCGGGCTACGAGGGACGGCTCGGTGCGACGCCGTCGATGTACGGGGTGGAGATCGACTACCCGCTCGACCGCTCGGCCAGGCGGGAGCTCCTCCGTGCGACGCGTGCCGCGGCGACGCAGGGCGCGGTCCTCGTCGTGAGCCTCGAGCCCGGGCAGTCGCTCCGGTCACTCGACGCCGCCGATGCCCGCGCCGCGAACACCGCGTTCCAGGAGATCCACGACCAGTACGACACCCAGGTGCTCGTGCGGTTCGCGCCACAGATGAACGGCACGTGGGTGCGCTGGGGGCAGCAGCCGACCCAGTTCGTGCAGGCGTTCCGGACGCTCGCGACCGCGGTGCACGGCGGCGACTCCGACGCGCGCATGGTGTGGTCGCCGTCGTACGGCGCGGGGTACCCGTTCGGTGAGTCCGCGGGACGCCTGGCAGACCTCTCCGCGACCGACGTCGCGAAGCTCGACACGAACGGCGACGGCGAGCTGACCGCGGCCGACGACCCCTACGAGCCGTACTGGCCGGGCGACGCCTCGGTGGACTGGGTCGGCTTGTCGATGTACTACTTCGGCAAGGGCAAGTCGACCGAAGCCGCCGGTCGTGACGTCCCCCTCACCCGCAACGACGTGCCGGAGCGCGGCGAGGTCGAATCCCGGTTCGACGAGACGTGGGGCTACGAGCAGCAGCAGGCGGACAGCTTCTACGACCGGTTCGCCGTCGACGGCGACCGGTCGATGCTGCTCGACACCGGTGCGCTGTACGACCACACCCGCCGGGGCGATGCAGAGCTCCCGGTCAAGCAGGGCTGGTGGCGGCAGGTGATCGCCTCGGTCCAGGACCGCCCGTTGATCCGGGGCGTGACCTTCCTCGAGACGAACCGCCGCGAGCCCGAGGCCGGGAACCGTGTCGCCGACTGGCGTGACACGGCGGTGCCCGGGATCGCCGGTTCGTTCCGCACCGACCTCGAGCGGGGCGACCACTTCGCCTTCGGGCCCGTCACCGACCGCATCACCACGCAGCAGGGCAACGCCGCGACCGACCAGCAGTACGACACGGGCGGCGACCAGATGGCGTGGATCGTCTGGGTCGCCGTGGGCCTGGCGGTGGTGTTCCTGCTGAGCGGGTTGTTCGGCCGGTTGCTGCCGAGCTGGCGCTACCCCGACGACGGGAAACCCGGGCGCGACCTGCGGCTCGACCTGTTCCGCGGGTTCATCATCCTGGCGGTGGTGATCACCCACATCGAGATCGGCGGGCCGTACTCGTACCTCACGCTGCACGCGGTGGGTGCGATCACCGGTGCCGAGATGTTCGTGTTCCTGTCCGGCATGGTCCTCGGCATGACCTACCCGTTCGCCATCAAGAAGTTCGGCGAGTGGGCGGCCGCGATCGGGGCGTGGAAGCGTGCCCGCAAGCAGTACCTCGTCACGCTCGTGGTGATCGCGGTCGTCTTCGCGCTGAGCTTCGTCCCGTTCCTGAACACCGACGCGATCACGACGTTCACCGACCGGGGGACCGGCACCGGGGGCGTCGGTGCCGAGGGCCGGGTGTACGACCTGTACCCGAACGCGATGCAGCTGCTCGGCTACCCGCCGCCGTGGTACGCCATCCGACAGTTCCTGCTGCTCGAGATGGGCCCGTGGCCGTTCAACATCATGGGCCTGTTCGTGGTGCTGAGCCTGTTCATCCCACCGCTGCTCTGGCTGATCCGCCGCGGCTTCTGGTGGGTGGTGCTCGTCGTGAGCTGGGCGCTGTACGTGTTCCAGGCCCTCAACCCGGAGTTCCGCCCGCTGAACTCGCAGTTCGAGGCGGTCTTCCCGCTGCTCACCTGGCAGGTCGTGTTCACCCACGGCCTCGTGCTCGGGTACTACCGACGGCAGATCATCGGCGCGCTCACCGGGCGGCTCGGGAAGGTCCTGGTCGGCATCGGTGTCGGGGGTTACGCGGCGTTCCTGGTGTACGTCTGGGCGGCGAACCACGCCGGGTTCACACCGGTCCCGTTCCCGGCGTCGATGTACGAGGACCTGTACAACACGGCGTACCAGCGGGTCGACCTGCAGTGGGGCCGACTGGTCGACATCGCGTTCTTCGCGATCGTGTCGTACGCGATCCTGACGGTGTTCTGGAAGCCGATCTCGACGGCGATCGGCTGGCTCTGGATCCCGATCGGGCAGGCGAGCCTCTACGTCTTCGTGTGGCAGGTGTTCTTCGCGCTGGCGATCGCGTCGATCCCCGGCGTGCCGTGGGGCGACTTCTGGATCGGCTTCGTGGTGCACTCGGCGTTGATCCTGCTGGCCTGGTACATGGTCCGCAAGAAGTTCCTGTTCTCGGTCATCCCGCGTTGACGTGACCGCGGGACGGACGGGAGGCCCGTGGCGGCGTCGCCACGGGCCTCCCGTCCGTCCTTGGTCACGTCCACCGCACGCGCCGCGCCCGACAGGAGTGGTCGCGGTCCCGCGACTCGCCGCTCACGTCCGCCGAGGTTCCGATCCGGAGGCTGTCAGACGCCGACATGCCGGGATTTCGGAACCTCGGGGGAAGACGCGCGGGCGTGCCGGGCGTGCCGGCAGCCTACGGCGTGGGGACGGACGCGTTCAGGGCCTCGCGCACCGAACCCCACGTTGCCAGGCGGTCGCGGACCGCGTCGTGCCGCTCGGCGGCGAGTGCCTCGACGTGTGCGCGCTCGAGTACCTCGTCGATGACGATGCGCTGCCCGGTGCGGGTCGACGCGATCGCCGCCTCGACCATGGCGAGGCTCATGACGTTGCCGTGCACCTCGCCGTCCGGGGTCTCGCCGGAACGCACGGCGTGCACGAAGGACGTCAGCGCCCCGGCGATCTCGTGCCCGACGCTGGCGGCGGGCGACGGCGTGCCCGCGGTGCCGTCGAGGTCGCTGGACGGGTCGTGGTCGCCGTCCCACAGTGCCGTGCCGACCGCACCCGAGGCCCGCCAGTCGCCGTTCCACGAGGTCTCGGCCCCGGGTGCGCACCACGAGCCGTCGTACACGTACCGGATGTCGTCCTCGAAGGCGAAGACCGCTGCCGCCGCCGCGTCGCCGCGGTACCAGGACCACGACGGGTTCCACGACTCGCAGTACACCGACACCGGGTCCCGTTCGAGCACGTAGCGGGCGGAGTCGAACGCGTGGATCGCCATGTCGAGCAGCAGGACGTCGTCCATCTGCTCGCGGAAGCCGCCGAAGTGCGGAGCCTTGGCGAACCGGGTGCCCAGGCCGCCGATCGCGCCCAGGCCGCGCACGTGCTGGCGGAACGCGACGAGCTGGTCGTTGTAGCGCCGCGACTGCGACACCATGAACAGCTTGCCGGTGGCCTCGGCGGCCGCGGCGAGCGACAGTGCCTCGGCGACCGTCTGCGCTGCGGGTTTCTCGCCGAGCACGGGGAGTCCGGCGTGCAGCGCCTGCAGCGTGACGGGGTGGTGCGCGACCGGGACGGTGATGTCGAGCACCGCCTGTGCACCGGTCTCGGCGGCGAGCACGGTCAGGTCGGTGCCGACGGGGATGCTCGGGTCGCCGGCGTGTTCGGCACCGGCCCGGGCAGCGTCGAGGTCGAGGTCGACGATGCCGACCAGCTCGACGTCGGGGTCGTCGGCGACGGTGCCGAGCCAGGCCCGACCCATGCCCCCGGCGCCGACCTGCAGGACGCGGAGCGCGGTCACGCCTGCGCCCCGGCGTGGTCGTCGACGGGGGCGTCGCCGACGGCGGCGTCCTCGACAGGGGCGTCCTCGACGGGCGCGTCGTCGAACGGGCCGCGGTAGTGCTGCCCCTCGAAGTACTCGCCCAGGTCGTAGCGGCGGAGCGTCGGGATCTCACGCTCGCGCTCCGGCCGCGCCCACTCGGTCGCGTTCGCGATCACGCGGCGGACGTCCTTGTGGTGGTACACGGGGAAGTCCTGGTCGCCGGGCGAGAAGTAGAAGATCTTCCCCAGGCCGCGGCGGTACGTCATGCCGCTCCGGAACACCTCGCCGCCGGTGAAGCCCGAGATGAACACGAGCTCGTCGGGGGTCGGCACGTCGAAGTACTCGCCGTACATCTCCTGCTCGGGGATGACGATCGGGTTCGGGACGCCACGGGTGATCGGGTGCTGCGGGTTGACGGTCCAGACGAGTTCCTGGTCGTGCTCGCTCCGCCAGCGCAGGGTGCACGTGGTGCCCATCAGCTTGCCGAAGATCTTCGACCAGTGGCCGGAGTGCAGGACGACCAGGCCCATGCCGGACAGGACGTGCTTGTGCACCCGGTCGACCACGGCGTCGTCGACGTCCTGGTGCGCGGCGTGCCCCCACCAGGTCAGGACGTCCGTCGCGGCCAGGACCTCGTCGGTCAGGCCGTGCTCGGGTTCCTGCATGGTGGCGGTCCGGACGACGGCATCGGGCAGGTTCTCGCGGATGCCGTCGGCGATCGCGCCGTGCATGCCGTCGGGGTACCGCTCGGCGACGTGCTGCTCGACCTGCTCGTGGACGTTCTCGCCCCAGACGGTGATGCGCAGCGGGGTGGTGGTCATGGTGTGCCTTTCAGACGGTGGTACGTGGTGGCGTCGGTCCGGGGCCGTCACTTGACGGCACCGCCGAGGGCACCAGCGGAGATGTACTTCTGCGCGAAGATCAGCAGGACGGCAGCGGGCAGGGACGCCAGCACCGAGGTCGCCATGACGGGTCCCCAGTCGGTGACGTTCGAGCCGATGTAGTTGTAGATGCCGAGCGTGATCGGTCGCACTGCGGTCGTCGACGTCAGGGTCAGTGCGATGAGGAAGTCGCCCCACGCGCCGAGGAACGTGAAGAGCGCCGCGGTGACGATGGCGTTCCGGCTGATCGGCACGACGATCGACACGAACGCCCGGAAGTCGCTGGCGCCGTCGACCAGTGCGGCCTCGACCAGGCTCGGCGGGATCGACTCCATGAACGCCCGCATGAGCAGGATGGCGAACGGCACCTGGACCGCGCTGTCGGCCAGGATCAGCCCGACGTAGCTGTTGAGCAGCCCGATGTTGTTGAACAGCGTGTACAGCGCGTTCGCGATCACGATCGCCGGGATCATCTGGGTGATGAGCAGCACGAGCAGGAACACCCGGCCGCCGCGCATCCGGAACCGGGCCAGCCCGTAGGCGGCCGGCGTCGCGATGGCCAGCGTCAGCAGGACGGTTCCGAGGCCGATGATCATGCTCGACAGGAAGTTCTGTCCCTGCTGGGCGAACGCGGCCTCGTACCCGGCGAAGGTCGGGGAGAACGGGAACCACGTCGCCGTGGCGGCCCCGGACGTCGCCTGCAGGCTGGTGTTCACCATCCAGTAGACGGGGAACACCATGATCGCGAGGAACACGCACCCGAGGATCGTGAACGGGATGCCCTTGGCAGAACCGCGCGGGCGGGGTGCCCGGGTGGTCCGCTTCGTCGTGATCGCGCGGGTGGCGGTGACGGTCTGGTTCGCGAGTCCGACGCTCATTCGTCGACCGCCTTCCGGGAGATCGCGATGTAGACCATCGCGAAGACGAACGAGACGACGATGAGCACGTTGCTCACCGCGGCTCCGATGCCGAACTGGAAGTTGATGAACGACTGGTGGTATGCGTTCGTGGCGAGGGTCTGCGTCGAGTTCGCCGGCCCGCCGCCGGTCAGGCCGAGGATGATGTCCACGACCTTCAACGTGTAGACGACCCCGAGCACGACCACGACGCTGACCACCGACCGGATGCTCGGCCACGTGATGTACCAGAACGCCTTGAACCCGGTGGCGCCGTCGAGCGACCCGGCCTCGTAGAGCTCCGGCGGCACGGACTGCAGACCGCTGTAGAGGATCGTCGTGTTGAACGGGATGCCGAGCCACACGTTGACGCCGATGACGGCGATGAGCGCGAGGCTCGGGCTGACCAGCCACGGGACCGGGGCGATGCCCACCAGGCCGAGGAGCTGGTTGAGTGCCCCGCTGTCCTGGTCGAGCAGCCACTTCCACACCGCGCTCGAGGCGATGAGCGGCAGGAGCCACGGCAGGAGCAGGAGCCCCCGCAGGAAGCCCGACAGCGGGAAGTGCCGACGGAAGAACAGCGCGAGGCTCAGCCCGATGACGAACTGCAGGATGATCGAGCCGGCCGTGAACAGGGCGGTGTTCACGAGGCTCGTCGTGAAGACCGAGCTCTGGAACACCGAGATGTAGTTGCCGAGTCCCACCCAGGGGGCCTCGCCGGTGAAGAAGGTCGCCGTCGTGTAGTCCTGGAAGGACATGATGATGTTCTTCACCACGGGGTAGCCGAAGAAGACGGCCACGAAGACCGCCGCTGGCACCACGAAGAGCCATCGGGTCACGCCGGATCGGAACCGGGCTCGTCGTTGCCCGGGTCGGGGTGTCGTCACGGGCGGGATCGTCCGTGGTCGTGTCTGTGTCGAGGCGCTCACGCCGGGTCCTTTCCTGCACGCCGGAGGGAGCCGACCGGTCGGCCGGCTCCCCGTGGACTACTGCTCTTGCGACTGCGCCTGCTTGAGCGCTGCCTCGGGGCTGGCCTTGCCGGTGAGGGCGAGCTGGACGGCGGTGTAGATCTTCGTGGCGGCCTTGGGCCAGTCGGGTCCGAGTTCACCGGTGCGGGCGCGGGCGGTCTGCACCGTGGTGACGAAGGACGCGACCTGCGGGTGGTCCTTCGCCCAGGCGGCGCCGGCCTCGAGGTTGGTCGGCACGTTGCCGCTGACCTCGGACAGGGTCTTCTGCATCTTCTGCGAGTGGAGGCAGCCGACGAACTTGCCGGCGAGCTGCATCTTGTCCTTGTCGCCGGTCTGCGGGACGGTGAACGCCTCGCCGCCGAGCGGTGCGACCGTGGCGTCGCCGGTGCGCGTCGGGATCGGGACGCTGTCGAACTCGAGGCTCTTCTTCTCGTTGAGCGCCGGCAGCTGCCAGGGACCGTTGATCATCATCGCGGCCTTGCCGGCCAGGAACTGGTTGTTGACGTCCGCCTGGGCCCAGTTGATCGAGCTCTTCGACATCGAGCCGTCGTCCTGCAGGTCCTCGACGAGCTGCAGCGCCTGGGTGGCGTCCGCGGTGGCGATGTCCTTCTCGTCGCCGCCGTTCGACCAGAAGAACGGCAGGAACTGCCAGGTGCCCTCGTACGTGTTGATGTTGCTCATCGCGAAGCCGTAGGTGGACCCGCTCGTGAGCTTCTTCGCCGCGGCCTTGAGCTCGTCCCACGTCTTGGGCGGCTGGACGCCGGCGTCCGCCAGGAGCTTCTTGTTGTAGTAGAGCGCGATGGAGTTCGTGTTCGACTGCAGGCCGTAGAGCTTGCCCTTGTAGGTGCTCGCCGCCTTCACGCCGGGGACGTCGCCGTCGGCGTCCAGACCGTAGTCGGACAGGTCGGACAGGGCACCGGAGGAGGCGATCTGCTGGACGTCGGGGTTGTCGAGCATGAGGACGTCGGGCAGCGTCTTCGACGATGCCTGCTGCAGCACCTTCGCGATCAGACCGGCGCCGGCGACGTGGTTGATCGTGACCGTCGCGCCGACCTCCTTCGCGCACTGCTTGTAGACCGGGTTGTAGTTCGCGTCGTAGTAGTCCTCGATCGTCAGGGCCTTGCTGCCGCCCGACGAGGCCGATCCGGAGCCGGAGCAGCCGGACAGGACCAGGGGGATCGTGGCGACGACGGCGACTGCGCCGACGAGGGCGCGCGTCCGGCGGGACATGGAGGGGAATCTTTGCTTCATTGCAGAGCTCTTCTCTTGACGGGTGCTGGGGCAGGCACGCATCGACGAGGCCGCTGACGTCATCGTCGCTGTGCTCCTGGGGCGAGAAGCTAACAGATAAGCGCTTCACCTGTAAAGCGCTTTTCTGACTTCCCGCGCGCTAGGATCAGCGCCATGGCCACGATGCAGCAGGTCGCCGATCGGGCGGGGGTCTCGATCGCCACCGTGTCCTTCGTGGTGAACGGGACGAAGTACGTGACCCCCGGCACGACCGCGCGGGTGAAGACCGCGATGCGCGAGCTGAAGTTCCGCGGCAACGTCGTCGCCCGGGCCCTGGCGAGCCGGCGGACCCGGATCATCGCGCTGCTGTTCCCGACCACCGGCAACCGCTTCAGCCCGACCACCTCGCAGTTCTTCATGAGTGCGGCGGAACGGGCGTCCGAGCGGGGCTACCACCTGGTGCTCTGGCCGGTGGACCCCGCTGGAGACGACCTCGACGACCTCGTCTCGGGTGGGCTCGTGGACGGCGTCATCCTGATGGAGGTGCGGATGGACGACCCCCGCGTCGCCGTCCTCACCGACCTCGGCGTGCCGTTCACCCTGATCGGCCGGACCCGCGACAGCAGCGGTCTGCCCTTCGTCGACATCGACTTCGAGACGACCATCGAGGACAGCCTCGACCACCTCGAGACGCTCGGGCACCGCCGCTTCGGACTCGTGCTCGAGGACCTCGAGGGCACCCCGATGGCCGGCTACGCCCCACACCTGCGCGTCGAGGCGACCTTCCGGCGCGAGATCGCCGAGCGCGGGCTGGCCGGGACGGTCGTCACCGCCGGGCCGGGCAGCGACGGCGGACGGCAGGCCACGAGCGACCTGCTCGCGGCGGACCCCGACGTCACGGCGCTGCTCGTGATGAAGGACGACTCGTCCGCCGGCGTCCTGGTCGGCCTCTACACCGCCGGGCGGCGGGTCCCCGAGGACGTCTCCGTGCTCAGCATCGCGTCGTCCGAGGCCAACGCCGACCAGCACTACCCGCGGCTGTCGACGATGGTCGCCCCCGGCCAGGAGCTCGGGATCCGGGCCGCCGACGCCCTCATCGAGCAGCTCGACGGCACGTCCGACGACCTGCCGCACTTCCTGCTGCCGTGCACGCTCCGCACCGCGGAGTCCACGGCCCCCGCCCCCGCCTGACCACCTGACCACCTGCCGACCCCGCCCGCGAAAGCGACAGATCTCGGCGAACGGTTCGCGGCACACTGTCGCTTTCGCAGCACTGACGGGGGCACCTGCGCGCGTTCTGTCGCTTTCGCGACCACCTGCCGGACTGGAGGCGCGGGTCGTCCCCGCCACGGGCCTCCAGGCCGCCGCCCCGCGGCCCCACATCCCCACCCGCGAAAGCGACAGATCCCTGCGAACGTTCCGCGGCAGGGTGTCGCTTTCGCGACAGCGACCGAGCCGCCAGCGGCAGAGTGTGCCCGCCGTCGCCCACCCCGAGACTCGGCCATGCCGCCGTCGCCCACCCACCGGGCGCTCAGGGTCCGTTGGTTGTGTGGACGCACAGGTTCGCAGCACCACACGTCGAGGAGGACGGATGGCCATCGACCGCAGGATGTTCCTGCTCGGGGGAGCGGGGGTGCTGCTCCTCGCGGGTTGCTCCACCCGCCCCGAGCGCACGCTGGTCCAGGACTGGCCCACCGACCCGCCGGAGGGCGAGGCGACGATCAGCTGGTGGGCGGGCCAGGTCGCCTCGAAGGACGGCGGTGACCTGCGGCGCCGGCTCATCGCCGAGTTCCAGAAGGAGCACCCGAACATCCGGGTGCGCATCGTGAGCGCCCCGAGCGACACGGACACGAACCGGACGAGCCTGACGACGCAGATCGCGGCCGGCAGCAGCACGCCCGACGTCTACCTCGGTGACGTCGCGTGGCCCGGGCAGTTCGCGAAGAACAAGCTCGCGACCCCCGTGAACCAGCTCGTGGGCGAGGACTTCTTCGACCAGTTCCCCGAGGGCCTGCGGCAGGCGGCGAGCGTCGACGGGACGTACTACATGTTCCCGCTCTACATCGACGAGTCGTTCTTCCTGTACCGGAAGGACCTGCTCGCGAAGCACTCCCTGCAGGTGCCGGGGTCGTGGGAGGAAGTGCGCGAGACGGCCGCGAAGCTCGTCGACACCGGTGACGTCAGCTACGGATTCGCGTTCCAGGGCGACGTGTACGAGGGCCTCACCTGCAACGTCACCGAGTTCGTCGCGGACGCCGGCGGCTCGCTGCTCAACGACGACCTGACGAAGCCCGAGACGACGAGCTCGGAGACGAAGCGAGCGTTCGAGTTCATGCGGTCCCTGATCACGGACGGTGCGAGCCCCCGGGCCACGCTGACCTACCAGGAGCAGGACACGAACGACGCCTTCTCGGGCGGCCGGGCGGCGTTCCTGCGCAACTGGTCGTACGCGTGGGGCATCGCGAACGGTCCGGACAGCCGGGTCGCGGGCAAGGTCGGGCTCGCCGCCCGTCCCACGTTCGACGGGCAAGACGAGCACCACTCGACCATCGGCGGGTGGGGGAACTACATCAACCCGCACACGCAGCAGCCCGCGGCGGCACTGACGTTCGCACGCTGGATGTCGAGCGAGACCGCGCAGCAGTTCCTCACCCGCGAGGGCGGGGTCCTGCCGGCCCGGTCGGCGAGCCTCGTCAGCGCGGACGCCAAGTCCCAGAAGCGCCCGACGTACGACACCGCGGCCGGCATCACGCTCGTGCCCCGCCCGACCTCGACGGCGTACTACCCGAAGGTGTCGCAGGGCGTCTACCAGAACGGCAACAGCATCCTCGGCGGCCAGGCCTCGGTGGACGGCGGCATCAGCACGATGGCCTCCGCCATCGCGCTCGCCCTGAAGGGCGAAGCGCTGTGAGCGCCGACACCGCGACGCGGCAGCAGACCAGGCCTGGAGGCGCGGGTCGGGTCGATCCGCCGCCTCGCCTGACCGGGCGGTCGCGTCTCGACCGCATCCGCGCACGGGGTGCGTGGGGCTTCGCGGCCCCGGCGCTCCTGGTCGTGGCGGCGGTGACGATCTTCCCGGTGGTGTACTCGATCGTCCTGAGCTTCGCGGACGTCGAGGTCGGCTACGAGGGCTTCACGATCCAGTCGTTCGGGCTCGACAACTACGCGGCCCTGCTGCAGAGTGCCGACTGGTACCGGGCGCTCGGCTTCACGGTGCTCTACACGGTCGTGACCGTCTCGGTGGAGCTCGTGCTCGGGATGCTCGTCGCCCTCGTGCTCGAGCGGCTCGGGGCCACGCGCGGCTGGATGCTCGCGCTCATGCTCATCCCGTGGTCGCTCGTCACCATCGTCAACGCGCAGCTGTGGAAGTACATCTACGACAGCACCTACGGCGTCGCGACGTGGTTCTTCGGCCTGTTCGGGGACGCCCCGGTGATCCTCGGCGAACCGGTGCCCGCGATCACGGGCCTGATGGTCGCGGACATCTGGAAGACGACGCCGTTCGTGGCGATCATCCTGCTCGCCGGGCTCGTGCAGATCTCCGAGGACCACTACGAGGCAGCGGAGCTCGACGGCGCGAGCACCTGGCAGACGTTCTGGCGGGTGGTGCTGCCGCAGCTCACCCCGACCCTGACGATCGCGGTGCTGTTCCGCATCCTGCAGGCGTTCGGCGTCTTCGACCTGCCGTTCGTGCTGACGAACGGCGGACCGGGCACCGCCACCCAGTCGCTCGCGATCATGGGCTACAAGGTCCTGTTCCAGGACATCAACATCGGCCCGGGCGCGGCGATCGCGACGTCCACCGCGATCATCGTCGCGGCCGGGTGTCTGCTGTTCCTCCGGGCGTTCCGGAACCAGGCGAAGGGAGGGGATGCCTGATGCCCCGTCAACGTGTGCGCAAGGGCTGGCGCAAGTGGGTCAACACCGTCAACGTCAGCGGCGTCGTCATCGCGGTGCTCACCGCGCTGCCGCTGTACTGGCTGGTGTCGACGTCGCTCAAGCCGGCGTCCGAGATCGGGCAGTCGCCGCCCACCGCGTTCCCGCAGTCGTTCACCCTCGACAACTTCGTGGTGGCCTTCCGCGACAACGCGCTCGGGCAGTACATGGTGAACAGCGTCATCGTCTCGGTGTCGACGACGGTGATCGTGCTCGCGCTGGCGTTCCTGGCGGGCTACGCGCTCGCCGGCCGGTGGATCAAGGGCCGTACGGCGATCATGACGTCACTGCTCATGCTGTCGGTGTTCCCGGCGATCGCGGTGCTCACGCCGCTGTACCTGCTCGAGCGCAACCTCGGACTGCTCAACTCGTACCCGGGCCTGATCGTGCCGTACGTCGCGTTCAACCTGCCGTTCGCTATCTGGATCATGCGGAACTACCTGGTCGGGATCCCCTCGACGATCGAGGAAGCGTCCGAAATCGACGGGGCCGGGGCCTGGCGCACCGTGCTCAGCGTGATCCTGCCGATGGCGAAGCCGGGCCTGTTCACGGTCGGCGTCTTCACGTTCACAGCGTCGTGGAGCGAGTTCCTGATGGCGCTGACGTTCAACAGCGAGAACTCGTTCCGGACGATCCCGGTCGGCATCGCGCTGTTCGGCACGCAGTTCACGGTGCCGTTCGCGCAGATCTTCGCGGCGAGCGTCGCGGCGACGGTGCCGATCGTGATCCTGGTGCTCGTCTTCCGCCGCTCGATCGTGTCGGGGCTCACCTCCGGTGCCGTCAAGGGGTGACGCGTCCATTGATTCCTGAGGGATAGTCCGCCAGGATCGGAGCAGACGTCGACGGCGACGGCCAGGACCAACCACCCCGGCCGTCGCCGCCACCGATCGGCGTCACGGATCAGGAGACACGTCATGGCTGACAGCACTGCGCCCCCGCGCGCCCGCAACCACGGCCGTCGCGCCGCGGACGACACCGCCCGCCGCTCCCGGCGTCGCAACCGGGCGTTCGCGCTCGCTGCCGGCGGGGTCCTCGTCATCGGCGGTGCGGGTTACACGCTCGCGTCGTGGACGGACACCGAGTGGGTGTTCGGCGGCAACGGCTCGGGCGGGCCGGGCGTGGGGACGTCCGGGTTCGAGGTCGAGCAGAACGTCACGGCGCCGTTCGCCGCGGCGGGCTTCACCTCGGACGAGACGAACCCGGGCCAGGCGCTCCGGTTCACGGTCGACGCGCTCGCCCTGTCGCCGGGCACCGCGACCTACGCCCCCGTCGCGCTCCGCACCACCGCCGACTCGATCGCCGGCGACCTGGTGCTCCGGGCAGCGGTCCCGGCGTCCGGGGTCACGGTCTCCGATGCCGACGATCTGCTGTGGGACGCCCTGCAGGTCCGGGTCGCCGCGATCACGGACACCACCGCCGTGTGCGACGCCACCGCGTTCGACGTGCCGTGGACGAGCGTCGCGTCCGGGCCGCTCGGCACGGCTGCCGCGACGATCGCGCGGCCCCTCGCCGCGGCCGGCGGGTCGACGCAGGTGTACTGCTTCGAGGTCTCGCTGCCCGCGTCGCCGACCCTGCCCGCCGGCACGTCGGTCGACGCGCTCCAGGGGCGGACGGCCGCGCCCGCGTGGCAGTTCGCCGCCGAGTCCGACTGAGCGCGGCCGTGCGCGGCTCCACCGCGCCGACGTCCTCCGACGAGGGCGTGGCGCCGCCCCGTCGTCCCGCCGACCGCGTCCGCTCCGTCGTCCTGACGGTCGCCGGCGCGGTCGGGCTCACGTGCCTGCTCGCCTGGGCCGCCGTGGCGTTCACCGGACTGTCGTTCGTCGTCGTCACGACCGGGTCGATGGCCCCGACGATCCCCGCGGGTGGGCTCGCCATCACGCACCGCGTCCCCGCGGCCGAGATCACCGACGGGGACGTCGTCACGGTCCCACGTGCGGGGTCGGCCCTGCCCGTCACCCACCGGGTGGTCGCGGTGGACCGGGTCCCGGGGGACTCCGCGGCGCGGTCGCTGACCCTGCGGGGCGACGACAACGCCTCCGACGACCGCGACCCGTACGTCGTCCGGCACGCCGGACTCGTGCTGGCGCACGCCCCCGGCCTGGGCTCGGTGCTCGTCGTGGTCACGAGTGCCCCGGCCCGCGGGCTGGCGGTCGCGTTCGTCGGCGTGCTCGTCGCGTGGGCGTTCTGGCCGGCCCGGCGGGAGGACTCGTGACCCGCGTCCTCGCCACCTCCGCGGCGGTCGCCGCGGTGCTCGTCGGTGCGACCGGGATCGGCACGACGGCGGTGGCCGTCGCCGCGACGGACTGGAGGCCCGTGGCCGAGACCGGCACGCCGGGCCGGTTGGCGCTGCACACCGGTCCGGAGCCCCTCGTGCTGCCCGGGGCGGGGAACGACGCGGACGTCACGTGGCAGGTGCGGACGAGCGTCGACGAGCCCGGCCCGGTCACCCTCGACCTGCAGCTCACGGGGCGGGGCGGCCTGCCGGGCGGGACCGACGGCGTGCTCGTGTCGGTCGCGACGTGCGACCAGCCGTGGGCGGACCCGTCCGGAGCCCCCACGTGTGGCGGGCCGACGGCCGCCCTCGTCGACACGGTCCCCCTCGTCGACTGGGCGACCTCCGCGCCGTCGGTCCGTGTGCCCGACCCGGACGGCGACGGCTCGGCGTACCTGCTCGTCCGGCTGTCCCTCGGTGACGCCGCGACCACGGTGCCCCGGACCGCCGAGGTCGGCGTCGGCGTGACCGCCCGCGGCGGGGACCCCGTCGTGCCCGGACGCCCGGCGCACGGCAGCGGCGAACGCGACGGAGACGGCGTTGGCGTCGGCCCGGCCGTGCTCGCGATGACGGGTGGCGGGTTCGCGGGGCCGGTGCTCGTCGCGGTCGCGGCCCTGCTCACCGGCGTCGCCCTCCGGCTCCGACGCCCCAGGAGCCGGTCGTGAGCCGGCGTCCGCTGCACCTGCGCCCTGGCCGGATCGCGGTCGTCACCGGCATCGTCGTCGCAGCAGCCCTGGTCACGCCCACCGCCGTCCCGAGCACCGCGTCGTGGTCGGACCGCGAGTGGGCGCACGGGGCCGTGGGGACGTCGTCGTTCGACTGCGGCGCCGACGCGGACTACACGTCGACGGCCTCGAGCCGGTTCCTGGGCGGGAGCATCGCCGGCATCGACCTCGACGACGTCGCCACGGTGCGCGGGGTCGACGTCGCGAAGACCGGCGCCGCACCGGCATCGGTCGAGCCGGCCACCGCGCCCGAGCTCGGCACCGGCGGCCGCCCGTTCACGCAGGCGTTCGGCAACCCGCTCGACGTCGGGCTGCTCGGCGACGTGGCGGGCATCGACCTCACCGGTCTCGGCCTCGGACTGCCGGCCGGTTCGGCGGGCGCGGTGAACCAGGTCGCGACGGCGTCGGGCACCGGTGACGCGGTGGCGGCATCCGGGCTCGTCGCGGACTCCGGTGGCGTGCTCGTCACACCGACGACCCCGTCCGGCGACCTGCCTGACCCGGCGTCGATCACGCTCGACCGCGCGCTGCCGGGCATCGCGGACGTCACCGACGTGGGGCTCGACGTCGGAGCCGTCGGTGCGAGTGCGCAGCTCGCCGGGTGCGACGCGATCAGCGACGACGTGTGGGGCGCGGTCGTCCAGCGCACGCTCGCGACGAACCTGCGGGCCGCAGTGCAGCAGGTCGCTGCCGACAGCGGGCCCGCCGGGCTCGAGCGCGACTACGGGATCGCGAGCCTCGACCTCCGTGTGGACAGCCCGCTCGTCGGCGCGCTCGTCACGGCGGTGAACGACACCGTGGTGCAGCTCGACGCCGCGGTCGACGCGCTCGGCGGGCAGGACGGGGTGCTCGCACGGACGATCAACCAGGGCGTGCTCGGGGTGCTCGGCGGGCTCACCGGCAGCCTCGGGCTCGGCACCATCGGGGGCACGGTCGAGATCACCGGGCCGGACCTGGCGGGCGCGGTCGCGCCGCTGCTCGCCGAACCCGTGCAGGACGCCGGGGGCACGCTGTCGCTCGACCTGTCGGCCGGATCCGTCCGGGTCGACCTCGCGCACCTGCTCGGCGACGACGAGCAGGGGCTCAACGACCTGCCCCCGAACCACGAGGTGGTGCTCGACGCCGTCACCCTCGGTGCGCTGGCCGACCGGCTCGGGCAGGTCGTGGACGCCTGGGCGGGGAAGATCACGACCGCCCTGACGACCGCGCTCGGGTCCCTGCACGTCCGGATCGCGCTCGCCGCCGACCTCAGCGCGCCCCTGGTGCTCGGCATCCGCGTGAAGATCGCCACCCTGTCGATCGGCGTCGACACCGGGGTCGCGGCGCTCATGGCTGGGCAGACGAAGCTGTCGGTCGGGGTCGCGCTGCTCGGACTCGACCTGGGTGGCCTGCTCGGGGTCGTCACCGGCCTCGCCACGTCGCTCGTGAACCCGTTGACCCAGGCGGTGGCGGGGACGCTCACGACCCGGTTGTTCGCGCTCGTCGGGACGCTCGGCACGACGCTGACGACGACGATCGGCGGCCCGGTCGTCCGTGCGCTCGGGACGGTCCTCGCGCGGCTGCCCGGGGTGCTCTCGCTCCGGGTGAACGTGCAGCGGGACCTCGCGGCCGCCCCGACCCCGGCCGGCCGTGCGACGACCGGGCAGTACACGCAGACCGCACTCCGCCTGTCGATCGCGGACGCCCTGGTGCCCGGGGGACTGGCCCGCGTCGACCTGGCCAGCGCCGTGGTGGGGCCGAACTCGGTGTCGCTCGTCGGAACGGTCCGCCCCCGAGATAGGTAGCATCGTTACCTAGCTGCGCATGGTGGACAATCGCCGGAGTCGCACGCTGACCGCCCGTAATCTGCCGTCAGGGGCTCGGGGCGCCGAGGTCGACGGCCGCGATGATGCGGTCGACGATCCGGACGAACCGGACCCTGTCCCGTTCCGAGAAGGAGGCCAAGAGCTCGTGCAGGTGCTTGTTCGTGCCGTCCATGGCGATCGAGTAGTCGCGTCTGGCGGTCTCGGTCAGCTCGATGTGGCGACTCCGCCCGTCGGCCGGGTTCGGCACGCGGCTGAGGTGCCCGCTCTGTTCGAGCCGGTCCACCATGCCGGTCACCGCCGGGCCGGTCAGGCCGAGGTGCTTCGCGAGGTCCTTCACGCGGACGGTCCGGTCGGCCGCTTCGGCGCGGGACACGAACTGCAGCACGGTCAGGTCGCTGCCGGAGACGTCGAGCTGGTCGCGCAACCGCGCCCGCAGTGCGGACACTGCTGCTTCGAGTCGGGTCAGCGCCGCCACGAGGTCGAGATCGCTCACGAGCACGCCCCCTTCGAACCGATCGGGTCCGCGCCACCGTACGCCGTGCTCACCGGGTCAGCGTATCCACATAACGAGTCGCACGGTCAGGTTCGGGTGTCCGGCACGGGGGCGATGCACCGTGACTGACACGTACGAGGCCCCACCTGCCGGCGGACGCACGAGCGAGTCGGTGCGCTTCGAGGTGTCCGGCACCGATCCGGAGTCGGCGGCGCGCGACCTGGCCACGGTGCACGGCGCCGAGCAGTGGTCCGCCCAGCAGACCGGCAGCGAGTTCGTCTACCGCTACACCGCGGTCGGCGACACGGAGATCAGCATCCGTCGGTCCCAGATGCGCGGCGTGCTGCGCGGTGCGATGCCGATCAGCACCGACTACATCGTCGCGTGGATGACGAGCGGCAGCGCCCACCTCGACGTCGCCGGGCAGCGGGTGGACCTGCACCGGAACGTGCCGACGCTCCTGCCCTGCGACACCGCGTTCGTCTTCGCAGCCGAGGACCACGACCAGCGCCTGGTGCACCTCGACCGGGAGCTCGTGCACCGGATCGCCGGCGAACAGCTCGACCTGGGGGACCGGCCGCTCCGCTTCGACCACGCGCGCGAACCGGACAAGGCGATGTACGGCCGGTGGCAGGGTGCCCTCGCCGCGCTGTCCCGCGCGCTCCGTGTGGGCGGTCCGGACTCGGAGACCTGGACCGAGGCGAAGTCGCTCGCGATCGCCGCGTTCCTCGAGACCTTCCCGCCGCAGCTCGACGACCTGCCGGCGGAACTGGCCCTGCCGCGGAACGCCCGGCTGCGCGCCGCCGTCGAGTACGTCCACGCGCACGCGTCCGAGACCGTGACCATCGCCGACCTCGCCGCGGTGGCCGGCCTGAGCGTGCGGTCCGTGCAGGAGTCGTTCCGTCGGGTGTTCGACGTGTCGCCGCTCACCTACCTGCGGGACGTCCGTCTGGACCGCGTGCGCAGCGAGCTCCTCGCACTCGACCCGCAGGTCGGAGCGATCGGGGACGTCGCCCGACGCTGGGGGTTCGCGCACCTGGGCCGGTTCTCGGCGTCGTACGCAGCCAGGTTCGGCGAGTACCCGAAGCAGACCCTGCGCCGCTAGCCGGGGGTCAGGCCCACGGCGCGGGGCCGGTGCTGGAACGCACCCGCAGCGTGGTCGACAGACGGACGTGGTCCGACGCGGCTTCACCACGGAGCATCGTCAGCAGCATCTCGACCGCGCGGGACCCGAGTTCGGCAAGCGGCTGCGACACGGTGGTGAGCGGCGGGGTGGTGATCGACGCCTGGGGGACGTCGTCGAACCCGACGACGGACAGGTCCTCCGGCACCCGCAGGCCGAGCTCCGCCGCGGCTCGCAGCACGCCGACGGCCGACGAGTCGTTCGCGGCGAACACCGCGGTCGGCCGGTCGTCCAGCGTGAGCAGGTCCCGTGCCACGGCCGCGGACTGCTCCTCTTGGTAGTCGCCGTCACGGACGAGCCGCTCGTCGATCGTGAGTCCGGCGGCGGTCAGTGCGGAGCGGTACCCGGCCTCGCGCAGCTGGGCGGACGCCAGGTCGACGCGGCCCCGCAGGTGCGCGATCCGGGTGTGCCCGAGCGCGAGCAGGTGCTCGACGGCCTGGACCGCCCCGCCCTCGTTGTCGGCGTCGACCGTCGCGTGGCCCTCGGGCCCGGTGTGCGGGTCGATCGCGACGACCGGGATCGACGAGCTCGACAGGGCCGTGGTCGGGGTGACGACGATGGCGCCGTCGATGAGGGTGCCGGACAGGCGTGACAGCGACCGGCGTTCCCAGCCCGGACGGTCGGCGCCGGTCATCAGGCCGGCGTAGGCGAGCAGCTCGTAGCCGGTGCCGGTCGTCGCGCTCGAGATGCCGCGCAGGAGCTCGGTCGAGAACGGCTCGAACTCGGGTACCAGGATCCCGACGACCCCGGTGCGGGAGCTCCGCAGGCTGCGGGCGACCAAGGACGTCTCGTAGCCGAGGTCGGCGACGACCTGCTGCACGCGGATCATCGTGGCCGCGGCGACGCCGTCGCGCTGGTTGATGACCTTCGACACGGTGGGGATCGAGACCCCCGCGACCCGTGCGACGTCGCCGATCGTCACCCGGCCGGCACCGGGACGCGCGCCGAGTGCCGAGTCCATGTGCTCACCGTACCGCTGATGGAGCGTCGAAACGGCTTAGAAAACGTTATCGATATCGATTGACAAGCGGCAGGAGCACCTGGCACGCTCTCCGCAGCGGCAGTGGATGTCGCTGCATGTCAACGACGACACGAGGAGTTCCACGATGACGAGGAAGATCCGTGCCGCGGCAGCCATCGCGCTGATCGGGGCGACAGCACTGGTGGCCACGGGCTGCTCGGCAGGCGGCAACGCGGCCGACGACGGCAACGGGAAGGTCACGATGACCTTCTGGCACAACTCCACCACCGGACCGGGCAAGGCCTACTGGGCCTCGACGGTCAAGGCGTTCGAGGCGAAGTACCCGAACGTCACCATCAAGACCCAGGCGATCCAGAACGAGGACCTGGACGGCAAGCTGCAGACCGCGCTCAACTCGGGCGACGGGCCGGACGTCTTCCTGCAGCGCGGTGGCGGCAAGATGGACGCGATGATCGCCGCCGGGCAGCTCATGGACATCTCCGACTCCATCAGCGCCGACGCGAAGAAGTCGATCAGCGCCGGGACGTTCGCGGGCTACGAGAAGGACGGCGCCACCTACGCCATGCCCGGGGCCGTGCTCCCCGAGGGCATCTGGTACTCGAAGGACCTGTTCCAGAAGGCCGGGATCGACGGCACCCCGACGACGATGGACGAGCTGAACGACGACATCGCGAAGCTCAAGGCCGCCGACATCGACCCCGTCGCGGTCGGTGCGAAGGACGCCTGGCCCGCCGCGCACTGGTACTACAACTTCGCGCTGCGCGAGTGCAGCCAGAAGACGCTCGAGGGCGCGGCGAAGTCGCTCAAGTTCGACAACGCCTGCTGGACGAAGGCCGGCGAGCAGCTCGAGGACTTCAACGCCACCGAGCCGTTCAACAACGGCTTCCTGACGACCGCTGCCCAGCAGGGTGCCGGCAGCTCCGCCGGTCTGCTGGCCAACCACAAGGCCGCCATGGAGCTCATGGGGGCGTGGGACCCGGGCGTGATCAGCTCGCTCACCCCGGACGGCAAGCCGCTGGCCGACCTCGGCTGGTTCCCGTTCCCGACCATCGACGGTGGCAAGGGTGACCCGAAGTCGATGATGGGCGGCGTCGACGGCAACTCCTGCTCGGCGAAGGCCCCGAAGAAGGCCTGCACGGACTTCCTGAACTTCATCGTGCAGAAGGACAACCAGGAGGCCTACTACACGGCGTTCCAGGCCATCCCGGTCAACCAGGAGGCCCAGTCGGTCGTCGACGCGGACTACCTCAAGTCGGCCCTCGCCGCCTACCAGGACGCCCCGTTCGTCTCGCAGTACCTGGACACCCTGTACGGCCAGAACGTCGGCAACGCGCTGAACACCAGCGTCGTCGACCTGCTCGCCGGCAAGGGCAGCGCGAAGGACATCGTGGACACCACCAACCAGGCTGCGGCCAAGGGCTGACCATGACCCTCGACACCTCGCTCGGCACGACCCCGGCCACCGGGTCGGACACGGCCGCGGGGACGTCCCCGGCGGGGAGCGGTACGCCGCTCCCCGCCGGACGGCGGTCCACGCGCCGCATCGCGGACTGGCGGAAGCGCGTCGAGATCGCGGTGCTCGCCGGCCCCGCGGTCATCGTCTTCGTCACCTTCGTGATCCTGCCCGTGGTGCTCGCCGCCTACTACGGGTTCTTCAAGTGGCAGGGTTACGGCCCGCCCACCGACTTCGTGGGGCTGCAGAACTACCTGATCATCTTCCAGGACAAGGCGTTCCACGCGGTCCTGATGCACAACGGCTTCATCGTCGTGCTGTCCCTCGTGCTGCAGGGGCCGATCGCCATCGTGCTCGCGCTGCTGCTCAACCAGAAGATGCACGGCCGCGGGCTCGTCCGCGTGCTCGTGTTCGTGCCGTACGTCATCTCCGAGGTGATCGTCGGCACCGGCTGGAGCCTGATGCTCCAGTCGAACGGCGCGGTGAACGACCTGCTCCAGGGCATGGGCCTCGGCGGGCTGCGGGCCGACTGGCTGTCCAACCCGGACATCGCCATCTGGACCCTGCTCGTGATCATCTCGTGGAAGTACATCGGCTTCGCGGTGATCCTGTTCCTGGCCGGCCTGCAGAGCATCCCCGAGGAGCTGTTCGAGGCCGCGGCCATCGACGGCGCCGGTTACTGGCAGATCCAGCGGCGGATCACCCTGCCGCTGCTCGGCCCCACCATCCGGATCTGGGCGTTCCTGTCGATCATCGGCTCACTGCAGCTGTTCGACCTCGTCTACATCATCTGGGGGCAGTACATCTCGTCGACCGCCGGCACCTCGACGATGGCGACGTACATGGTCGCCAACGGTCGCACGTCCGGCAACTTCGGCTTCGGCAGCGCCGTCGCCGTGGTGATGTTCGTGATCTCGCTCGCCGTCGCCCTGATCTACCAGCGCTTCGTGCTCCGCCGCGACACCGCGGGCGCACTCACCGAGAGGAAGAACTGATGGCCACCACGAGCATCGTCGCCCCCGGGCGGCGGGCCACGCGGGAGCGGCGGTCCAGCGCGGCCATCGGTCGCGCGAACCCGCTCACCTACCTGGTGGCGATCCTGTTCGTCGCCGCGAACCTCGCCCCGGTGCTGTACATCGTGCTGGGCGGCTTCCGGACCAACTCGCAGATCACCACGAGCCCGGCCGGGCTGCCAGCGCCGTTCGAGCTCGGCAACTACGGATCCGTGCTGTCCAGCGGGATCTTCTGGCAGCAGCTCGCGAACTCGACGATCAGCGCTGTGACCACCACCGCGGGCGTCGTCGTGCTCGGCCTGATGGTGAGCTTCGTGCTCGCCCGCTACCGGTTCGCCGGCCGCGGTGCGCTGTACGCGCTGTTCGCCGCCGGTCTGATGTTCCCGATCACCGTCGCCATCACGCCGCTGTACCTGCTCGTGAAGGACCTCGGTCTGACGAACAGCCTGGCCGGCGTGATCCTGCCGCAGATCGCCTTCGCCCTGCCGACGACGGTCATCATCCTGGTGCCGTTCCTACGGGCGATCCCGGACGAGCTCGAAGAGGCCGCGTCGATCGACGGCGCCAGCCGGCTCGGGTTCTTCTTCCGGATGGTCGTGCCGTTGTCGCTGCCGGGGGTCGTCACCGTCGGCATCCTGGCGTTCATCGCGAGCTGGAACAGCTACATCCTGCCGCTGTTCATCCTGAACAACGAGGGCAGCTACACGCTGCCGCTCGGCGTGCAGGCGTTCTCGTCGCAGTACTCGGTCGACACGGCCAAGGTGCTGGCGTTCACGTCGATGTCGATGATCCCGGCACTGGTGTTCTTCACCATCTTCCAGCGCCGCATCGTCGGCGGCCTGACCGGGGCGGTGAAGGGGTGACGACGACGGACGCGACCCGGGACACCGGACGCCAGCCGCGCCTCCAGGACGACCACGACGTACCCGACGCGACCGGACCCGACCGCGCCACCGCCCTGCTCGCCGCCATGACGCTCGACGAGAAGGCGGCGCAGCTCGTCGGCTACTGGCTCGACCAGACCGGCGTCGTCGCGCCCATGCAGGGTGAGATGGCGGCGGCCGCCGACGGCCGCACCCTGGCGGACATCACCCGCGACGGCATCGGCCAGTTCACCCGCGTGTACGGCACGCGACCGGTCGAACCCGACGACCGCGCGGCCTGGCTGTGGGCGGAACAGCGGCGTCTCAAGCGCGAGACCCGGCTCGGGATCCCCGCGCTCGTGCACGAGGAGTGCCTGACCGGGCTCGCCGCGTGGAAGGCCGCGACGTTCCCCACCCCGCTGGCGTGGGGTGCGGCCTTCGACCCGGAGCTGGTCGAGCAGGTCGGCGCCGCCATCGGTACGTCGATGCGGCAGCTCGGCGTGCACCAGGGCCTGGCACCGGTCCTCGACGTGATCCGCGACCCGCGATGGGGGCGGGTCGACGAGTGCATCGGCGAGGATCCGTACCTGGTCGGGACCGTGGGGACCGCCTACGTGCGCGGTCTGCAGTCGGCCGGCGTCGACGCGACGCTCAAGCACTTCCTCGGGTACTCGGCCTCGCAGGCGGGCCGGAACCACGCGCCCGTGCACGCCGGACCGCGCGAGGTCGCCGACGTGTACCTGCCGCCGTTCGTGATGGCCCTGCGCGACGGGGGCGCCCGGAGCGTCATGAACTCGTACGCCGAGATCGACGGCGTGCCCGTCGCGGCGAACGGTGAACTGCTGACCGGCCTGCTGCGTGACGAGCTCGGCTTCGACGGCACCGTCGTCGCGGACTACTTCTCGGTCGCGTTCCTCGAGGTCATGCACGGCATCGCCGCCGATCGTGGCGAAGCAGCGGCTCTGGCGCTCGAGGCGGGCATCGACGTCGAGCTGCCCACCGGGGACGCGTACCTCGCGCCGCTCGTCGAACGGGTCCGCTCGGGGCTGCTCGACGAGGCCCTGCTCGACCGCGCGGTCCTGCGGGTGCTGCGGCAGAAGGAGCGTCTGGGGCTGCTCGACCCGCAGGCGTTCGAGGACGAGCCGCCCACCGGCATCGAACTGGACACCCCGCGGCACCGATCGTTGGCGAAGCAGCTGGCGGCGCGGTCGCTGGTGCTGCTGTCGAACCACGATGTGGTCGCTGGCGCTGGCGCTGGCGCTGGCGCTGGCGCTGGCGTGCCGGCGGCCGCGCCCGTGCTGCCGCTGCGCGCCGGGGCGTCCGTGGCCGTCATCGGCCCCAACGCCGACCGCGCCGAGGCCCTGCAGGGCTGCTACTCCTTCGCCAACCACGTGCTCGCCTCGCACCCCGACCTGCCGCTCGGCTTCGCCATCCCGACCGTGCGCGAGGCGCTGGTCGACGCCCTCGGCGACGACGCCGTGCGCTTCGCCGCGGGCTGCGCCGTCACCGGCTCCGACCGTGCCGGGTTCGCGGACGCCGTCGCCGTTGCCGCCGCGTCCGACGTCGCGGTCGTCGTCGTCGGCGACCAGGCCGGCCTGTTCGGCCGCGGCACCGTCGGCGAAGGGAACGACACCGAGTCGCTCGACCTGCCGGGTGTGCAACGTGAGCTCGTCGAAGCGGTCGTCGCCACCGGCACACCGACCGTGGTGGTGCTGCTGACGGGTCGGCCGTACGCCATCGGGTGGGCGCTCGACGGCGCCGGTGTCGAAGCCGGCGCCGGCGTCGCCGCTGGCCCGGCCGGCGCGAGCCGAGTCGCTGCTGGCGCTCGCCGACCCGCGGCGGTCGTGCAGGCGTTCTTCCCCGGCGAGGAGGGCGGCACCGCCATCGCCGACCTGCTCACCGGCGCCGCGTCACCGTCCGGCCGCCTGCCCGTCTCGCTGCCCCGTGCCGCCGGTGCCCAGCCGTACACGTACCTGCACCCGCGGCTCGGGGCTCCCTCGGACGTCACCGCCGCCGACTCGACGCCGGTCCGCCCGTTCGGCTTCGGCCTCGGCTACACGACATTCGCGTACGAGGAGCTGACGGTCGACGCGTCGGTGCCTTCCGACGGGTGGTTCGACGCCTCGGTGACCGTCCGGAACACGGGCGCACACGCGGGCGAGGACGTCGTCCAGCTCTACGGCCACGACGTGCACGGCAGCGTCACCCGACCCGAGGTCCAGCTGCTCGGCTACGCGCGCGTCGCGCTCGCCGCGGGGGAGTCCACCCGGGTCCGCTTCCGCGTCCCCGTCCAGCGGTTCGCGTTCACCGACCGGCGCATGCGCCGGGTCGTCGAACCCGGGGACGTGCAGGTCTGGGTCGCCTCCCACGCGGCGGCGTCACGACCGGGAGGCCCGGTGCCGGCAGGCGGGATCGTCGCGTCCGGTGGTGGGCCGGTCCGACACCCCGTCCCCGGCTCCGCGACGGAGCGCGCGACGGTCGACGTGACGGGGCCGGTGCACGAGGTCACGCTGGACGACCCGCGGATGGTCGAGTGGACGGTGGCCTGAACCGGGGCTGCGCCGACGGGGCGGGCCGTGCGGACGGATCAGGACGCACGGCCCGCCCCGGCAGCGCTACCGCGAACCCTGCTGCAGGGTCTCGGGCAGTGGCGGCAGGGGGCGATCGCTGTCGGCGACCCGGGTCAGCCGTGCTGCCAGTGGTCGGAAGAGCGCCGACAGCAGCACCTTGTCCGCCACACCCCGGGCGGCGAGCCCGAGCCGGGTCTGCGGGTACGCGAAGTGCACGATGCCCTTCGGGATGCCCTGGATCTTGTCGACCAGGGGGCGCATCCACGTGTCGAAGGCGTCGAGCGCGCGGTCGAGGTCCTCGTCCGCCGTGACCGATGCCGCCAGCACGTACCCGCTCGTCAGGGCGAGCGAAGCGCCACCGCCACCCATCGGTGTCACGCACCAGGCCGCATCGCCGATCACGCACACGCGGCCGCGGTGCCAGCGCGGCATCCGGATCTGGGTCAGCTCGTCCAGGTAGACGTCGTCCGAGCCGTCGAACCCGTCGAGCACGCGCTCGGTCTGCCAGCCGGCGTCGGCGTAGCGGGTCCGCAGTGTCGCCAGGGCCTCCGACCGCGAGCGGCCGACCAGGTCGTCGCCGCCGGCGTAGGCCAGGATCGCCCGCGTCGTGCCGTACGGGTCCGGGCGCAGGTGGACCTGACGCCCGCCGACAGCGTTGTACCAGCGCCAGCGGTCGTCGTCGGACGGCGTGCGCGGGATCGTCCCGAAGACCATGGTCACCCCGAGGTCCCGCTCGTCGACCTCGCCCTCCGCGGCGAAGAGCCGGTCGCGGGTCCGGGAGCGGACGCCCTCGGCGATGACCACGAGGTCGGCGTCGAGCACCCGTCCGGCGTCGGTGGTCACGGTCGCCCGGCGTCCGCCGGCCTGGTCGTCGACGTCCTGGATCGTCTCGCCGTAGACGATGCTGACGCCGTCGGGCAGGTCGTCGAGGATCACCCGGGCGAAGTCGCCGCGCAGGACCTCGAGTTCTGCGGTGGCACCGTCCGGGCCGTCGGAGGGCAGCTCGGACCGGACCTTGCCGTCACGATCGACGATCACCGTCCCGGTCTCGGTCGTGTTGCGTGCGCGGACGGCGTCGACCAGGCCCATGCGCTCGAGCACCTCGCGAGCGACCCCGCGGACGTCGACGTTCTGCCCGCCGTCGCGGAAGGACGGCGCACGTTCGATCACCGTCACCTGCCACCCGACGTGGCGCAACCACCAGGCGGCGGACAGGCCTGCGATGCTGGCTCCGGAGATCACTGCGTGCTGTGAGGTCATGCTTTACAGTAAAGCAACTGCACAGTAAAGGAACCTGGATGCCCGACATCGACCCCCTCACCACGGTGTGGTCCGACGACGAGGTGGCCGTCATGCACGCGCTGCGCGACTGGGCCGTCACCTTCGACGAACTCCAGCGCCACCTGTCGTCGTGGATCGGTCTGCCCGGTTCCGACGCGAACGCCCTCGGGCAGATCGTGTGGGCGGACCAGGCCGGCGAGCCACTCTCCCCGGCGCAGTTGGCCCGGCGGATCGGCATGACGTCGGGCGCCACGTCGGTACTGCTCGACCGCCTCGAAGGGGCCGGGCACGTCACCCGGCACCGCGAGAGCGCCGACCGACGGCGGGTCACCCTGCGGCCGACCGAGTCCGCGCGAGCCGAGAGCGGGCGGTTCCTCGCGTTCTCCGGTGCCGAGATCGCCGCCACGGTGCGGGACACCGATCCTGAGGAGACGCGGGTCGTCCTGGCGTTCCTGCGACGCATGACCGACGCCGCCGCGTCGGCGAACGGTCGCCTGCAGGCACGCTGAGGGAACCGACGGGCGGCGTCGCCGCGCTCAGTGCTCCTTGACGAGCGCCTCGACGTTGTTGCCGTCGGGGTCGCTCACGAACGCCGTGTAGGCGCGGTACTCGGGCCAGTACCGAGGCTCGTGGCGCGAGAGCCCGCCGGACGCGACGGCCGCCCGGTGGAACGCATCGACCTCGGTGCGGCTCGACGCCTCGAACGCCAGGTGCAGACCACGGGTCACCGTCGCCGTCGTGGGTGCGGTCTCGAGCGAGACGCTCGGGGTGTCCTGGCCGGTGGTCCAGTACTCGGCGACGGATTCGGTGCGGTAGCCCGCCTCGACCCCCAGTGGCGCGAGTGCTGCCGTGTAGAACGCCTCGCTCGCGGCGAAGTCGCTGGCGAAGACCCCGAGGTGGTGGATGAGGCGACGACCGGGCACGGAAGGGACGGTACCCGGGTCAGCTCGTGGCGGAGGTCGCCGACAGGCTGCCGAGCAGGGTGAGGCGTTCTTCGGTGGGCGACCCGGCTGTCGCCGTGCAGGCGTACATGGTCCACCCGGGGCTGTCGGGCAGGTCGAACGCCTCGTACGTGAACTCGAGGTCGCCGACGTCGGGGTGGTGGATCCGCTTCGCGCCGGTGCGGTGGAACCGGACGTCGTGGGCAGCCCAGCGGGCCCGGAACTCGTCGGACCGGGTCACGAGCTCCCCGATGAGTCCGGTGAGGTCCTTGTCGTGCGGGTGTTGTCCGGCGGTCTGTCGGAGCGTCGCGACGATGCTGTTCGCACCCGCCACCCAGTCCGGGTAGAAGGCCCGGGCGGCAGGGTCGAGGAACGTGAAGCGTGCGTTGTTGCCCTGCGCGCCCGGGGCGTCGAGGACCGGTGCCAGGAGCGCCCGGCCGAGCGGGTTCGTCGCGACGATGTCCATCTGCCGGTTCCGCACCCACGTCGGTGTCCCCGTGACCGTGTCGAGGAAGCGTTGGAGACTCGGACGCACGACCGGTTCCGGCGTGGTGGTCCGCCGACGGATCGGGGCCGGAGCCGCGCCGCGGGCGAGGTCGTGCAGGTGCTCGGTCTCGGCGTCGTCCAGTTGCAGCGCACGGGCGATCGCCTCGAGGATCTCGGTCGACACCCCGGAGAGGTTCCCGCGCTCGATCTTGGCGTAGTAGTCGATACTCGTCCCCGCGAGCATCGCGACCTCCTCGCGACGGAGCCCGGGAACGCGCCGCCGACCGCCGCTGATGAGGCCGGCCTGCTCGGGCGTGATGCGAGCACGCCGGGTGCGGAGGAAGTCGCTGACCTCGGCCTGGTTGTCCATACTCCTCACCGTACGACGACGCGCTGTCATGAAGGAGTGACTGCTGGTACACGGAAGAGCCCGCCCTCCCACGCACGCCGCCGCGGGAGTCTCATGGAGTCATGGCCAACACGACTCCCACAGTGACCCTCAACACCGGTACGACCATGCCGCAGCTCGGCTTCGGCGTCTACCAGATCCCCGCCGACGAGACCGAGCGGGCCGTCACCGATGCGATCACGGCCGGCTACCGACTGATCGACACCGCCGCCTCGTACGGCAACGAGGAAGCCGTCGGCCGGGGCATCGCCGCCAGCGGTGTGCCCCGCGAGGAGCTGTTCATCACCTCGAAGCTGTGGATCCAGCGCCGCGGCGAGGACGGCGCCCGTGACGCGATCACCACGTCGTTGCAGAAGCTCGGCCTGGACTACCTCGACCTGTACCTGATCCACCAGCCGTTCGGTGACTACTACGGCGAGTGGCGTGCCCTCGAAGCGGCGCACCGAGACGGCCGGCTCCGCGCGATCGGCGTGTCCAACTTCGCCGCCGACCGACTCGTGGACCTCATCGCGTTCGCCGACGTCGTGCCCGCGGTGAACCAGATGGAGACGAACCCGTTCCACCAGCAGGCCGACTACCAGGAGCTGCTGCAGAAAGAGGGCGTGCAGCTCGAGGCGTGGGCGCCGTTCGCCGAGGGCAAGAACGATCTGTTCACCAACCCGGTCCTGTCCGAGATCGGTGCGGCGCACGGCAAGTCGGTCGCGCAGGTCGTGCTCCGGTGGCTCGTGCAGCGCGGCGTCGTGGTCGTGTCGAAGTCCGTCAAGCTCGAGCGCATGCAGCAGAACCTCGACGTCGTCGACTTCGAGCTCACCGACGAGCAGATGGCGACGATCGCCGAGCTCGAGGCCGGTGAGTCGCAGTTCTTCTCCCACGTCGACCCCGAGATGGTCCGCTGGCTCACCGGCCGCGCCGAAGCCTGATCTGCGTGCCCGGCCGGCCGCCCACCCGCCGCCAGGTGCTGCGGACCGCCACAGCGAGCACGCTCAGCGTCGCCGTGGGTGGGCTGTTGGCCGCGTGCACCACCGCGCCCACTCCGTCCACCACCCCGAGGAGCACCGTGTCCCCGACCGCGCGCGACGACCGCGTCCTGCTGGCGTACTTCTCCCGACCCGGCGAGAACTACTGGAACGGCGGTCGGCGCACCATCGATACGGGCAACACCGAGGTCCTCGCCGGTCTGATCGGTGACCGGATCGACTGCGACGTCGTCCGCATCGAGGCCGCCGACCCCTACTCCGACCGCTACGACGCCACCGTGGCGCGCAACAGCACGGAGCAGGACGACGACGCCCGTCCGGAGATCGCAAGCGAACTGCCCGATCTGCGCGCCTACGACACGGTGCTGCTCGGGAGCCCGATCTGGAACGTCCAGCCGCCGATGATCATGGCGACCTTCGTGGAGGCCGTCGACCTGTCCGGCAAGCGGCTGCTGCCGGTCGTCACGTACGCGGTGAGCGGTCTGGGCTCCACCGAGTCCTTCTACCGCGACCTCGACACCGGGGCGACGCTCGGCGAGGGGCTCGCAGTGCGCGGCGAAGACGTCCGCGAGCGCGCTGCCGGAGACGACGTCGACCGGTGGCTGCGGAACGTCGGGCTCACCTGACCGTCACGGGGCCGCAGCGATCGCTGCCCGGGCCGTGTCGATGACCCGCATCACGCCGACGACATCGTCGTGCGTGTGCACCGGCGACTCGATCCGCCCCTCGGCTGCGAAGGACGCGAGTGCGGTGGCCTGGTAGGCGAGCCCGTCATGCAGCACCTCGAGTCGCTGGTCCGTCCAGGTCGCGGACTCCGACGCCGCGAAGTTCCCACGAACCGCGGTGATCGACGAGGGCCCGAAGAACGGGCTGCCGACGTCGATGCGTCCCTCGGTGCCGACGACCGAGGCTCGCACGGGCAGCGCGGTCTCGAGCGACGTCGACAACATCGACCGGGCTCCGCCCGCGTACGAGAGCAGCAGGTCGGCGCGCACGTCGACGCCGCCCGGACCGCTCGCCCCTTCGACCAGCACGCGGTCCGGGGAGCCGAGCACCGAGGCGGCGAACGAGATCGGGTAGACGCCGGCGTCCAGCAGCGCGCCGCCGCCGAGCTCCGGCGCCCACAGGCGGTGCCCCGGGTCGTACGGCATCACGAACCCGAAGTCGGCGGTCACGAGCCGGACGGTGCCGATCGTGCCGTCGGTGAGCAGTCGCCGCATGATGTCCGACTGCGGCAGGTACCGCGTCCACATCGCCTCCATGACGAGCACACCGGCGGCCCGTCCCGCACCGGTGATCTCCTGCGCCTCGGCAGCGGACATCGCGATCGGCTTCTCGATCAGGACGTGCTTGCCGGCGGCGATCGCAGCGAGGGCCTGCTCGCGGTGCAGCGGGTGCGGGGTGGCGACGTAGACGACGTTGACCTCGGGGTCGGTCACGAGCGCCTCGACACTCGGCACGGTCCGGTCGATACCGTGCTCCTTCGCGAACCGTGCGGTCTTCGCAGCATCACGGGCGGTCACGGCGATCACCCGCTGCGGCGTGTGCCGGTGGATCGCGGTGACGAACTTGCCGGCGATGCCAGTGCCGATCACGCCCCACCGCAGGGCCGGAACGGCGTCGGGGTCGGGCAGCACCGGGGTGGGCAGCGTCAGGGTCATCGTCGTCCTCTCGCAGGGATTGGCTCGTGCCATCGCAGCCTACGCGTCCTTCGCACGTGCCAGACTGGCCGGGTGACGACGGGGACCGACGACCTGCCGGAGCGGCGCCCCACCGGCGGCCGCCTGCCGACGATGCGCGACGTCGCCGAGCACGTCGGGATGTCCCGGCAGCTCGTCTCGCTCGTGCTCCGCGGTGCGCCCGGACCCAGCGCGGAGTCCCGCGACCGGATCCTCGCGGCGGCGGCCGAGCTCGGCTACCGCCCGCACACCTCGGCCCGGCTGCTCCGCGAGGGCCGCACGCGGCTCATCGGCGCGGTCTTCAGCATGCGCAACCCGTTCCAGGTCCGGTTCGTCGAACGGCTCTTCGCCCGTGCCGCCGAGCAGGGCTTCGGCGTCGCCCTCGGCCCCGCCGGTGCCGAGCGCTCGACGGTCCAGGTGGTGGCCGACCTGCTCGGCGAACGCGTCGAGGCCCTCGTCGTGTTCAACCCCGACCCCGACGCGACCGCGCTCGAGGAGGCGAGTCGCCTCGTGCCGGTCGTGCTCCTCGGCGAGTGGACGGACGCCCCCTACGCCGACAACGTGCACGTGGACGAGACCGGTGGGCTCCGCGCCGCGGTCGAGCACCTGATCGGTCTCGGTCACCGCCGCATCGCCTACGTCGGTGGCGAGGACGGGCTGGTCGGCCTCGATCGTGCGACCGCGTACCGTGCCGCGATGCAGGGCGCCGGACTCGCAGCCGAGACCGACGTCGTCCCCAGCGGCTTCAGCGAAGAGGATGGCGCCGCGGCCGCCCGCACGCTCGTCGCCCGCGACACCCTGCCCACCGCCGTGGTCTGCTGCGGTGACCAGTGCGCCACCGGCCTGCTCGCCGTCTTCGCGCAGCACGGTGTCGACGTGCCGGGACGGGTGTCGGTGGTCGGCTTCGACGACAGCTACCTCGCGTCGCTCAGCTACCACCGCTTGACGTCGGTGCACCAGGACGTCGAGGCGACGGTCGACGCGGCGCTGGCTGCCGTCCTCGACCGGACCTCGGGGAACGGTGGGGAGCGACGTCGTGTCGCGACACCGACCGGGTTCGTGGTGCGCGCGTCGACGGGTCCTGCCGAGCGCTGAGCGTCGAGCGTTGACCCGGAACGACGTGGTGGACGTCGTGCGACGTCGACCATGTCGTTCCGGGTCGGGGTGGCTGCCGCTCAGCGCACGCTGCGGATCGGGATCACGACGAGTGCGCCGACGAGTGCCACGATGCCGGCGCCCCAGAGCAGCACCGGGTAGTTGTCACCAGCGCCGACCCCGAGCAGCAAGGCACCGAGTGCCGGCGCGAACGACTGCGGCAGGGAGTTCGCGATGTTCATGACGCCGAGGTCCTTGCCGGGCTTGTCCTTGTCGGGCAGGACGTCGACCACCAGGGCGTTGTCGACGGCCACGTAGATGCCGTAGGCGAAGCCCATGATCACCTCGGCGACGTAGAACACGGTGACGTCCTGCGCGTAGACGAGCACGACGAGGCCCACGCCGAAGAGCAGGGTCGAGCCGCCGACGAACACCTTGCGGCGCCGCAGCCGGTCGGACAGCCAGCCCGAGAACGCCGTGCCGATCATGAGTGCGATCGTGTAGAGGAGGACACCGAACGCCACTGCCGAGGTGGCGCGTTGCGCGGTCATGCCGAGGTGGTCCTGCATGTAGAACAGCCGGAACGTCGTGAACAGGAACGTGGCGAGGATGATCAGGAACCGCGACCACCACGCCAGTCCGTAGTCGCGGTGCGTGATCGGGTTCGTCCAGAAGGTCTGCACGATCGTGAGCCACGAGAACGGCTTCGGTCGGACCTCGGGGATGCGGTCGGGGGTGACGAACGCGTACACCAGCACGCAGAGCACGCCGAGGATGCCGGGCAAGATGAACAGCAGCGGCAGGTTCTCGACCAGCAGGACGGCGGCGTACGTGCCGGCGAGCACGGCCAGGTTCTGCGCCAGCCCGATCACGCTCGAGGCGCGGCCGCGTTGCAGCTCGGGCACGTTGTCCGCCCAGCTGGCCATCATGGCCGAGTAGGCGGCGTTCGACCCGAGCTGGCAGATGATCCACGCCACGGTGAGCATGCCGACGTTCGGCGAGTACGCCACCATGGCGAGTCCGCCGAGCAGCACCAGGATGCCGCCGAGTAGCCACGGGCGGCGGCGCCCCCACCGCGTCCGGGTTCGATCACTCAGGGCGCCGAACAGCGGGTTGCCGAAGATCGCGCCGAGCGATCCGAGCGGCAGCGCGACGGCGATCACCGAGGCGGGGTCGTCGGGGTTCAGCGCCTGGGCCTTCAGTTGCATGCTGACGTAGACCGGCGACAAGATCGCCGCGTAGATGCCGAACTGTGCCAGTCCGAGGGCGGTCAGGTACCAGTTGCTGACGTGGTTGGTCGGGGTGGCGGTGGTGAACGGGTGCGCCGGCAGCCTTGTCGACATCGACTCCTCCTCGGGTCGTGTGCACGTCGTCCGGTCGGAAACCCGGTCATCGGTGACGCGCGTTTGGCTCGTGCTAACCTGACGACGTCGGCGATGTTATCTCGTGCCAAGCGCAAATGCCACCGCCCGACGACGAACCACGGAACCGAGAGCACTGGAGCACGATGATCCCCACCGCCCTGCCCGAACCCGAGCTCTTCACGACGGCGTCCGGTGAGCCGTCCCTCGGCTGGGGGATCGTCGGCCCCGGCTGGATCGCCGGCGAGTTCGCCACCGCGGTGCGCGCTTCGACCGCCCAGCGCATCGTCGCCGTCGCGTCCCGGTCACTGCCCCGCGCATCCGCGTTCGCCGCCGAGCACGGGATCGAGGCAGCCGTGGAGGGTGTCGACGCCCTCGTCGCCCGGCCCGACGTCGACGTGGTCTACATCGCGACACCGCAGAGTGAGCACGCCGCGGTGGCCCTGGCAGCGATCGCCGCCGGCAAGCACGTGCTCATCGAGAAGCCCTTCACCGTCACGGCTGCCGAGGCCCGTACCGTCGCCGATGCCGCACGCGCCGCCGGGGTGCTCGCGATGGAGGGCATGTGGAGCCGCTACCTGCCGCAGGCCTCGGTGCTCCGGACCCTGCTGGCGGACGGTGCGCTCGGTGCGGTGCGCAGCGTGCTCGCCGACCACGGCCAGGCGATCCCGTTCGGCCCGGACCACCGGCTGTTCCGTCCGGAGCTCGGCGGGGGAGCGCTGCTCGACCTCGGCATCTACGCCGTGCAGTTCGCGTCGATGGTGCTCGGCACCCCGGACCGCGTCACGGCACGAGGCCGGATGACCGAGTCCGGCGTCGACGCCTCCGGCTCGCTCGTCCTCGAACACGGCGCCGCCCAGGCCGTCCTGCACACGACCATCGCCGCCCGCACGCCCACCACCGCGTCGATCGCCGGGACCGAGGGCACGATCGACTTCGCCGGACCGTTCTACAACCCGACGACCTTCACGATCTCGGCAGCAGCGCACGGTTCGCCCGTCCTGCACTGGCAGGACCCGACACCACTGCGGGGCTTCGCCGCCCTGGCCTGGGAAGCCACCGCCCTGGCACGCTTCGTCGGCGAGGGGCGGACGGAGTCCCCGCTGCACACCCTCGACGAGACGATCTCGATCCTCGAGACCGTCGACACCGCCCGCGCGCAGATCGCCGCGGGCTGAGCAGGAGACGACGATGTCCGACCTCATCACCACCCTCGAACAGCAGGAGCGCGACCTCGTGCTCGACGCCTTCACCCACGACGACGCCTGGGAGCTGGGCTCCCTGATCCGCGGCATCGCCCACGAGGCCGGCCACGCCGTCGGCATCGACATCCGGCGTCCCGGCCTCGGGCTGTTCCGCGCGGCGACCCCGGGCATCACCCCGGACCAGCACGTCTGGATCGATCGCAAGGCCGCGGTCGTGCTCCGGATGGAGCAGTCGAGTGCCCTCGTCGACGCCAGGCTGTCCGCCGCCGGGGTCGATCCCGCTGCGATCGGGTGGCTCGGCGCCGAGTACGCCGTGACCGGAGGGTCGTTCCCGATCCGGGTCCGCGGTGCCGGTGTGGTCGCGGCCGCGACGGCCTCCGGCCTGTCCTCGACGGAGGACCACGACCTCGTCGTCGCCGGGCTCCGTGCGTTCCTCGAGGGACGCCGGTGACCGCACTCCGCGTCGCCGTGATCGGGACGGGCATGATCGCGGACGCGCACGTCCGGGCGGCCCGTGACGCCGGCGCGGTCGTCGGCGGGGTGCTCGGCTCGTCGGCGTCGCGATCCCGGCAGGCCGCCGAACGGTGGGGCGTGCCGACCGGGTACGCGTCCGTCGACGAACTGGTCGCGGACCGGCCGGACGTCGTGCACGTCTGCACGCCGAACGACACCCACGTCGACTACGCCCTGGCCGCCACGGCGGCCGGGCTGCACACCGTCGTCGAGAAGCCGGTCGCGATGACGCTCTCGGAGGGCCGACGGCTCGCCGATGCCGTGCGCGCCGCCGGCACGGTGAGCACGGTCCCGTACGTGTACCGGTACCACCCGATGGTCCGGGAGCTCCGTGCCCGGGTCGCCGCGGGCACGCTCGGCCGGGTGCTGACCGTGCACGGCTCGTACCTGCAGGACTGGATGGTGTCGCCGGACGCCTCGACGTGGCGGGTCGACCCGGAGCGGGGCGGTCCGTCGCGGGCGTTCGCGGACATCGGGACGCACTGGACTGACCTGGCCGAGTTCATCACCGGAACGAGGTTCACGGAGTTGACCGCCCGGACGTCGATCGCCTACGCCGAGCGCCCCGACCCCACCTCCGCCGGCGCATCGTTCGGCGGACCCGGAACCGGAACCGGAACCGGAACCGGAACCGGAACCGGAACCGGCACCAGCGCCGAAACCGGCACCGGCACCGTCCCGGTCCGCACCGAGGACACCGCCGTCGTGACCTTCGCCACCGCCGACGGCACCCTGGCCAACACCGTCGTCTCGCAGGTCGCCGCCGGCCGGAAGAACCGCCTGTGGATCGAGGTCGACGGCTCGCAGGGGTCTGCCGTGTTCGACCAGGAGCACCCCGAGTCCGTGTGGTTCGGCGGCGAGCACGGCTCCACGACGGTGCACCGTGCCGAAGGATCCGTCTCCGCCGGCCAGGCGCGGCTCAACCGGACACCGGCCGGGCACCCGCAGGGCTGGACGGACGCCTTCGCGGCGTTCTGCGCCGACACCTACGCCGCGGTCCGTGGCGAGACACCCGAGGGACTCCCCACCGTCGAGGACGGTGTCCGCTCCCTCGAGGTCGTCGACGCCGTCCTGCGCGGAGCCGCGACCGGACGGTGGACGAGCACCAGCACGGAGGAACGATGAGCACCACCACCAACCCCGTCACCCTGTTCACCGGGCAGTGGGCCGACCTGCCCTTCGAGGAGGTCGCCCGCCTGGCCGCGGAGTGGGGCTACGACGGTCTCGAGATCGCAGCGTCCGGCGACCACCTCGACCTCGCCCGCGCGGACGAGGACGACGCCTACCTGCGGAGCCGGCTCGAGGTCCTCGACCGCCACGGCCTCGGGGTGTGGGCGATCTCGAACCACCTCGCAGGGCAAGCCGTCTGCGACGACCCGATCGACTTCCGCCACCGCGCGATCCTGCGCGACACCGTGTGGGGCGACGGTGACGGCGAGGGCGTCCGGCAGCGCGCCGCCGCCGACATGCAGCGTGCGGCCCGCGTGGCCCGGAAGATGGGTGTCGACACCGTCGTCGGGTTCACCGGATCGAGCATCTGGCAGTACGTCGCGATGTTCCCGCCCGTCGGGCAGGACGTCATCGACGCCGGCTACCAGGACTTCGCGGACCGGTGGAACCCGATCCTCGACGTGTTCGACGCCGAGGATGTCCGGTTCGCCCACGAGGTCCACCCGTCCGAGATCGCGTACGACCACTGGACGAGCGTGCGTGCCCTCGAGGCGATCGACCACCGCTCGGCCTTCGGGTTCAACTGGGACCCGTCGCACATGGCATGGCAGGGCATCGACACCGTCAGCTTCATCACCGACTTCGCGGACCGCATCCACCACGTCGACTGCAAGGACACCCGCATCCGTTCCGCGTCGGGCCGGCAGGGCATCCTCGGATCCCACCTGCCGTGGGGCGATCCACGCCGCGGATGGGACTTCGTCTCGACCGGGCACGGGGACATCCCCTGGCAGGACGCGTTCCGCGCACTCCGGCACATCGGCTACGCCGGCCCGATCTCCGTCGAGTGGGAGGACGCTGGCATGGACCGCCTGCACGGCGCCGCCGAGGCGGCCGCGTTCGTCCGCTCCCTGCTCTGGCCGCAGCCGCAGGCTGCGTTCGACGCCGCCTTCAGCAACCAGTAGCGGTGGTCGTCACCGCGTGACGGACGGGAGGCCCGGTTCCAGCTGGCACCGAGCCTCCCGGCTCTCAACCGGTCGCGTTCGCGGGCGTGAGGTTCCACGACTTGCCGCTCACGTTCCCCGGGGTTCCGCTTCCGGCCCCTGGGTGCCCCGAGATGCGAGGATTTCGGAACCTGGGGGCGCCCAGCGGACGCCCGCTCAGGCGGGCAGGGGGACGAAGTCGAACTCCTGGAACGATGCGACCTCGTCCGCCCAACGGGTGGCGACGAAGCGCCGGTGCGCGGGGTGTGCGTCGTACGCCGAGTAGGTGTCCTGGTCGGCGAACGCCATCGAGAACTGGAACCGGAAGTCGCTCTGTGTGGACACCTGGCGGGACACCGTGAAGTCCTGCACGCCGGGGATCGCCGGCAGAGTGTCGCGGGCGGTCTCGAGGAACGCTGCCTCGTGTGGGGAGCCGGCGGCGTGGACGAGCGTGAAGCAGACGGTGTGGACGATCATGCGGGGTCTCCGGTGGGGTAGTCGACGAAGGCGAAGGCGGACCCGTCGGGAGCCCACCCGTTGACGTTGAGGGTGCCCTGCCCGCCGTCGAGCTCGACGATGGTCTCGGCTGCCTGCCAGACCTCGGGTCCCCAGGCGCTGACGGATCCGTCACCGGTGACGAGGCGCAACCGCACGCGCTCGTCGGCCGGGTGCCCCTCGGTGCCGGGCGGGAACGACAGGTAGACGGCGGCGTCGTCGGTCGGGGCGGGGTGCGGGAACCAGTTGACGTGCTCGTCGACCGTGAGCTGCTCGATGCCGGTGCCGTCCGGTCGGACCCGGGCGATCTGCGCGTGCCCCGGTGTGGACTCGAACTGCTCGGTGTTGAACAGGATCCACGCGCCGTCCGGCGTCCACTCCGGGCCGTCGGCCGCGGAGGGGTCCGTCGTCACGGCGCGGTCCGAGCTGCCGTCGACGCCCATCACCCGGATCGTGCCCGAGGACCAGACGGCGTCACCGGACGGGTCGAGCCGGACGTAGGCGAGCTCGGAGCCGTCGGGGCTGACGCCGTGCAGGAAGTGCAGACCGCCGTCGTCCGCGGTGACCCGGGTCGCTGCGCCGCCGGCGAGCGGGGCGCTCCAGATGTGGAAGTCGTTCGCGCTGACGTGCACGGTGACGCCGTCGGGATCGAGCACGTGGTCGTTGTTCAGGGGCGGGACGCCCTCGATCGCGACGTGCTCCGGAGCTGCGGCACCGTCGGACGGCATCGCCCAGAGGACCCCGTCGCCGTTCAGCACGAGACGGCCGTCGGTGGTCCAGTTCGGCGCTTCGTAGAGCCGCTCGGCGGACTCGTGCACGGTCGTCACGCTGCGGTCGGCTCGGTGCCAGATCCGGATCCGGCAGGTCTGGCCCGGTGCGAGCACGCGACCCGGGGCTTCATCGTCGAGGGGCATGGCACACCTTCCGCAGTGAATGTTGGCTCGTGACAACCCTACCGGTTCAGGGAATCCGGATCGTGACCATGACTGGAGGCGGCGGTCGTCGCGCGGAACCCCCGGTCGAGGAACGCGATGATCCACTCGAAGCTCGCGTCGACGTCGGTGCGCATCTGGAACCCACCGGACGTCTCGATGGTCGCGAAGCCGTGCAGGACACTGCGCAGCAGGCGGAGCGCGTGCACCTCGTCGGCGGGGTCGAGTCCGTAGCCGCGCAGGGCCGCTGCGAACGAGGCGAGGGTGCGCTCCAGGGCGACGGCCAAGGGGTCGTCCGGCCCGGTGGGACGGATCCCGACCGTCGCCTCGTACCGACCCGGGTGCCGCTGCACGTACCGGCGGACGGTCTGCGCGGCCGCCTCGACGGCATCGCGCCCGGCGAGCCCCTGCATCGCGTCGCGCAGGTCGTCGCCGAGTTCGTTCGCGGCGAGGATCGCGATCCGGCGGGTCAGGTCGGTGAGTCCGTCGACGTGCTTGTACAGCGACGGCGACTTCACGCCGAGCCGTTCGGCGACGACGCTCATGCTCAGCCGTGCGAGCCCGATCTCGTCGGCCAGCCCCGCCGCGGCGGTGGTGACGGCGGCGGGGTCGAGTCCTGCCCTAGCCACGGTGGCCACCGACCGGCGCGAGCGTGCGGCCGAGGAAGGGGAGCACGAGCGCGAGGACCTCGGTCGGGGTCTCGGTGTGCGGGTAGTGGCCGGCACCGTCGATGACGGCCAGCTCGCCGAGCCCGTCGGGTAGATCGGCCAGGACCCGCTCGCCCTCGGCACGCGGGACGGCCCAGTCCGGGTCGGCGCTGCCCTCGATCACCAGGACGGGGCACCGCACGTCCGCCAGCCGTGCACCGGCGTCGGCGGGTGAGGTCTTCGTCATCGCGCGCAGCACCGCCATCCGCTCCGGCTGCTGCAGCGTCGACTCGATGCGGCCCAGTTCCTCGGTCCAGTCGGCCGGCTTCGTCGGCACGGCGAGGTCCAGGTAGGCCAGCCAGCCGGCCAGGCTCCCGGTCGTCATCACCTTGGCGAGCTGGAACGTGCCGGCACGGTGGCGGCGGTTCCGGAGCAGGCCGCCGAGGTCGAACGACTGCTTGCGCGTGAACGGCGCGAGCTCGACGATGCCGGTGACGACGTCGGGGGCATCGGCGGTGGCGATGGTGGCCGCCCCGCCGCTGATCGACTGCCCGACGATGACCGCGGGGCCGCCGAGGTGCCGGACGACGGCGACCAGGTCGCGGGCGATGTCGGCGCGCTGGTACGACGGCCATCCCGTGCTCGAGTCGCCGCACCCGCGGATGTCGACGTTCGCCACCCGGTAGCCGGCGGCGACGAGTTCGGGGACCAGGAACCGGTACGCGTGCCGGCTGTCGCCCATGCCGTGTGCGAGGACGACGAGCGGTCCGTCGCCGCTGACGTCGTACGCGATGGTGCCGTCGTCGGTGCGCAGGTGTTCGAGCATGACTGCCTCCATGGCTAAGTGTGTTAGCTAAAAGCTAAGACCATTAGCCGTCGCTGTCAAGCCCGCCATGGCAGTTGCGTCGTGCGGCGGCGGACGGGAGGCCCGTGGCGGGCCCGCACCGGGCCTCCCGTCCGCTCGTCGGTCGCCGTCAGTGCACCGTGTCCAGCGCGTCGGACAGGTCCAGGGACCAGACGGCGACCCCGGTCAGGCCGAGCCGCTCGGCGAGTGCCACGCGCTCGCGCAGCGACCGCGCGTCGGACCACCAGAGCACCTCGCCGCTGGGCAGGGTCGCCGTCCACTCGCCCGCTGTCGCGTTCCAGGTCGGGGTGACGCCGGCCTTCCGGACGCGACGACGGGCCTGGTCGTCGGACAGTTGCCCCGCCGGTCGCGGCCCCTTCCAGTGGTAGCCGTACCCGGCGACGCCGAGCACGATCTGGTCGGCGGGCGCGAGGGTGGCGAGCGCCCTGGCGGACTCCGCCGCCCAGGGCAACGACCCGACCGGCCCCGGTGCGTCCGGCTCCCACGGGCCGTGCTGGTCGTAGGCCATCAGTGTGAGGTGGTCCAGCGGAGCGCGGAGTGCCCGGACGTCGTACCCCATGCGCGCGTACCCGGCCGCGGTCGTCGACGCCGACAGGGCGATGTCGAGCCGGACGTCGTCGCCGACCGCCGCACGGAGCTCCCGCGCGAAGGCCGTCAAACCCGCCGTGTCGGCCGCGGTCAACGCCTCGAGGTCGATCATGACCGAGTCCCACCCGCCGGATCGCACGTCGGCCGCGAGCGCGCGGACGACGTGGGACCGGTTGGCGGGGGACCGGAGCATCCTCCGGGCGATCGGCTCGCTGAAGTCGCCGTCGGCGTAGTTGCTGACGAGCAGCTGCGCCTCGAGCCCGCGGGCGTGCGCCCGGTTGCGTTGTGTCCTCGCCTCGCGGGAGGGGGTGCTGACGCGCGTGCCGGTCCGGCTCAGCAGCAGCCCGTCGACGCCGACGACGTCCATCGCCGATGCGTCGGCGTCGATCAGTGCGGGGTCCGCTCCCTCCGGCTGGAAGCCCGTCACGTCGAACCAGGCGGGCGTGCTGGCGTCCGCGCCCGTGGAGCCGGCGCCCACGCCCGCGGGGCCGGCGCACCCGGACAGGACGAGGCCCGCGGTCAGGGCGACGGCGAAGCCTGCGGAACGCGGCCTGGTGATCACGCCCCGAGTGTGTCAGGCCGGAGCAGTCGCCGCGTCGACCGGTGTGCTGAACTGCTCGACCAGCGTCCGCTTCAGGACCTTGCCGCTCGGTCCGAGGGGCAGGGCGTCGACCACGTGCACGACCCGCGGGAACTTGTACGCCGCGATCTCGTCGGACACGAAGTGGACGAGCTCGTCCGGGCTGACGGTCGCACCGGCACGGAGCACCACGGCGGCCTCGATCTCCTGGCCGTGCAGCTCGTGCGGGACGCCGAAGACCGCCGCCATGGTGACGTCCGGGTGCGTCGCGAGCACCTCTTCGACCTGCCGCGGGTACACGTTGTAGCCGTTGCGGATGATCATGTCCTTCGTGCGGTCGACGATCGTCAGGTACCCGTCGTCGTCCTTGGTGCCGAGGTCGCCGGTGCGGAACCACCCGTCGACGATCGCCGCGTCGGTGTCCTCCGGCCGGTCCAGGTACCCGTTCATCAGGTTGTGCCCGCGGATGACGAGCTCGCCGATCTCGCCGTGCGGCAGCAGCACGATCGCGTCCGGCGTCGCCGGGTCGGCGATCTCGACGTCGACGCCCCACACCGGCGTCCCGATCGTTCCCGGTCGCGGTGCGCGACCGACGTGGTTGAAGGTGGCCACGGGTGACGTCTCGGTCAGTCCGTAGCCCTCGTGGATGGGCGCGTCGAACACGGACTGGAACCGCTCGAGGACGGCCAACGGCAACGACGCCCCGCCCGAGATCGCGTAGCGCAGGTCCGGTCTCGCGTCGTTGCGGGTCGCGGCGTCGAGCAGTGCCATGTACATCGTCGGCACCCCCATGAAGATCTCGCAGCCGTGTTCGACCATCGCCGACAGTGCTGCGTCGCCGTCGAACTTCGGGAGCATCACGATGGTGGCGCCGGCGCGGAACCCGGTGTTCATCGTGCAGGTCTGACCGAACGTGTGGAACAGCGGGAGCGCCCCGAGCAGGACGTCGCCGCGGTGCATGTCGAAGGTGCTCATCAGGTTCGTGTTGACCTGTTCGAGCAGGGCGAAGTGCGAGCCCTCTGCACCCTTCGGCTTGCCGGTGGTCCCGCTCGTGTACAGGATCGTCGCGGTGTCGAAGGGGTCGCGGGGGACGTACGTGTCGAGGGGTACGGCTGCCGCGGCCAGGGCCTCGAGGCGGTCCGGGCTCTCGTGGCCGTCGTGGCCGTCGTGGCCTTCGCGGTCGTCGTGGTCGGCCGGAGCGAGGACCGTGATGACGTCGACGCCGGCGAGCTCGGCACCGGCTGCGCCCTCGGCCAGCAGCGGGGAAGCGCAGACGAGCAGCATGGCGCCGCTGTCCTGCAGCAGGTACTCGATCTCGCGCCGCTTGAGCAGCGCGTGCACGGGGACGACGACGGCGCCGAGTGCGAGCGTGGCGTAGTAGACGCGGGCGAAGTCCGCGACGTTCGGCACGAGCATCGCCACGCGCGATCCCTCGGTGACCCCGCGGGCCCGGAGTGCTCCGGCGTAGGCGAGGGTCTCGGACCACAGCTCGGCGTAGGTGGTGCGGTGGTCACCGACGATCACGGCGACGTCGTCCGGGTACCGCGCGGCGGACTCGGCGAGGATCGCGGCGACCGAGGCGGTGGCCCGGGTCGGTCTGGGGGTGCCGTGGTGAGCGGCGGTGGTGGGCTCGGTGCGCGTCATTCCGGTCTCCGTCTTCGGTGACGAGTGGTTCCCCGGATCATACGTCCGGCCGCCGGTCAGAACGTCGTGCGCTCCTCGAACACCGACATGATCATGGCCGCTCCGAGTCGCGCGCTCCGGGCCGGCTTCGCCGACCCCTGCACGGCTGACTCCACCCGGGCGCCCTCGACCAGCAGCGACATGGTCTCGGCGATGTGCGCCGGCATGTCCGCACGGGTGCAGAGCAACGTGAGGTGGCTCGCGACGTCGCGGAAGTGCTCGGCTGCGAGCGCGGCGATCTCCGGGTCCTGCCGTCCGAGCTCGGCGTGTCCGTTGATGAACGCGCAGCCGCGCCACCCCTCGTCCGCGAAGCACTCCTCGAGGTAGCTGAAGATGCCGAGGATCTCGTCGCGGGGATCCGCCGAGGTGGTGGCGATGTGGTCCAGGGCCCGACGCCACGCGCCGTGCCAGCGTCGCAGGACCGCCACCACGAGCGCCTGCTTGGACGGGTAGGCCGCCGTCAGCTCCTCCACGCTCATGCCTGCGTGCGCGGCGATGTCCTCGAAGCGCACCGGGATCACGCCGTGCGCCGTGAAGAGGTCGTCGGCGGCCTTGGATGCGGTGCGCTGCGCGGTCGTCTCGACGGCCGGGGGCGTGAGTGTGAGGAGCGTCATGGGGAAGTGTGGATCACCCTATCGATCGGTGGACGGACGGCGGGGTGTCAGGATGCGAAGAAGTCCGCGTAGCTCGGGTCGGCGTGGCCCATGTGCGCACTGAGGCGGGCCTGGACGATCTCGTCGAGGTCGGCGGGCGGGGTCAAGCCCCGTCGGCGCCACTCGACCGGGTTGCTGCGGAGCTGCTCGAGCGTGCTCTGGTCAAGCATCGTGGCGTTCCTGTTCTGCGAAGAGTGCGGTCATGTCGATGGCCTGGGTGCGGACGTCCTCGACCGCGGATCCCTCGCGGATCACGCGGAGAGTCCGAACACGGCGGCGGCGGACGCGAGGACACTCACCGAGACGATGCCGGTGCTCACCGCGGCGATCTGCAGCGTGCGCTGTCGCTGGGCGTCCCGCAGTTCGCTGAAGCCGCCGCGGTGGCGGTTGCGTCGGCCGGACACCGACGTCGCTTCGAAGGCGTGCTTGGGTGCGCTGATCGGGTGGACCGGAGTTGCGGTCACGGCGGTCATGTCGTCCTCGTGTTCTCCTGAGCGGCCCGTTGCCGCTGGATGACACGACCGTACGAGCAGCGGGGTCGTCGGTGCGCGCCAGGACCGGAGACTCGACGGATCGCGGATGTCGGGAGCGGCCCGGCGGTCGAAATCCGGACATCGTCCCGTCGCCACGAGCATCCGGTCCACGCGCCGACGATCGTCGGTAACGCTTCTCGGACAGCGACACGGACGACGCGCGTCCGTTCGGTCACACTGCTCTCGGTGAACCGATGACAGACGAACGAGCTCGCGTGCAGGACGACGTCCGGTCCGCCGACGTCGACGAAGCACGCGACTTCCTGGTCGGGGCGTACGACGCCTCCGAGTGGCGCGCCGAGACGACCGCGCAGCCCTTCACCTTCCGGTACTCGGCGGTCGGCGACTCGACGATGACGCTGCGCGCGATCCGGTTCGACGGGCACCTCGACGGTGTCATGACGCCGTCGGACGACTTCGTCGTGCAGTGGATCACCCGGGGGACCGGCTTCATCGGCGAGGGCGACGACCGACTCGTGAGCGCCGTGGGCCGGCCGCAGCTGTGGCCGCAGGACGGCGCCGCGTTCACGTACCAGGACTACGACCAGCGTCTCGTGCAGATCAACCGGGCATCGCTCGAGGAGGTCGCCGGCGAGCGCGGCGCGGCGTCGGGCGGCGTCCAGCTCGACCACACCGTGCAACCCGACGACCGGGCGGTGACGATGTGGCGGAACACGGTCAAGCTCATCTCGCACACGGTGCTCGACCGGCAGGTCTCACCGCTGCTGCAGGCGGAGATGGGCCGGCTGGGGGCACTGGCGCTGCTCGAGCTGTACCCGGTCGTCTCGGCCACGCTGCCGGACGAACTCCTGCTCCCGCGCAACGCGCACATCCGCCGGGCCGTCGAGTACGTGCACGAGCACGCCCACCTGCCGATCACGAGCACCGACCTGGCCGAGGTGGCTTCCCTGAGCCTGCGTGCACTGCAGCAGGCGTTCCAGCGGCAGCTCGGGGTGAGCCCGAACGGCTACCTGCGCGGGGTCCGTCTCGACCGGGTGCGCGACGAGCTCGTGCACGCCGACCCGGCGGGGACGAGCATCGCCGACGTCGCCCGGCAGTGGGGGTTCGCCCACGCCGGTCGGTTCTCGGCCGCCTACCTCGAGCGCCACGGCGAGTACCCCCGGGACACGATGCGGCGGGCGTGACACCGCGACGGTCATGATGGGTACGTGCTCGACGACGACACCCACCGCCACCGACTGAACGCGGTCCTGCGCGCCGTCGGCACCTCGGACGGCCAGGCCGAACGGCTGCTGGGCGGATCCGTGAACCACACGTACCGGGTGCGGCGAGCGGTCGGTGCCGACGTCGTCGTGCGGTTCCCCGTCGACCCCCGGCGCTCGGACGAGTTCCCCGTCGAGGTGTGGGCCGCGCAAGCGGCTGCCGCAGCGGGCATCGCCGTCGCTCGGCCCCTCGGCCACGGTGTCCAGGACGGCGTCCCCTTCATCGTGTCCGAGTACGTCGAACCCGACCCGCGGCCGATCGAGCACCCCTGGACATGGCTCGGGTCGTCCGCGCGCACCGTTGCCTCGATCAGCCTGGCGGAGGCGCCGCCGTCGTTGTACACCCGCTTCGGCACCGACCTGGCTCGGGCATGGTCGGCGCACCTGGCGTACAACAGCGCAGCGCTCGTCGCGGACGATCCACTCCGCCGGGACGGCGCCTACACCTCGGCCGTCGCGCTCCGGAGGCACTTCGAGCGGCTGGCCGCGGAGCACTTCGCATTCGGGGTCGCGCACGGCGACCTGGCACCGCGGAACCTGATCGCACGGGGACCGGGTCGTGCGCCCGTGCTCATCGACTGGGGTGCTGCCGAGACCGGTCCGTCACCGTGGACCGACGCCCGTCGGGTGTTCGAGTGGGCGTTCGTCGACGAGACGATCTCGCGGGCCGAGTACGACGAGTTCACCGCCGCCGCCGGGCTGGCCACTCCGGCTGACCACGCGACCCTGGCGTCGCTCACCGCGCTGCACCTCGTCGACGTGACCCGGTGGGCGCGGGAGCAGCGGCCGGACCGGTACGCCGAGTACGTCGACCGGTGCCGGGTGGGTCTCGAGCGCATCGAGCGCGCTTCGGGGGAGTGAGCGGCGAGCGACGGCCCGGGGCGGTCGTCGGTCACGCCCCCAGCAGGCCGCACCGCCGCAGGATCTCGTCGACGACCGCCGACAGCGGCCGGGTCGCGTCGATCGGCGTGCCGGAAGGCGTGTCCGCACCGGATGCGTGGAGCCGACGGACCAGGGCTCGCTCGGCCGTGCGGCCCCGCCCCGCCCACTCGTCGCCGGCGCGCGCATCGAGTCGGTCGTCGAGCGTCGCTGCGTCGACGGTCAGGACGAAGACCTCGTCGAACAGGTCGAGGAACACGCCGACGTTCCGGGATCCGCCACAGAAGAAGGTCACCGGTTCCGAGCGGTCCGCCGCCCGCTGCCGGACCAGCTCGGCGTTCCAGAGGTGGTGGGCATGCAGGTCGAGGCCGGACAGACCGTCGACGGCGGCGCCTGTGCGGGGATCTCCCTGGTACGCGAGTTCGCGGTCCCCGTTCACCGCCGGGAAGCCGCGCCGGCGCAACTCCAGGCAGACAGCCGTCTTCCCGGTACCGGAGACGCCCTCCACGAGGAAGTTCCTGACGCCCATGCGTGGCACGCTACGCGGTCGTCGCCGTCACGCCCGTGCGCGCAGGAACGCCACCTGTCGTTCCCAGTGCCGGAACCCGCCGCCCTCGTGCCCGTTGTACGGGTAGACCTCGAGCTGGCGGTCGGCCGACGCGTGCGTGTCGTCCGACCCCAGCGCGTTGAAGGCGGCGAAGGTCGTGCGCGGCGGCACGACGTCGTCCATCAGGGCCACGGAGAACAGCGCCGGCGCGGTGATGCCGGCGGCGTGGTTCACCCCGTCGAAGTACGCCGCGGTGTCCCACACCGTGTCGGCTGCGTCGCGGTGCACGGACAGGTAGGTCGCGAGCTCCAGGTACGGGCCCCCGACGGCGATGTCGGTGCCGCCCTCCCAGTCGCACAGGAACGCGACGTCGGGCAGCACCGCGGTGATCGGGCCGACGTGGGCCTCCACGAGGGCAGCTGCGGCGATGGCGATGCCCCCGCCCTGGCTGCCGCCGGTCAGGGCGATGCGTGACGGGTCGACACCGGGCAGCGTCCGCACGGCGTCCACCAGGCGGACGGCGTCGGTGTACACCCGGCGGTAGTAGTGGTCCGCGGGGGATCCGATGCCGCTCGTCATCCACCCGCTTGCGTGCGGTCCGGAGCCGTGCGGGTCGGGGGTGTCGCCGCCGGCCCACCCGCTGCCCTGGCCACGGGTGTCCATGACGACGTGCACGTACCCGGCGAGGGCCCAGTGCACGCGTTCGCCGGGGCGCCCGCGGCCGCCGCCGTAGCCGAGGAACTCGACCACGACCGGCAGCGCCGTGTCACGACCGGCCAGCGGTCGCGAGACCCAGGCGCGCACCGGATCGCCGGCGAACCCCGGGAACGTCAGGTCCTCGACGACGAGTCCGGTCACGGGGGTGTCGGCCGGAGCGAGGACGGGAGCCGTCTCCGCTCCGGCCGCGCGGGCCGCGGTGATCGTGTCCGCCCAGAACGCGTCGAAGTCGGCCGGTCGCCGGACCTCGGATCGGTGTCGACGGAGTTCGTCGAGCGGGAGGTCGGTGCGTGCCATGGGTCTCCTCGGTCAGCGCGCCGCGGCGCGGTACTGCTCGAGCACCTCGGGGTGCGGGTCCGCCGGCACGGTCGTCGTCGCGATGTCCCACGACGGCAGCGCGCCGGTCAACGCCCAGGCTGCCTGACGCGCGGCCCCGGAGGCCACGTACTCGCCGGGTTCCGGGATGAGGACGTCGCGCCCGAACACCTGCGCCGCGACGGTCCGGACGGCCTCGTTCCGCGCTGCCCCGCCGATGAGCAGCAGTCGTGACACGGTCACGCCGGTCTCCTCGACCGCGGCGAGTCCGTCGGCCAGGGCACAGAGCATGCCCTCCACCGCGGCGCGCGCCAGGTGCGGTCGGTCGGTCGTACCCGGGGTCATCCCGAGCAGTGACGCGGTCGCGTCCGGCCGGTTGGGCGTGCGCTCGCCGACGAAGTACGGCACCAGCACGAGGCCGTCGGCCCCGGCCGGCGCCTGCAGCGCCAGCTCGCCGAGCGCGTCGTGGTCCACACCGAGCAGGCCGCCGATCACCTCGAGCACGCGGGCTGCGTTGAGCGTCGTGACGATCGGGAGGCGCGACCCGGTCCCGTCGGCGAAGCCCGCCACGGTCCCGCTCGGGTCCAGGACCTCGGTCGCGGTGACGCCGAAGACGGTCCCGCTGGTCCCCAGGGACACCGCGATGTCCCCGGGGGCGAGCCCGAGTCCGAGCGCCGCACCGGCGTTGTCGCCGAGTCCGGCAGCCACGACCAGTCCGGCCGGTGCGACCGCGCCGTTCGGCAGTGCCACCTCGACGTCGAGCGTCCCCATCGCCTCGTCGTGGGCGACCACGCGCGGCACGACGACGGTGTCCGCGGTCGGCTCGGAGCCGGCGACGCGCATCGGGCGACCGAGCGCGAGTTCGAACAGGTCCGGGTCGTACTCCCGGCGTACCGGGTCCCAGTAGGCCGTGCCGCTGGCGTCCGAGGCGTCGGTGGCGAGTGCGTCGAGGTCCGGGCCGAGCGGACTCTCGTCGGCCGGGCCGTACCCGCGCAGCCGCCACGACAACCAGTCGTGGGGGAGCGCGACGGCTGCGACGCGGCCGGCGTTGTCCGGCTCGGCGTCGCGGAGCCAGCGCAGCTTGGTACCGGTGAACGATGCCACCGGGACCAGTCCCGTCCGGGCGACCCAGGATTCCCGTCCGATCTCCTCGACCATCTGCGCGGCCGCATCCGCACTGCGCACGTCGTTCCAGAGCAGGGCGTCGCGGACCACGTGACCGTCGGCGTCGAGCGCGACCATGCCGTGCTGCTGCCCGGCGATCGCGACGGCGCCGACGTCGGTGAGCCCGCCGGCGTCCGCGACCGCGGTGCCGAGGGCGCCCCACCAGCGGCGGGGATCGACGGACGTGCCGTCCGGGTGGGCGGCACGTCCCTCACGGACGACGGCACCCGTCGCCGCATCGCGGATCGTGACCTTGCAGGACTGGGTCGACGAGTCGACGCCGGCGACGAGCTGTGTCATCCCCGCAGCCTGTCAGCGCGCGCCGAGCAGGTGCTCGATGGCGAGCTGCTGCAGTCGGACGAAGCCGAAGCCCTTGCCGCCGAAGTACGCGTCGGCGTCGAAGTCCTCGTAGGCCGAGCGGTCGGACAGGAAGGCGTCGTAGGACTCGCCGTCGTTCAGGGTCGGCGTGCTGAGCTCCCCGACCTTCGAGGCCTCGAGCGCGGCTTGCACCTCGGGGTCGGCGCGGAAGGCCTGCGCGCGCTCCTTGAGGAGCAGGTACATGCGCATGTTCGCGGCGGCCGAGTCCCAGACGCCCGTGATGTCCTCGGTGCGGCTCGGCTTGTAGTCGAAGTGGCGCGGGCCGTCGTAGGCCTGGCCACCCTGCGGCGAACCGTGCTCGAGCAGGTCGACGAGCGAGAACGCGTTCTGCAGGTCGCCGTGGCCGAACACCAGGTCCTGGTCGTACTTGATGCCGCGCTGACCGTTGAGGTCGATGTGGAAGAGCTTGCCCTGGTAGAGCGCCTGGGCGATGCCGGCCGTGAAGTTCAGGCCCGCCATCTGCTCGTGGCCGACCTCGGGGTTGATGCCGAACAGCTCGGGGCGCTCGAGGGTCTCGGTGAAGGCGATGGCGTGGCCGAGGGTCGGCAGCAGGATGTCGCCGCGGGGCTCGTTCGGCTTCGGCTCGATGGCGAAGCGGATGCCGTAGCCCTTGTCGGTGACGTAGTCGGCGAGCAGGTTGACGGCCTCGCGGTAGCGCTCGAGTGCGGCCTGCACGTCCTTCGCGCTGTCGTACTCGGAGCCTTCGCGGCCGCCCCACATCACGAACGTCGACGCACCGAGCTCGGCGGCGAGATCGATGTTGCGCAGGACCTTGCGGAGTGCGAAGCGGCGGACCTGCCGGTCGTTCGAGGTGAAGCCGCCGTCCTTGAACACGGGCGCCGAGAACAGGTTCGTCGTCACCATCGGCACGATGAGGCCGGTGGAGTCGAGCGCACCCTTGAGGCGGTCGATCTGCGTCTGCCGCTCGGCGTCGGTCGAACCGAACGCGAACAGGTCGTCGTCGTGGAAGGTCAGGCCGTAGGCGCCGAGTTCGTCGAGCTTCTCGACCGCCTCGACCACGTCGAGGGCCGGACGGGTCGGCCCGCCGAAGGGGTCGGAGCCGTTGTAGCCGATGGTCCAGAGACCGAAGGAGAACTTGTCTGCACGGGTGGGCGTCGTTGCCATGGTGGTCACCGTTCGTCGTCGAAACAAAATGTTGCCGCGCCCAACATAAGCGGTAGTGTTGGCTGTGGCAAGGACGTGATCGCAAAGGAGCGAGCGGATGGCAAGTGTTTCGACGGCGCAGCAACGACTGCGGATCGCCATGGTGGGGCACGGCTTCATGGGAGCCGCGCACTCACAGGCGTGGCGGACCGCCCCCAGGTTCTTCGACCTCGGGGTCGAACCCGAGATGGCGGTGATCGTCGGGCGCGACCCGGAACGCACCGAGGCCGCTCGCGTGCAGTACGGCTGGCAGTCCGCGTCGACCGACTGGCGCGCCGTCGTGGCCGACCCGGACATCGACGTCGTCGACATCGTGTCGCCCGGGTCGTCGCACGTCGAGATCGCGATCGCCGCGCTCGAGGCCGGCAAGCACGTCCTGTGCGAGAAGCCGCTCGCGAACACCGTCGAACAGGCCGAGGCGATGACCGCCGCTGCCGCAGCCGCCCGGGCGCACGGGGTCCGCGCCATGGTCGGGTTCAGCTACCGCCGGGTGCCGGCCATCGCCTTCGCCCGACAGCTCGTGCAGGACGGCCGGATCGGCACCGTGCGCCAGGTCCGCGCGCTCTACCTGCAGGACTGGCTCGCCGACGAGGACGGCCCGATGACCTGGCGCCTCGACAAGGAGCTCGCCGGTTCCGGTGCGCTCGGCGACATCGGCGCGCACGCGATCGACCTCGTCGAGCACGTCACCGGCGCCGAGCTCACCCGGGTGTCCGGGCTGCTCGAGACCTTCGTGACCGAGCGCCCCCTGCTCGCCGACGGCGTCGGACTCTCCGGCACGGCGTCGAGCGAGCGCGGGCAGGTCACCGTCGACGACGCCGCGTTCTTCACCGCGCGACTCGGCGGCGGTGCGGCCGACGGCGCGATCGGCACGTTCGAGGCCACGCGCTACGCCACCGGCCGGAAGAACGGCCTGACGCTCGAGATCAGCGGGTCCGAGGGCGCGATCCAGTTCGACCTCGAGTCCATGAACGAACTGCGACTGTACGAGTCGTCGGCACCCGCGGGGGAGCAGGGCTTCCGCCGCATCCTGGTCACCGAACCCGAGCACCCCTACATGGCGGCGTGGTGGCCCACCGGACACCTCATCGGGTACGAGCACACCTTCAGCCACCAGGTGAAGGACTTCGTCGAATCGATCGTCGCCGGTACCGACCCGTCGCCCTCGTTCGAGGACGGCCTGCACGTGCAACGGGTGCTCGACGCCGTCGAACGCAGCGCCGCCGACGGCAGCAGCTGGACGGTGACCGCGTGACCGCCGCCGACGGCACACGCCAGGCGCTCGTCGTCCGCGGGGGCTGGGACGGCCACCAGCCCGTCGAGACCACCGACCTGTTCGTCCCGTTCCTGCGCGACAACGGGTTCGCGGTCCGGGTGTCGGACTCGACGGCCGTCTACGCCGACGAGTCCGTCATGACCGAGGTCGACCTGATCGTGCAGGTCGTCACCATGTCGACCATCGCCGACGACGAGTTCGCCGGGCTGCAGCGCGCGGTCCTGGACGGCGCCGGACTGGCCGGCTGGCACGGAGGCATCGCGGACGCGTTCCGGAACACCGCCGACTACCTGCACATGGTCGGCGGCCAGTTCGCCCACCACGCCGGCAAGCACCCCGACGAGCGCGTCGGGGAGCAGTCCGACAACTACATCCCGTACACGGTGCACCTCACCGACCTCGGACGATCGCACCCGATCACGCAGGGCATCGAGGACTTCGACCTCGTCACCGAGCAGTACTGGGTGCTGTCCGACGAGTACAACGACGTCCTCGCGACCACCACGCAGGAAGCGCGCGACTTCGACGCCTGGAACCGTCCGGTCACCGCCCCGGCGATCTGGACACGGCAGTGGGGTGCTGGTCGCGTGTTCGTCTCCGCACCCGGGCACCGCCTCGAGGTCGTCGAGTCGCAGCCACTCCGCACGATCATCGAGAGGGGCCTCCTGTGGGCAGCACGGTGAACGAACCCGTCCTCCGCGTCGGGGTGGTGGGCGTCGGCGTGATCAGCCAGCAGTACTTCGAACACTTCCCGTCCCTGCCCGGACTGTCGCTCGTCGCGGTCGCCGACCTCGACGTCGACCGGGCGCAGGCGGTCGGTGCCGCGCAGGGCGTGCGCGGCACGAGCGTCGACGAGCTGCTCGCGGCCGACGACGTCGACGTGGTGCTCAACCTGACGATCCCCGCCGCCCACGCCGACGTCGCGACCCGGGCGCTCGCCGCGGGCAAGCACGTCTACGGCGAGAAGCCCCTGGCGATGTCCACGGCCGAGGCCGAACCGGTGCTCGCGGCCGCCCGAGCCGCGGGCCTGCGGGTCGGCAGCGCCCCGGACACCGTGCTCGGCACCGGCATCCAGACCGCGCGGGCCGCCCTCGACGACGGCCTGATCGGCACCCCGGTCGGCGCGGCCGTCGCCTGGAGCGCCCCCGGCCACGAGCTCTGGCACCCGGCACCCGCGTTCTACTACCAGCCCGGTGGTGGCCCGCTGCTCGACATGGGCCCCTACTACCTGACCAGCCTCGTCACGTTCTTCGGATCGGTCGTCCGGGTGAGCGGCAGTGCCACCCGCTCCACCCGCGAGCGGACCGTCGCGACCGGACCGAACGCCGGCACGTCGATCCCGGTCGACATCGACACCCACGTGGTCGCGATCCTCGAACACGAGAACGGTGTCGTCTCGACCGTCACCGTCTCGTTCGAGGTCTGGGCCACCCGAGCACCGCTCTTCGAGGTGTACGGCACGGCCGGCACCCTCGGTGTGCCGGACCCGAACCGGTTCTCGGACCCGGTGTCGATCGCGACGGCGGACGACCGCGAGTGGCGCGAGCTGCCGGTCTCCGCCGGGTACGCCGACGCCGGTCGCGGCTACGGGCTCGCCGACCTGGCGCACGCGATCACCACGGACCGTCCGCACCGGGCCTCCGGCGACCTCGCGTTCCACGTGCTCGAGGTCATGGAGGCCGTCTCGGCCGCGGCCCGTGACCACACGGTCGTCGACGTGCGCTCGCGCGTCGACCGCCCCGCCACCGTCCCCGCCGGGTCCGCACCCGGGTCATGGTGACGGACCTCGACCACAGCACGCAGCTCGAACACAGCACGGACCCCGACCACCGCACGGAAGGACGACGACGATGACGACGACGGACGCGAGCGACCAGGCGGAGCCGACCCGGGCCTCCCGGCCGGTCACGCTGTTCACCGGACAGTGGGCCGACCTGCCCTTCGAGGAGGTCGCCCGGCTCGCCGGCGACTGGGGGTACGACGGACTCGAGATCGCCTGCTGGGGCGACCACCTGGACGTCCGGCGCGCCGCGACGGACCCCTCGTACGTCGCCGAGCGGCAGGCGGTCCTGGAACGCAACGGGCTGCGGGTCTGGACCATCGCGAACCACCTGGTCGGCCAGGCCGTGTGCGACGACCCCATCGACCAGCGGCACGAGGAAATCCTGCCGCCGCACGTCTGGGGCGACGGCGAGGCCGAAGGTGTCCGACAGCGTGCCGCCGAGGAACTGCAGTGGACCGCACGCGCCGCAGCGGCACTCGGGGTCGACACCGTCACCGGGTTCTCCGGGTCGTCGATCTGGAAGACCGTCGCGGGCTTCCCGCCGGTCCCGCCGAGCATGATCGACGCCGGGTACCAGGACTTCCACGACCGGTGGTCGCCGATCATCGACGTGTTCGAGGAGGTCGGGGTCCGCTTCGCGCTCGAGGTGCACCCGTCCGAGATCGCCTACGACTACTGGACCGCCAAGCGCACGCTCGAGCTCTTCGCGGACCGGCCGGCGTTCGGGTTCAACTTCGACCCCTCCCACTTCGTCTGGCAGGACCTCGACCCCGCCGCGTTCCTGCTCGACTTCGCCGACCGGGTGTACCACGTGCACTGCAAGGAGTCGGTGAAGCAGCTCGACGGGCGCAACGGCCGGCTCGGCTCGCACCTGCCGTGGGGTGACCCGCGCCGCGGCTGGGACTTCGTGACCGCCGGCCACGGTGACGTGCCGTGGGAGCGCGTGTTCCGCGTGCTGAACCACATCGGGTACACGGGACCGACCAGCGTCGAGTGGGAGGACGCCGGCATGGACCGACTCGTCGGGGGATCCGAAGCGCTGGCGTTCGTGCGGCAGCTCGGCACGATCGCGCCGCCGGAGGCCTCGTTCGACGCCGCGTTCTCGCGGTCGCGGGCGTGAGCCGGGCTGAGCCGGGCTGAGCCGGGGCCGAGACCCAGGCTGAGCGACACTTCGCGGGCCCGCGAGCGCGAGGACTGTCGCTCAGCGCGAGACTCGGCGCAGCCCCACCCACCAACGCAACCGACCAACCGACGAGGAGGCCCATGGTCCGGCAACCGACCGCGACACCCGGCAACGCCGCGCGCGTCCTCCGCCTGGTGCACGAGGAAGGCCCGGTCACCCGCGCCGAACTCACCCGGCGCACCGGCCTGAACCGTTCGACGGTACTGGCGCTCGTCGGCGAACTCGTCGAGGCCGGACTCGTGCTCGAGGAGATGCCCTCCGCCGGTGCCCCCGGCGTCGGGGTCGGACGTCCGAGCGGTGTCGTGCGGGCGTCGGGTGACGTGCTCGCCGCCGCCGTCACGGTCGAGATCGACGCGGTCGGGGTGACCCTCGTCGCCCTCGACGGCACCGTGCGCGACCGGCTCGTCGAGCCGCAGACCACCGTGCCGACAGCAGCCCGGGCGATCGACGCGGTCGAACGGATCTTCGGCGTGCTGAGCACCCGGACCACCGCGCGGGCACGGACAGCCCCAGGCACCCGGATCGTCGGCGTCGGCGTCGCCGTCCCCGGCATCGTGCGCGTCGAGGACGGCACCGTCCGCAACGCCCCGCACCTCGGCTGGCACGACGAACCGCTCGCGGTGCCGCTCGCCGAACGTCTTGGCCTGCCCGTCCGGGCTGCGAACGACGCCAACCTCGGTGCCTGGGCCGAGCGCCTGTACGGCAGCGCCCGCGGAGTCGACGCCCTCGTGTACCTGAACGGCGGCGCGAGCGGCATCGGCGGCGGGATCGTCAGCGCCGGGCGGCCCTTCAGCGGCGCCGACGGGTACGCGGGGGAACTCGGCCACACCTTCGTGGCAGCGAACGGCATCCGGTGCCACTGCGGCGCCGTCGGGTGCCTCGAGACCGAGGCGTCGCGGTCGGCGCTCACCGACGTCACCGGGACACCGCCCGACGACCTCGACGCGCTCGCCGCAGCGCTCGCCGAGCACCGGCCCGAGGTCGAGCGGGTGGTCGACCGTCAGGTGACGGCGCTCGCCACCGCGCTCCGCAACGCGATCCACACCGTCAACCCCGAGGTCGTGGTGCTCGGCGGGTTCCTCAGCACGTTGCTCGGACACGTCGGGGACCGCGTCGAGAACGACGTCCGGGCGCAGACGATGGCCGCGATGACCGACCGGCTGCGCGTCGTGCCGGCAGCCCTCGGGCGGGACGTCCTGCTCCGCGGTGCCGCCGAACTCGGGTTCCGCGACCTGCTGCGCGACCCGACGGCAGCCGGGCTCGTCCCGAGGCCCGCTCCAGCCGACTCCACGACCGCCCACACGCCCGACCACTCCACCACCCCCACGTCCGACCGCACCGCCGCGGCCGAGGAAGCGAGAACCCCATGACCTCCATCCAGCGCCAGCGCACCAGCGTGCTGCTCGGGACCCAGGACCTGACCGTCGAGGACCGCCCCGTGCCCGAGGTCGAACCGGGCGACGTGCTCGTCCGGGTCGCCGCCGTCGGGGTGTGCGGCTCCGACGTGCACTACTACCGCCACGGCCGCATCGGGGACTTCGTCGTCGAGGAGCCCCTCGTCCTCGGTCACGAGCTGTCCGGCACGATCACCGCCGTCGGCGCTGGCGTCGACCCCGCCCGCGTCGGGGAGCGCGTCGCCGTCGAACCGCAGCGCCCGTGCCACCGCTGTGCGCAGTGCCTGGCCGGCCGCTACAACCTCTGCCCGCACATGCGCTTCTACGCGACCCCGCCGGTCGACGGCGCCTTCGCCGAGTTCGTCACGATCGAGGCCGAGTTCGCCCACGTCCTGCCCGACTCCGTCTCGTTCGAGGCCGGTGCCCTGCTCGAACCGCTGTCCGTCGGGATCGCCGCGGTCCGCAAGGCCGGCATCGTCCCCGGGTCCTCGGTGCTCATCGCCGGTGCCGGTCCGATCGGGATCATCTGCGCCCAGGCCGCGCGGGCCTTCGGCGCCACCCGGATCGTCATCAGCGACCTGGTCCCCGAGCGCCGGGAGCGTGCGCTGCAGTACGGCGCCACCGAGGTCGTCGACCCGACCGTGGTGTCCGTCGCTTCGGACATCGCCCCGGTCGACGCGTTCATCGACGCCAGCGGTGCTCCCCGTGCCGTGTCCGACGGCATCAAGGCCGTCGGACCGGCCGGCGCCGCGGTGCTCGTCGGGCTCGGCAACTCCGAGATGACCCTGCCCGTCGAGCACATCCAGAACCTCGAGGTCACGGTCACCGGGATCTTCCGCTACACCGGCACGTGGCCCGTCGCGATCGGCCTGGTCGCGTCCGGGCAGATCGACCTCGACTCGCTCGTGACGGGTCGGTTCGGCCTCGACGAGGTCCGCGAGGCACTCGAGAGCGACACCGACCCGGAGTCCCTCAAGTCGGTCGTCTACCCCGGTGGCGTGCCCGCCTGAGCGCGCACGGTGCTCGGTTCGCTGCCCCGCGCCGCGTTGCGTGCCCCGTGCGGGGTTGCAACCGGGCACGGTGCGCGGAAGCTCGCACGGGGTGACGACGCACGCACGGTGCGGACGGGAGGCCCGTGGCCAGGCCGCCACGGGCCTCCCCCCACCGGCACGGCCGACCCGCCGCTGGCGCGTCGGTCCGGAACCGGCGGCGTGGGCCCAGTCCGGCACGTGACCCGGAACGGGGCCACCGGTGCGTCACCGGGACGCGCTACGGTTCGCGCATGACCGCTTCACCGGCCGCCGTCGTGCCGCAGCGCACCGACCGGCGCGCGCTCGTGTCCTGGGCGCTGTGGGACTGGGGGTCCGCGGCGTTCAACGCCGTCGTCACCACCTTCGTGTTCAGCACGTACCTGGCCAGCCGGGCGTTCGTCGACCCGGCGAAGGTGGCCGACTCGTCCGCCGCGGGCACGGCGTTGGTGGAACGTGAACTCGCCCACAACGCCGCGGTGGTCTCCACGGCCCTGACGATCGCCGGCATCGTCGTCGCGCTCGTGGCCCCCGCGATCGGGCGCCTGGCGGACTCGTCCGGGCACCGCCGCCGGTCCGTGCTCATCGCCACGATCGGCATCGTGCTGTCCATCGGCGGCATGGTCTTCGTCGCGCCGAGCCAGCCGTACCTGGTGCTCGGGGCGGCGCTGCTCGGCATCGGCACGGTCGCGTACGAGATCGCGAGCGTCGGCTACAACGCCATGATCGGGCAGATCTCGTCGGGCGAGCGCACCGGGCGGGTGTCCGCGATCGGGTGGGCCGCCGGGTACTTCGGCGGCATCGTGCTGCTCGTGCTGCTGCTCGTGCTCTGCATCCAGGACTTCCGCGGCGACGGCGTCGTCGGCGGACTGCTGCAGCTGCCGGCGACCGTCGCGACCGGGCAGTGGGACGTCCGCGTCGCCATCGGCATCGCCGCCGTGTGGCTCGCGGTCAGCTCGATCCCGCTCTTCATCGTCGTGCCGGAGGCCGCGCCCGACGACCGGCACACCGGCGGCGTGCTCGGTGCCTACCGCGACCTGGGTCGGGACATCGCCCGGCTCTGGCGCGAGCGACGCAACGTGCTCGCGTTCCTGGTCGCCAGCGCGGTGTTCCGCGACGGCGTCGGCGCGGTGTTCACCTTCGGCGGGATCATCGCGGCGCAGGTGTTCGGGTTCAGCGCCTCGCAGGTCATCCTGTTCGCCATCGCCGCGAACGTCGTCGCCGGCATCGCCACCTTCGTGTCCGGACGCCTCGACGACCGCTTCGGCTCGCGCGCGCTCATCATGGTCTCGCTGATCGGCCTCGTGGCCTGCGGGCTCGGCGTCCTGGCGGTCGGTACTCGGACGGAGTGGTTCTGGGTGCTGGGCCTGACCCTGGCGCTGTTCGTCGGACCCGTGCAGTCGTCGTCGCGGGCGTACCTGGCGCGGCTGGCGACCCCCGGCCGCGAGGGCGAGCTCTTCGGCCTCTACGCCACCACCGGCCGGGCGGCGTCGTTCCTGGCGCCGGCGCTGTTCGGTGTCGCAGTGACGGTCGGCGGCTCGACGCGCTTCGGGATCCTCGGGATCGTGGTGGTGCTCGTCGTGGGGCTGGTGCTGATGGCGTTCGTGAAGGCCGAGCCGCGGGTGCTGCGCGGGTAGGTGTTCGGGCGTAGGGGTGTGGGCGGAGCTGGTCGTTCCGGGCGTAGCTGGTCGTTCCTTCCGGCCAGGTACGCCCGATCCCGCTTTCCATCCCGACGGTGATGGGAAGGAACGTCACCCGTGCGGTTGTGCGCACGGTTCTGCACAGGGCCGCGGTTCCACCGGACTCCGAAGCGCGGGTGCGCCAGGATGGACCCATGACCGACCAGCGCATCGCCGTCGTCGTCCTCGCCGCCGGGCAGGGCACGCGCATGAAGTCGTCCACCCCCAAGGTGCTGCACCGGCTCGCCGGGCTGCCGCTCATCGCGCACGTGCTGCGGACGGCGTCGTCCCTCGGGCCGGAGCACGTGGCAGTGGTCGTGCGGCACGAGCGTGACCTGGTCGCAGCGGAGATCACCGAGCGCGCGCCCGACGCCATCGTCGTCGACCAGGACGACGTCCCCGGCACCGGCCGCGCGGTCGAGGTCGCGGTCCGGGCGCTCCCGGCCGACTTCGACGGTGCCGTCGTGGTGCTCTCCGGCGACGTCCCGTTGCTCGACGCCGGCTCGCTCCGGACGCTGGTCGACGCGCACCTCGGCGCGGCCAACGCCGTCACCCTCGTCAGTGCGATCGCGCCCGACCCGACCGGACTCGGGCGCGTGGTGCGGGACGGCTCCGGGGCGTTCGTCGGCGTCGTCGAGCACAAGGACGCGACGGCCGACCAGCTCGCGATCACCGAGACGAACGCCGGCATCTACGCCTTCGACGCCGCCCACCTGCGTGCCGTGCTGCCGTCGCTGACGACCGCCAACGCACAGGGCGAGAAGTACATCACCGACGCCCCGACGCTCATCGCCGGACGCGGGGGGATCATCGACGTCGTCACGCTCACCGACCCGTGGCTCGTCGCCGGCATCAACGACCGCGCGCAGCTGTCCGACGCCGCCCGCGAGCTCAACGCCCGCATCGTCCGCCGGCACCAGCTCGCCGGCGTCACCGTGCAGGACCCGGCCACCACCTGGATCGACCTCGACGTCTCGATCGAAGCGGATGCCGAGGTCCTGCCCGGCACCCAGCTCCTCGGCGCGACCGCCATCGCCGCGGGTGCCGTCGTCGGGCCGGACACCACACTGCGCGACACCGAGGTCGGTGCCGGCGCGACGGTGAACCGGGTCGACGCCACCCTCGCGGTCATCGGTGACGGTGCCTCGGTGGGGCCGTTCGCGTACCTGCGTCCCGGCACGATCCTGGGCGACCAGGGCAAGATCGGCACCTTCGTCGAGACGAAGAACGCGAAGATCGGCCGCGGCAGCAAGGTCCCGCACCTGTCGTACATCGGCGACGCCGAGGTGGGCGAGGACTCGAACATCGGTGCGAACACGATCACCGCGAACTACGACGGCGTGCACAAGCACCGCACCGAGGTCGGCTCGCACGTTCGTACAGGCTCGCACAACGTGTTCGTCGCCCCGGTTAGGATTGGTGACGGTGCGTACACGGGTGCCGGAACGACGGTCCGCAAGGACGTCCCGGCCGGATCGCTCGCGATCAGCTACGCCCCACAGCGCAACACCGACGGATGGGTCGAGGAACACCGACCCGGCACACCGGCGGCCGAGGCTGCTCGGCACGCGAACGGCGAATAGATCCTGGCGACCACCGGTCGTCGACATCGACCCCACACGGGTCAGGGAGTGAGCACCGCACTTGTCCGGAATCAAGACAACCGGCCAGAAACGACTCGTCCTCGTCTCGGGGCGAGCACACCCGGCGCTCTCCGCCGAGATCGCAGAGGAACTCGGTGTCGACCTGGTCCCCACCGATGCCCGGACCTTCGCGAACGGTGAGCTGTACGTCCGGTTCGACGAGTCGGTCCGCGGGTGCGACGCGTTCGTCATCCAGTCGCACACGGCACCGATCAACGAGTGGCTCATGGAGCAGCTCATCATCGTCGACGCGCTGAAGCGGGCCTCGGCCAAGCGCATCACCGTCGTCGCGCCGTTCTACCCGTACGCCCGTCAGGACAAGAAGGGCCGCGGCCGCGAGCCGATCTCGGCCCGCCTGGTCGCCGACCTGTTCAAGGCAGCGGGCGCGCACCGCATCATGAGCGTCGACCTGCACGCCGCCCAGATCCAGGGCTTCTTCGACGGCCCGGTGGACCACCTCTTCGCCATGCCGGTGCTGCTCGAGCACTTCCGCGAGATCCTCGACCCGTCGATGCTGACGGTCGTGTCGCCCGACATGGGCCGCGTCCGCGTCGCCGACATCTGGTCCGAGAAGCTCGGCGCGCCCCTCGCCATCATCCACAAGCGTCGCGACCCGCTGGTCCCGAACCAGGTCACGGTCCACGAGATCGTCGGCGACGTCTCCGGCCGTTGGTGCCTGCTCGTCGACGACCTGATCGACACCGGGCGCACGATCGCCAAGGCAGCTGAGGCGCTGAAGGAGGCCGGCGCGATCGGCGTCGTCGTCGCCGCGACCCACGCCGTGTTCTCCGACCCGGCCACCGAGCTGCTGCAGAGCGAGTTCATCGACCGCGTCGTCGTCACCGACACCCTGCCGGTGCCCGTCGAGAAGCGCTGGGACCGCCTCGAGATCCTGCCGATCGCACCGCTCCTGGCCCGCGCCATCCACGAGGTCTTCGACGACGGGTCCGTCACGTCGATGTTCGACGGCGCAGCGTAGCGGAGCCGTCGAACCATGGGCACAGCCGACGGCGCCTCACCGTCTCGTCGACGTGACGTGTCTGCGGAACGTTGGTGACCCATCCCGCGCGTGACGCCCTCGCGGCCCGGCTCCGGGCCGCGGGGAGCGTCTTCGCCGAGGACGAAGCCGACCTGCTCCTCGAGGCCGGCACCGGTGAGCCCGTCCGGCTGCGTTCCCTGGTCCAGCGTCGCCTCGCCGGTGAGCCGCTGGAGTACGTCCTCGGCTGGGCCGCCTTCGACGGACACCGCATCCGGGTGACCCCCGGGGTGTTCGTCCCCCGTGCCCGAACGACCGTCGTCGTCGAGCAGGCCGCCCGTCGGTTGCAGCGCTACGACCGCGTGGTCGACCTGTGCTGCGGTGCCGGAGCGATCTCGGTGGCGTTGTTCGGCCGGGTCGGTGCACTCGACCTCGTGGCGACGGACATCGACCCGGACGCCGTCGACGTCGCGGCCGAGAACATCGGCGACCGCGGGATCGTCGTCGCCGGTGACCTGTTCGCGCCACTGCCCGATCGGTTCCGCGGCGCTGTGGACGTCATCGCGGTGAACGCCCCCTACGTCCCGACGGCATCGATCGCGCTGATGCCGGTCGAAGCGCGTGAGCACGAGCACCGTGTGGCCCTCGACGGCGGGGCGGACGGCCTCGACCTGCACCGGCGGATCGCCGCGGGAGCGGGGGAGTGGCTGCGCCCCGGTGGTTCGGTCGTGATCGAGGTCTCCGTGGCGCAGGCGGACGCGTCGGTCGCGGCGTTCGTGGCCGCCGGGTTCACGGCCGTGGTCGAGCAGGACGACGAGGTCGACGGCACCTGCGTCGTCGCGACGCTCACCGCCTGACCCGCACGAGTTCGACCCGTACGGGCTCGACCCGCGCAGTTCGGCCGGTGTCTGGTTCGCCGCCCGGTCGCGACACGCCGCTCACTTCCGCTGAGGTCGCACAGAGGGCCGTTCGGGCGCTCGACATGCCGAGATCTCGGAACCTCGACGCCCAGCGGACGGCGTGCCGCGTGCCGCCACGACCCGCCGACGCCGCGGACCGCGCTACTTCGCGTCGACCGTCACGGACGCCCAGCCCGAAGCACCGTTCGGCGCGGGCGGCCGCTCGACGCTCGTCTGCACCTCGCCGTCGGCGCTCACGGCACGGACCTCGATCCGGTGCGACCCCGCGGTCGGCGTCCACCGCAGCACCCACTGGCGCCAGGTGTCCGCGGACACCGACTCGGCGAGTTCCGCCTGCTGCCACGCACCCGAGCCGACCCGGACCTGCACGGCCTTCACCCCGGTGTGCGGCTGCCAGGCGACCCCGGCGATGGCGACCTGCTCACCGACGGTCACGGTCGTCCCGTTCCGTGGGGTGTCGATGCGCGACTCGAGCTTCACGGGCCCCCGCTCCGACCATCCGCGCGGTGTCCAGTAGCCCTGCGCATCGGCGAAGCGCGTGACCTCCATCTCGGTCACCCACTTCGTCGCCGACACGTAGCCGAACAGCCCGGGCACGACCATCCGTGCCGGGAACCCGTGCTCGGTCGGCAGCGGTTCGCCGTTCATGCCGATGGCGAGCAGCGCGTCGGTGCCCTCGTCCTGCAGGACGTCCAACGGCGTCCCGGCGGTGAACCCGTCGATGCTGCGGGACAGCACCATGTCGGCGTCCCCGGTCGGCTTCGCGCGCGCCAGCAGCTCACGGATCGGGTACCCGAGCCAGAGCGCGTTGCCGATCAGGTCGCCGCCGACCTCGTTGGACACGCAGCTCAGGGTGGCCATGTGCTCTTCGAGCGGCAGGGCGAGCAGCTCGTCCCACGTCAGCGTCACCTCGTTCTCGACGGCGCCGTGGATGCGCAGGCTCCAGTCGGCCGGGTCGATCGACGGGACGCGCAGCGCGGTGTCGATCCGGTAGAAGTCGGCGTTCGGGGTGACGTACGGCGTGATCCCGTCGACGTCGAGCGAGGCACCGCCCGGCACGGCCGGTGCGGGCGTCGCCGCCGCGGGCAGGCGCACGGCTCGTCGGGCAGCGGCGACCGCCTGCATCGCGGACGACCCCACCCGGGAGGCCGTGCCCACCACGACCGCGACCGCTGCGGTACCGACGCCCCAGACCAGGAACGCGCGGCGCTCGGTCGAGGCAGGTCGCGGTGACGCCGACGGGACGGCCGCTGCGGCCTCCCAGCGTCGGAGCCGGCGGAGCAGCAGCCGCAGGGTGATCACGGCGGCCGCCACGCCGAACACGGTGGGAGCGCCGTCGAACGTGCCGCTGCCGGAACGGGTGCTCACCGCGATGAGCGCGAGCACGCCGCCGACGGCGAAGACGAGTGCCCCGAAGGGCGGCCGAGCGCGCTCGAGGGCCCCGGCCCCGGCGCTGATCGCGGCGACGATGACGGTCATGAGCGCGAAGAGTGCGACCTTGTCCCCGGTGCCGAACAGGGCGACCATCAGGTTCTTGGCCCCGGCCGGTGCGAGGTCGATCACGGCCGACCCGACGGCCACCAACGGGCTGCCGGCACCACCGAGGAGCAGTGCCCCGAACTCGGCGATCCCGAGGAAGGCGGAGGCGGCCACGAGACCGACGGCCGCAGCGAGGACCGCGGGCCGGCGGAGCGGGGCTCCGGCGGGGCGTTCGTCCGTCGATGGGTCGTCCGGCGTCGGGACGTCCGTGGTGCGTTCGGTGGTCACCGCCCGAGCGTAGGTCGCCCGGCCGCTCGTCGGCTGTGCATGCGGTTCCCCGGGCGTTCACCGACCCCGGCCAGCACCTGCCGATCGGGCCGTGCGAGGATCGGGGTGTGCCGAGGCGTCCAGATCCAGTTCCGCGCCCCGGCCGCGCCCGCCGCTCCGACCGCACGCCGATGTCGGCCGCGCAGCGCCTGTCCACGTTGCGGTGGGTGATCGTGGGCATCTGGGCGGCGCTCCTCACCGCACGGATCATCGTCGTCGCGACGGCGCCCGACGTCGACCTGTCCTGGTTCGGGATCGTCGAGTTCGGTGCGATCGCGCTGGGCGTCACGGTCATCGTGGTCGCGGTCTTCCGTGCCGCTGCGGTGCGGCGTCGGCACGCCGACGAGGCCCTCGCGCTCGCCATCCGCCGCATCGACCCCACCGTCTGGCTCGTGCCGGCGGCTCCGACGACCGAACTGCGCGACGCGATCGCCGAGGTCCGGCCGGAGGTCAGCCTCGGTGCGCGCGTGACCTGGGCGTTCGGGGCGACCGAGGCCTCCCTGTGGGAACTCGACGACCGCAAGGCCACACGGTTGCTCGTGGTCCGGTGGAGCCGGGTGGTGCACGTCGGGATCGAGGACGTCCACGGAGACGGCGACCGCGCGGACGGACGCCGGGCCTGTGCGGTCGCGATCCACTACGTCCGACCGGACGACACCCCGGCGGTCGCGACCTTCTTCGTGCGAACGGCTCCCGGCTCCCGTCGGCTGCTCGGCCGCGGGCCACGCCTGGACCGGCTCGTCGCCGACCTCGCGCGCGAGCGCATCGTCGCCTGAACCGAGCGCATCGTCGTGACCGGGCACTTCGTCGCCTGAACCGAGCACCCAGCGGTCGGACGTGGGAAGGGCCCCGCCGATCGGCAGGGCCCTTCGAGGGTGCGGTCGTGCCGCGGTCTAGTGGGTCGACGGTTCCTGGTCGACCTCTCGGCGGTCGTCGTCGGACCACAGCGTGTGGAAGGTGCCGTCCTTGTCGATGCGCTGGTAGGTGTGCGCCCCGAAGAAGTCGCGCTGCCCCTGGATGAGCGAGGCGGGCAGCCGCTCGGAGGCGAGCGAGTCGAAGTAGGACAGCGCCGACGAGAACCCCGGCGCGGGGATCCCCGACGCGGCGGCGATCCCGACGATGCGGCGCCAGGCGGATTCGCCCTCCTGCACGGCGTTCGCGAAGTACGGGTCGACGAGCAGTGACTCGAGCTCCGGGTTCTTGTCGTACGCCTCGACGATGCGGTTGAGGAACTGGGCGCGGATGATGCAGCCGCCCCGCCAGATCTTCGCCACGTTGCCGAGGTTGATGTCCCAGCCGTACTCCTTGGCCCCGGCGATGATCAGGTCGAAGCCCTGTGCGTAGGCGACGACCTTCGAGGCGTAGAGCGCCGCGCGGACGTCGTCCTCGAAGCCGTCGGGGACCTCGGCGATGTCCGGCCGGTCCGGGAACGCCTGCTGCACCGCGGCACGCTGCGACGGCTTCGACGACACCGCGCGGGCGAACACCGCTTCGCCGATGCCGGAGACCGGGATGCCGAGCCCGACCGCGTTCTGCACGGTCCACACGCCGGTGCCCTTGGACCCCGCTTCGTCGCGGATGACGTCGACGAGGGGCTTGCCGGAGTCGGCGTCGCGCTGCTTCAGGACCTCGACCGTGATCTCGATCAGGTAGGACTCGAGGTCGCCGCCGTTCCACTCCTGGAACACCTTGACCAGGTCCTCGACGGAGAGCCCGCCGACGCGGCGGAGCAGGTCGTAGGACTCGGCGATGAGCTGCATGTCGGCGTACTCGATGCCGTTGTGCACCATCTTGACGAAGTGGCCGGCGCCGTCGGTGCCGATGTGGGTCACGCAGGGCTCGCCCTCGGCGACCGCCGCGATCGACTTCAGGATCGGTCCGAGGGTCTCCCAGGCTTCCTTCGAGCCGCCGGGCATGATCGACGGACCCTTGAGCGCGCCCTCTTCACCGCCGGAGATGCCCGTGCCGACGAAGTTGAGGCCCTTCTCGCGCAGGTCGTGCTCACGCCGGATCGTGTCGTGGAAGTTGGCGTTGCCGCCGTCGACGATGATGTCGCCTTCCTCGAACTTCTCGGCGAGCTGCGAGATCACGGCGTCGGTGCCCTTGCCGGCCTGCACCATGATGATCGCCGTGCGTGGCTTCGAGAGCGAGGCGACGAAGCCGTCGATGTCCTCGGACGCGATGAAGCCGGCGTCGCCGTGCTCCTTGATGAGTTCTTCGGTGCGGGCGTAGGTGCGGTTGTACACCGCGACCGTGTTGCCCTCACGCGACGCGAGGTTGCGTGCGAGGTTCGACCCCATGACGGCGAGGCCGATGACCCCGATGTTCGCCTGACCAGTGCTGTCTGCCACGTCGTCTCCTTTGTCCGGACGTGACACCAACCTACGGTCGGCGCCCTGGGACCGCACGGGTGTTACGGCAACTGGGGACCACTGTTCACCCCGTCAATACTGTGGAGGGATGACCGACACCGCTGTCCTCCCGCCCGTCCTCGTCATGGGCGTCTCCGGTTCCGGCAAGTCCACGATCGGGCAGGCACTCGCTGATGCGCTCGCCGAGCAGGGCCAGCCGACCGTGTTCGTCGACGCCGACGACCTGCACCCGGCCGCGAACAAGGAGAAGATGCGGCAGGGCATCCCGCTCACCGACGACGACCGCTGGCCGTGGCTCGACGCCTGCGCCGCGCGGATCGCCGCCGTCGAGGCGTCCGGGAGTCGCTGCGTGATGGCCAACTCGGCCCTCAAGCGCGTCTACCGCGATCGGCTCCGGCAGTCGGCGCCGGGCCTCGTCATCGCGTTCCTGGACGGCTCGCACGACCTCATCGCCGAGCGGCAGGCGCACCGGCACCACGAGTACATGCCGTCGTCGCTGCTCGACTCCCAGTTCGCGACGCTCGAACGGCCGCAGCCCGACGAGGCCGCCGTCGACGTCTCCATCGACGGGCCGGTCGACGACACGGTGACGACGATCCTCGCGGCGCTGTCGGTCACTTCCGGCTGAGCCACACTTCTCCACAGTGAAGTCCTCGCAAGGGATCGTCCACAACCTCTCCGAGGCCTTCCCCTGGCGGAGAAGCGACCGCGCAACACTCGGATCATGACAGCAACAATCCAGTGATGGGACGCATCAAGCCGCCACGCGTCGACCCCACCATCGAGATCGACGTCGACGCCTCGAGCGAAGGGACGCCGGTCGGTGCTGCTGATCGATGACCGTGGTATCAACCGTGATACCGTCTTGCGCATGGCCATGACCCTTCGACTGGACGATGCCGAGGCGGCTGCGCTCCGAACCCGGGCCGACCTCGAAGCCCGATCGATGCAGGACATCGCGCGGGAAGCGATCCGCGAGTACATCGAGCACCACAGCCGACGTGACCTCATCGACGGGGTCCTCGACCGCGAGTTGCCGAACTTCGCCGAGGCGCTCGAGCGACTCGGACGATGATCCACCTGACGATCGACGAAGCGCTGCACATCGCTCGGCGGACGTTGGGGCCGGACTTCGTGATCCGAGATGCTGGACTCCTCGAGGCCGCGGTGGCCCGACCAGCGACCTCGGTCGGTGGACGCGACGCCTATCCGTCGTTGCTCGAGAAGGCGGCAGCGCTCGTGCACTCCGCGGTTCGGAACCATGCACTCGTCGACGGCAACAAGCGCCTGGGGTTGATGCTGCTGGTGGTGTTCCTCGGGGTCAACGGGCTTCGGTTGCGCGCGACGAACGACGAGGCGTACGAACTGATCATCGCCATCGCCGAAGGGGAGTTGGACGCGGTTGCGGACATCTCCGCGGTGCTGCAATCGCTGGTTGCTGAAGCCTGAACGACGGCTTCAGCGGATGGCACCGACGACATGTCGATCGACGGCACCGTGACGACCACCACCGTCGCGCTCGTGATCACTGCCGGCTGAGGCGCCTCACCGCCGGCTGAGGCACCTCACCGCCGCGTCGCGCGGACGGCAGCGTGCGGCCGTCGACCCGGATCGACCCGGCCCCTGACATCCACCACGTCGAACCCGTGGTCGTCGAGGACCTCCGCCAGCGCGCCCGTCGGCCACCGGTACGCCGTGACGACCGCGTGGTCGAACGACTCGATCGAGGGCCCCTCGAAGAACCCGACCAGCAGGCCGCCGCCCGGGCGGAGCACCCTGCGGAACTCGGCGAAGACCTCGCCGACGCAGGACGGATCGTGGTGGATCACGGAGTACCAGGCGAGCACCCCGTCGACGCTGCCGTCGTCGAGACCGGTGGACTCGATCGCGCCCAGGCGGAAGTCGACGCCATCGTGCGCGCGTCGTGCGTGCTCGACGAAGGGTGCGACCGCGTCGATGCCGATCACTGCGTGCCCACGATCCGCCAGGTGAGCGGCCCAGTGCCCCGGCCCGCACCCTGCGTCGAGGATGCGCGCACCGGATCCGGACGCCCAGGCCTCGACCTGTGTCCGGTCCTCGTCGTGGACTGCCGACATCGATCCGAGGAGCTCCGCGTACTCGCCCGCACGGTCGCCGTACGCAGCGGTGACGTCGCGGTCGCCGTACGCAGCGGTGACGTCGAGGTCCATCGTCCGACCGTACCGGCGCCGGTGGCAACGGACGGCAACAGTCGCCGTCGGCGCCTTGGACGAGTTGCATGGACCGCATGTCGTCCAGGGGACTCGGCGTCGTGGCCGGGGCAGAACTGACCGAGGTGGTCCGCCGCGCGGGCGCCGACCACGTGGAGCCGACGATCGCCGGCAACCTCGCGGTCCGCAACGGAGCCGGGTGGCGGCGGAACGAGGTCTACGCCGGCCAGCGGTTCCCGTCCTTCGCCGTCCTGGTGCCCGGCGACCTCCCGCTGCTGACCACGGAGCTCGGGACGGTCCGGTCCTCCTTCGAGTCGGTCCTGCCGATCGTGCGGTCGGTCGCGGAACCGGGCGCGACGATCGTCTTCGGGTCGGGGACCGCTCGGAACGCCCCCAACGGCATGGCGGGCGACGACGCCCTGCGCCGGTTCGGCGAGGTGGTCCGGACCGCGCGTGACGTGGCAGCGGCGAACGACCTGCGCATCGTGGTGGAGCCGCTGAGCCGCGCGGAGACGAACGTCCTGCACACGGTCGAGGCGACGGTGGCGTTCCTGGACGCTGCAGCCCTCGACGGCGTCGGCGTCGTCGCCGACCTGTTCCACATCCGGAACGAGGGCGAGTCCTTCGAGGTCCTGCGGCGCCACGGCGACCGGATCGGGCACGTCCACCTCAGCGATCCGGACCGTCGGCCGCCCGGCACGGTCGACGACGTCTGGCGCGGGTTCCTCGCCGCCGTCCACGACGGCGGGTACCGGGGCGCCGTCTCGCTCGAGTGCCGGTGGGCGCCCGACGCCGAGACCGCCGAAGCCGAGATCCGTTCCGCGCTGGAACGCGTCCGCAGCGTCACGGCCCCGGCCCCGGCCCGCACCGCTACAGCTTGAACGTCGCCCGCGGGATGCCGGACACGATGCGCCCCGCGGTGCGGACGGCGTCCTCTTCCGAGATCTCGTGCGTGACGACGAGCGAGGCCAGGTACGCCGCGTCCGCTCGCCGCGCCATGTCGTGCCGCGCGGGGATGGAGCAGTACGCCCGGGTGTCGTCGATGAACCCGGAGGTCTTCGTGAACGACGCCGAGTCGGTGATCGCGGAGCGGTAGCGGCCGATCGCCGCCGGGGTGTCGATGAACCACCACGGTGCCCCGGCGTACACGGCGGGGTAGAAGCCGGCGAGTGGGCCGATCTCGCGCGAGAACACGGTCTCGTCGACGGTGAACAGCACGAGGTGGAAGCCCGGAGCGGTGCCGAAGGACTCCAGGAGCGGCCGCAGCGGCGTGGTGAAGGAGCCGACGGCGGGCAGGTCGTGGCCGGTGTCCGGGCCGAAGCGTTCGAGCGTCGGCGCGTGGTGGTTCCGGATGACGCCGGGGTGCAGCTGCATGACGAGGCCGTCCTCGACGCTCATCTCGGCCCAGCGGTAGAGCATGTCGTGCCGGTACGCGGTGGCGTCCGCCTCGGAGACGGAAGACGGGTCGCGGAGCGCCGCGGCGTGGATACGCTCGCGCGACGTGGCGGACAACGGCGACGATCCGGCGTCGAGCACCCCGGTGTCCGTGGCGGTCGCGCCGTGCTCGATGAAGTACTGGCGACGTGCGCGGAGTGCTGCCAACAGCCCTGCGTGGGTACCCGTGTCGATGCCGGCGGCCTCGCCGACGGACGCGACCACGGGCCTCCAGTCCGGCCGCGACGGGTCGAACACGGCGTCCGCGCGGAACGTGGGGACCACCCGGCCGGTGAACGTGGGGTCGGCGGCGAGCTGCGCGTGCGCGGCGAGGTCGTCGGCGGGGCCGTCGGTGGTGGCGAGGACCTCGATGCCGAAGGTGTCGAACAGCGCGCGCGGGCGGAAGGCGGGCGACGCCAGCAGGCCGGCGATGTGGTCGTACTGGGCGTCGGCGTTCGCCGCCGACGGTTGCTCCGTCAGCCCGAAGACGTCGTGCAGCTCGGTCTCGAACCAGTAGCGGACGGGGGTGCCGAGGAAGTCGTCCCAGTGGTCCGCCAGGTTCCGCCAGATCGCGCGACCGGGAGGCACGGGGCTGGTCCCCGACAGGTCGGCGCGTCCCAGCGCGGCCAGGTCCACCCCGTTGGCGTGCAGCAGGCGGAGCACGTAGTGGTCGGGCGTGATGAGCAGCGACGCGGGGTCGCTGAACGGCTGGTCGGCGGCGATGAGTGCTGCGTCGACGTGGCCGTGCGGGGAGATGATCGGTGCGTCCTTGACCGCGTCGTAGACGGTCCGTGCCACCTGGCGTGCACCGGGGTCGGCGGGGAGCAGCCGGTCGGGGTGCGGGGCGAGACGGGTGGCGGTGCTGGTCTGGGTCATCATCGACTCCTTCGAGAACGGTACGGACGGCGGGGCGCGGCGGGGCCGGCGGGTGCAGCGGGCGTGCGCCAGTGTCAGGCGGGCGCGGGACCCGTCGACTCCCGGACGGTCAGGTGGGTGGGCAGTGCGACGGCGCCGGTCATGTGCTCACCGGGCAGCTCGTCGGCGGGGATCGCACCGAGGCGGCCGAGCAGCATCCGGATCGCGACCCGTCCGGCGCGTTCGATCGGCGAGGTCATGGTGGTGAGCGGCGGGTTGCAGAAGTCGGCACCGAAGATGTCGTCGCAGCCGACGATGCTCATGTCCTCGGGGACGCGGACGCCCCGTTCCCGCAGCCGCGCGAGCATGCCGATCGCGATCAGGTCGTTGAAGGCGATGCAGGCGGTGGCCCCGGCGTGCACGGCGGCGTCGGCGGCTGCGGCTCCGGAGTCGACGAACGGCGCGTGCGGCCCGATGCGGGCGACGCGGACGCCAAGGCGCTTCGCGACGCGCACGAGCGCCTTCCACCGGCGTTCGTTCGACCACGAGCTGTCCGGACCGGCGACGTAGAGCACGTCGCGGTGGCCCAGGGAGACGAGGTGCTGTACGGCCTGCTCGACGCCGCCGGGGGTGTCGATGAGCACCGAGGGCACCCCGGCGGGGCGACGGTTGACGACGACGAGGGGGATCCGTTCGGCGAACCGGGCGATCTGCGCGTCGGACAGGCGTGAGGCGGTGAGGACCACGCCGTCGGCCTTCGCGCCGATCGAGCTCAGGGTGGCGAGTTCGGCGTCGGCGGACTCCTCGGTGTCGACGAGCAACTGCGTCCACCCGGCGCCGGCGAGCTGGTGCTGCGTGCCGCGGATGACGTCGAAGTAGAACGGGTTCGTGATGTCGGAGACGAGCACGGCGACGGCCCGGGTGCGGCCGGACGTCAGGGCGCGTGCCTGCGAGTTGGCGACGTAGCCGAGTTCGCGGGCCGCGCGTTGGATGCGCTCCTGCGTGGTGTGGTTCACGCGGTCGGGCAGCGAGAGCGCGCGGGACACGGTCGACGGGGCCACGCCGGTCGCGTCGGCGATGTCCCGGATGGTCACGCGTCGGGCGGCGCTGAAACCGGCCCCGGCGCCGGAGACGTCGATGTCTGTGTCGCTCACGAGGCCGAACGTATTCGCGTCTGGCAACAAGTGGCAACCGGTTGCCGGATGTTGCCAACGGCGGAACAGTGGTGCCACCGGGCAGCGCCGCCCGGAGGAGGTCTCGAGGAGGAAGCCCCCGGATGAACAGAACACGGCTGAAGCCCCGCACCCTCGTCGGTGCCGTCGCGGTGATCGCCCTCGCCGCTCTCTCCCTGCAGGGCTGCGCCGTCGTGAACGGCAGCGGCGACGACCCGAACACCCTCCGCGTGATGATGGGCGCGGACACCACGTACCCCAAGGAGCGCAAGCAGTGGCAGCAGGACACCGCTGCCGAGTTCAAGCGCACCACCGGTGCGGACATCCAGTGGGAGACGTACTCGTCCGCGCAAGAGGAGTTGACCGCCATCCAGACCAGCGTCATCTCCGGCCAGGGCCCCGACGTCTACGCCATCGGCACCACGTTCACCCCGACCGCCTACGCCACCGGTGCCTTCGTCGAGATGGGATCGAAGGAGTGGAACGCCATCGGCGGCAAGGACCAGTTCGACCCGGCCTCGTTCGGCATCTCGGGGCCGAGCGACTCGAAGCAGATCGGGATCCCGTTCGCCAGCCGTCCGTTCGTGATGGCCGTCAACAAGGACCTCCTCGCGAAGGCCGGCATCACCGACATGCCGACCACGTGGGACGAGCTGACCGAGGATGCGAAGGCCACCACCGGTGACGGTCGGCACGGCCTGGCGATCGCCTACGCCGACGGCTTCGACCCGTGGAAGTTCGTGTGGGGCATGGCGCAGAACGCCGGCAACACCATCGTCGACGGCTCGAAGGCCGAGATCGACAGCGACGCCGTCGAGAACGCGTACCGGACCTACTTCGACTGGGTCACGAAGGACGGCGTCGTCGACAAGGCCGCGATCGGCTGGAACAACGCGCAGGCCCTGGCCCAGTTCACCGAGGGCAAGGCCGCGTTCTTCCCGATGACGACCACCACCGCGATCAACTCGTTCAAGGACACCAAGGTCGACGGCAAGTACGAGTTCGCCCTGCTCCCCACCGTCCCGCCGGGAGCCAGCGAGCGCCCGGCCGACGGCATCGAGGCCGCGAGCATCCTGTCCGGCGACAACTGGGTGGTGGCCGACTACGGCACCAAGCAGCAGCTGTCCTTCGACTTCGTCAAGCAGCTCAGCGCACCGAAGGCGCAGCTCGAGTACTACGACCTGTTCGGCAACCTGCCGACCAACGCATCCGCCGCCGCTGACCTGGCGGCAGACAACCCGCAGCTCAAGCCGATCATCGACGCGGGCCGCCTGTCGAAGCCCACCGCCTTCACCGGCGCCTGGTCCGACATCCAGCTCGCCCTGGTCGACGTGGTCGTGCAGTCGATCCCGTCGCTCAAGAGCGGCGAGGTCACCGACGACCAGCTCCGCAAGCGTCTGCAGGACGCCCAGAAGGACGCCCAGTCCACCCTCGACCGTCAGAAGAACGGAGGTCTGTGATGACCAGCACCCAGACCAGACCGCCGCAGCGCACGGAGCAGACGGTCCGCCCGCACGGCACGACGCCGCTGTACAAGAAGGAGCGTCCGCTCTGGATGCTCATCCCCGGCGGGGTCCTCATGCTCGCCGTCATCGTGGTGCCGCTCCTGGTGGGCTTCTACATCGCGATGCTCGACCTGGACCAGTACACGCTGCGGCAGTGGTTCAGCGCCCCCTTCGTCGGCTTCGCGAACTTCACCGAGGCCTTCACGAACTCGCCCCTGCTCCACTCCATCTGGATCTCGGTGTCGCTGTCCGTCCTGGTCACCGCGGTCACCGTCCCGATCGGCGTCGCGGCGGCGATCTCGACGCAGAACCGGTTCCCGGGGCGCGGCCTCGTCCGGTCGATCTACCTGATCCCCTACGTGCTGCCCGCGTTCGTCGTCGGCACGTTCTTCCGCACGATGCTGCAGCCGCAGGGCGTCGTGAACTCGATCCTGCACACCGACGTGCTCTGGCTGAACGGCTCCGCGTCCTACTGGGCGCTGGCCGGCGTGATGATCTGGACGAGCTGGCCGTTCGTCTACCTGCTGTCGCTGGCCGGGCTGCAGGCCGTGGACAACGAGGTGCACGAGGCCGCCGCGCTCGACGGGGTGACCTGGTGGGCGAAGCTGCGCTACATCATCTTCCCGTACCTGCGCGGGCCGCTCAGCCTGGCGGTGATCATCGCGATCCTGCACAACATCAACAACTTCACCCTGCCGTTCGTGCTGTTCGGCATCCCGCTGCCGTCGAGCGTCGAGGTCATGCCCGTCCTGACGTACATCGCGAGCTTCCAGTCGTTCCGCTTCGGTCTGTCCGCGGCCATGGCGATCTGCTCCCTCGTGATCGTCGCCATCCCGCTGTTCGTCTACCTGCGAGCCGTCAAGCTCGACACCGGTGACGACGCGGGTCCCAACCGGAAGCAGCGCCGCGCCGACCGCGCCACGCTCGCCGCCGCCCCGACCGCCGCCGACATCGACGGAGCACGAGCATGAGCGCCCAGAGCACATCCTTCGCCGGCACCACCCGGACCCGCCCGACGTCGACGCTGACCGAGAGCATCACCGCACCCGGTCGACGCCACAAGCGCCCCTACGACACCGACGTCACCCGGCTCCTGCCCCGCTGGCTGCTCATCGTGGTGATCGCGATCATCATCGCGTTCATCGCCGTCCCGGTCCTGTACATCCTGTTCGGCTCGGTGAACTCGGACGTCGCGGTCGCCCGCGGCGAGTACTTCCCGTCCGAGTTCACGCTGTCGAACTACGTCGAGATCTGGTCGACGGTCGCCCTCGGCGAGGGGCTGGTCAACTCGATGCTCACCGCCGGCGCGGTCGCCATCGCGAGTGCCGCGCTCGCCGTGTCCACCGCGTACGTGCTGGTCCGGTTCCGGTTCCTCGGTCGCCTGACCATCCTGCGTGGGCTCCTCGCGCTGCAGTCGATCCCCGGCACGCTCCTGCTGCTGCCCGTGTTCGTGGTGTTCTCGAACATCGCCAGTGCCACGGGCGTGCAGATCATCGGCACCCGCTGGGGTCTGTTCGTCACCTACCTGACGTTCGCCCTGCCGTTCTCGACCTGGGTGATGGTCACCTACCTGCGTGGTCTGCCCAAGGAACTCGAGGAGGCCGCCCGCATCGACGGCGCCTCGAGCACGAAGATCCTGACGAAGATCGTCCTGCCGCTGTCGTGGCCCGGCATCGTCGTCTCGGCGATCTTCGCCTTCCTGCTCGGCTGGAACGACGTCCTGTTCTCCACGATCATGACGACCCCGAACACCCGGACGGTGGCCGTGGTCCTGCAGGTGCTCGGCACCGCGCAGGAAGGCGGTGCGGTCCCGATCTACGGCCAGATGATGGCCGCCTCGATCGTCTGCGCCGTGCCGGTCGTCGCCCTGTACCTCATTTTCCAGCGCTACCTGGTGGGCGGTCTGACGGCCGGCTCCGTCAAGTGAGCGCGGCAGTCACCGCAACCCAGAACCGGACTGGAGGCCCGTGGCGGCCTCGCCACGCGCCTCCCGTCCGACACGAAAGGACACCATGACCGACCAGCCCACGTGGGAACTCTCCGGCTTCGGCGACGAGATCGACTCAGACCCCGTCGTCCAGGTCGCGGTCCTGCAGGCGCTCGGCGCGAGCGCCATCGAGGTCCGCAGCGCATGGGGCGTGAACGTCGTCGACCTCGACGAGGACCAGCTCGCCGGACTCCACCGCCTGCTCGAGGAGCGCGGACAGACCGTGTCTGCCATCGCCTCGCCGATCGGCAAGGTCTCCGTCGACGAGCCCGTCGAGCACGAGGTCGGACGGCTCGGCCGCGCGATCGCCGCCGCGCACGCCCTCGGCACCACGAACATCCGGATCTTCTCGTTCTACTTCGAGGGCCGGCAGCCGGAGGACGTCCGCGACGACGTCCTCGTCCGGATGCGCGCCCTGGCCGACCTCGCCGCACGCGAGGGCGTGACCCTGCTGCACGAGAACGAGAAGGACATCTACGGCGACGTCCCCTCGCGCGTGCTCGACATCGTCGAGAGCGTCGGGTCGCCGGCGCTCCGACTGGCCTGGGACAACGCGAACTACGTGCAGTGCGGCGTGAAGCCGTTCACCGACGGGTGGGCGCAGCTCGCGCCCTACGTCGACTACCTGCAGGTCAAGGACGCCCTGGCCGCCGACTCGTCGGTGGTCCCCGCGGGCGAGGGCGACGGCGAACTGCTCCAGACCCTCACCGCGCTGCGCGACGCCGGCTACTCCGGCTACGCCTCGCTCGAGCCGCACCTCAGCGACTTCACCTCCCTCGGCGGGTTCTCCGGCCCCGCGGCCTTCGGTCGTGCCGGTCGTGCCCTCCGCACCCTCACCGACCAGATCGGAGTCACCCTGCGATGACCACCCCACTGAAGTTGGCAGTCGTCGGCGCCGGCGTCATCGGACGCCACCACGCCAAGGTCGCCGTCCACCACCCGGACCTGCAGGTCGTCGCCCTCGTCGACGCGATCCCCGCCGCCGCCACGAGTGCCGCCGACGAGATCGAGGCGATGGGCGTCACCCGCCCCGTCACGACGTCCACCATCGAGGAGGCGATCGCGCAGACCGACATCGACGTCGTCGCGATCTGCTCGCCCTCCGGCATGCACGTGCAGCTCGCCGAGGCGGCCCTGGCCGCCGGCAAGCACGTCGTCATCGAGAAGCCCCTCGACACCACGATGCCCCGGGCCCGGCAGATCGCCGCGCTCGCCGCGGCGGCACGCGACCGTGGACTCGTCACGAGCGTCATCAGCCAGCACCGCTTTGACCCGGCCGCGGCCGCCGTCGCCGCAGCCGCCCACGACGGCGGGTTCGGCACCGTGACCTCCGGCCTGGCGAGCGTCGCCTGGTACCGGTCGCAGGGCTACTACGACTCCGGCGACTGGCGCGGCACCTGGGCGCTCGACGGTGGTGGCGCCGTGATGAACCAGGGCGTGCACACCGTCGACCTGCTCGTCTGGGCACTCGGCCGTCCGGTCGAGATCTCGGCTCAGACCGGGCTGCTCGCGCACGACCGCATCGAGGTCGAGGACACCGCCGTCGCCACCGTCCGGTTCGCCGGCGGCGCGCTCGGCGTCATCCACTGCACGACCGCCGCGTACCCGGGCCTGTCCGCCCGCTACGCCGTGTACGGCACGCACGGGTCGGCGATCGTCGACGACGACCGCCTGGCGTACTTCCACATCGCACCCGACGCCGCGACCCTCGAGTCCGCGTCGACCACCTCGAACGCCTCGGCGGTCGCGGGCGCGGTCGACCAGAAGGACGACGTCGTCCCGCCGGAGCACGTCGTCGGCGGCCCGGCCGAGCCCGACCACTTCGCCGCGGGGCACGGCCGGCAGTACACCGACATCGTGGCCGCGATCCGCGAGGGCCGTGAGCCCGGCGTGACCGTCGACGCGGCCCTCGTGTCGCTCGCCACCGTCCGCGGGCTGTACGTCAGTGCGACGCTCGGGCAGCCCGTCCGCATCGACGACGTGATCGAGGGCAAGTACGACGACGTGGTGCCGGTCGTCGGCACACCCGCAACCGCCACCGCGACCGAAGGAGCCACCCGATGAAGTTCTCCGTGTTCACCGCCTCCACCCCCGACTGGGCCCCGTCGCAGGCCGCCTCGACGCTGGCCGAGCAGGGCTGGGACGGCGTCGAGTGGCGCATCGTCGACGACCGCCCCGCGGACGGCGCCGTCGTGCCCGCCGGTCGCTCGTTCTGGGCAGGCAACAACTCCACGTGGCAGTTCACCGGCATCCAGGACCAGGTCGGCGAGATCGCCCGGATCACCGACGCCGCCGGGCTCGAGTACTCCGGCATCGGCGGGTACCAGCAGGCGTCGGACCACGAGGGCGTCGAGACGATGCTCCGCGTCACGAGCGAGCTCGGCGCCCGCCAGGTGCGGGTCTCGATGCCGGTGTACCGGCAGGAGAAGGAACGCACCGGCGAGACGTACGGGCAGATCTTCGACCGCACCCGCGCCGACCTCGAGTGGGCGGTGACCCGGGCGACCGAGCTCGGCGTGAAGGCGCTCGTCGAGCTGCACCACATGACGATCACGCCCTCGGCCTCGGCGGCGCTGCGGCTCGTCGACGGCCTCGACCCGGAGCACATCGGCGTCATCCACGACCTCGGCAACCTGGTCATCGAAGGCCAGGAGGACCACCTCGCCGCGTTCGAGCTCCTCGGCCCGTACCTCGCGCACGCCCACGTGAAGAACGCCCGCTGGGTCGACACCGGCGACACGCGCGCCGACGGCAGCACGATCTGGCAGAACGAGTGGGCGCCGCTGCGCACCGGGCAGGCGTCCGTCTCCGAGTACCTCGACGCCCTCCGCCAGGTCGGCTACGACGGCTGGGTCACCATCGAGGACTTCTCCACCGACCTGCCCCTCGAGGCCCGCACCGCCGACAACCTGGCGTACCTGCGGTCCCTCGTCCCGGTGTCGGCATGACCGATCGCCGCCCCGGCATCGTCCACCTCGGGGTGGGCGCATTCGCGCGCGCCCACCTCGCCTGGTACACCGCCCACACCACGGGGGAGTCGTGGGGCATCACGGCCTTCACCGGCCGCTCGCCCGCGGCGGCGGACGCCCTCACCGCGCAGGACTGCCGGTACACGCTGGTCACGCGTGCTGCGTCCGGCGACGACGCCGAGGTGGTCGACACGATCGTGGCCGCCCACCCGGGCAGCGACGACACGGCCTGGAGGCACGTGGTCGCGTCCCCGGAGACCACCATCGTGACGCTGACGGTCACCGAGCAGGGCTACCGGTCCGGTTCCGACGTCCCGGCCCGGTTGGTCGCGGGGCTCGACGCCCGGCGGACGGCCGGCAGCGGGCGCATCGCGCTGGTCAGCCTCGACAACCTCACGCACAACGGCGCGGTGCTGCGCGAGGCCGTGCTGGGCGCCACCACCGACCCCGGACTGCGCGCGTGGATCGGGGCGAACGTCGCGTTCCCGTCGTCGATGGTCGACCGGATCACCCCCGCGACCACCGACGCCGACGTCGAGGGCCTCGCCGCCTTGCCGGGAGCGCTCGCCGGGGACCGGGTGCCCGTCGTCACCGAGCCCTTCGCGGAGTGGGTGCTCGAGGACGCCTTCGACGGGATCGAGCGCCCCGCGTGGGAGACCGCCGGCGTGCGCATCGTCGACGACGTCACCCCGTACGAGCAGCGGAAGCTCTGGCTGCTGAACGGCTCGCACTCGCTGCTCGCGTACCTCGGGCTCCAGCTCGGGCACGAGACCGTCGCCGCGGCCGTGGACGACCCGGTGTGCCGTGCCGCCGTCGAGCAGCTGTGGGACGAGGCCGCCCGCGAACTGCCCCTGCCTGCCGACGAGGTCACCGACGCCCGTGCCGCCCTGGTGGACCGGTTCCGGAACCCCCGCATCCGGCACACCCTGCGACAGATCGCCTCCGGTGGATCGCAGAAGCTGCCCGTGCGGGTCGTCGACGTCGTGCGGCACCGACTCGAGCGTGAGCCGTCCGCCGGCATCGGGCCCGGCGGCGCGACCGCGATCGCCGCGTGGTGGCTCCACGTCACGACACAGCCCGACCTCGTGGACGACGACGGAGCCCCCGGGGCAGACTCGGACGTGCGCGACGTGCTGCGCGTCATCGCCCCCGACCTCGACACCACCGACGTGGTCGACGCGATCACCGCGGCGGCCGACGACATCCGAGCGGCGAGCACCGCCGCACGCACCACCACCAGCACCGACGAAGGAGTCCACGCATGACCGACACCACCACGAACCCCGCGGCCCCGGTGCCGGGCGCCGCCGACACCGGCGCGGCGACCGGGCACACCTCCGGGCGTCCGGACACGTGGGCGTCGGCCGACCGCGGGCAGCTCATCGAGCGTGCCGAGGTCATCGTCACCAGCCCGAACCGGAACTTCGTCACGCTGAAGATCACGACCGCCGACGGTGTCACGGGCCTCGGCGACGCGACGCTGAACGGCCGCGAGCTCGGTGTCGCCGCGTACCTGTCCGAGCACGTCGTGCCGCTGCTGATCGGCCGCGACGCCAGCCGCATCGAGGATGCCTGGCAGTTCCTGTACCGCTCGTCGTACTGGCGCCGCGGCCCGGTCACGATGGCGGCGATCGCGTCGGTCGACATGGCGCTCTGGGACATCAAGGCCAAGGTCGCCGGCATGCCGCTGTACCAGCTGCTCGGTGGTGCCTCGCGCACCGGGCTGATGGCGTACGGGCACGCCTCGGGCAAGGAGCTCCCCGAGCTGTTCGACTCGATCCGCGAGCACCAGGAGGAGGGCTACCGCTCGATCCGCGTGCAGACCGGCGTCCCCGGCCTCGAGAGCATCTACGGCATCGCGTCGAACAAGACCACCGAGGGCAACGAGGGCGTCCGGTACGACTTCGAGCCGGCGCAGCGTGGAGCCTTCCCCGCCATGGAGGACTGGGACACCCGCGCCTACCTGCGCCACGTGCCCACCGTGTTCGAGGCCGTCCGCAACGAGTTCGGACCCGAACTGCCGCTCCTGCACGACGGCCACCACCGGATGACCCCGCTGCAGGCCGCGAAGCTCGGCAAGTCCCTCGAGCCGTACGACCTGTTCTGGCTCGAGGACTGCACCCCCGCCGAGAACCAAGAGGCACTGAAGCTCGTCCGGCAGCACACCACCACGCCGCTCGCGATCGGCGAGGTCTTCAACACGATCTGGGACTTCAAGGACATCATCCGCGACCAGCTCATCGACTACGTCCGCGGAGCCGTCACGCACATGGGCGGCATCTCCCCGCTCAAGAAGACGATGGACTACGCCGCGATGTACCAGATCAAGTCCGGGTTCCACGGGCCGACCGACATCTCGCCCGTCGGCCTGGCCGCCCAGATGCACCTCGGGATGGCGATCCACAACTTCGGCATCCAGGAGTACATGCAGCACGGGCCGCAGACGAACCAGGTGTTCCGGCAGACCTTCACCTTCACGGACGGCTACCTGCACCCCGGTGACGAGCCCGGCCTCGGGGTCAGCCTCGACGTCGACGAGGCCGGCAAGTACCCGTACGAGCAGGCCTACCTGCCGTTCAACCGCCTGGCCGACGGCACCGTCCACGACTGGTAGCGGGCAGGCTGGGGGCATGGAGTTCGCGGACGTCGCCAGGGAGCTGCTGCTCGTCGCGCCGGGAGACTTCGTCGCCGAGCGCACGGCCCGCCAGCGCGCGGTGCGGACGGACGACCGGGCCCTGGCGGCGGAGATCGGGAAGCTCCGGAAGCCCGCACCGGCAGCGTGGGTCGTGGACCTGCTCGCGCACGACGGCGCCCTCGACGACGCGGTCGACCTCGGGCCCGCCCTGCGGAAGGCCCAGGCCGACGCCGACCCCGGCGAGATCCGGAAGCTCCGGCAGCAACGCTCCGAGGTGATCGAGGCGTTGACGCAGGCCGGCGCCGACCTCGCTTCGGACGCCGGACACGCCGCGACTCCCGCCGTGCTCGACCAGGTGCGCGCGACGATCGAGGCCGCGATGGCCGATCCGCACGCCGGAGCCGCCGTGCGCTCGGGGCTGCTCGTGGCACCGCTGGAGAGCGTGGGGTTCGACGCGGTCGACCTGGACGGGGCGCTCGCGGATCCGGACGCGGTGCCGGACGCCTGGTCCGGCAGTGATGCCCCACCCATCCCGATCACCCGGGCGAGGGGCGCGCGGAAGGCGAGCCGTGCCTCCCGGTCGACGGAGACGGAACCCCAGGACGGACCGGAGCCGGACGCCGAGCCTGAGCCGAAGCGTGACCCGGCCGCTGCGCGGAAGGCCGCACGCCAGGCGGAGACCGCAGCCCGGAGCGAGTCGCGCGACGCCGATGCCGCACTCGACGCCGCGGAGGCGGACCTCGAGCAGGCCGAGGAGCGCCGGGCCGACCTGCAGCGCGAGTTCGATCGGGCGATCGCGGAGATCGAGGCCCTCGAACGTGCTCGCGACGCCGCCGAGGCCACGAGCAACGACGCCCGCGAGCTGCTGGCGGCCGCGCAGGAGCACCGGCGCAGCCTCGGTCGCTGAGCCTCGCGGAGCGTTCTTTCCCATCACGGGCGCGATGGAAGGTCGAATCGGGCGTACTCGGCCGAAAGGAACGACCACCTCCGCCCGGAACGACCCACTACGCCCGGAACGACCGCCTCCGCGCGGCACGACCGCCGATCGTTACACAACAGTTGTCGTTCTTGACGAGCGGCGTTGGAGCGGTCTAACGTCGGACACCATGCTTCGGGCCGGCGATGGTCCGCCGGGATCCGTCTCCGCATCAGCACGGGGCGCCCCGGGTACAGGACTCGCATCATCGCCGACGCCCCGACCGCCCGCAGCCACTGCGCGGACGGTCGGGTGCGTGGCGCGCGGCGCACCCCGGAGACATGCCGCGATGCCGGGTCGAGCACTCCGGGGCCCCTCCAGGAGAGACGACACATGTCGGAACCCCGCACCAAGCGCACCACGACCCTGACCCCGCCGAACGGCGTGACGACCGCCCCACCTGCCACCGCACCACCGTCTGCCGGGCGCGAGGGCTTCATCGCCCGCCTCGGCATCCCACACCCGCTGCGCTGGGGCTTCCTCGGTGTCCTCGTCTTCATGACGGGCGACGGCATCGAGTCGAACTTCATCGCTCCGCACATCGCCGCGGCCCTCGGCTCGGGCGGCACGGACAGCGCCGCGATGGTCATCGGCATCTACGGCGTCGCCGTCCTGGTGGCGTCCTACTTCGCCGGCGTGCTCTCCGAGCTGTGGGGCCCACGCCGCGTCATGACGATCGGCGCCGTCCTGTGGGTGGTGTTCCAGGTCGCGTTCCTCGCGGCGCTGCCCACCGGGTCGGTCGGGCTGATCGCCCTGACGTACTTCCTGCGCGGACTCGGGTTCCCGCTGTTCGCCTTCTCGTTCCTCTGCTGGGTGAACCACACCGTGGCGCGCGACCGGAACGCCACGGCCGTCGGCTGGTTCTACGTCGTCTTCACCGGTGGCCTGCCGACGCTCGGCTCGCTCATCGCGATCGGCAGCATCCCCGCGTTCGGCGGCGGTCACACGGGTGAGACGTGGTCGATGGCCCTGTCGCTCGTCCTGGTCGTGGCCGGCTGGGTGATCGTCCGGTTCGGCGTGCACGAGCAGACCGGGCTCGGCCGCATCGCCCCGCGCTCCCACTCCGCCGCACGGGTCATCGCCAGCGGCATCGAGGTCTGCATCGCGCGGCCCAAGGTCCTGCTCGCCGTCCTGATCCGGCTCGTCAACACGGCGCCCGAGTTCGGCATGTTCGTGATCATGCCGGCGATCATCGGCACCGAGCTCGGGTGGGGCCAGTCGAAGTGGCTCACGATGACCGTGATCGTCTACGCCGGGAACATCCTGTTCAACGCCTTCTTCGGCGCCCTCGGCGACCGCATCGGCTGGATCCGCACCGTCAAGTGGTTCGGCATCGGCGCCTCGGCGATCGGGCTGCTGGCCTGGTGGTACGTCCCGCACCTGGTGCCGGCCGGTTCCGAGTGGGGCTTCTGGCTCGCCACCGCCGCGGGGACGGTGTTCGGCATCATGCTCGCCGGGTTCACACCCATGGGCGCGATCGTCCCCGCCTTCGCCGGCGAGGAGCGCCGGGGTGCCGCGATGGCCATGTACGCCACGGCGGCCGGTGGTGCGACCTTCCTCGGCAACGCCGTGGTCAGCGCTGTCCTGCCGCGGGGTGGACCCGACGCCGTGGTCTGGACGTTCGTCGGCCTCTACGTCCTCGCCTTCGTGGTGCTGTCGTTCCTCAAGGTGCCGAAGGAGGCGGTGGCCGCGGGGCACTGAGGCACGACACGCCCGGCGGGTGCTGGTAGAGTCGGTGATTGACTTCGGCGAGGGCCGCGACAGCGGCCGTGATCGACGCGGTGGGAGACCCGGCCCAGCCCAGGGAACGTTCCTCACGCGTGCACGCGTTCGAGTTGCAACACCACAGACCCCCACGATGCCGGACCGCCGGTGTCGACCCCCGAGACCAGGAGGCACCATGGCCGACTACACGAAGCTCGCAGCGGACGTCCGCACCAAGTTCGGCAAGGGTGCAGCGCGCAAGCTCCGCGCCGCCGACAAGATCCCGGCAGTGGTCTACGGCCACGGCACCGAGCCGAAGCACATCTCGCTGCCCGGTCACGAGACCATGCTGCTCGTCCGTACCGCCAACGCGGTCGTCGACCTCGACATCGAGGGTGCGGCCCAGCTCGCCCTCGTCAAGGACGTCCAGCGTGACCCGGTGCGCCAGATCATCGAGCACATCGACCTCGTGGTCCTGCGCCGCGGCGAGAAGGTCACGGTCGACGTGCCCGTCGTCATCGAGGGCGAGTCCTTCTCCGGCACGATCCACGTGCAGGACCTGAACACCGTCTCCCTGCTGGTCCTCGCGACCGACATCCCGGAGCACGTCGTCGTCAACGTCGAGGGCCTCGAGGACGGCGTGCAGATCCACGCCGCCCAGCTCGAGCTCCCCGAGGGCGCCGAGCTCGAGACCGACGCCGAGGCGCTGGTCGTCGCGATCGTCACCCCGCGTGGCACCGCTGACGACGACGCCGCGGACGAGGCCTCGGCCGAGGCCGGTGCCGAAGCCGGTGCCGAGAGCGGCTCCGAGCCGGTCGACTCCGAGTAACACCCCCTTCGAAGGCATCTGGTCGACGCTGTGGCGGATCGAACGCTGGTCGTGGTCGGACTCGGGAACCCCGGGCCCGACTACGCCGGCAACCGTCACAACGTCGGCCAGATGGTCCTCGACGAACTCGCGTCCCGCATGGGTGCGCGGTTCAAGAAGCACAAGACGCCGAACCAGGTCGCCGAAGGGCGCCTGGTGCCCGGCGGTCCGCGCCTGGTGCTCGCGAAGCCCGGCTCGTTCATGAACACCTCGGGCGGACCGGTCTCGTCGGTCCTCGGGTTCTACAGCGCCACCCCGGCCGACCTCGTCGTCGTGCACGACGAGCTCGACCTGCCGTTCGACACCGTCCGCCTCAAGGGCAGCGGGGGTCACGGCGGGCACAACGGGCTGCGCGACATCATCAAGGCCACCGGCACGAACGAGTTCACGCGCGTGCGGGTCGGCATCGGTCGTCCGCCCGGTCGTCAGGACCCGTCCGACTACGTGCTGCGTGACTTCTCCGCAGCCGAGAAGAAGTCGCTGCCCATCCTGCTGGCCGACGCCGCGGACGCGGTCGAGGCGATCGCCGAGGTCGGACTCGTCGCCGCGCAGCAGCGGGTGCACGCGCCGTCCTGACCGCGCTGGCCGTGTTCGCCCGTCGCGCACCACGCGGGCGGTGTCGGTGGGGGCCGGTACCATCTCCTGAGTGACGATCTCGGGCATCATCCCTGCGCTCTCGCGCGCCTCCGCGTTCGATCGCGTGCTCCGCGCCGCGCCTCGTGACGCCGACTTCTCGGTCGTCGACGGCCTGCGGGTCCCGCTGCTCGGGGCGCTGCTCGCCGAGCGGAACGGGCCGCAGTGCGTGCTCGTCATCACGGCGACGGGGCGTGAAGCCGAAGCGGTCCGCGACGCCCTCGGCAGCTACGTCCCCGACGCCGACGTCCTCGAGTTCCCGGCGTGGGAGACCCTTCCGCACGAACGGCTCAGCCCGAGTGCCCAGACCGTCGGCACCCGCATCGCGACACTCCGCAGGCTCGCGTCGTGGTCCGCTGCCGACGCCACCGATCGCCGCACCACCATCGTCGTGGCGAGCGTCCGCGCAGCGCTGCAGCCGATCGCCGCCAACCTGACCTCGCTCGCGCCCGTCGTGCTGCGCACCGACTCGCGCGGCAACGACCTGGCCGCCATCGCCGCGAAGCTCGTCGACATGGCCTACGCCCGCGTCGACCTCGTCACGCGGCGCGGTGAGTTCGCGGTGCGCGGCGGCATCCTCGACGTCTTCCCGCCCACCGCCGACCACCCCGTCCGCGTCGACTTCTTCGGCGACGAGATCGAGGCCGTCAAGGCGTTCTCGGTCGCCGACCAGCGCACGACCGAGGACGACCTCGGCTCGGTCGAACTCACCGCCTCGCGCGAACTCCTGCTCAGCGACGACGTCCGGCAGCGGGCGCGCGAGATGCTCCACGAGTTCCCGAACCTGTCCCAGATGCTCGCGAAGATCGCCGAGGGGATCCCGGTCGAGGGCATGGAGTCCCTCGCCCCCGCGCTCGTGCAGGACCTCGTCCCGATGACCTCGTACCTGCCCGAGGACGCCACCATCGCGGTGTTCTCGCCCGAGCGGGTGAACGGTCGCGCGAACAGCCTGGCCGAGACGAACACCGAGTTCCTGCAGGCCGCGTGGAGCGCCGCGGTCGCCGGGGCCCAGGCGCCGATCGACCTCGACGCCGGCAACTTCCTGACCGTGCAGCAGCTCAAGAACACCCGCGGCCAGCGCACCTGGTGGACGGTGTCGCCGTTCGACTCCGGTCTCGACGAGGGCGACACCGCGAGCGTGCTCACCGACGCCGAGGCAGCAGCCGAGGCGGGGGAGTACATCCGCGTCCGAGCCGAGGCAGTACCGAGCTTCGCGGGCAGTGCCGACGGCGCGATCGCGCACGTCAAGGCGCTCACCGATGACGGGTGGGCGGTCGTGGTGACCGCCCAGGGCCAGGGTCTGGTCGAGCGGGCGGTGCAGGTCCTCGCCGACGCCGGGGTCGCAGCCCGTGCCGAAGCCCTGCCCGCGCCTCCCGAGCCGGGTGTCGCCATCGTCACGACGGCCACCGTCGAGCACGGCTTCGCCATCCCGGATCCGCGCATCGTCGTGCTCAGCGAAGCGGAGTTCTACGGCCGGAGCGTCCAGCAGGGCGCGCGCACCGTCAAGAAGCTCGCCAGCCGTCGCAAGAACGTGGTCGACCCGCTGCAGCTCAAGCCGGGCGACGTCGTCGTGCACGCGACCCACGGCATCGGCAAGTTCGTGGAACTGGTGAGCCGCGAGGTCAGCTCCGGCGGCCGCAACGCGGTGAAGACGCAGCGCGAGTACCTCGTGCTCGAGTACGCGCCGTCGAAGCGGAACTACCCCGGCGACAAGCTCTTCGTGCCGACCGACCAGCTCGACCAGCTGTCGCGGTACGTCGGTGGCGAGTCACCGACCCTGTCGAAGATGGGCGGTTCGGACTGGTCCGCCGCCAAGTCGAAGGCCCGCAAGGCCGTCCGCGACATCGCCGTCGACCTGGTGAAGCTGTACTCGGCGCGGATGGCGTCGAAGGGGCACGCGTTCGGCCCGGACACCCCGTGGCAGCGCGAGCTGGAAGAGGCGTTCCCGTTCGCCGAGACCGCCGACCAGCTCACCACGATCGACGAGATCAAGCGCGACATGGAACGCCCGATCCCGATGGACCGCCTGCTGTCGGGCGACGTCGGCTACGGCAAGACCGAGGTCGCGATCCGCGCCGCGTTCAAGGCGGTGCAGGACGGCAAGCAGGTCGTCATGCTCGTGCCGACGACGTTGCTCGTCCGCCAGCACATGGAGACGTTCCAGGAGCGCTTCGCGGGGTTCCCCGTGCACCTGCGCGCCCTGAGCCGGTTCCAGTCCGAGAAGGAGTCGAAGGAGACCATCGCCGGGCTCGCCGACGGCACCGTCGACATCGTCATCGCGACCCACCGGATCCTGTCGCAGGGCATCACCTTCAAGGACGTCGGGCTCGTCATCATCGACGAGGAGCAGCGGTTCGGTGTCGAGCACAAGGACCAGCTGAAGAAGTTCAAGACGAACGTCGACGTCCTGGCGATGTCGGCGACCCCGATCCCACGCTCGCTCGAGATGGCGGTCACCGGGATCCGCGAGATGTCGACCCTCGCCACCCCACCCGAGGACCGCCACCCCATCCTGACCTTCGTGGGGCCGCAGTCCGACCTGCAGGTGGCCGCCGCGATCCGCCGCGAGCTGCTGCGCGAGGGCCAGGTGTTCTACGTGCACAACCGAGTGCGGGACATCCAGGGCGTCGCCGCGCACCTGGCCGAGATCGTTCCAGACGCCCGCATCGCCGTGGCGCACGGGCAGATGTCCGAGAGCACCCTCGAGCAGGTCATGGTCGACTTCTGGGAGCGCCGGTTCGACGTCCTCGTGTCGACGACGATCATCGAGACCGGCCTCGACATCGCGAACGCGAACACGCTCATCATCGACAAGGCCGACAAGTACGGGCTGTCGCAGCTCCACCAGCTGCGCGGTCGTGTCGGCCGAGGGCGCGAGCGCGGGTACGCGTACTTCCTGTACGACTCCGAGAAGCCCCTGTCCGAGACCGCACAGGACCGCCTCGAGACCATCGCGGCGAACAACGAGCTCGGCGCGGGCATGCAGGTCGCCATGAAGGACCTCGAGATCCGCGGCGCCGGCAACCTGCTCGGCGGCGAGCAGTCCGGGCACATCGCGGGCGTCGGGTTCGACCTGTACCTCCGGATGATCGGCGAGGCCGTCTCGCAGTTCCGCGGCGACGTGGCCGAGGGGCAGACCGAGCTCCGACTCGAGATCCCGGTCGACGCGCACATCCCCGAGGACTACGTCGAGTCCGAGCGGCTCCGGCTCGAGGCCTACCAGAAGCTGTCGGCGGCCTCGGCCCCGACGGCGCAGCGGGACGCCATCGACATGGTGCTCGACGAACTCACCGACCGCTACGGGCAGCCGCCGCAGGCCGTGCAGACGCTGGTCGAGGTCTCCCGCCTGCGTCGGATGGCGCAGCAGGTCGGGCTGTCCGACGTGGTGGTCATGGGCTCGAACCTGCGCGTGGCGGGCAAGGAGCTCGCCGACTCGTCGCAGGTGCGGCTCAAGCGGATGTTCCCGGGCGCGAAGTGGTTCCCGCAGCAGAACGCGGCGAGCATCCCGATGCCGCGGCCGCACGACCAGGCGCTGCCGGACGACGCCCTGATCCAGTGGGTGGAGAGCATCCTCACCGCCGTGTACGGCGCGACGACGCCGGCGGAGGCCCCGGCCGCGTAGGGGGTGCAGTAGTCGCGAGCGGCGACGGACGGGAGGCACGGTGCGGGCTGGCAGCGTGCCTCCCGTCCGCTCGTGGGCGCGTCCACCGCGTGCACGCCGTTCGCGACGATCCACGCGTCCGCTGATGCGAAACGACAGAGTCGACGTCGTACGACGTCGACTCTGTCGTTCCGCATCGGCTGCGCCGCCGCCGGCCAGCCGCTACTCGGTCGCCTCGGCCTCGGACAGCTCGCGCCGCCCGCGGTACGCCCGGGCCCGCAGCGTGACCACGACCGCCGACGCGACGATGGCGATGCCCGAGCCGACGAGCACGGCGAGCACGCCCTCGTCGAGGATCTCCTCGTTCCGGGCGAACGCGAGCTCGTTCATGAGCAGCGAGACCGTGAAGCCGATCCCGCCGAGCACCCCGACGGTGATGATCGAGAAGAACGACAACGACGACCGCCCCGGTGAGCGGAAGATCCGCGTGGCGACCGCGCCGAACAGTGTGATGCCGATGACCTTGCCGACCGGCAGCGCGATGACGACCGCCCAGAAAGTGGGGGAGAGCTCGCCGATGCCGACGGCGGGGATGACCACCGCGGCCGACGCGAACGCGAACACCGGCAGCACGATGGCGTTCGACCACGGCTCGACGTTCTCGTGCAGGGTGTGGCCCGGACGCCGGGGGAGCGCGAGCCCGAGCGCGACGCCGGCGATCGTGGCGTGCACGCCGGAGTGGTAGACGAGCCACCAGGTCAGGAGCCCGACCACGACCATCGCCACGATGAGCAGCGTCTGCCCGTTGCGCCCTGGGCGGAGCATCCGGCCGAGCAGCCAGAACACCGCGAGCGTGACGACGGCACCGGCGAGGGCGAGGAAGTCGGTGTCGTGCGCGAACACGACGGCGATGATGATGATCGCGATGAGGTCGTCGAGCACCGCGAGCGCGAGCAGGAACACCCGGATGCCGCTCGGCAGCCCGCGACCGAACATCGCCAGGACACCGAGCGCGAACGCGATGTCGGTCGCCGTCGGGATCGGCCAGCCGTGCGTGTACTGCGTGCCCGCGGTGACGAGCAGGAAGATGCCCGCCGGGACGAGCACGCCGCCGACCGCCGCGATGGCGGGGATGATCGCGGTCTTCGGGTTCGACAGCTCACCGTCGACGAGCTCCTGCTTCAGCTCGATCGCGACGAGCAGGAAGAACACCGCGAGCAGGCCGTCGCTGATCCAGTGCGCGATCGACAGGTCGAGACCGACTGCGCCGAGCGGCAGGTGTGCGTCGAGCAGCCGTTCGAGGCCGGGGCCGACGGGTGAGTTCGCGACGACCAGGCCGAGCACGGCGGCGGTCAGGAGCGCGATGGCGCTGAAGCGGGGGGAGCGGACGAGGGACGACATGGATCTCCGTCTCGAGGGGTCGGGTGGTAGTCCGTCGACCAGACTTCCCGACACACCACGACCAGCATACGTGGGTGAGACGATGGCGCGATGACCGCCGTACCGGACCTCGTGACCGTCGTCGACCGCCTGCTCGCCGAGGACGGGGGCTGCGTCTGGAACCGTGCGCAGACCCACGCCACGCTCGCGCGCTACGCGGTCGAGGAGTCCTACGAACTCGTCGACGCCATCGACGACGGCGACCCGGACGACGTCCGCGAGGAGCTCGGCGACGTCCTGTACCAAGTCGTCCTGCACGCCGGGATCGCCGAACGCGCGGGGGAGTTCACCCTGGAGGACGTCGCCGCCGGGGTCCGCGACAAGATGGTCCGTCGACACCCGCACGTGTTCGGCGACGAGACCGCGGACACGGTCGACGACGTGGTCCGGGTGTGGCGCGCGGCGAAGGCGGCGGAGAAGTCGGCCCGGACGAGCGCCCTCGACGGCGTCCCGCGTGCGATGCCGCCGCTGGAGCGGGCCGTCAAGCTGCTGGAGCGCCTGGAGGAGCACGGTGCGGCCGACACGGCCGTCGCGTCGGTCGTGGCCGCCGCGACCGTCGCGTCCGTCTCGGTCGCTGACCGGGAGACCTGCGGCACGTCCGCCACGTCGGCTGCGGCACCCGGAGCGGGGACCGCTCGGGCATCGGTCGGGTCGCCGGCACCGGCCGACGGTGCGGGGGCGGTGGACCCGGCGTGGGGGATCGCGATGCTGGAAGAGGTCGCCGGAGCGGTGCGGGACGGGATCGACCCGGTCGCGAGTCTCCGTGCTGCGGTCGCTGCGCTCGAGGAAGCCGGCCGCGCGGCGGAGTGAGTGCGCGGGGAGCCGCGGAGTGCGTGCGCGGGGAGCCGCGGAGTGCGTGCGCGGGGAGCCGCGGAGTGCGTGCACCCGAAAAGAGAAGGGCGCCCTCCTAACCCGAAAAAGGAGGGCGCCCGTGAGCGGGTGGGCACACCCCCAGGGAGAGGTGTGCACGCAGAACCCGCTCGAGTCGCGGGGCACACTGCAGCACGGTGCCCACGCGATCGGTCCGGAGAGTGGATCAGGCACGCTCCGAACCGAGGTACTGAATGCAGTATGCCAGTAGGACGGGTGCCGCGCAACTCGTCGAGGTGCATCTGCCAGACTTGACCCCATGGCGACGACCGTGACGGCACCCCGTGGCATGCGCGACTTCCTCCCGGCGGACAAGGCCCGACGCGAGCACGTGCTCGGTGTCGTCCGCGACGTCTACTCGCGGCACGGGTTCGACGAGATCGAGACGCCCGTGGTCGAGGACGCCGCACGGCTGCACTCCGGGCTCGGCGGCGACAACGAGAAGCTGGCGTTCGCGGTCATGAAGCGCGGGCTCAGCACCGAGGATCTGCAGACGGCCCAGGCGCCGCTCGACCTCGCTGACCTCGGGCTCCGGTTCGACCTGACCGTGCCGCTCGCCCGGTTCTACGCCTCGCACCGTGCCGAGCTGCCCGCGGTGTTCCGCTCCGTGCAGATCGCGCCGGTCTGGCGCGCCGAGCGTCCGCAGAAGGGGCGCTACCGCCAGTTCGTGCAGTGCGACATCGACATCCTGGGGGAGCCCGGGCAGCTGGCCGAGATCGAGCTCATCCGAGCCACGACCGCCGCGCTCGACGCGCTCGGGGTGACCGGCACCACGATCCGCATCAACGACCGGCGGATCCTGCTGACCCTGCTGGCGTCGTGGGGCATCGCGGACCCCGCTGCCGCCGACCGCGCGCTCATCACGGTCGACAAGCTCGACAAGATCGGCCCGGACGGCGTCGCCGCCGAGCTCCGCAGCACCGTCGGACAGGAGCTGCCGGGGCTCGAGGACACCATCCGCGCGCTCGAGGCCGCGGACTGGACCTCGGTCGAGGGGGCTGCGTGGCTCGACGGGGATGCGTTCGCCGATCTGCTGCGTCTGCGGGAAGCGCTGCCCGGCGTCGACCTGCGCTTCGACCCGACGCTCGTGCGCGGCATGGGCTACTACACCGGCACGATCTTCGAGGTCGCGCACCCCGACTTCGGCTACAGCCTGGGCGGCGGCGGTCGGTACGACGGCATGATCGGTCGGTTCCTCGGGCAGGACGTCCCCGCGGTCGGCTTCTCGCTGGGCTTCGAGCGCCTGGTCGACCTCGTGACACTCCCGGAGTCCGCCGAGTCGGACGCCGTGGTGCTCGTCTACGACAAGGACGTCGACCCGGTCCGGCTCGCCGCCCTCAAGACCGAGGCGCTCGCCTCGCACCGGCGCGTGCGGCTCGAACGACGCACCAAGAACACGAAGAACCTGCTCGCCGGTCTGGCCGCGCAGGGGTTCTCCGCCTTCGCGACCGTCGGCGCGGACACGACGTCGCTCGAGGGTGTGGAGTTCCGCCCGCTCGACTGAGTTGTCCACACCGGGCGTCACGGTCGACGTCGTGTTCACCTCGGCTCGCTAGGATCGGTCCCGCAAACACCACAACCAATGTGTAGGGAGTACCCCGTGGCCCTGATCGATGCCGTAGGCGCACGCGAAGTCCTCGATTCCCGAGGCAACCCGACGGTCGAGGTCGAGGTCCTCCTCGACGACGGCGTCGTGTCCCGCGCGCTCGTCCCCTCCGGTGCCTCCACCGGCGCGTTCGAGGCGTACGAACTCCGCGACGGCGATGCCTCGCGCTACGGCGGCAAGGGCGTGCTCAAGGCCGTCGACGCCGTCCTCGACGAGATCGGCCCGGCGCTCGAGGGCTTCGACGCCACCGACCAGCGCCTCGTCGACGCCGCGCTCATCGAGCTCGACGGAACCGAGAACAAGTCCCGACTCGGCGCGAACTCGATCCTCGGTGCCTCGCTCGCCGTGGCCCGTGCCGCTGCCGACTCGGCCGACCTGCCGCTGTTCCGCTACCTCGGCGGCCCGAACGCGCACACGCTGCCCGTTCCGCTGATGAACGTCGTCAACGGCGGTGCCCACGCGGACACCAACGTCGACATCCAGGAGTTCTTCCTCGTGCCCTACGGCGCCGAGTCGTTCTCCGAGGCGCTCCGTTGGGGCGTCGAGACCTACCACGCCCTCAAGGGCGAGCTGAAGAAGCAGGGCCTCGCGACCGGCCTCGGCGACGAGGGCGGCTTCGCGCCGGAGCTCGCGTCGAACCGTGCGGCGCTCGACTTCCTGCTGACCGCGATCGAGAAGGCCGGCTACACGCCGGGCAAGGACATCGCCGTCGGCCTCGACGTCGCGTCCACCGAGTTCTTCCACGACGGCAAGTACTCGTTCGAGGGCAAGCAGCTCTCGAGCCAGGAGTTCACCGCGTACTTCGCCGACCTCGTCGCGAACTACCCGCTCGTCACGATCGAGGACCCGCTGGCCGAGGACGACTGGGAAGGCTGGTCGCACCTGACCGCCGAGCTCGGCGACAAGGTCCAGATCGTCGGCGACGACCTGTTCGTCACCAACCCGAAGCGTCTGCAGCGGGGCATCGACGAGAAGGCCGCGAACTCGATCCTGGTGAAGGTCAACCAGATCGGCACGCTCACCGAGACCCTCGACGCGGTCTCGCTCGCGCACCGTCACGGCCTCACCTCGATCCTGTCCCACCGCTCCGGCGAGACCGAGGACACCACGATCGCGGACATCGCGGTCGCGGTCGACGGTGGTCAGATCAAGACCGGCGCACCGGCTCGTTCGGACCGCGTCGCGAAGTACAACCAGCTGCTCCGCATCGAGGAAGAGCTCGGCGACGCCGCGGTGTACGCCGGTCGCTCGGCCTTCCCGCGCGCCGCTGCCCTGTAACCACCCGGGCCGGCAGTACCGGCACCATCGAGACGCCGTCCTCTTCCGAGAGGGCGGCGTCTCGTCGTGTGCGCGACGCCGTCGTCTTCGCCTGCCGCCGCGAAATCCGTGAGACGCCGCCGAATCCGGAGGCGTCTCGACGAGACGACGGCGACTTCTGCGGGGCTGCACCGCGCGACACGAGTCGCTGAGAGGCCACCGAACGGCCGCGTGCCGGGCGCTCCCACCGCGTCGGTCGGGTTATCGTCGGGACGTGCCCAGCCAGAAGCCCCGCGTCCGCCGCGTCCCCGTGGCGATGCCCGACGGCAGCACGTCGGCGCAGCCCTGGTACCGCTCGATCCACTTCTCCGGGTTCAGCCTGCTGATGCTCGCGATCATCGTGCTCTTCGTCGTGGTGCTCGCCCCGTCGCTCCGCACCCTCATCCAGCAGCAGGAGCAGATCGCCCAGCAGCAGCGTGAGGTCGCGAGCCAGAAGGCCGACGTCACGCAGAAGAAGAAGGACGTCGCCCGCTGGGACGACCCCGCCTACATCGAGGCGCAGGCGCGCGACCGCCTGCTCTACGTGTACCCGGGCGAGGAGAGCTACCTCGTGATGGGGGCCGAGGACCGCAAGGCCGAGACCACGCCGACGACGGACTCCGGGACGCCCGTCAGCACGAAGGTCCAGACGCCGAAGGTGGACTGGGTGCAGGCGATGCTGTCCTCGGTGCTGCAGTCGGGGCTCACCGACGAGACCGCTGCCGACCTCGTGGCCCCGGACGTCTCGGGCACCGGCGAGAGCAAGTAGCTCCGAGCCGGACCCGTCCGGCGCGACGGTGCGCGGGGTACCGGGTCTCCGGTAGGCTCACGTTCCCGTGACGACCCCTCCCTTCGACCCGCCCTCCGACCGCGACGTCCAGGTCGTGTCGGCGCAGCTCGGCCGACCGGCACGCGACGTCATCGGGATCGCGGCACGGTGCGTCTGTGGCAACCCCACGGTCGTCTCCACGAAGCCCCGACTGTCGAACGGCACCCCGTTCCCGACGTTCTACTACCTGTGCCACCCCGCGGCCACCGCCGCGGTCAGCACCCTCGAGGCCAACCAGGTGATGCCGGAGCTGGCAGCACTGCTCGAGGACGACACCACCGCGGCCGCGTACCTCGCGGCCCACGAGTCCTACCTGGCCGATCGCGAGTCGATCGAGCACGTCGACGAGATCGTCGGCATCAGCGCCGGTGGCATGCCCACCCGTGTGAAGTGCCTGCACGCCCTCGTCGGTCACGCCCTCGCCGCCGGACCCGGCGTCAACCCCATCGGTGACCTCGCGCTCGAGCGCGCGGACTGGTCGCCCTCCCGGTGTGAGTGCCGGGCGTATGATGACGGTGCAGACGCTGGAGTCGGGGCGGGTGGCGGCGAAGTCTGACTCGACTCCGAAACCCCCATCCAAGGAGATCATCCCCCGTGCCCAAGATCCTCGTCGTCGGCGGCGGTTACGCCGGTTTCTACACCGCATGGAAGCTCGAGAAGCACCTTCGCCAGGGCGAAGCCGAGGTCGTCATGGTGGACCCGCTGCCGTACATGACGTACCAGCCGTTCCTGCCCGAGGTCGCTGCCGGTTCGATCGAGCCGCGTCACGCGGTCGTCTCGCACCGCCGCCACCTCAAGAACACCCGCGTCGTCACCGCGAAGGTCACCAAGGTCGACCACGCGACGAAGACCGCCACGATCACCCCGACCGAGGGCGAGGCGTGGGAGGAGTCCTACGACCAGATCGTCATGACCGCCGGCGCGGTGTCCCGCACGTTCCCGATCCCGGGTGTCGCGGACGAGGCCATCGGCCTCAAGACGATCGAGGAAGCCGCGGCGATCCGCGACAAGATCCTCACGAACTTCCACAAGGCGGCGAACCTTCCGGCCGGTCCCGAGCGTGACCGCCTGCTGACCGTCGTCGTCGTCGGTGGTGGTTTCGCCGGCATCGAGGTCTTCGCCGAGCTCCGCTCCTTCGTCACCGACCTGCTGAAGAGCTACCCGCAGCTCTCGTTCGACGAGACGCGGTTCCACCTGGTCGAGGCGATGGGCCGCATCATGCCCGAGGTCTCGCTCGAGACCTCGCACTGGGTGCTCAAGAACCTGGCGCAGCGCGGTGCGAACGTGCACCTCGAGACCCAGCTGGCCTCGGCCGTCGGTGGCGTCTGCGAGCTCAAGACGAGCGACGGCGCGATCGAGAAGATCGAGTCCGACCTCATCATCTGGACCGCCGGTGTCATGGCGAACCCGATGGTCAAGGGCACCGACTTCCCGCTCGAGCAGCGCGGTCGCATCCGCGTGCAGCCCGACCTGCGCGTCGTCGACGACAACGGCGTGATCGCGGACGCATGGGCCTGTGGCGACGTCGCAGCCGTGCCGGACCTCACCGGTGGTGGCGTCGGCGGCTTCTGCGTGCCGAACGCCCAGCACGCCGTCCGTCAGGCGAAGCAGCTCGCGAAGAACCTGGTCGCGACCATCCGTGGCGAGGCGACGACCGACTACAAGCACGAGAACCTCGGCGCCGTCGCGGGCCTCGGTCTCGGCATCGGCGTGTTCCAGTCCGGCAAGTTCGCAATGAAGGGCTTCCTGGCGTGGGGCGCGCACCGCGGCTACCACGGCATGGCGATGCCGTCGTGGGAGCGCAAGTGGCGCGTCATCGGCGACTGGGTCGGTGGCTTCTTCCTGGGCCGCGACATCGCGTCGCTCGACGACCGTGAGACCCCGCGCGCTGCGTTCGAGGCCTTCGCGTCCCGTCCGAAGCCCGCGGCCGAGGCCCCGGCAGCTCCGGCCGCCGCTCCGGCTCCGGAAGAGGGCAAGCCCGCTGGTGCCGCTGGTCCGGCGTACGGCGAGCCCGCCAAGGACGTCTCGAACGAGGCCGAGCCCGTGAAGGCCCCGGCCGACGCCAAGTAGTCCCAGCAGCAGTCCGCGAGAGGCGGTCACCCTTCGGGGTGGCCGCCTCTCGCGCATCGGTAGGCTGTTGCGGCCCGCCCCCGTGGCCCAATCGGTAGAGGCATGCGACTTAAAATCGCCGAGTTGTGGGTTCGAGTCCCACCGGGGGTACCAGTTCGAGTCTCGCGAAAGCGACGTCGTGCCGCCAACCGTTCGCGGCACACTGTCGCCCTGGCGGGCAAGACAGCGCATCCGCGCGGAGATCTGTCGCTTCGGCGGGTGTGAACCGGCCCCAGCCCGGCCGGGAGGCCCGTGGCGCGCCCGCACCGCGCCTCCCGTCCGTCACACGCGTGCATCTCGGGAAAGCGACGTCGTGCCGCCAACCGTTCGCGGCACTACGTCGCTTTCGCGGGCAGGACGGCGCGTCCGTGCGGACAACTGTCGCTTTGACGTGCGCGAACCAGGTCCGCGCACGAACATGTCCAGTCGACCCAAAGTTAGGGTTGCCTTACCTAACTCCTGTCCCTATGCTCAGGGAGTTAGGTAAGGCTACCCAAACTTGGAGACCACCCGAATGCACCTGTCCTCTCCTCGCGCCCGGCGTCTGGCCGCCGGCGCGACCGCCGTCGCCGTCGGCGCGACGATCGCCGCGGCCGCCGCGCTCGGCGCCGCCCCCGCGAACGCCGCCTCCGCCGACGTCACCGACGCGTCGCTGTCCTGGAGCCTCAGCAACGAGGCCAACGCCGGCGCCTACTTCGGCGGCTGCAACTTCCTGTCCGCCGGGGTCGCCGGCAACTCGGGTGCCTCGGCTCCGTGGACCGCGACCAACCCGTCGCCCGGCTACGCCGCTTCGGCCGGCAACGTCTCGATCGCTTACCCGAAGGCCGCGGGCGGTACCTCGACCCCGACCTTCGCCACGAAGTGCCAGACCGGCGACGGCGCCACGGTCCGCCCGGGCACCACGACCGCCGGGGTCCTGACGCTCGCCGCGGGGACGGGCACCGTCGACGCCGCAGCCGGCACCGCGGACATCGCGTGGGACGGCGGCTTCACGGTCGCGTTCTACGGCGGCCTGACCTACTGGTCCGCCGAGGACCCGGAACTGCACGTCGCAGCGGACGGCACGGGTGAGCTCACCGCGACGGTCTCGGGCTACGCGGCCTCGCGCGACGGGGGCAGCTGGGCGCCGCTCACCCCGCGCACCGTGCACCTCGCCACCCTCACCGACGTCGACGTCACGAGCTCGGGCATCACCGTGAGCCCGGACTGGCAAGGCGTCGAGCCTGCGTCGGCGACGAGCCTGAACAAGACGAACACCGACTGGGGTTCGTGGCCGGCGGACTTCGTCGACTTCCAGAACGAGACCGGTCAGAGCTCGTACTGGTACACCTCCGGCGCGAACGACGCCGCGGCCAAGAAGCCGCAGTCGATCTCGATCGCCTACACGGCGGCCGAGGCACCTACGACCGAGCCGACCGAGCCGACTGAGCCGACCGAGCCGAGCGAGCCCGGCACGCCGGAGCCGACGACCGAGCCGACCACCCCGGTGACGCCGGAGCCGACGACCGAGCCGGGCGAGCCCGGCACCCCGGAGCCCACGACCGGCCCGACCACCGGCCCGACCGCGGAGCCCACCACCGGGCCGACCACCCCGGCCCCGTCGATCAGCACCGGTGGCACCACCACCTTCACGGTCGGCGACTCGGTGCCGCTGCGCGCCGAGGGCCTGCCGGCAGCGACGGAGTACTCGGTCGTCCTGCACAGCGACCCGGTCGTCCTCGGCACCGTGACCACGGACGCCGACGGGGCCTTCGCGACCTCGGTCGTGATCCCCGCGGACACCCCGGCCGGCGCACACACCATCGCGGTGGAGTCGTCGGACGGCACCGCCGTGGTCTCGCTCGCCGTCACGGTCACCGCTGACGGCACCGTCGTCGTCGACCCGGTCGACACCACCACGGCCGTCACCACCGGAGCAGCCGTGAACACCGGAGGCACCGTCTCCGGCACCTCGGCCCTGCCGTGGATCGGCCTGTCGGCCGTCGGCGTCATCGCCCTCGGCTCGGTCGCGTTCATCGCGTACCGCCGCCGCGTCACCCAGCAGGACTGACGCACCGGGATCCGCGGGGCGGTCGACCCCGCCACGCGGATCCCGGCACCCAGGTGTCGGACTGGGCCCACGCCGCCGGTTCCGGAGCGGCGCCCCAGCGGCGCTCCGGCCGTGCCGGTGGGGTTAGGCGCGCCTCCCGTCCGACACGTCCGTCACCACCCCGGAACGGAAGATGACCGCCTCACGCACCCGACCGCGCACCGCGCTGCTCTGGACGACCGCCGTGCTCGCCGCGGCGACCCTCGTCGTCGGCGTGGTCGGTGTGGTCACGGCGACCACCGGAGCGGCCTCGCCGACGGCGATCACCGGCACGTCGCTCGACGGCAAGCAGGTCACGCTCGACCCGGGCGAGTCGGGGACGGCGGCGTCTGCGTCGAACGCGGTCGCCGACTCCGGCGTCCAGCTCGTGGTGCCGTCGGTCGGGCTCGAGGTGCCGCTCGGCGAACTGGACGCCGTCGACGGGCAGATCACGCCGCCGGGGTTCAGTGAGGCGTACCGGGTCCGCAACCTGGGGGTCCCGCTGGCGGATCGCGCGGACGGCACCGTGTTCGTCGTCATGCACTCGCTGCGGAACGGTGCGATCGGCCCGGGCAACCTGCTCATCGACGTCGACGGGCAACGCTCCGAGGTCGCGGTCGGCAGCAGCGTCCGGATCGGCGACGCGCGGTGGACGGTGACCGGTTCCGAGCGGATCACGAAGGCGACCGTGGCCACCGATGCCGACGTCTGGGCGGACGAGCCCGGCCGGCTCCTGCTCATCACGTGCCTGCAGCGGCCGGACGGCTCCGCCTCGGTCGACAACGTGGTCATCGAGGCCACGCTCGATCGCTAACATCGCCTGCGTGGTCGGACTCGGAAGCGCACTCGCGAACCTGCAGAACGCCCTCCGTCGGCCCGAGGCCCACGTCGAGGTCGTCGACGGCGAGACCGTCCCCGTCGGCATGCTCCTCGGCACGCTCGGTGCACTGCTGCTCGACGCGGGCAGCTCCGTCACCGACGTCCGCTCGGCGCTCGAGAAGGCCCGCGACGCCGCCGGGGTCGGTCCGACCCTGGCGATCGGGGTGCTGCCAGCGCTGGTGATGGTGAGCGAGGTCTCGACCGGTGCGGCGACGATCGTGAACGCCGAGGGCGTCGAGCTGTCGTCGCGACAGGCTGCACGGGCGAACCGGGTCGTGCTCGGGTTGGAGAGCGGGTCCATCGCCCTCGCCGAGATCCCCGCGCGGGTCCGGGCCATCCGTGCCGGCACGGTCCCGCCGCCCGCACTGCCGTGGATCCTCGGCAACGCGCTGACCTCCGCCGGCCTCGCGGTGGTGTTCCGGTGCCCGTGGTGGGCGATCCTGCTCGCACTCCTGGTCGGTGCGCTCGTCGGGGTCATCGGCCTGCTGCTCCGGCGCTTCCGCGAGGCCGTCGCGATCATCCCGTTCCTGGCGGCCTTCGTGTCGACGGCCATCGTCGGACTCGTCGCCGCGGGTGCCGGGTTCGAGCAGGTCCCGCTGTTCGCCGTGTGCGCCCCGGTGGCGGTGTTCGTCCCCGGTGCCCTCATCACCAACGCCCTGCTCGAACTGACCGCCGCGGACATCGTGACCGGGTCCTCGCGGCTGGTCCAGGGGCTGATCATGCTCGGCTTCATGGCGGCCGGCATCGCCTCGGGCAGTGCGCTGACCGGGCTGCACGTCGACCCGTCCTCGGCCGCGCTCGTCGGCGAGGTCGCCGGCGTCGGCACGGACCTGGCCGGGTGGGAGTCCGTGCCGTCCTACTGGGTGTCGTGGGTCGCCGTGGTGGTCCTGGCGGTCGGCCTCGGCCTGGTGTTCCGGTCGGGCTGGCGGCTGACGCTCGTGTCGGTGGCCGTCATGGTCACCGCCTACGCCCTGGTGAGCGGGACGACGCCGGTGTGGGGGAGCGTCGTCGCGACCGGCGCGACGGCGGCCCTGTTGTTCGTCGCGACACGGCTGCTCGAGCGGCTCGTGCCGGCGATCCCGGCGACGGTGTCGTTCTTCCCGGCGTTCCTGCTGCTCGTCCCCGGGACCGTCGGGCTGGTGGCGGTGGCCACGTTCGATCCCGAGTCCCTCGCGACGCCCCTGGCGACCTTCGTCAGCCTGTGCATCGGGACGAAGATCGGTGGGTTGCTGCCGGGCCTGTTCGCCCGGAACGCGCCGAGCCACACGTAGCGCCGGGTGGACGCGACCGGTGACGGACGGGAGGCGCGGGGCGGGGCCGCCACGGGCCTCCCGTCCGGCGCCGCGCACGTGCAGAACCCGCTACGGCTCGAGCAGTCGGCCCGCCGCCTGGTCCTCCGCTGCCGTCGCCTTGGCGAGGTAGTGCACCTTCTTGCCCGTCGCGTTGTAGGGCAGCTCGTCGACGAAGCGGTACCGCCGCGGCCGCTTGTAGCGGGCGAGACCGGGGTGCGAGCCCGTCCACTCCTCGAGCTCGGCGGCGGCTGCGACGTCGTCGTCCGGTAGCCGTCCCGCTGCACGGACCACGTACGCCGTGACGACCTCGCCCCAACGCTCGTCCGGGATCCCGACGACGATCGAGTCGGCGACGCCGGGGTGCTCCTGCAGTGCGGCCTCGACCTGGACGGGGTGGACGTTCTCGCCGCCGGAGATGATCATGTCGTCCTTGCGACCGACGATCGTCACCCGCTCGTGCTCGTCCCACGTGGCGAGGTCGCCGGGGTAGAACCAGCCGTTCGCGAACTTCTCCGCCTCGAGCCCCGGGTTGCGGTACGAGTAGCCGGACTTCACGGTCCGGACCGCGAACTCGCCGATCTCGGAGCCGTCCTTCGGCACGGTGTCGCTCGGGTCGGCCAGGCGGTCCTCGTACACGCGCACCACCGCGACGTCGTCGTCCGTCGACGCGCGTCCGGTGGAGCCGGCACCGTCGGGGAAGTCCTCGGGACGCAGGAAGGTGTTCCAGAAGGTCTCGGTCGTGCCGTAGCCGTTGAAGATCCGCGGGGACAGCAGCTCCTGGTAGCGGAGTGCGGCGGCGCGGTCGAGCGGGGCACCCATCGTGACGATGCCGTGCAGGGACGACAGGTCGCGGGCACGAGCCTCTTGCGCGTTCGCGAGCTGCACCAGGTTCGGCGGCGCACCGATCAGGAAGGTCAGCCGCTCGGACTCGACCAGGTCGAGCACCCGCTCCGCGTCGAAGTGCCGCAGGGTGGTGAGCTCGGCGCCGACGTAGAACACCGGGTTCGGGCCGCCCGAGTACAGGCCGCCACGGTGGAACAGCGGCGACATGTTGAGCGTCTTGTCGAAGGGGCTGAGCGGGAAGTGCATCACGACGTCGTGGGCGCTGAGCACCTCGACCAGGCTCGGCAGGGGCACCGGCTTCGGTCGCCCGGTGGTGCCGGAGGTGTAGAGCCGGGTGGTCTCGTCGTAGGTGCTGCGGGGCTCGGTCGCGGCGAGCTCGGCGGGGGTGACCGGGTCGGCGGCGAGGAGGGCGGTGAACGCGACCCGCGCGTTGCGCGCGGCGTGGTCGTCGCGCGGGTCGGGGTCGTGCGCGTCGTGGTCGCGGTGTGCGACCTGGTCGTCGCCACCGACGACGACGATGTGGTCCGGACGGTGCGGCGCGGTCTCGAGCGCTCGAGCGATGTCGTCGCCGCGCACTGCGTCGTGCACCAGCACCACGGGCGCGGAGTCCTCGATGATGAAGGCGACCTCGTCGGGCGCGAGCCGGAAGTTCGTCGGCGAGAACACCGCGCCGATGCGGTGGCACGCCAGGTAGAGCATCGCGAACTCGGGCGAGTTGAACAGCTCGACCATCACGACCGAACCGCGACCGGCACCGTGCCGGACGAGCCACCCGCCGATGTGGTCGACGACGTCCCCGAGCTCCGCGTAGGTCCACGATCGACCCGTGTCCGGGTCGCGCAGCGCGGGCCGGTCCGCGAAGCGGTGGGTGTTCCGCGCGAAGCCGTTCGCGTACGTGTAGCTGCCCTCGAACACCTCGCGGAACCGCGTCGGGTCGTAGTCGGATCGGGTCTCGGTCATCATCGCTCCCTGGGGCGGTCGAACGGCGCGTCACGCACCGATCGTCACTGTATCCGCCGCGCGGGGACGGCGGACGGGAGGCCCGGTGCGGGTCAGGCGGCCGCGTCCGGTCGCGCGGTGCGCGCCCAGAACCAAGCCCCGATCGCGCCCGCCACGCAGGCCGCGCCGACCGCACCGAGCAGCACCGGCGACGCGTGGGTCCCCGCGGGACCCGAGTAGACCGCGGCGGTGAGCGCGACCGCGACGACCGCCAGTGCCACGTACCGGCCACGCGAGGCCATCAGGACCGCACTGCCGGCCGACCCGGCGAACGGCAGCAGTGTCGCGACGACGGCACCGACCCCGCCGACGCACAGGGTGATGGCGAACTCCGACGTCAACGCGGACCAGAAGCCCCCGCCCGCGGTCAGGCTGTGGAGCACCCACCCCGCGGTCGCGAGTCCGAGCAGCGCAACCGTCCGCCAGGTCGCGCTCCGGGCACCGGCGGCGATCCCGGAGCCCAGGCGCAGTGCGGCGGTGTCCAGGTCGGGGCGTCCCGACGGCACGAGCACCACTCCGACGATCAGGGCGGGGGAGAGGTCCGCGGCCCGCGTGATCCCGCACGCCACGAGCGCCGCGAGCACCAGCCACGGGGACACCCGGAAGCCCACCGCACGGTGGTCGGGCCCGGCTGCCCACCGGGTCACGAGCACCACGGCCGCCGTGAGCACCGCGGTGCCGAGCAGCACGGCGATGGCGAGGCGGACGTAGCGGGCCTCGAGCGAGACGCCCACGCCGAGCAGCGTGCACAGGGCGGCGACGGCCACCGCGACGGTGATGGACACCCACGTCGGAAGCACGTCGTCGGACCCGGTGCGGTCCGAGCGCGAGCGGTTCCGCCCGAGCAGTCCGGCGAAGGGCGAGCGGATGCGCCCGCGGGCAGCGGCCGCGACGAGCGCGAGGGGTGCGGCGATCAACAGGAGGAACCCAGCGGCGACGGCCGTGGCGATCAGGACGGTCCGCCACGAGAACGCGGCCTGGATCGTCGGAACGGTGCGGTCGTAGGCGGTGGCGGCGGTCCAGTCGCCCGCGGGGCCCGACCAGTCGGTGTGGCCGCCGCCGGAGCCCGCGGCCCCGGGGATGCTCGTGCCGGTCGGGTCGGTGCCGTCACCGGGCGCTGCCGCCGATCCGAGGCCGTCGTCGCCGGTGCCGCCTGCGTTCCCGGTTCCGGCGCCGGCCGGGGTCTCCGCGTCGCCGGGGGTCTGGCCGTCACCCGGTGCGGTCGTGGTGCCGGAGCCGGAGTCGGAGTCGGAGTCGGAGTCGGAGCCGTTGCCGTTGGTCGGTGCGTCCCCGCCGGTTCCGGAGGTGCCGGGGGTGCCGTGGGTGCCGTTCGGGGTGCCCGAGGTCGACCACACGGTGACCTGCACGGCAGCGGACGATCGCGAGTAGTTGCCGGCGGCGTCGTGCTGCGTCGCGGTGAGGTCGTGTCCGCCGGCCCGCAGCTGCGACCCCGCGGTGGAGCAGGACCAGGAACCGTTCGCAGCGACCTCGGCCCGGCAGACGGGTGCGCGGTCGACGTAGACGGTCACGTCGGCACCGGGTTCGCCGGTGCCGCGGACGACCGTGGCACGCGAACCGACGCGGTCGCCGTCGTCGGGTGCGGTGATCCGCGGGGCTGCCGGTGCTGTGCGGTCGACCGTGATCCGCACCGGGGCCGAGGACGCACTGCGCAGGTCGGAGCGGTAACCGCGCGCCGTGCTGGCGGTCTGCGAGGCGGTCACGGTGACGGTCGCGTCGGACCGCAGCGCGAGCGAGGTCACCCACCGACCGTCCGGGCCGACCGGGGCGGTCTGCTGCGTCGACGATCCGGAGACCGACAGCACCACGGTGGAACCGGGGAAGCCCGTGCCGGAGAGCGCGCCGCTGGTCGGGTGGTCGGACGCGATGGTCGGCGGCACGATGACGTCGGAGGCCGGGGCACTCGCGGGCGGCTGGCTCGGCGTGGTGACGTCCCGCACCGTGAAGACCTGCTGCGGACCCGACCGCACCGTACCGAGGCACGACCACGAACGGTTCGGCTGCACCTGGGCCGAGCACCCGGCCGAACCGGTCGACGCGGGGCCCGCGACGCGGACGACGTGCGCCGGGGTCCCGGTGCCGTGGAACCGTGCGGTGCTGCTCGTCACGTCCCCCGGGTCGGCGATGGTCGGTGCGACGGGCGGTCGTCCGGTGGACGCGGGCGGGGGCGTGGGGGTGCCGGGGCGACCGCTGCTCGGCGGGCCCACGAGTTCGCCCGGTGCGGGGGTCGCGGTGCTCGCGGCGCTGACGCGTTCGGTGGTCGCCTGTTCGTGGGCCGCTGTGCCGGCGAACGCGGGGGCGGCCGCCGCCGCCAGCAATGCCGCGGCGAGGACGGCCGTGGCCGAGGCGAGCGCGACGAACCGGGTACGACGACGAGGGCCGTCGCCCCCGACGGCCCGGTCGTCCACGTTGTCCCCTCGCGTGCTCACCGGCTCCATCCCACGTGATCCGGGCCGCTGGGTCAATACACCTCGCGGATGATGTCCCGCATCCGGTCGTGTTCGCCCCGCAGCCCGAACGCCCGGTGTGCGTGACTCGGGAATCGCCCGTGAACCCTGATGGTCGACGCGAGCACCGCGGACGCGTCGGTAGACTTCACGACGGCCGTCCAGGCCACGCAGCACCGCGGATCCGAACGCGAGAAGGAGCACCCGAGCATGGACACCGGACTCGTCACGACGCTGATCGTCGTCGGAGTGGTGGTGGTGATCCTGGTCATCATCGGGATCTACCTCTGGGTGACGTACAACTCGCTCGTCACGCTCAAGGTCCGTGTGGACGAGGCCTGGAGCGACATCTCGGTGCAGCTGAAGCGGCGCGCCGACCTGATCCCGACCATCGTCGACACGGTCAAGGGGTACGCCACCCACGAGAAGGCCGTCTTCGACGACGTCACCAAGGCGCGCTCCGAGACCCTGACGGCCGGTGACGCCGGCACGGCCTCCGCGGCCGAGGGACACATGCAGAAGGCGCTGAAGAGCGTGTTCGCGGTCGCCGAGGGGTACCCGCAGCTGCAGTCGAGCCAGAACTTCCTGCAGCTGCAGACCGAGCTCGTCGACACCGAGGACAAGATCCAGTCCGCCCGGCGCTTCTACAACGGCGGCGTGCGCGAGCTGAACACGAAGATCCGGGTCTTCCCGAACTCCACGTTCGCCAAGCGACGGGGCTTCGCCGAGGCGACGTTCTTCGAGACAGCCGAGCCGGCAGCCATCGCCGAGCCGCCGCGCGTCCAGTTCTGACCCCAGCCTCGCAGCTGCCGTGTACAGCGCCATCGCGCGGAACAAGCGCAACACCGTCGTCATCGTCCTGGTCTTCCTGCTGATCATCGGCGCGCTCGGGTTCCTCGGCGGCTACCTGGCGGGGAACGTTTCGATCGGCGTGATCGTGCTCACCGTCGCCCTGGGCTACGCGGTGCTGCAGTACTTCTTCGCCGCTCGGCAGGCGACCGCCATCGCCGGTGGCATCGAGATCGACCGCACCTCCGAACCGCGGCTCTGGCGGACGGTCGAGAACCTGGCGATCTCGACCGGCATGCCGATGCCCCGGGTCTACGTCATCCAGGACCCGTCGCCGAACGCCTTCGCCACCGGGCGCGACCCGGAGCACGCCGTGGTCGCGGCGACGACCGGGCTGCTCCAGATCATGGACGACCAGGAGCTCCAGGGTGTGATGGCCCACGAACTCGGGCACGTCCGCAACTACGACATCCGGGTCTCGACGATGGTGTTCGGGCTGGTGGTCGCCGTCGGCCTGATCGCCGACGTGCTCCTGCGCATCTCGATCTTCAGCGGCCTGTCCGGCGGCCGGAACCGCAACTCGGACAACGGCGGTGGCGCGAACCCGGTACTGCTCATCGCCGGCATCGTGGCCGTCGTCGTGGCGCCGATCGCCGCCGCGGGCGTGCAGGCCGCGGTGTCCCGGCAGCGCGAGTACCTCGCCGACGCCACCGGTGCGATGACGACCCGTCACCCCGAGGGCCTCGCCCGGGCGCTCGAGAAGCTCGGCGCGTACGGCCGACCGATGCAGACGCAGAACTCGTCGATGGCGCACCTGTGGATCGCCGACCCGATGCGCCCCGGCGTGATGGACCGGCTGTTCTCGACGCACCCGCCGCTGCCGGACCGCATCGCACGGTTGCGGGCGAACGCCGACCGCTTCTGAGCCCGGTCAGGCCTCGACGGGGTCGAGTTGTTCCGTGGGTTCGGGGGCATCGGCGTCGTCGACGGCTTCGTGCGGGACCAGCGGGAGGCCGAGCGCACCGGCGACCGCGGCCGCAGCCGTGCCCCGATCGGTGACCTCGACCTCGTCGAGTCCCTGCCAGGCAGCGGTGCGTCGGAGGGTCTCGGCCAGCCGCTCGGCATCGAGGTGCTCGCCGGGCTCCTGCCACGCGGTCCGGACCCGCAGCACGCCGCGCTGCCGGTCGCTCTTCAGGTCGACCCGGCCGACGAGGCAGTCGTCCTGCAGCACGGGCAGCACGTAGTACCCGAACACACGCTTCGGCGCCGGTGTGTAGATCTCGATCCGGTAGTGGAACCCGTACATCCGCTCCGCCCGCCGGCGGAACCACACGACCGGGTCGAACGGGCTGAGCACCGCGTCGGCGGTCAGCTGCCGGGGCACCCGGGCATCGGGGTGGAGCCAGGCCCGCTCACCCCAGCCCTCGACCCGCACGGGCAGGAGCTCGCCGGCAGCGGTGAGCTCCGCGATGGCGCCGGCGGTGTCGTCCGACCGCAGTCGGTAGTAGTCGGCGATGTCCGCTCGGGTGCCGACCCCGAGGGCGCGGGTGGCGTACCGGACGAGTTCGAGCACTGCGGCAGCGCGCGGCGGTGCCGTCTCGAGGAACCCGGCCGGCAGGACCTGCTCGGGCAGGGCGTACACGCGCTCGAAGCCCGACCGTCCGGCGCTCACGGCCTCGCCCCAGCGGAACATCTGCTCGAGCCCGAGTTTCACGTCGCTCCAGCCCCACCACGGACCACGGCGCACGTTCGACTCGTGCTCGACCGCGCTGGCCCGCATCGGCCCCTCGGCACGCAGGAGCGCGTGCAGCTCGCGTCGGACCCCGGCGGTGCGGGTGACGCCGTCGATCCGGGTCGGGCCGGCGTCGCGCTCCCGCAGGGCGTCCATCCGCCAGCGGAACAGCCGCAGGTCGTCGCGCGGGATGAGGGCTGCCTCGTGCGCCCAGTACTCGGTGTAGGGCCCGGACCGGCCGAGGGTCAGTCGGTCGAGCGTGGACCGGTCGTACGCCCCCAGCCGTGCGAAGAGCGGCAGGTAGTGGCTGCGCTCGAACACGTTCACCGAGTCGATCTGCAGCAGCCCGAGCCGGGCGAACGCAGCGTTCACCGCACGCGTCGAGACGTCCGTCGCCGGTGGCCGACCGAACCCCTGCGCGGCGAGGGCGACGCGGCGGGCTTCTGCGGCGGAGAGCGAGGACCTGACCATGCGGCGACGCTACCGAACCCCGCCGACAGCGCGGCGTCCGAACGTATGCCGTATCTGGAACGCGAGGACGTGCCGATCGCTAGGATCGGCGCATGGCCTGGGGAAAGAAGACACCGCACGCGGATCCCGTCGTCGTCGATGACGCGGTGCCGCCCGGCATGCGGATCGCCGGTGCGTGGTCGTGGCGGATCCTCGTCGTGGTCGGCGTCGTCGCGGTGGTCATCTACCTGGTGACGCTGTTCAGCGAGATCCTCATCCCGTTCCTCATCGGCATCGTCGTCGCCGCGCTCCTGGTCCCGCTGTCGAACTGGATGCAGCGCCACCACGTGCCGAAGTGGCTCGCCGTCATCGTCAGCCTGGTCGGTGGGCTCGCCGCCGTCGGGGCGCTCATCTGGCTCGTCGTCGACCAGATCGCCGCCGCCTACCCGTCGCTCCGCGACCGCACCCTGTCGCAGTACGACAACATCCGCGACTTCGTGCTCAGCTCCGGGCTCGGGATCAGTCAGAAGGACCTGAACTCCTACCTCAACCAGGCGACCGACTGGCTGCAGAGCAACTCCGGCTCGATCCTGTCCGGAGTGGCCAGCGCGGGGTCGTCGCTGACGCACATCCTCACCGGCCTGTTCATCGTCATCTTCACGGTGATCTTCCTGCTCATCGACGGCAAGAACGTCTGGCGCTGGACGGTCCGGCTCTTCCCGAAGAACGCCCGCAGCGCGATCGACGGCGCCGGGGTCGCCGGCTGGACGACGTTGACGAGCTTCATCCGGGTGCAGATCTTCGTCGCGTTCGTCGACGCCGTCGGCATCGGCCTCGGTGCGTTCTTCCTGCAGCTGCCGCTCGTCGTGCCGATCGCGGTCTTCGTGTTCCTCGGGTCGTTCATCCCGGTCGTCGGCGCGATCGTCACCGGGTTCCTGGCGGTGTTCGTCGCCCTGGTCTTCAACGGCCCGGTGGCGGCCGTCATCATGCTCGGCGTGATCCTCGTCGTGCAGCAGGTCGAGGGACACATCCTGCAGCCGCTCGTCATGGGCAGCGCCGTCAAGGTGCACCCGCTCGCCGTCGTCCTCGGGGTCACCGCGGCGTCGGGTCTCGCGGGCATCGCGGGCGCGTTCTTCGCCGTCCCGCTCATCGCCACCGTCAACTCCATGGTCACGACCATCTCGAGCGGCCGGTGGAAGACGATGGACTCCGACCACGTGCTCGAGGCCAAGCAGGACGCGCACGATGAGAACGTCCGGACCAAGCGCCGGCGCAAGATCCTCAAGCTGCGCAAGCGCCGTGGCGACGTCCCGAAGCCGGGCACCGACGAGCAGCCGACCGCGGTCAAGGGGACGGCAGGCTGACGCTGAACGATCCCTCGTGTCACGGGTTCGCCGCGGACGCCCGGAACGACGATGATGGGGGAGTGACCGACACCAGCGCCTCCCAGCACACGCTCGCCGCGATCCCCACCCTCGCGGACATCGAGACGGCGCGGGAGACCATCTCGGGCGTCGCGCGCGTCACCCCGATGGAGACCTCGCAGTTCCTGGCCGAGGTACTCGGCTCACCGGTGCACCTGAAGTGCGAGAACCTGCAGCGCACCGGCGCGTACAAGGTCCGCGGCGCCTACAACCGCCTGTCCACCCTGTCCGAGGAACAGCGCGCCAAGGGCGTCGTCGCGGCCAGTGCCGGCAACCACGCCCAGGGCGTCGCCCTCGCCGCCCGCGAGCTCGGCATCCCGGCGACGATCTTCACCCCGGTCGGCGTCGCGCTGCCGAAGCTGCAGGCCACCCGCCACTACGGCGCCGAGGTCGTGCTGCGCGGCCACTCGGTGGAGGAAGCCCTGAGCGCCGCCAAGGACTTCGCCGCGCACACCGGAGCGGTCTTCATCCCGCCGTTCGACCACCCCGCCGTCATCGCCGGCCAGGGGACCCTCGGCCTCGAGATCATCGACCAGGTGCCCGACGTCGACACCGTCGTCGTCCCGATCGGCGGCGGCGGGGTCATCTCCGGCATCGCCCTCGCCGTCAAGGGCATGGCCGAGCGGCTCGGACGACCGATCAAGGTCATCGGGGTGCAGGCCGAGAACGCCGCTGCCTACCCGTCGTCGATCCGCGCCGGCGAGCCCGTCACCATCACGACGACACCGACGATCGCCGACGGCATCGCGGTCGCCCGCCCCGGCGACCTGAACTTCCCGATCATCCGCGACCTGGTCGACGACATCGTCACGGTCTCCGACGACGACACCGCCCGCGCCCTGCTCGTGCTGCTCGAGCGTGCGAAGCTCGTGGTCGAGGCCGCCGGAGCCGTCGGTGTCGCCGCGATCATGTCCGGCGCCGTCCGCGACACCGGGCGCACCGTCGTGCTGCTGAGCGGCGGCAACATCGACCCGCTCATGATGGAGCGTGTGATCACCCGCGGTCTGGTCGCCGCGTCGCGCTACATCGGCATCCGCATCATGTTGCCGGACCGTCCTGGCCAGCTCGCCCGGGTCGCCCAGGTGATCTCGGACGCCGGCGCGAACGTGGTCGAGGTCCTGCACACCCGCCACGGACAGGGCCTGGTCATCAACGAGGTGGCCCTCGACCTGTCGATCGAGGCGCGCGGCCCCGAGCACGCACAAGAGGTCATCCAGCGCCTGCACGAGGTCGGCTTCCGCCCGGAGCTCCTCGAGCACTAGTCCTGCGCACGCGTCCTGCGCCGACGGGCGGTGCGACAACGTCGACGTCGTGCGACACCGAGAACGTCGTTCTTGCGCGCGTGCAACTGTTGCGGCCGCTGGGGAGCGACATCGTCGCTGTCGCACGACGTCGGTGGTGTCGTTCCGAGTCAGGCGCGGGCCGTGGACGCGACCGACAGACGGACAGGAGGCCCGTGGCGGTGTCGCCCCGGGCCTCCTGTCCGTCTGTGGTGCTGCCTACGGCTCGTAGCGCTCGATCTTGACGACCTCGACCGCGATCTCCTTGCCGTTCGGAGCCGTGTAGGTGGCCTTGTCGCCGGCCTTGAGGCCGACGATCGCCGCACCGACGGGGCTGACCGGGCTGTAGACCGTCAGGTCGGAGCCCTCGGCGACGATCTCGCGGCTGCCGACCAGGAACGTCGACTCGTCGCCCGCGATGACCGCGGTGACGACGGTGCCGGGCTCGACCGTGCCGTCGAAGACGGCTTCGCTGACGGTCGCGTGCTTGAGGAGGTTCGTGAGGACGCGGATGCGCGCCTCGATCTTGCCCTGCTCGTCCTTGGCGGCGTGGTAGCCGCCGTTCTCCTTGAGGTCGCCCTCTTCGCGAGCGGCCTCGATGCGGCGCGCGATCTCGGCACGGCCCTCGCCGCTCAGCTCGTCGAGCTCCGCCTGGAGACGGTCGTGCGCCTCCTGGGTCAGCCAGGTGACCTGCGTGTCGTTGCTCATCTTCTGTCCCTTCGACCATGAAAAACGAGACCGGCCGAGTGGTCGGTCTCGAGAGGCGAATCAGGACAGTCTAGGGAATCCAGCAGTCGTGGATCAAGCCGGTGACGCCTCGGGTCGTGGTCGTCACCTCGGTGCTGACACTGCGGGTGCGCTGCTCGGACGGGGCGAGGGTGATCTCCTTCCAGCCCACGATCGAGTAGCTCTTGTCGAGGACCTGGACGGCGCACTTCGCCCGGACGCCCGGGTCGACGGAGACCTGCGAGTGCACGACCGTGCTGTGCTGGGAGAGGACCTCGTACCCCACGACGTCGTCGGTGAGGCCGCGGTCGGACTGGTCGAGACCCGCCCAGATCACCCAGGCGGCGAACACCACGACCACGGCGATGGCGGCGGTGATCGCGACGGCCTTGCTGCGGCGCGCGCGGGCCGGGGTGCGGCCGTAGCGGTCGTCGAGGGTGGCGGTGTGGTGCTGTTCGGACAGTTCGGGGCTCCCGGGGTGATTATCCTGATCCCAGGGTAGTTCACGCGTCGCTGTGCACTTCCCGTCCCCGCTCGTCCTCCGCTCGCCCACGCTCACCCACGTGAGGAAGTCCCGTGCCGTACCGCTTGCTGGCCGTCCACGCCCACCCCGACGACGAGTCGAGCAAGGGGGCGGCGACCGCGGCGAAGTACGTGGCCGAGGGGCACGAGGTCCTGGTCGTGTCCTGCACCGGGGGCGAGGCCGGCGACATCCTCAACGACCAGCTCGGCGAGCCCGCGACGAGCCGTGCGCACCGCGACATGGCCGGGTACCGCCGCGGTGAGATGGCCGCCGCGCAGGCAGCACTCGGCATCGACCACCTGTGGCTCGGCTACCACGACTCCGGGCTGCCCGACGCCGAGAAGGGCGAGACCGTCCGGCCCGGCACGTTCTCGACCGTGCCGCTCGAGTACAGCACCGAGGCGCTCGTCCGGGTCATCCGCCGGTTCCGTCCGCACGTGCTCGTCACCTACGACGAGAACGGCGGCTACCCGCACCCCGACCACATCCGCACGCACGAGGTGTCCGTCGCCGCGTGGAGCGCCGCGGCCGACCCCACTGCGTACCCCGCGGCCGGCGAACCGTGGTCGATCGCGAAGCTCTACTACGAGCGCACGATGAACCCGCGCCGCTTCCGCACGATCTTCGAGGCGCTGCAGGACCGCGACCCGGACAGCCCCGCGATCGAGCAGCTGCGCGAGTGGGTCGAGCGGTTCGCCGACCGGCCCGACCTCGCGACCACGCACGTCGACGTGCACGAGTACTTCGACCAGCGCGACGCCGCGCTCCGTGCCCACGCCAGCCAGGTGGCACCGGACAGTGCGTTCTTCTACTGGCCGAACGACCTCCTCGCCACGGTGTGGCCGACCGAGGACTACCAGCTCGTGGAGGCCCGCGTGCCGACCGAGCTCCCGGAGACCGATCTGTTCGCCGGGATCCCTGCCGACAAGGAACCGACCCCGTGAGCTCCATCGCGGCGGCACTCGCCGCCACCCCCAGTCCCAGCCCCAGCGTCGTGCCGGACGTGAACGTCACCCCCGGTGTGGTCGGGTTCATCGCCATCGCGCTCGTGGCGATCGCGACGATCGTCCTGGTCGTGGACATGACCCGGCGCATCCGCCGGACGCGCTACCGGTCGGAGATCCGCGAGCGCCTCGAGGCGGAAGCGAACGGCACCGCGGTCGACGGTCCGGCGACGGACGAGTCGGAGCGGCGTGCGGCCGAGGACGGCCGAGCCGACGTCGGGGACGACACCGAGCGCGGTTGACGCGCAGCTGCGTGTACCTGGATGGATCGGGCGTACCTGGTCGAGAGTTCCGGGTGAGTACGACCGGAACGACCAGGCATCGCGCGCGTCCTGGGAAGGAACGTGCGACCGTCAGCGCACCGGGTCCAGGGCGACGATGAGCACGCCGACCCACTGCGCGCCGAAGGCCACGACCGTCAGGGCGTGGAACACCTCGTGGAAGCCGAACTGGGTCGGCACCGGGTTCGGCCGCTTGAAGCCGTAGACCAGCGCGCCGACGATGTAGGCGACGCCGCCGGACAGGATGAGCACGGTCATCGGGACGCTCGCCGCGAAGAACTGCGGCAGCAGCCCGAGCGCCGCGCACCCGAGCACCAGGTAGATCGGCACGTACAGCCACCGGGGTGCGTTGATCCACAGCACCCGGAACGCGATGCCGAGGGCGGCGCCGGACCACATCACCCAGAGCACGACCACCATCAGGGTGTGCGGCAGGGCGCAGATCGCGATCGGCGTGTAGGTGCCGGCGATGAGCAGCAGGATGTTCGTGTGGTCGATGCGCTTGAGCACCGCCTTGACGGTCGGCCCCCACGGGAACCGGTGGTACGTCGCGGAGACCCCAAACATGGCCAGCGACGTGGCCATGAACACCGCGCTGCCGACCTTCGCCGCGGTGCTGTCGGCCAGGGCGATGAGGACGATGCCCATCGCGATGGCGAACGGGAACGCACCGAGGTGGATCCACCCGCGCCAGGCGGGGCGGGTGTCCTCCGTGGTCGTCGCGGCCTCTTCGGTGAACGGGACGTGGGGGAGGGTGGCGGTCTCGTGCTCGTCCTGCATGTGCCGACTGTAAGCCCCGCGCCCGAACGGATGCCACGAGTTCTGGGGGAGCCGCACTCGGGACGCTCCGACCGACGGTGCACTACGCTCGGTGCGTGACCGGCAGGGTGGGATGGGCAGGACGAGGGATCCTCTACCGCGCCTACCAGAGCCGCATCCGCCGCCAGATCGAGGGCAGCGCGAAGCCGAAGCACGTCGCCATGATCGTCGACGGCAACCGTCGGTGGGCGAAGCAGCTCGGGCTCGAGTCCGCCGCGCACGGCCACCGCGCCGGCGCCGCGAAGATCCCGGAGTTCCTGACCTGGTGCGACGAGCTCGGCATCGAGGTCGTGACGCTCTACCTGCTCTCCGCCGACAACCTGACCGGACGTGCCGGAGCGGAACTCAGTGAGCTCGTCGGCATCATCGGCGACCTGGCCGGGGTGCTCGCCGACACCACGGACTGGCGCGTCCAGCACGTCGGGTCGAACGAGGGGCTGCCCGATTCGCTCGTGTCCGCGCTCGCGCAGGCCGAGGAGCGCACCGCCGGCCGGACCGGACTCCACATCAACCTGGCCGTCGGGTACGGCGGACGCCGCGAGATCGCCGACGCCATGCGCAGCATCGTGGAGTCGCACGGCGCGGGTGGCGGCACGATCGACACCCTGGCCGAGGTCCTGACCCCCGAGCTCATCGGCGACCACCTGTACACGCAGGGACAGCCCGACCCCGACCTGGTGATCCGGACCTCGGGCGAGCAGCGGCTGTCCGACTTCATGCTCTGGCAGAGCGCGCACAGCGAGTTCTACTTCGTCGAGGCGCTCTACCCCGACCTGCGCGAGGTCGACTTCCTGCGTGCCGTCCGCGACTTCGGGCTGCGGTCGCGACGCTTCGGCGGCTGAACCGGCTGAACCGGCTGGGGCGGCTGAGGCGGCTGAGGCGGCTGACCCGGCTGACCCGGCCCACACCGCGCACGGAGTGGCCACGTCCCGCGTCGCGTCGGCCGCGGCAGCCCCGTCCCAGTAGGCTCTCAGGGTTCGACACTGTGAAAGGTGCACCCCTGTGAACATCGACGAGTACGCCGCCGGCTTCTCCGAGGACCCCGGCTACCTCGACCACGCTGCGTTCGGCCCCGTGCAGACCGCCGTGCTCGAGGAGCAGCGCGTGCTCGGCACGATCCAGGAGCACATGCGCTTCGGCGCCATGGAGACCCTCGACGAGCAGGACGCCCGAGTCAGAACGGTCGCCGCCCGCTTGGTCGGTCGCCGCGAGGACCAGGTCGTCTCGCAGACCGCGACGACCCCCGGTCTGCTGCACACCGCCTTCGGCCTGACCGGCGGCGTGCTGGTGTCGGCCGACGAGTACCCGTCGCTGCCGCTCGCGCTGGCGAGTGCCGCCTCGGCGACCGGCGGCCGCGTCCAGCCCGTCGTCATCGAGTCCGGTGCCGGGTGGATGACCCCCTCGCTCATCCAGGAGCGCCTGACCGACGACGTGACGGCCGTGGCGGTGTCGCTGGTCGACTGGCGCACCGGCTACCTGGCCGACCTCGCCGGCATCCGCGAGGTCATCGGCGACCGCCTGCTGATCCTCGACGCGATCCAGGGCTTCGGGGTCGTCGACGCGCCCTACGAGATCGCGGACGTCGTCGCGACCGGCGGCCAGAAGTGGCTGCACGCCGGCTGGGGCACGGGATTCACCGCCTTCAGCGACCGTGCCCTGAACCGCCTGCGTCCGGCGCTGTCCGGCCCGCACGGCACCACCGGCTGGCCCGTGGACGTCCCCGCCGTGCGCCCGGGTGCCGCCGGCTACCAGATGACCCGCATCGACCCCATCGCGCAGGCACGCCTCGCGGTGTCGCTGGACCGGCTGACCGCCGTCGGTGTCGCCGCCGTGCAGGAGCGCGTCACCGAGCGCGTCGAGCGCGTGTTCGCGATCGCGGACGAGTTCGGGCTCGAGGTCGAGTCCAGCCGCGACCCGCGCGAGCGCGCCGGCATCGTCGTGCTGCGGCCGGCCGAGGGGCGCCTGACCGCGCTGTCCGCGGCGCTGCACAACCACGGCGTGACCGCGACGACGCGGCTCGGCGTCGCGCGGGTGTCGGTGTTCGCCTCGACGACGGACGAGACGCTGGACATGTTCCGGGACGCCTGCGTCTCGTACGCCACGCTGCGGTAGCGCGCGCCCGCCGCGCCCGCCACGCCCGCCGCGCCGAGTCTCGGTCTGAGCGACAGTTCTCGCACCGCAGAGCGCGAGAACTGTCGCTCACCGCGAGTCTCGGGGCAGCGTCGCCGAGTCTCGGCTTGCACCATGACGGACGGGAGGCGCGTGGCGGCGCCGCCACGGGCCTCCAGACCGGCGGTCGGCCACGTCGACTGCCGGAGTCACGTTGTTCACGTGACCGTAACGCCGGAAACCGCGTGTCGCTGGCGGGGGGTCGGAGGGCGGACGTACGTTGTCCCCATCGGGCACCGCGCCCGATCGAAGCGGCCACAGTCGGTGCTTCGGGACCCGCTCCACGGCCGCGTTCGAGGACATGGACCGGGCTGCTCGCGGCCCGGGGATGGAGTGGTCGTGACCTCTCAGAACGTCTCTCGCGGAACCCAGCACCAGCACACCGCGGACTCGTCCACGTCGGTCGCCCAGCGCACGTACGTGCTCGACACATCGGTGCTCCTCAGCGATCCGCGGGCGTTGTTCCGCTTCGCCGAGCACGCGGTGGTCCTGCCCGTGGTGGTCGTCAGCGAACTCGAGTCGAAGCGCAACGACCCGGAGATCGGGTACTTCGCGCGGCAGGCCCTCCGGCTGCTGGACGAGATGCGCATCGAACACGAACGGCTCGACTTCCCGATCGCGCTCGGTGACGGCGGTTCCTTCCGCGTCGAGCTGAACCACTCCAACCAGTCCGTCCTGCCGTCCGGGCTGCAGCTCGGCGACAACGACTCCCGCATCCTCGCCGTCGCCTCGAACCTGCAGAACGACGGGCTCGACGTGGTCGTCGTGTCGAAGGACCTGCCCCTGCGCGTCAAGGCGTCGTCGATCGGCATGGCGGCCGAGGAGTACCGCGCCGAGCTCGCGGTCGACTCCGGCTACACCGGCATCGCCGACCTGCAGGTCTCCGGCGAGCAGATGGCCGACCTGTACGAGAAGGAGGAGATCCGCTCCGTCCAGCTCGACGGCGTGCCGGTCAACACCGGTGTCGTCATCCACTCCGAGCGCGGTTCGGCCCTCGGGCGCGTGCACACCGCCGGTTCCGTCGCCCTGGTCCGTGGCGACCGCGAGGTCTTCGGGCTGCGCGGCCGCTCCGCCGAGCAGCGGCTCGCGATCGACGCGCTGCTCGACTCCGAGATCGGCATCGTGTCCCTGGGCGGCAGCGCCGGCACGGGCAAGTCCGCATTGGCCCTGTGCACCGGGCTCGAAGCGGTGCTGGAGCGGCAGCAGCACAAGAAGATCATGGTGTTCCGACCGCTGTACGCCGTGGGTGGCCAGGACCTCGGGTTCCTGCCCGGTGACGCCGGCGAGAAGATGAACCCGTGGGCGCAGGCGGTCTACGACACCCTCGGGTCGGTGGTATCCGACAACGTCCTCGACGAGGTGATCGAGCGCGGCTTGATCGAGGTGTTGCCCCTCACACACATCCGCGGTCGGTCCCTGCACGACGCGTTCGTGATCGTCGACGAGGCACAGTCGCTCGAACGGAACGTGCTGCTCACCATGCTCTCCCGCATCGGGCAGAACTCCCGCGTGGTGCTCACCCACGACGTCGCGCAGCGCGACAACCTGCGGGTCGGACGGCACGACGGCATCGCGAGCGTCATCGAGCGGCTCAAGGGCCACCCGCTGTTCGCCCACGTCACGCTGACGCGGTCGGAGCGCTCCGCGATCGCCGCCCTCGTGACGGACCTGCTGGACTCGCCCGACCTGGTCTAGCGCCCGGCTGTTCCCCACACGCGAAAGCGACAGATCTCCGCGAACAGTTCGCGGAGATCTGTCGCTTTCGCGTGTGGGGTCAGCGCGGCAGGGGGTCAGTTCGGGTGGGTCATGGACAGGACGTCCAGTGCCGCGTCGAGCTGCTCCTCGGTGACCTCGCCACGCTCGACGTGTCCGAGTGCCACGACGGCCTGGCGGACGGTGATGCCCTCGGCGACGGCGTACTTCGCGACCTTCGCCGCGGCCTCGTAGCCGATGACCCGGTTGAGCGGGGTGACGATCGACGGCGACGACTCGGCGAACGCCCGGGCCCGCTCGAGGTTCGCCTGCAGCCCGTCGATGGTCTTGTCGGCCAGCACCCGCGAGCTGTTCGCCAGCAGACGGATCGACTCGAGCAGCGCCGTCCCCATCACGGGGATCGCGACGTTGAGCTCGAACGCACCGGACGCACCCGCCCAGGCGATGGTGGCGTCGTTGCCGATGACCCGCGCGCCCACCATCAGGGTGGCCTCGGGGATGACCGGGTTGACTTTGCCGGGCATGATCGACGAGCCCGGCTGCAGGTCGGGGATGTGCAGTTCGCCGAGCCCGGTGTTCGGGCCGGACCCCATCCAGCGCAGGTCGTTGTTGATCTTCGTCAGGCTGACCGCGAGCACCTTGAGCGCCCCGGAGGCCTCGACCAGGGCGTCGCGCGCGCCCTGGGCCTCGAAGTGGTCGACGGCCTCGGTGATCGGCAGGTCGGTGTCGCTCGCGAGTTGGGCGATGACCCGCTGCGGGAAGCCCTTCGGGGTGTTGATGCCGGTGCCGACGGCGGTGCCGCCGAGCGGGACCTCGGCGACGCGGGGGAGCGTCGCGGTGACCCGCTCGATGCCCAGGCGGATCTGGCGTGCGTAGCCACCGAACTCCTGGCCGAGGGTGACCGGGGTGGCGTCCATCAGGTGCGTGCGGCCGGACTTCACGGCGTCGGCCCACAACGTGGCCTTGGTCTCGAGCGACTCGGCGAGGTGCTCGAGCGCCGGGACGAGCGAGCGCAGCAGGGCTTCGGTCACGGCGACGTGCACCGAGGTCGGGAACACGTCGTTCGAGGACTGCGAGGCGTTGACGTGGTCGTTCGGGTGCACCGCGGTGCCGCCGATGTCCGATGCCAGCGTGGCCAGGACCTCGTTCATGTTCATGTTCGACGAGGTGCCGCTGCCGGTCTGGTACACGTCGACGGGGAACTGGTCGTGGTGCTGCCCACCGATGATCAGGTCCGCCGCGCCCGCGATGGCGTCGGCGACGGCGGGCTCGACGATGCCGAGCTCGCCGTTCACGATGGCCGCAGCGCGCTTGATGCGGGCGAGCGCCACGATCTGGGCCGACTCGAGCCCGGTGCCCGAGATGGGGAAGTTCTCGACAGCGCGCTGGGTCTGGGCGCGGTACAACGCCGACTTCGGCACCCGCACCTCGCCCATGGTGTCGTGCTCGATGCGGAACTCGGTCTCGGTGGTGTCGGTCACGTCGTCGTGGTCCTTCCTGGGGTGCTCGCCGGACGCGGTCGCGTCGGGGGACTGCGCCGGCGCACGAGGTCTCCGTGGGTCACGGAACCGGCGCCGGGCGTCTCGTTCGACTGTACCGGTGCGACGGATGTGGGACGTGCGGGTGCGGCGCCGAGGGGCCGTCAGGCGTTGCCGACCACCGTGTCGATCGTGACCTCGCCCGTGCCGAGGTCGTAGGTCGCGCCGACGACGGCCAGCCGGCCCTCGGCGATCGCGTCGGAGACGGCACCGGAGCGCTCGAGCACCTGGCGGAGCGTGGCCTCGAGGTGGGCGGCGCCGATCGCTTCCTGCGGGAGCTCGGCGTCGGTGGCACGGACCTTCTCGACGCTCGGGGCGATGGCGTCGACCAGGGCCTGCAGGTGCGGCGCGGGGACCGGCTCACCCGAGCGGGCCGCGGCGACGGCACCGCACCGGGTGTGGCGCAGGACGACGACGAGCGGGGTGCCGAGCGCGACGACCGCGAACTCGATCGACCCGAGCACGACGTCGTCGACGATCTGCCCGGCGTTGCGGATGGCGAAGAGGTCGCCGATGCCCGCGTCGAACACGTGCTCGAACGGCACGCGCGAGTCGGAGCAGCCGAGGACGGTCGCGAACGGCGCCTGCGACCCCTGGAGCTCGGTGCGGCGGTCGGGGTCCGTGCGGCCCATGCGGCGCTTGTCGGCGGCGAAGCGGGCGTTGCCGTCGACGAGCAGGCGCAGGGCGTCGGACGGGGTGGAGGCGGCACGGTCGGGCATGGGGCTCCTCGGATCGGGTCGGATCAGGTCGAGTGGTCGGGCTGCGGGGTGTCCGGCAGGATCCGTCCGGCGGTCGCTACTGGGAGAACTGCTTGGTCACGGCCGTGGCCACGGTGCGGTACGACGAGTCGTCGGCGGTGCCGGAGAGCACGATCGTGTTGGTGCCGAACGTGGACACGAGCGAGTACGCGTGGTTGCCGGCGTCGGAGCCCTCGGCTCGTCGGTCGTACACGGTCCACTTCGTGCCGTCGATGACGCGCGTGCCGGTGGACGGTCGCTGGTCGAGCTGGTTCGAGACCCACGAGCCGTTCGCGTCGACCCCCTGCTGCAGGCTGAGGTACTGCTTGTCCGGGGTCACGAACCCGACGGTCCAGACGTCGACGTCGTCCGAGGTCTTGTCGGAGAAGTCGGCCCGGTTCGACGTGAAGCCGCTCGGCAGGTCGGGGGCGGCGAGGGTGATGTCGCCGACGTGGGCATCGGCCGCGATCTGCTGGTAGTCGACGGTGCGGTCGACCGTGGTGTTCGGCCGCACGACGACGGCGACGAGGAACAGCACGATGCCGAGCGACGCGATGAGCGCGATCACCAGGTTGAAGGCCGTCTGGTGCTGGCGGCGAGCGGTCCGTGCGGCGTCCTTGCGTGCCCAGGTCTCCTCTGCCGTCTCGGGTCGGCCGAGCTCGGCGACGATCGGGCGACCGTTCGCGTCGGTCATCGGGCGGAGCCGTCCTCGGCGTTGCTGGCAGCACGGGCCGCGTCGAGCCGGGCCCGAGCGCCGACGAGCCACTCTTCGCAGCGGGCGGCCAGGGCCTCGCCACGCTCCCAGAGCGACAGCGAGCGCTCGAGGGTCGCGGAGCCCTGTTCGAGCTCGCTCACGACGCGCACGAGTTCGTCGCGGGCTGCTTCGTAGCTCAGCGACTGGACGTCGGTCTGCTCGGGTTCCTGCTGGGATGGCACGACTCGATCTTACCGAGGGTCCACCGACTGACCGACGTGCCCGCTGCGCCTGGGGAGAACACCGGCCGGTAGGGTCGCGCCATGACAGATCTCCCCGAGGGCGTGGACTGGTACCCGGCACCGGACGGACCGAGCGCGGGGCGCGACGGGCTGCCGGACCGACCCTCGCTCGCGGTCGTCCTGCCCGGGGGCGGGTACGGCATGCACGCTCCGCACGAGGGGGAGGGGTACGCCCGCTGGCTGAACGGGATCGGCATCGACGCGGTCGTGTTCGCGTACCCGCTCGCCCCGCACCGCCACCCGGACGCCGTGGTGGCGACCCGAGCGCTCGTCCGCGACCTGCGTGCCGGACGCTGGGCGGGCCTCCCGTCCGATCCGCGGATCGTCGTGATCGGTTCGTCGGCAGGCGGGCACCTGGCGGCCCTCGTGTCGAACGCACCGACGCCGGCCGAGCGCGCCGTGTCGGACGTCGACGACCGACCCGACCTGACGGTGCTCTGCTACCCGGTGACGTCGATGACGGACCACCCGCACGTCGGCAGCGCCGACAACCTGCTCGGATCGGGCGCGAGCGTCCGCGAGCGGTCCGCGGTGGACGCGGACCTGCTCGTCGACGACCGGACCCCGCCGACCTTCCTGTGGCACACGGCCGAGGACGAGCACGTGCCGGTGACGCACTCGCTGTCCTACGCACACGCGCTGGCGCGGCACGGGGTGCCGTTCGACCTGCACGTGTTCGAGCGCGGGGTGCACGGCATCGGGCTCGCCGAGGGCCTCGGGCCGGCCGAGGCGTGGAGCACGCTGGCGACGACCTGGCTGCGCGACCGCGGCTGGTGACCAGGCCGTCGGCAATCCCGACGCGTCAGGCGCCCGAACCCGACCCGGTCGAACCCGACCCGTCGGGACCCGGCCCGTCCGGCTCGAGCGTTCCGGTCGCCGTCCCCGCGCCGAGCGTGACGTGCACCGGCGTCTGCCCGGTCAGGTCGTCGGACGACCGCACCACGCCGCCGTCGGCCCGCTGCACGATCGCGTAGCCGCGGCGCAGGGTGTCGCGCGGCGACAGCGCACGGAGCCTGGCGGTCAGGTGCCCGACCTCGGAGTGGCCCCGCTCGAGCCGACGATCGAGCAGCTCCCGCGACCGGGAGAGGTCGCGGGCCACTTCCTCCGCACGGGTGTCGACGAGCCACGCCGTCGACGCGAGCGCGGGGCGTGACCGGAGTGCTGCGATCCGGTCGGCCTCGACCGCGAGCGTCTGCGACAACCGCAGGCCGATGCGGGCGCGGGCCTGCCGGACGTTCGCGAGCTCCTCCGCGACGTCGGGCACGACGCGCTTGGCGGCGTCGGTGGGGGTGGAGGCACGGAGGTCCGCGACCTCGTCGAGGATGGGACGGTCGGCCTCGTGCCCGATGGCCGACACGATCGGTGTGCTCGCTGCTGCTGCTGCGCGGACGAGTCCTTCGTCGCTGAAGCCGAGCAGGTTCTGGAAGTCGCCGCCACCACGGGCGATGATGATGACGTCCACCGTCGGGTCGGCGTCGAGCTCGAGGATCGCCGCCGTGACCTCGCCCACGGTGCGCTCGCCCTGCACCGCGGTGTGGACGGTGCGGAACTCGACCTGCGGCCACCGGAGCTGCGCGTTGCGCTTGACGTCCTTCTCGGCGTCGGAGTCCTTGCCGGTGATCAGGCCGATGCGGTGCGGCAGGAACGGCAGGCGCTTCTTGCGTGCGGGATCGAACAGCCCCTCTTCGCCCAGGGTCCGGCGCAGGCGTTCGAGCCGTTCGAGCAGGTCACCGAGGCCGACGTGCTTCATCTCGACGACCTGCATGGTGAGCGAGCCGCCCTTGACCCAGTAGTTCGGCTTGACGGCCGCGACGACCCGGTCGCCCTGCTTGATGTCCGCCGGCACCCGGGACCGCACGCTCGACCAGATCGAGAACGACACCGTCGCATCGACCTCGACGTCCTTGAGCTTGCCGTACACGTTGCCGCCGGCGACGTTCCACTGCGTGATCTCGCCCTCGATCCACGCGGTGCCCAGCCGATCGATCCAGTCGCGGAGCTTCGCGCCGAGGAGCGCGACCGGCCACGGGTTGTCGGCCGTCGGCGGGCCTTGTTCGATCGCCATGTCGCTCCTTCTCGTGCTGGACGTCCATCGTGCCCGACACCGGTGACAGCGGGCGAGCGGCAGGTTCTCCACAGCCGGCCCCCGCGCCCAGGTCGCGTGCGTCCCGCTCACCTATCATCGGGGACGTGACGATCACCAACGGCCACACGGTCCCGCTCGCCCCTCCGCGTGTGCACGCGGCGCGTGGGCGACTGCGTGACGAGCCGGTCGCCGGTCCGAAGAAGGTGCTGCTCGCGGCACCCCGCGGCTACTGCGCCGGGGTGGACCGAGCGGTGGTGGCGGTCGAGAAGGCGCTCGAGCAGTACGGCGAGCCCGTCTACGTCCGCAAGCAGATCGTCCACAACGTCCACGTCGTGTCGACCCTCGAGCAGCGCGGTGCGGTGTTCGTCGACGACGTCGCCGAGGTCCCGCGCGGTTCGCACGTCGTCTTCAGCGCCCACGGCGTCTCGCCGGCCGTCGTCGCCGGTGCTGCCGACCGCGACCTGCACGCCATCGACGCCACCTGCCCCCTGGTCACCAAGGTCCACCGCGAGGCCACCCGGTTCGCCAAGGCCGAGCGGACCATCATCCTGATCGGGCACACCGGCCACGAAGAGGTCGAGGGCACGATGGGACACGCCCCCGACCGCACGATCCTGGTCAACGGACCGGACGACGTCGCCGCGCTCGACGTCCCCGACCCCGACAACCTCGTCTGGCTGTCGCAGACCACGCTGAGCGTCGACGAGACGATGGAGACCGTCCGCCTGCTGCGCGAGAAGTACCCCACGATCGCGAACCCGCCGTCCGACGACATCTGCTACGCCACCCAGAACCGCCAGGTCGCCATCAAGAAGGTCGCCCCGGGCACCGACCTGGTGATCGTCGTCGGCTCCGCGAACTCGTCGAACAGCGTCCGTCTGGTCGAGGTCGCCCTGGAGCACGGGGCGAAGGCCGCGCACCGCGTCGACTACGCGGAGGAGATCCGCCAGGAGTGGCTCGACGGCGTCGCCACCGTCGGCGTCACGAGCGGTGCGTCCGTCCCCGAAGAGCTCGTCGCCGAGGTCCTCGAACAACTCGCCGACGCCGGGTACGGCGCCGTGGAAGAAGTCGTGACCGCACACGAAGACCTGATGTTCTCGCTCCCGAAGGAGCTCCGCACCGACGCGTCGGGCAACCCGACGCGCGCGCTCGGCGGGCGTCGGGCATGAGCGGCGCGGACGGCTGGGGCTCGGTGCCGCAGCGCGAGCCGGGTCAGGTCGACGACACGGCGGCAGCCGGCCAGGAGGCCCGGGGCACGTCCCCGACGACGGCCGCCGGTGCCGTCAGCGGCCGGGTCCACGGCCGACCCGCCCCCGCGTACGGCGAGTACGCGCCCGAGGGATGGGTCAACCCGGTCCTGGTCGAACAGGAACGACAGGAGCGCGAGCAGCAGGAGCGCGACCGCCGCCAGCAGGCGGCGAGCCAGGCCGGGCAGGACGGCGCGACCGCGTACCGGTCCGGTGCCGGTGCGCCGACCGGCACCGTGCCTCCAGGCCGACCCGGCGCAGCCGGCGACCCGACCACGGGCGGGTCGCAGCGGTCCGCGTCGACGAGCCGGTTCGGCCGCACGCCCGCCGACTTCGTCCTGACGGTCGGGCTGCTCGCCTTCGGACTCATCTCCGTGGTGCAGTCCCTCGCGGTGACCAACGTCGCGTCGACGGTGCGTCGGACCCTCGAGACGCAGTACACGGCGCTGAACGACCCGAGTGCACTGAGCGGTGCCGCGATCATCGGGGCGATCACGAACGTCGTGGTCTTCGCGCTCGTGGCGTGGTGGTCGATCCGCCGGCTCCGGGCACGCAAGCGCACGTTCTGGGTGCCGATCGTCGGCGCGGTCGTGGCCACGTTCGTGAGCACCATCGCGTTCGTCGTCGTGGTGTTCCAGGACCCGCAGTTCGTGGAGTTCATGATGCGCCAGGCCGGCGCCTGACCCGAGCCGGGTACGCGCCGACCCGGAACGACGTTCTCGATGTCGTGAGACGTCGAGAACGTCGTTCCGCGTGGGCGACCGGGTCCAGCCGGTCAGGGCTCAGCCGGCCAGGAACGCCGCGACGGCGCCGTGCAGTGATGCCAGGTCCTCGACGTGCACGAGCTCGCGGATCGAGTGCATCGACAGCAACCCGACGCCGATGTCGATCGTCGGGATCCCGAGCCGGGTCGCTGCGATCGGGCCGATGGTCGAGCCACCGGGGATCGTGTTGACGTTGACGAACGGCTGCCACGGCACCCCTGCGGTGTCGCACGCGGCGGCCCAGACGGCCTCGCCCTTGGCCTCGGTCATGTAACGCTGGTTCGCGCTGATCTTCAGCAGCGGACCGGCTCCGGGGCGCGGACGGTTCGTCGGGTCGTGCTTCTCCGACTGGTTCGGGTGCACCAGGTGACCGGCGTCGCTCGAGAGCAGCCACGAGGCGCGGAACGCCCGGGCGGCCTCGGAGCGGGTGGCGCCGAGACCCTCCTGCACGCGGACGAGGACGTCCTCGAGGAACGGGCCACCGGCACCGGACGGGGTCGAGGAACCGATCTCCTCGTGGTCGAACGCTGCGAACACGGGGATGTGGTCGCCGTCCGCCGGGGCGTCCACGATGCCGCGGAGCCCGGCGTGCACGCTCGTCAGGTTGTCCATCCGGCCCGACGCCAGGAACTCGCGCTCGATGCCGATGCGGGCGGGGGCCTGGGTGTCGGCGAGGAAGAGGTCCCACGAAACTGCATCGTCTCCGAGGCGAGCGCGCAGCCACTCCACGACCGAGGTCCCGCCGGCGTCGCCGTCCACGCCGACGATCGGCAGCGTGTGGCGCTGGCGGTCGATCTCCTTGCCGTCGTTCACCCCGCGGTCGAGGTGGATCGCGAGGTTCGGGATGCGGGCGACGGCATCGGTGCTGACGAGCCGCACGCTGCCGTCGGCGTCGACGACCCGGCCGGCGATGCGCAGGTCGCGGTCGAACCACGTCGACAGGAGCGCGCCGCCGTAGACCTCGACGTTCAGCTGCTCCCACCCGCCGGTGCGGACTCCGGGGTTCGGCTTGATCCGGAACCCGGGGGAGTCGGTGTGTGCGCCGAGGATCCGGAACGGGGCCGTCGCCGTTGCACCCTCCGGCAGGCGCCACGCGATGACCGCACCGTCGCGGACCACGACGTACGCGCCGGGTCCGGTGGGCCAGGCGTCGAGCTCGGACAGCTCGGTGAACCCGGCTGCGAGGAGGCGGTCGCGGGCGGCCGCTGCCGCGTGGAACGCGGTGGGCGACTCGGTGACGAACTGGGCGAACTCGGAGGCGATGGCGTCGACGGTCACCTGCCCATCGTGGCACGTGGCGAGCGTGGCGGAGGCGAGCCGGGCCTCCAGACCGACCGTCGAGACGCCGTCGTCATCGCATGACGCCCCCGGAACCGCGAGACGCCGCCGGAATCCGCGGTGTTCCGCGGACACGACGGCGTCTTGCGCCGGGACGGACCTGCTCAGCCCTTGGTGTGACCGGCGGAGCCGAGCACCTTCGCGGCCTCGCCCACGCGAGCCGCCATGGCGGACTCGGCGACCTTGCCCCAGGCGCGGGGGTCGTACTGCTTCTTGTTGCCGACCTCGCCGTCGATCTTCAGGACACCCTCGTAGTTCCGGAACATCGAGTCCGCGATCGATCGGGTGAACGCGTACTGCGTGTCCGTGTCGATGTTCATCTTGATGACGCCGTTGCGGACGGCCTCGTGGATCTCGTCGTCGGTCGAGCCGGAGCCGCCGTGGAAGACGAGGTCGAGCGGGTTCTCGCCCGTGCCGTGCTTGGCCGCGACCGAGGCCTGGATCTCGCCGAGGAGTTCGGGGCGGAGCTTGACGTTGCCCGGCTTGTAGACGCCGTGCACGTTGCCGAAGGTGAGCGCGGCGATCCAGCGCCCCTTGTCGCCCAGGCCGAGCGCGTCGACGACCCGCTCGACGTCGTTCGGGGTCGTGTACAGGGCGTCGTTCGTGCCCTCGTGCTCGACGCCGTCCTCTTCGCCGCCGACGACGCCGATCTCGACCTCGAGGATCGCGTTGATGTTCCGCGTCTTCTCGATCATGGTCTTCGCGATCTCGATGTTCTCGTCGAGCGGCACGGCCGAGCCGTCCCACATGTGCGACTGGAAGATCGGGTTGCGGCCGGCGCGGACCTCTTCCTCGCTCGCCGCGATGAGCGGCAGGACGAAGCCGTCGAGGGCGTCCTTGGGGCAGTGGTCGGTGTGCAGCGCGACCGTGATGTCGTAGTTCTTCGCGACCTCGTGGGCGAACTTCGCCATCGCGAGGGCACCGGCGGCACGGTTCTTGATCGTCTGGCCGGCGAAGTAGTCGGCACCGCCCGTCGTGACCTGGAGGATGCCGTCCGAGCCGGACTCCTGCAGGCCCTGGAGGACCGCGTTGATGGTCTGCGACGAGGACACGTTGACCGCGGGGTACGCGAACTTGCCCGCCTTCGCGCGTTCGATCATCTCGGCGTACTGTTCCGGCGTTGCGATGGGCACGTGGATCTCCTTCGACTTCGGTGATGTCCCCGCCGATCGTAGTCAGCCGGACTGGAGTGTGACTCGACGGCGGTCGGTAAGCTCGGGTCGTGACTCCCTCTACGGAAACCGGCTCCCTGTTCCTCCAGCCCGACCGCAACCTGGCCCTCGAGCTCGTGCGTGCGACGGAGGCCGCCGCGATCCGTGCGCAGCCGTGGGTCGGGCGTGGTGAGAAGAACCTCGCCGACGGTGCCGCGGTCGACGCGATGCGCAAGTTCCTCGGCACGGTGAACTTCGACGGTGTCGTCGTCATCGGTGAGGGCGAGAAGGACAACGCCCCGATGCTCTACAACGGCGAGCACGTCGGCAACGGCCACGGCCCGGCCTGCGACATCGCGGTCGACCCGATCGACGGCACCTCGCTCACCGCCGCCGGCCGTCAGAACGCCATCTCCGTCATGGCCGTCTCGGACCGCGGTTCGATGTACGACCCCTCCGCCGTGTTCTACATGGACAAGATCGCCGCCGGCCCCGAGGGCCGCGGGGTCCTGGACCTCGAGAAGCCCATCGGCGAGAACATCCGCGCGCTGGCGAAGGCCAAGGGCAAGGACCTCGAGGACATGGTCGTGGCCGTGCTCGACCGTCCCCGTCACGACGAGTTGATCCGCGCGATCCGTGCGACCGGTGCCGGGACGCGTCTGCTGCTCGACGGTGACGTCGCCGGTGGCATCGCCGCGGCGCTGCCCGGCTCGACGATCGACATGTGCGTCGGCGTCGGTGGCACCCCCGAGGGCATCATCACGGCGTGCGCGATCAAGGCGCTCGGCGGTGTGATCCTCGGCAAGCTCCAGCCCAAGGACGACGAGGAGCGCGAGCGCGCCGTCGCCGCCGGCCACGACCTGGACAAGGTCCTCGACCAGGACGACCTGGTCACGGGTGACAACACGTTCTTCGTCGCCACCGGCGTCACCGACGGCGTCCTGGTCGACGGTGTCCGTCGCTCGCGCGGTGTCATCCACACCGACTCGCTCGTGCTGCGGTCGCGCTCGAACACCATCCGTCGCATCCAGGCGGACCACCGTGCGGAGAAGTGGTTCTAGGCAGAACTTCCTTCCGCCGTCTCGGGGCGTCGCCGGTCCGCCGTCGGCGCCCCGTTGCATAGGCTCGACGCATGACTGTCACCACGGCACGGATCGTCGGACTGGACACCGCAGGCATCCGCACCCTGCGTGCGCAAGCGGACGGCACGGACGACCGCCTGCCGCACGTCGTGCCGGTGGCGCCTGACCTCGGGGTGATCCTCGCCGATGACGACGGCTCGGTCCTCACCACGTCGGCGCTCGCCGAGATGGGGTGGACGGACGAGGACGTCCTGCGTGCGGCCGTTGCTGCTGCGCAGGAGCAGGCCGGCGGTGACGTCGCGGTGATCCAGCCCGGCACGATCGTCATCCAGGACCCTGACCTCGCCGTGGTGCTCGTGCTCGCACCGCAGACGTTCCAGGGCATCGAGCTCCGCGGCAGCGCAGTGGTCTTCCCGGTGGCGCCGACGACGTTCATCGTCACGGGAGACCAAGACGAGGACGGGCTCCGAGTCGCGGCCGGTGTCGCCCAGCAGATCCTGGCCGACGACGAGGGCGAGGTCCTGAGCGGACCGCCCATGGTGCTGCGCGCTGACGGGTGGGTACGGTTCGAGCACCCCTCGCTCGACGGGGAACTGCGGACGATCCGAGCGCTGTGGACGTCGACGGTCGCGAACCTGCAGCAGGACGACCTGCAGGCGTCGTTCGATCGCCGGGGCGAGGAAGTGCACGTCGCTGCGGTGTCGGTTGCGCGGCTCGCCGAGGACTCCCCGGCCTTCTCGTACTCGTCGTGGACCCAGGACGTCGAGACGATCGTCGCCGCGGTCGACACCGTGGTGCTCGTCACACTCGACGGCCAGACGCAGCCCGTGCCCTTCGGTCGGCTCCGGGAGTTGGCGACCGACCTGATCGACGAGCTCGACGTCCGCCCCGCCCGGTACCGGCTCCGAGGGTTCCCGGAGCTCGGTGCCATCCGCGCAGCCCTCTGACGCCGTGGCCGCGTCGGGGGCACGCGTCCACGTCGATGTCCCCTGATATGGTCACATTCGCGCGCCTATGGAGAACAGGGCGAGAGATCGGACCTGGGGAGGAATGATGGGGCGGCCGTCGGGGTGGGACGTTGTCGATCAGGGTGATGATCCGGTCAAGGGTGATCCGTCGACGTTGCGGATGATGTCGCGGGAGTACCAGCGCATCTCCGACGCGGCGGATGACGCCTCGACCCGGCTGAAGTCGGTGAAGGGGTCCGGGTGGCTGACCGACTGGGAGGGTGAAGCCGCCGACGTGTTCGTCGACGCGATCGAGGACACCCCCTCGGACCTGACGAAGCTCGTCGACTCGTACGAACTCGCCGCGACGGCGTTGTCGGGGTGGGCGGACACGGTCGATGACACCCAGTACCGGGCTGATGGGGCGCTCGCGGACGCGAAGGACGCCTCCGGGGACCTCGCCGCGGCGCAGGACCGGCTCTCCGATGCGCAGTCGAACCTGTCGCACTACCAGTCGGCGTCGAAGGACCTGTCGAAGGTCGCGGACGAGTACCCGGCCGGGTCCGAGGTGCCGGACGGGGTGGACGTGCCGTCGCCGGCGCAGCTGCGGGCGGCGTCCGACAACGCCGCCGTCGCGCAGGGGTCCGTGTCGTCCGCGCAGGGCGACATCGCGGCGGCGCAGTCGCGGATCGACGCGGCGAAGCGGCTCGTGGCGGATGCGAAGGGTGACTGGCAGGACGCGGAGCAGCGGACCGCGACGAAGATCGGTGAAGCGGCTGACGCGGGGCTGGGGAAGCAGTCCACGTGGGACAAGATCTTCGGGTCCGAGGCGTGGGAGACCATCGTGTCGGTGGCGAAGGTCGTCGTGGCCGTGGGCGGGATCATCGCGATGATCATCCCGGGGCCGTGGACGTTGATCATCGCGGCGATCGCGCTCGTGGTGTTGGCGGACACGTTGTACAAGATGAGCAAGGGTGAAGCCGACGGGTGGGACCTCGCCTTCTCCCTGCTCGACTGCGTCCCCGCGGCTGGCGCCCTGGGGCGGTTGGCGAGCATGGGCAAGTACGCCAGCGGCATGGGTGGGATCTCCCGCGCCGGCGGACGGGTCCTCGCCGCGGGGCGCTCGGTCGTCGGGAAGGTCACTTCTGCGATCCCGTTCGGACGTCGCGTCGAACTGCCCCTCGGTGTCAAGGTCAACCCGAACGGGCGGACCCTGGCGAGGACCGCGACCAAGGACGAGAAGGCAGCCTTCGGAGAGCAGCAGATGCACGACCTCTACGCTCGTTCCGGTTTCGAACGGATCGACACGAAGGGCAGCACCAATGCCAACGGACTCGACGGTGTGTACTTCGACAAGAAGACCGGCGACTACGAGATCGGCGAGGCGAAGTTCTCGAAGCACGATGACGCTGCTCCGAACGGCCTGTTGCAGAACACGAAACTGAGTGGTCGTCAGCTGAGTGATCAGTGGATCGACTCTCCAGCGGCGCGGGATGCCTTGACTCGATTGGAACGAGCCGTGGACGAGCGCCACTTCGACGCGATCCAGAAGCTGCTCGACGAGGGAAAGCTCCCCCGAAGTGTCGTCGTCGTCGGACATGATGGAGGTTCAACACGATTCATGGTCGATACGGGTGGAAAGGTGATCCCCTGATGCCGCTCTTCCGGCGCAAGACTGCATTCCGGCAGCGGGCCGCCGAGTTCGATGCGCGATACTGGCAGAGCGCCATCGAGGTGACCTCGACCAATTGGGAAGGGCGCAAGGCTGCCGCGCAGCGAGCAACCGATCCCACGAAGCGATTGAGCGCCGTTCGTGGCGAGTGGCACATGGGCCTCCGCTACCTGGCCGCGCAGTACTCCGCGGGCGTCGGCTTGGACGTCATCGGAGATGTCGCTGAATCGGTGGCGGATGCGTACTGCACGTGGGTCGACCTAGCGTCCTCCGACCAGAAGCCGTCGCCCAGCCTCGGCGACGGAAACGAGTACTACATCAGCGTGCTGCGGCTTCTCGGCATCACGATGGGCTGTGGCCGGACGACTCGTGCGCGGACGGTTCTCGAGACGGTGGTTCGGCAGGGGGCGGACCCGCTGTTCTCGGCGCTTGCGTCTGCGTCCGGACTTCAGCACTCCTGGGATCAGAACAAGCCTTCGACGCCGCGGTTCGCGCGGCCCCTGCTCACGGCGCTCGAGCAGCCAGTCGAAGCCAGCCATGCAATCGAGACGTACCTCGCAGACTGGCCGTCGCGGATGAAACCGATGGATTGGATGGGATCGCTGGACGCAGTCGCCCCGGGCGACAGCTACGGTGCGGGATTCGTCGGGTATTGGGCGCTGGAACTGCCGGCGATCGCCAAAGCGACCGACATGCACCTCGATGAGATGAAATCGCCCTTCCTGCCGCTCGATCTCCTGTAGGAGGAGGGGCCCTGCGGGCCACATCTGAAATGACCTACCAGACGGCCCGACGCCGGTGGCGTTCTCGCGAGATGCCGCCGTTCACCGAGGCGTCACTGACAGTGTGCTGCGCTTGCTCTGGCGTGCGGTGGGTTGCTCGAGGCCGTCCGCGCGCTCCCCGGGCACTTCCACACACGAGCCGGCGCCCCGATGAGGGTCCGGTCGCAGTCAGGAGACCGACGCGTCGTCCTCGTCCGCCCACAGCGGGTCGCTGACGGTCCGGGGCAACAGCGCCCCCGGCGACGCAGGCCACGGCAGCCGCGTGACCGGCCAGTCGGAGGCAAAGAGCTCACGCCGCCCGGCATCGAACTCCTGCACCGTCTTGAGCTCGTCGTAGACCAGGGCGTACGCGGCGCGCAGGTTGTCGAAGTAGTCGTCCCACGAGTCGAACAGGGTGAACGCGACGTCGGCGACCAGGTCGATCGACGCCCAGGCATCGTCCTCGCTCAGGAGCCCGGCGGCGTACGCGCCTCGGACGGCGGTGACGGCGTTCTTGACGTCCATCGACCAGAGCAGCTTCGGCGGGCGGTCCGCTCGGCGTTCGAGCAGGCTCGACCCCGCCCAGGGATCGCTGCCGAGCAGCGAGGACAGTCGGGTGAGCCGAGCCTCGCCCTCGGCGGTGCGGCTCAACGCGAGGAACTGCCACGACACGCTCTTCGGACCGAGCAGGTCGACGGCGAAGGCCTGTGCGTCCTGCCCGCTGGCGACCTTGTAGGCCTCATCGAGTTCGCGGCGCAGGACGGTCACGGGCGGCAGGGGAATCGTCACGAAGGGAGAACGTGTGGCGTCCTGCAGGTACTCGCCGCCGAGTTCGATCCGCGCACCGTACGGGGCGAGGGACGCCGGCCACCAGCCCTCGTGGAAGTCGCCGAACGAGGTGAGCGCCAGCTGCTGCAGCCGGCGGACGGGCAGCTCGCGGGCGCCGGTGCGCTCCTGGTACCGCCGCTGTTCCCGCACCGGCAGTCCGATGTCACGCAGCGAGACGATGAAGGTCAACACGAACCACACGACGACGGCGATCAGGAAGCAACGCCACACCGCCTGGATGCCGTACCCGAAGTGCTGCCGGACCTCGTACGGCGCGAGGATCGAGATCAGGAGTACGGCGAAGAACGCGACGATCGCGATCGCCATGATGATCCATGCTGCGGCGCGGTCCCGTCGCCGCCCGGTCTGCTTCCGCGCCCTGGCGACCATCGCCCGGTGCCGCCAGCGTGGACGGACCGGGAACTCGCGGTCGCCGGGATGGTTCTGCAGTGGTTCCCCCATGACGAACGATCGTAGCGAGCGGCCGGTCAGTCCTCGTCGACCGCCCCCACCAGCTCCGGCGCCGTGAGCAACCGCGGCTCGTCCTCGATCGATGCCGGGTCCGCGATCACCTTCGACTCGTCGAGCAGCGACAACCGCCGTGCACTCGGCAGCACCTGCCGCTCGAGCGACCCCACGAACCGGTTGTAGTCGACGACGGAGCCCCGGATCGAACGACCGAGCTTGTCGACGTGCCCCGCCATCGTGGACAGCCGGCCGTAGAGCTCGCGCGAGACGCGGAAGAGCTCGTGCGCTTCTTGCGAGACGACGTCCTGCTGCCACGAGAAGGCCACCGTCTTCAGCACGGACCACAGGGTCACGGGTGAGGCGAGGGCGATGCGCTTGCGGAAGGCGTGGTCGAGCAGTCCGGGGTCGGCGGCGAGGGCGCTCGAGATGAGGGACTCGGACGGGATGAAGGCGACGGTGAGCTCGGGGGAGGCGTCGTACCCGGTCCAGTACTCGCGCGCGGCCAGGGCGTCGACGTGCGCTCGGAGCGCCTTGACGTGCTGCCCGATGAGCGCGTCGCGGCGAGCCCCCTCGGCGCCGGTTGCGGTCGCCGGGATCTCGGCGGCCTGCAGGTAGGCGCTGAACGGCACCTTGGCGTCGACGGCGATGGTCTTGCCACCGGGCAGGTGCACGACCATGTCGGGCCGGGCGGTGCCGGCCGAGGTGGTGACCGAGGACTGCACGTCGAAGTCGACCCGTTCGAGCAACCCGGCCGCCTCGACCACGTTGCGCAGCTGCGTCTCGCCCCACACCCCGCGGGTGCTGTTCGACGACAGGGCGCTGGCCAGGGTGTCGGCCGTGGCGCGCAGGCGTTCCTCGGACTCGGCGGCCGACCGGAGCTGCGCGGACAGGGCGCCGTACTGCTCGCTGCGGGACTGCTCGAGCTCGGCGATCTTCGTGCGCATGACGTCGAGGGTCTGCGCGACGGGGCTGAGGGCGGACAGCACCTTCGACTCGTTCTGGTTCCGGGCCGAGTCGGCGCCGTGCATGCGCTGCACGAGGTGCTCGAGCTCGGCCGCGCGCCGTTCGAGGGAGTCGACCTGTCGGCGGTACTGGGCGTCCTGCGCGTCGAGGCGTTCCTCGGCGTCGCGCCGGACCTCGTCGAGCCGCGTGCGGAGTGCCTCGGCGCTCGCGCGCGACGCTGCGGCGTCGACGCCGGCGCGCGACCGCGCGAGCGACCAGGCGACGACCGCACCGACGGCGATGCCGATCACGAGACCGATGACCAGGGCGAGGATCTGCATGTCGTGACCCTGGCAGAACCCACCGACACCGGGCCTCCCGGCCCACCGATCCCGGGTTTCCTGGCGCAGCGACGCGGCCACCGGCCCGGCGGGACCAGCCCGGCAAACCATGTCATGACATTAGGGCAAACACGGTGTACAGTCGTGAACGTCCGCCGATGAAGCCGCACGGAAGGTCCACCACGTCGCATGACGAACCCCGCTCCCCACGCCTACGACGTGATCACGATGGGACGCGTCAGCGTCGACATCTACCCGCAGCAGACCGGCCCGCTCGAAGACGTCACGACGTTCTCGAAGTCCGTCGGCGGCAGCGCGACCAACGTCGCCATCGCCGCAGCGCGCCACGGTGCCGACGCCGCGGTCATCACCCGCACCGGCAACGACCCCTTCGGCCGGTACATCGCCCGCACCCTGCCGGAGTTCGGCGTCGCGAACGCCTACGTCGAGACGGTCGAGGGGCTGAACACCCCCGTCGCGTTCTGCGAGATCTTCCCGCCGGACGACTTCCCGCTGTACTTCTACCGTGCCCCGAAGGCGCCGGACCTGATGATCACGGCGAAGTCGCTGCCGCTGCACGAGATCGAGCGGGCGAAGATCTTCTGGACCACGGTGACCGGCCTGAGCGAAGAGCCGAGCCGGCAGGCACACCACGTCGCGTACGAAGCGCGCACAGCCGCGCAGAACAGCACAAAGAACCACACCGTCTTGGACCTGGACTACCGCTCGATGTTCTGGTCGAGCCCCGAGGCCGCGACGCGCGAGGTCGCCGTCGCCCTCGAGCACGCCACGGTCGCCGTCGGCAACCGCGAGGAGTGTGAGGTCGCCGTCGGTGAGACCGACCCGGTCCGTGCGGCCGACGCCCTGCTCGAGCGCGGCGTCGAGATCGCCATCGTCAAGCAGGGCCCCAAGGGCGTGCTGGCGAAGACCCGCGACGAGTTCGTCGAGTTCCGCCCGCACCACATCGACGTCGTCAACGGGCTCGGCTCGGGCGACGGCTTCGGCGGCGCGCTGACCCACGGCCTGCTGCAGGGCTGGGGCCTCGAGCGGATCCTCGCCTTCTGCAACGCCGCCGGCGCCATCGTCGCGACCCGGTTCGAGTGCTCGACGGCGATGCCCACGAGCGACGAGATCGAGCAGTTCCTGACCGACAACCCCGCCGAGGGAACGACGCACACGAGCGCGGGTGCGACCAACACCGAGGAGAAGACCCATGCCTGAGATCAGCCCCGCTGACTTCCAGCGCCTCCGGGACATCCGCGCCGGACAGCCCGAACTGGTGCGGTCCGTGCTCGACGCTCGGCACAAGCGCTCCCTGCTCGCCGACGACGGCAAGCTCTTCATCGTCGCCGCCGACCACCCGGCCCGCGGTGCCCTGGCGGTCCGGAACGACGAGTCCGCCATGGCCGACCGCTACGACCTGCTCGAGCGGCTCGTCACGGCGCTCGGTCGCCCCGGCGTCGACGGGGTGCTCGGGACGCCCGACATCCTCGAGGACCTGGCACTGCTCGGCGCCCTCGACGGCAAGGTCGTCGTCGGGTCGATGAACCGCGGCGGGCTGCGCGGCGCGACGTTCGAGATGGATGACCGCTACACCGCCTACTCGGCGCAGGCCATCAAGGACTCCGGGCTCGACTTCGCAAAGCTCCTGGTGCGCATCGCGCTCGAGGACGCGGGCACGGCCCCGACGCTCGAGGCCACGGCCCGCGCCGTGAGCGAGGCCGCCGCACTCCAGCTGCCGATCATGCTCGAGCCGTTCATGTCCGCGTGGCAGGACGGCCGGGTCGTGAACGACCTGACCGCCGACGCCGTCATCACCTCGATGGCGATCGCCGCGGGCCTGGGGGAGTCCAGCGCCTACAGCTGGCTCAAGATCCCGGTCGTCGACGACATGGAGCGGGTGATGGCGGCGACGACGCTGCCGACGCTGCTGCTCGGTGGCGACCCGTCGAGCAAGCCGCTCGAGACGTACGCCAAGTGGGCCGACGCCCTCGCACTCCCCGGCGTGCGCGGCCTGGTCGTCGGTCGGACCCTGCTCTACCCGCCGGACGGCGACGTCGCCACCGCGGTCGACGTCGCCGCCGGCCTCGTCCACACCGGGAGCGCCGGCACCGGGAACGCCGGCACCACGCACGAACACGCCACCACACTCGAAGGAAGCAACGCATGACCACCACGGAGACCGCCACCACCACCGTCGGCCACTGGATCGGCGGCAAGCACGTCGAGTCCGCGTCGGGCAACAGCGCCCCCGTGTACGACCCGGCCCTGGGCGTCGCGACGAAGCAGGTCGCCCTGGCGAACGAGGACGAGATCCAGGCCGCCATCGCGAGCGCCAAGGCGGCGTTCCCGGCGTGGAGCAACCTGTCGCTCACCAAGCGCCAGCAGATCCTGTTCTCGTTCCGCGAGATCCTGAACCGCGACAAGGGCGAGCTCGCCGAGATCATCACGAGCGAGCACGGCAAGGTCATCGACGACGCCCTGGGTGAGATCGCCCGTGGGCAGGAGGTCGTGGAGCTCGCGACGAACATCCCGAGCCTGCTCAAGGGCGAGTTCTCCGACCAGGTCTCGACCGGCATCGACGTGTACTCGATCCGGCAGCCGCTCGGCGTCGTGGGCATCATCAGCCCCTTCAACTTCCCGGCGATGGTGCCGCTGTGGTTCCTGCCGATCGCGATCGCCGCGGGCAACACCGTCGTGCTGAAGCCGTCGGAGAAGGACCCGAGCGCCGCCATCTGGCTCGCCGAGAAGTTCTCCGAGGCCGGTCTCCCCGACGGTGTCTTCAACGTCCTCAACGGCGACAAGCTGAGCGTCGACGGCCTGCTCACGAGCCCCGACGTCGAGTCGATCTCGTTCGTCGGTTCCACGCCGATCGCGCAGTACGTCTACGAGACGGGCACGAAGCACGGCAAGCGCGTGCAGGCCCTGGGCGGCGCGAAGAACCACATGCTGGTGCTGCCGGACGCCGACCTCGACCTGGTCGCGGACAACGCCATCAACGCGGGCTTCGGCTCCGCCGGTGAGCGCTGCATGGCGATCTCGGTCGTCGTCGCCGTCGAGCCGGTGGCCGACGAGCTCATCCAGAAGATCAAGGACCGCGCGGCCACCCTGCGCATCGGCGACGGTCGTCGCGGATGCGACATGGGCCCGCTCGTCACGAAGCAGCACCGTGACAAGGTCGCCTCGTACATCGAGGTCGCAGAGCAGGACGGTGCGGTGGTTGTGGTGGACGGCCGCACCGTCCGACCCGACGGCGACGAGAACGGCTTCTGGCTGGGCCCGACGCTGATCGACCAGGTCCCCACCACGAGCCGCGTCTACACCGAGGAGATCTTCGGCCCGGTGCTGAGCGTCGTCCGCGTCGCCACGTACGAAGAGGGCCTCGAGCTCATCAACTCAGGTGCGTACGGCAACGGGACCGCCATCTTCACCAACGACGGCGGCGCTGCCCGTCGCTTCCAGCGCGACGTGCAGGTCGGCATGATCGGCATCAACGTCCCGATCCCCGTGCCGGTCGCGTACTTCTCGTTCGGCGGCTGGAAGAATTCGCTGTTCGGTGACCACAAGGCGTACGGCGCCGACGGCGTGAGCTTCTTCACCCGCCAGAAGGCGATCACGAGCCGCTGGCTCGACCCGTCGCACGGCGGCATCAACCTCGGCTTCCCGTCGAACAACTGAGCCGCAGCATGGCGAACGAACAGCACGAGCACGAGCACGAGCAGTGGTTCATCCCGAAGGGGAGCCGGCCGGAGGCCGGCTGGACCGACGTCGTCGACGGCCGCATCGCAGGATGGGCGCACACCGGGCTCCGGACCGGCACCCTGACGGACGGTGACCCGACCGGCACGCGCGAGTTGCGCCTCCCGGCCGACGCCGTGGAGCGCATCGTCGTGCCGCTCGCCGGGTCGTTCCACGTGACCTACGCGGGCGCTGCCGGGGACGGCGAGCAGGCCCTGCAGGGGCGCGCGAACGTCTTCGAGGGCCCCACCGACGTCCTGTACCTCGGATCGGGCACCGCGGCGACGATCACCGGCGCAGGCCGGTTCGCGGTCGCCGAGGCGCCCTCCGACACCGTCAAGCCGACCACGTACGTGGCCCGGCAGGACGTGCCGGTGGAGCTCCGCGGTGCCGGGCAGTCCAGCCGCCAGGTGCACAACTTCGGCACCCCGGCGGCCCTCGACGCCGACAAGTTCATCGTGTGCGAGGTGATCACGCCGGCCGGCAACTGGTCGTCGTACCCGCCGCACAAGCACGACACCAACGTGCCGGGCGAGGAGTCGAACCTCGAGGAGATCTACTACTACGAGTCCGCGGTCGCACGCGGCCTCTCCGCTCCGGCCACCGCCGACCCGTTCGCCCTGCACCGGACCTACGCCTCGGACGACCGTCCGATCGACGAGTTCCGCGAAGTGCGCACCGGCGACATCGCGCTGGTGCCGCACGGCTGGCACGGTCCCGCCGTCGCTGCTCCGGGCTACGACATGTACTACCTGAACGTGATGGCCGGGCCCGACCCGGAGCGCGTCTGGAACATCACCGACGACCCGGCCCACGGCTGGGTCCGCCAGGCCTGGGGGAGCGAGCAGCTCGACCCGCGCCTGCCCTACGAGAAGGAGTCCGCGTGACCACCACCACGCGCGAAGCCGGCGCGACGCGCCGGATGACCGTCGGCCAGGCACTCGTCGAGTTCCTGGCGAACCAGTGGACCGTCGACGGCGACGTCCGCGAACGCACCATCCCGGGGATCTTCGGCATCTTCGGGCACGGCAACGTCGCCGGCGTCGGACAGGCCATCAAGCAGCTCCACGTCGAGCAGCCCGGCCTGCTGCCGTACCACCAGGCCCGCAACGAGCAGGCGATGGTGCACGAGGCCGTCGGCTTCGCCCGCATGCACCGCCGCCGTGCGACCTTCGCAGCGACGGCGTCGGTCGGCCCGGGCGCCGCGAACATGCTCACCGCTGCGGCGCTCGCGACGACGAACCGCCTGCCCGCTCTGCTGCTGCCGTCGGACACGTTCGCGACGCGCACCACCGACCCGGTGCTCCAGCAGATCGAGCTGCCGCACGACACCTCGATCCAGGTGACGGACGCGTTCCGTCCGCTGTCGCGCTACTTCGACCGCGTCGAGCGCCCCGAACAGCTGTTCTCGATCGCCCTCGCCGCGATGCGCGTGCTCACCGACCCGGCCGAGACCGGTGCCGTGACCATCGCCCTGCCCGAGGACGTGCAGGCCGAGGAGTTCGACGTCCCCGTCGCGTTCCTGCAGCCGCGCGAGTGGCACATCCGTCGGCCGTTGCCCGAGCACGGGCCGCTGGCGCGTGCGGTCGCCGCGATCCGGGGCGCCCAGCGTCCGGTGATCGTCGCGGGCGGCGGCGTGCTGTACTCCGGCGCGGAGCACGAGCTCGCGGCCTTCGTCGAGGCCACCGGCATCCCGGTCGGTACCTCGCAGGCCGGCGGCGGCTCGCTCGTCTGGGACCACCCGCAGTACCTCGGTGGCATCGGCGCGACCGGCACGGCCGCCGCGAACGCGGTCGCCGCGCAGGCGGACGTCGTGATCGGGATCGGCACGCGCTATAGCGACTTCACGACCGCGTCGCGGACCGCGTTCCAGAACCCGGACGTCACGTTCGTGAACGTCAACGTGGCCGCGTTCGATGCGTACAAGCACGGTTCGCAGCTGCCGCTGATCGCGGATGCCCGGGAGGCCCTGGTCGCGTTGACCGCGGTGTTCGCGTCTTCCGGGTCGTCACCCGCAGAGCCCGCGTTCGTCGTCGACGCCGCCTACGCTGCGGAGATCGCGTCGCTGAAGGAGGCGTGGGACGCAGCCGTCGACGGCGCGTTCGCGCCGTCCGGCGCCGACCTGCCCGGTCAGCCGGAGATCATCGGCGCCGTGCAGTCGGTGTCCGACCCGCGCGACGTCGTCATCCAGGCGGCCGGCTCGCTGCCCGGCGACCTGCACAAGCTCTGGCGCGTGCAGGACGCCCTCGGCTACCACGTCGAGTACGCGTTCTCGTGCATGGGCTACGAGATCGCCGGCGGCATCGGCGTCCGTCGTGGCGCCCCGGACCGCGACGCGATCGTCATGGTCGGCGACGGCAGCTACCTCATGCTGCACACCGAGCTCGTCACCGCCGTGGCCGAGGGCATCAAGATCATCGTCGTGCTCATCCAGAACCACGGGTACGCGTCGATCGGGCACCTGTCCGAGACCGTCGGGTCCGAGCGCTACGGCACGAAGTACCGCTACCTGGACGAGACGCAGTCGTTCGACAACGGCGACCCGCTGCCGGTCGACCTCGCGGCGAACGCGCGGTCGTACGGCGTCGACGTGATCGAGGTCCAGCCCGGCCCGGACAGCATCGAGGACCTCAAGGCCGCGGTGCGCCAGGCGAAGGCGAACGACCACACCACCCTCGTGCACATCAACTCGGACCCGCTGGTCTACGCCCCCGAGGGCGACGGCTGGTGGGACGTGCCGGTGGCGCAGACCTCGACGCTGTCGAGCACGCAGACCGCCCGCGCCGAGTACGAGCAGCAAGTCGCCGCGCAGCGCCCGCTGCTCGGCTGAGCACCACCGTCCACCACACGCACCACATCCAGAAAGCAGACGACTCTCGTCATGACCGACACCGCCACCGCCACCGACGCCATCCGGATCGGCACCGCTCCCGACTCCTGGGGCGTCTGGTTCCCCGACGACCCCAAGCAGGTGCCGTGGAAGCGCTTCCTCGACGAAGCGGCCGCAGCCGGGTACGAGTGGATCGAGCTCGGACCGTACGGCTACCTGCCGACCGACCCGTCGCAGCTGTCGGACGAGCTCGAGTCGCGCGGGCTGAAGCTGTCCGCCGGAACGGTGTTCACCGGGTTCCACAAGGGCGAGGACCAGTTCCAGCGTGCCTGGGACCAGGCCGTGGCGGTCGCGGGTCTGGCGGCGAAGCTCGGCGCCCAGCACCTCGTGACGATCCCGGACCTGTGGCGCTCGGACGCCACGGAGGAGGTCCTCGAGTCGCGCACCCTGACCGACGAGCAGTGGGACCGCCTCGGCAAGGGGCACGACCAGCTCGGCAAGGCGCTGCTCGAGGAGTACGGCGTCCACCAGCAGTTCCACACCCACGCGGACAGCCACGTCGGCACCTACAAGGAGACCGTGCGGTTCCTCGAGGTGACGAACCCCGAGTACACGAACCTCTGCCTCGACACCGGCCACTTCGCGTACTACGGCGGCGACAACCTCAAGCTCATCGCCGCACACCCGGAGCGCATCGGCTACCTGCACCTCAAGCAGGTCGACACCGACCTGCTGTTCGACGTGCTGAAGAACGACGTGCCGTTCGCCACCGCCGTGTCGCAGGGGATCATGACCGAGCCGCCGCACGGCACCCCGGAGCTCGGCCCGATCATCGAGGCGGTCGCGAAGATCAACCCGGACATCTTCGGCATCGTCGAGCAGGACATGTACGGCTGCTCGGTCGACGCCCCCGGCCCGATCGCCGAGCGCACCTTCCAGCACATCTTCGGTTCCACGTCCGCCGCTCGCGTGTCCTGACCGGCCCCCGCAGCCGTCCACGCAGCGTCATCTACCCCAGGAGCACCGCCATGAGCACCACTGACAACCTCCGCGTCGCCGTCGTCGGCGCGGGCGCCATGGGCAGCGACCACATCCGTCGCATCACCTCGACCATCGCCGGCGCCGACGTCGTCGCGATCGTCGACCCGGACACCGGCCGTGCGACCGCCGCCGCGGCGAAGGCGCCCGGCGCGATCACCGCGGCATCGTTCGAGGAGGCGCTCGACGCCACCCCGATCGACGCCGTCATCGTCGCGACGCCCGGCTTCCTGCACGAGCCGGTCCTGGTGCCGGCGATCGAGCGCGGCCTCGCCGTCCTGTGCGAGAAGCCGCTGACGACCTCGGCCGAGGACTCGTTGCGGATCGTCGAGCTCGAGCAGGCGACGTCCGACCGTCCGAAGATCCAGGTCGGCTTCATGCGCCGCTTCGACAAGGGCTACCAGGAGCTGCGCGCGCTGCGAGAGTCCGGGGCCAACGGCGCCCTGCTCGCGCTGCACCACGCGCACCGCAACCCGACCACGCCGCCGAACTTCAGCGAGTCGATGCTCATCCACGACTCGGTGATCCACGAGATCGACATCATCCCGTTCATCGCGGGCGAGGCGATCACGAGCGTCGAGGTCAAGAAGCCCCGCAAGAACTCGCTCGCGCCAGCCGACCTGCCCGAGCCGCAGTTCGTGCTGTTCACCACCGAGTCCGGCACCATGGCGATCGTCGAGATCAACGTGAACGCCCAGTTCGGCTACCAGGTCACGACCGACGCGGTGTTCGAGTCCGGTGTCGCGTACATCGGTCGCGAGACCTCGCTCAACCTCGTGTCGCAAGGCGTCTCCGGCCAGGGCGTCACCCCGTCGTTCGTCGAGCGCTTCGGTGCCGCGTACGACGAAGAGGTGCAGCGCTGGGTCGACGCCGCGCGCACCGGTGGCATCGACGGCCCGAGCGCCTGGGACGGGTACACCGCCTCGGTCGTCGCCGAGGTCGCCGTGCGTGCGCAACAGTCCGGTGCGCTCGAGCCGATCACGTACGCCACGGCGAAGCCCGCGTTCTACGAGACGGCCTGATCGATGCCGAAGATCGCACTCGACCCCACGCCGTACCACCACGACCTGTCGCTGCTGGAGTTCCCGCAGAAGGTGGCCGACCTCGGCTACGAGTACCTGCAGCTCACCCCGCACAAGGACTTCATCCCCTTCTACCGGCACCCCACGGCCGACGACGACCTCGTCGACGCGTTCGCCGCGGCGTGCACGACGGCCGGGGTCCAGGTCGCGTCGGTCCTGCCCGTCCTGCGCTGGGCCGGCCCGGACAAGGAGGCCCGCGAGGCCGCCGTCAAGAAGTGGAAGCGGGTCATCGAGATCACGAAGCGCCTGGGCGTGGACACGATCAACACGGAGTTCTCCGGCCGCCCCGAGCGTGCCGAGGAGTCCGAGGACCAGTTCCACTGGGCGATGGAGGAGCTCCTGCCGATCATCGAGGACTCGGGCATCCGGGTCCTCATCGACCCGCACCCCGACGACTTCGTCGAGGACGGGCTCGAGGCGCTCCGGGTGATCCGCGGGCTGAACTCGAAGAGCATCGGCTTCGTCTACGTCGCCTGCCACACGTTCCACTACGGCGGCAACATGGACGAGATCATCGACGCCGCGGGCGACTCGCTGCAGCTCGTGCACGTCGCCGACGCGTACGACCACCACCGGTCGCACGGCTTGCGCTACATCACCAACCCGCCCGGCAACCCGGTCCGCGTGCACCAGCACCTGCCGGTCGGCCAGGCGGACGTCGACTTCGACGCCTTCTGGGCCGCCCTCGACCGGGTCGGCTTCACGGCGCGCGAGGACACCGTCGCGGTGTCGAGCGTCTTCGCCGAGGACGAGAACGCCGACCAGGTCTCGCGCTTCCAGCTCGACACGATCAAGAAGGGACTCACACGATGACCGACACCCTCTCGTCGCCGGCGACCACCGACGCCGACGTCCGACCCGTCACACTGCAGGCCGCGTCGCAGACCGTGACCGCCCTGTGGAACGACTCCGCCGACCCGCGCGAACTGTCCACCGCGATCCACGAGTACGGCGCCGTCGGGGCGACCTGCAACCCGGTGATCGCGTACACCTGCATCAAGCAGGACCCGGAGACCTGGGTGCCGCGCATCCGCGAGATCGCCGCGGAGCACCCGACCGCGGGGGAGTCCTGGATCGGTTGGAAGGCCGTCGAGGAGCTCTCCATCGCGGCGGCCGAGCAGCTGCTGCCCGCGTTCGAGGCGTCCGGCGGCCGCAACGGTCGCCTGTCGATGCAGACCGACCCGCGCTTCCACCGCGACGCCGACGCCCTGGTCGAGCAGGCCGTGCGGTTCTCGCAGCTCGCCCCGAACATCATCGTGAAGATCCCCGCCACCAAGGTCGGCATCGCCGCGATCGAGGAGGCCGCCTACCGCGGGGTCTCGATCAACGCGACGGTGTCGTTCACGGTGCCGCAGGTCGTCGCCGTCGGTGAGGCCATCGAGCGCGCGCTCGACCGTCGTGCCGCCGACGGGCTGCCCGACCAGGAGTTCGGTCACGTCGTCACGCTGATGGCCGGCCGGTTCGACGACTGGTTGAAGACCGTCGTCAAGCGCGACCACGTCATGGTCGACCCCGGCATCCTCGAGTGGGCCGGCGTCGCCGCGGTGAAGAACGCCTACCGGGTGTTCCAGGAGCGTGGCTTCCGGTCGCGCGTGCTCGTCGCCGCCTTCCGGAACGCCCTGCAGTGGTCGGAGTTCCAGGGCGGGGACCTCGTCGTCTCGCCGCCGTTCCAGTGGACGAAGGACATCAACGCGAACGCGTTCCCGTTCCGTCCGGACGCCATCCACGACGAGGTGCCGGCCGACGTCATCGCGGCTCTGCGCGCGGCGACGCCCGAGTTCGCGCGCGGGTACGACGTCGACGGCATGACGATCGACGAGTTCGACCGGTTCGGGGCCACGGTGACGACGCTGCGCCAGTTCCTCGACGCCGACGCGCAGCTCGACGCCCTGGTGCGGGACATCATCTTCCCGCCGAACTGAGCCGAGTCACTTCGTGAGCAGAAGACGTCGGGTCGCCCCAGGTGACCCGACGTCTTCTGCTCACGGTCTTTGTACTGACAAACCACGAGCAATCCCGTACGATGGTTGGCGCGCTCCAATCGGCGCCCACGAACGAAGGAGTTCCCATGGACAGCATCGGTGTCGGCCTCATCTCGGTCGGCTGGATGGGGCGGCTGCACTCCCGCGCCTACCGCGCCCTGCCGGACCACTTCCCGGAGCTCGGCGTGCAGCCCCGGCTCGTCGTCGCCGCGGACCCGATCGAGGCCGCACGCGACCAGGCCGTCACCCGCCTGGGCTACGAGCGGGCGGTCGCCGACTACCACGAGGTCCTCGCCGACCCAGCCGTCGACGTCGTGTCGATCTGCTCGCCGAACTTCCTGCACCGCGAGATGGCGGTCGCCGCTGCCGAGGCCGGCAAGCCGTTCTGGATCGAGAAGCCGATGGGCCGCTACGCCAGCGACTCCCGGCAGATCCACGAGGCCGTCCAGCGCGCGGGCGTCATCACGAGCGTCGGGTTCAACTACCGGCACGCCCCCGCGATCGAGCGGGCGCGCGAACTCGTCCGCAGCGGCCGCCTCGGTCGCATCACGAACGTGCGCGGCTCGCTGCTCGCCGACTACTCGTCCGACCCCGCGGCGCCGCTGACCTGGCGCTTCGAGCGGGAGCGTGCCGGTTCGGGCGTGCTCGGCGACCTGCTGTCGCACGGCCTCGACCTGGCGCAGTACGTCGTCGGCCGGATCGCCAGTGTGAGCGCGCTCGCCGAGACCTTCATCCAGGAGCGCCCGAAGCCAGCCGCGGGCATCGTCGACCGGAGCGCCGCCGCCACCGGCGACCTCGGCCGCGTCGAGAACGAGGACTACGCAGCCCTGCTCTTCCGCTTCGAGGACGGCGCCGTCGGCACCATGGACTCGAGCCGTGTCATGCGGGGGCCGCACGCCGAGTACACGCTCGAGATCTACGGCACCAGGGGTTCGGTGCGGTGGGACTTCCAGCGTCTCAACGAGCTCGAGGTGTACCTCGACGGCCAGGAGGTCGACGGCTACGCCACGCACTACGTCGCCGCGGGTGACGGCGAGTTCGCGCGCTTCCAACCCGGCGCCGGCACGGCCATGGGCTACGACGACCTGAAGACGATCGAGGCCGCCCAGTTCATCGCGAGCGTCCGTCGCGGGGAGCAGCTCGCCCCGTCGGTCGCTGACGGGCTGGCTGCTGCGTCCATCGTCGAGGCGGCGGAAGCGTCCCTCGCCGACGGTGCGTGGCACGACGTCGCGCGTGTCGACGGACCGCTCACCTACGCGGCGGCGACCCCCGTGCTCTAGACGGTCGCGGACGACGGACGGGAGGCGCGGTGCCAGCTGGCGCTGCGCCTCCAGTCCGTCTGTTGCTGCGTCTCGATCCATGTTAGTTTGTCAGGACAAAGTCCCGAACTGCAGGAGGCACCATGCCGCTCGTCCGTATCGACCTCGCCACCGGCCGCACGCCGCAGGCAGTGCGCGCCATCGCCGACGCGATCCACCGGGCCATCGTCGACGTGTACGCGATCCCCGTGCGCGACCGGTTCCAGGTGATCACCGAGCACCCGGCGCAGCAGATCATCGCCGAGGACGCCGGCCTGGGGTTCGAGCGCACCGAGGGCGTCGTCATGATCCAGGTCTTCACGCAGCGTGGGCGCACCGACGAGGCGAAGACGACGCTGTACGCGGCGATCCACGACGCCCTGGCGGCGGTCGGTGTCGCGTCCGAGGACGTCTTCATCGGCTACGTCGAGAACGGCCCGCAGGACTGGTCGTTCGGCTTCGGCCGTGCACAGTACGTGACCGGCGAGCTCGGCGTGCCCGCACCGGCCTGAGCGGGGGTTTGTCCGTCCGCTCCGTGTCCTGCGCCCGCTCGCTCCGTCTGCCGGTCCCGAGGTTCCGAAATCTCGGCATCTCGAGGCGTCCGGCGGCCATTCGTGGAACCTCGGCGTCACGCACGCGGCAGTTCGTGGAACCTCGACGTCACGCGGGCAGCACGAACTGCCTACTTGTCGACGAGGGTGACCTCGAACGAGTAGCGGTCGGGGCGGTAGCAGTGCACGCCGTACTCGACCGCGCGGCCCGAGGCGTCGTACGCCGTGCGGCTCATGGTGAGCACGGGGTCGCCGTCCTCGATCTCGAGCAGACCGGCCTCTTCGTCGGTCACCGCGCGGGCACCGATCCGCTGCTTCGCCACCCGCATCGTCACGCCGCGACCGCGGAGCAGCTGGTAGAGCCCGTGGTCCTGCAGGTCCTGGTCGGTGATCTCGAGGAACTCCGGCGGCAGGTAGTTCTCGAGGATCGCCATCGGGACGTCCTCGGCGAACCGCACGCGGCGGATGTGCGCCACGATCGTGCCGGGCTCGATGCTCAGGGCTGCGGCGACCTCGTCCGAGGCAGGGACGTCGTTGCGCTCGAGGAGCTTCGTCGCCGGTGCCTGTGATCCCTGGGCCAGGTCGTCGTACAGGCTCGTGAGCTCGACCTTGCGGGTCACCGGGCCGTGCACGACCTGTGTGCCGATGCCGCGGCGGCGGACGAGCAGGCCCTTGTCGACGAGGTCCTGGATCGCCCGGCGGATCGTCGGGCGGGACAGCCCGAGGCGCTCGCCGAGCGCGATCTCGTTCTCGAGACGGGCGCCGGGAGGCATCACGCCGGAGCGGATCGACTCCTCGATGCGCGAGGCCACCTGGAAGTAGAGGGGCATGGGACCCGACCGGTCCAGGTCCATGAACAGGTCGGACGGCAGCTGGCCTTCGTTGGTCATCGCGGTCCTTCGGGGAATTGCGGGTTCGGCATCGATGCCGAGGGATTGTCGTGACAATACCACCGGGTGCCCTGCTCCCCGGTGTGCCACTCCCGTCAGTGCTCGACCGCGGCCTTCAGCTTGGCGAGGCCCTTCTCGAAGTCGCCGCCGAGGAACTTGTCCATGTTGACGAACACCCCCATCACGCGCGACATCAGGTTCTGCGGGCTCGTCATCGACCAGACGACCCGCGTGCCGTCGGTCGCTTCGTGCAACCGGAACGCCACCGCGCTCGACGACTTGAACGGTGCGGTGAACTGCAGGTCGACGTCGACCTCGGTGGCATCGACCCGTGTGATCGCCATGGACCCGGCGCCGGCCTTGCGGTTGCCCTTCCAGGCGTACGTCGAGCCGACCGTCCCCGGTTGGCCGGTGTACGTCCGCTGCAGCGCGGGATCCTGCCCCTCCCACGGCGACCACTCGACCCAGCGGTGCAGGTCTGCCAGGTACGGGGTGATGTCCGCGGCGCGAGCCGTGATGACGGTCTCGCGTTCGATCGTGGTGGGCGCAGCCATGCGCTGAGCGTAGTGCCGCGGTCGAGGGCGCGACAGGGACCTTCGGATCGGCCGACTCGGCCGGATCGGCCGAGTCGGCCGGCTCGGCGAGCTCTGTCAGCTCAGTCGGCGAACACCATCGGGCGGTTCGACAGCCGCGGCTGCGGCGTCGAGGCCTTGGGCTTCTCGGCACGGGCCCGGACCGGGGCGATCGTCACGCGGGTCGCTGCCCCCAGGGCCTCGACCGTGTCGGTGCCGTGGTGGCCGGCAGCGTGGATGACGATCGCGGCGCACGCTTCGGCATCGGCTGCGGCGTCGTGGTGCTGGAAGCCCTCGAACCCGGCGGCCATCGCGGCGACCGGCAGTCGGTAGGAGTCGAGCGTGTAGGTCTTGCGGGCCACCGCGAGCGAGCACATCGAGTGGTGCTCGGCGAGGTCGATGCCGGTGGCCGAACAGCCACCGGCGATGACGCCCATGTCGAACCGAGCGTTGTGCGCGACCAGGACGTCACCCTCGGCGAAGGCCACGAGGTCGGGGTACTGCTGCTCCCACGTCTTCGCGCGGACGACGTCCTCGGCGACGATCCCGTGGATCCGGGTGTTCCACTCGAGGAACGCGTCGTGTCCGAACGGCGGGCGGATGAACCACGACGCCCGGTCGACGACCCGGCCCGCACGGACCTTGACGAGTCCGACGGAGCACGCACTGGCGGGCGAGCTGTTCGCGGTCTCGAAGTCGATCGCGGTGAAGTTCAACGGCACGGTTCCGATCGTCGCACGGGGCGCCGACATCGCCGGAAGCCGCCTCGGCGTTGCGGCCGGACGCTCAGCGGCGTCGTGCCGAGCGGGAACCGCTGCGCCGGCGTCGTGCCGTCGCGCGCCAGGTCGCCGTCCGTCGGGCTCGTTCGCGCTTCCAGTGCGGCGCGAGCAGCGTGCCCACCATCTCGAACGCCACCGCGACGCCGTCCAGCCGCCAGCGCAGCGGCAGGCGCTCGACGTGTTCGGTGAGTCCGGCGGTCAGATCGCCGGTGACGACTGGGAACCCTGCGTCCCGGGGGAGGGGGATCCCGCGGAACCGGTCTTCTTCGGCGTAGTCGATCGTGTCGTCCTCGGGGTCGTAGACGACCAGGACGTCCGCCTCGAGCTCGGCCATCGCGTCGTGCAGCTGCTCGAGCTCAGCGCGGGAGGCCTGCTCGAGTGCGGCGAGGGTCTCCGGGGCGAAGCGCTGCCGCAGCGCCGGTGCTCCCATGCCCACCGAGTGCACACCGCGCTCGTCGCGTTCGAACCACATCGACGTCCTCCTGTCCCGTCGCCCGGTCCGGACGACGGGGTCCACGCTGCCACGACCGGCTCGCGCCGGTTCTGGCGGACGGACTGGAGGCCCGGGTCGGCTCCGGCGGGCCGCCGCCGGTAGGCTCTTCTTCCGTGGCTCTCACCATCGGAATCGTCGGTCTCCCGAACGTCGGCAAGTCGACCCTGTTCAACGCCCTGACCAAGAACCAGGTCCTCGCCGCGAACTACCCGTTCGCGACGATCGAACCGAACGTCGGGGTGGTGAACCTGCCCGACACGCGGCTCGACCAGCTCGCCGAGCTCTTCCACTCGGAGAAGACCGTGCCCGCGCCGGTGTCGTTCGTCGACATCGCCGGCATCGTCAAGGGTGCGAGCGAGGGTGAGGGGCTCGGCAACAAGTTCCTCGCCAACATCCGCGAGGCCGACGCCATCGCGCAGGTCGTCCGCGGCTTCACCGACGACGACGTCGTGCACGTCGCGAACAAGGTGTCCCCGAAGGACGACCTCGAGGTCATCAACACCGAGCTGGTCCTCGCCGACATGGAGACGATCGACAAGGCGCTCCCGCGGTACGAGAAGACCGTGAAGCTGAAGCAGGCCGAGCCGATCGTGCTCGAGACCGCTCGCGAGGCCCGTGCCGCGCTCGAGCAGGGCACCCTGCTGTCCGCCACCACGATCGATCTCGCGCCGATCGCCGAGCTCGGACTCCTGTCGGCCAAGCCCTTCATCTTCGTGTTCAACGTCGACGAAGCGATCCTGACCGACGACGCCCGCAAGGCCGAGCTGGCCGCCCTCGTCGCCCCCGCCCAGGCAGTGTTCCTCGACGCCCAGGTCGAGTCGGAGCTCATCGACCTCGACCCGGCCGACGCGGCCGAGCTGCTCGAGTCGACCGGGCAGACCGAGTCCGGCCTCGACCAGCTCGCCCGGATCGGCTTCGACACCCTCGGGCTGCAGACCTACCTGACGGCCGGTCCGAAGGAAGCCCGTGCGTGGACGATCGGCAAGGGGTGGAAGGCGCCCCAGGCTGCCGGCGTCATCCACACCGACTTCGAGAAGGGCTTCATCAAGGCCGAGGTCATCTCGTTCGACGACCTGGTCGAGACCGGCTCCATCGCCGAGGCCCGCGCTGCCGGCAAGGCCCGGATCGAGGGCAAGGACTACGTCATGCAGGACGGCGACGTGGTGGAGTTCCGCTTCAATAACTAGTGTTTCACCGTAAAAGAGCAGGGGGATTCGATGCGTTGGTGGATCGAGGATTTCAAAGGTGTCGCTTCAGCTTCGGTAGATGTCAGTCCCGGCGCAGTGACAATTCTCTCTGGTGTAAATAGCAGTGGCAAATCGTCCCTGCTCCAATCCCTGCTCTTAACGGCGCAGAGCCACTATCACCGAGGGGCGATGGTGCTGAATGGACCGCTCACCCGGCTTGGAAGCGCCTCGGACTTGGTCAGGTCGGGTGCTCGACCTGAAATAACAAAGCTCGGGCTGTCGTTCTCGCGAGACAATCGGCGCTATTCGGGAAGACGAGGGCGTCTGCAACGAGAAATGTGGGCGCAATTCCACCTCGCCCCGTCTCCGCAGGGTACAACTTTCGCTCTACAAGAGCTGGAAGTTGGATGGAATGGAGATGAACGAGCGTCCCGAATGGTGCTCAACAAGACATATGCTCGAGCTGGTGACGTCGCTGTCATACGGGAAGCGCGCGGCGAAGGCGACGGGACTGATTATCTCCACCTGAAGCAGGCCATATCGCAGGGCACGCGAACCTTGCGCACCTACATCGCTGTGGTGGGACTTCGCCCCGTCGAGGTTGTCCAGGTTCGCGAGGCCGAGTACGTGACCCGGCAATATCGACGGCAATTGCAGACGGTTTTCCGGGAGTTTGAGAGTGACTCGGATCGTTTGTACGAGTCTCGATACCCGCCGGTTATTAGTGAGTTTGTCGAGCTACTTTTCGAAGCGCACGCCGGAATTGACGAGGACTTGCCCTCCGTCATTGAAGAACTCCGCACAGCTAGATCGGGAAATCCTTATACATTTTCTCCAGTATGGCGAAATCTTAGCGCAGATCAGCAGGGCGAATATATTGAGGCAGCTGCAGTGCAGAGAGCCAAAAAGCCGCTAATCGTCGTGCCGCTAGAACACAACGTCCGGGGGAAATACGGGTTTGGTAGTGAGGGCCTCCTTGAGGATCAGCTGGCGGAGACGCTAGGTCGCGCTCAGCTAGTTCTGTCGTCCCTTGGTGAGGCTTTGAATTCGATCACCGATAGGGTTCAATATCTTGGACCGTTACGTGACGAGCCACGAGTGGTTTGGAACCAATGGAATGAGCTGGCCCGCGGACTACCGGTTGGAACACGGGGCGAGTACAGCGCGGTGGTTCTCTCGCGAAATGGGCAGAAATATATCTCGTACGTCACTCCCGAGAAGGACCAACGTTCGGATAGGCTAATTGATGCGGTAAACACCTGGCTCTCCTATCTTGAAATCGGCGACAAAGTATGGGCAGAGAACCTTGGAAAGCTTGGGATTGGTCTTGAAGTCGAGGTCAATGGTCACCGCCGCGACCTAACGAGCGTTGGAGTCGGAGTCAGTCAAGCCCTGCCGATCGTGGTCGCTGTGCTGGCTGCTCCGCTGAACTCTTTGTTTTTAGTTGAGCAGCCGGAGCTGCACCTGCATCCTGCCGTCCAGTCGCGCCTTGCGGACTTCATTCTCCGCGCTAGACCAGACCTGGCGATCGTCTTGGAGACGCATAGCGAGGCGCTCCTGACGCGCGTCCGTCGCCGAATATCTGAAGACGATGTTGAGAGAGCAAAGGTGGCCGTCACCTTTGTGGAGTCCTCGAGGACGGGTTCGTTGTCTCGGGACTTGTTGTTCAATCAGTTTGGCGACCTTAGTGATTGGCCGGAAGGATTCTTGTCGGGAATAGGTGAGGACACGGCTGCAATTGTTGAGGCCAATCTGCAGCGAATTCGGCGCCTTGGAAAAGATGCTTGAGCCGAAGGGGATATTAGACCCCGAACTGTTCGTCCCAGCTGGGCAGATGCGAAACTCCATCGAATATTGGTCTCGCCTGATGCCGTGGGTTAGTGATCGGTTCTTCCTCGTCGGTCCACGGTCCTACGAGAGGCTTTCGGAACTATGTGGAACGCCGCCCGGCGTCACAGGTATTCCTGCACCCGAGATCTGGCGCATCATCGGAGAGTTGGGCGCAAGGCCCTTCGTCGGAAGTGGAGACGGAGGTCGTGTCAGCGATGGGCTTAGTGAGTACTCCCCGTTTTGGGGTGAGCTGGGAAATAGCGGCCTACTCGAAGCAGATATGCGCCCGATCGGCGACGATCAGGTCGTGGTCGTCGGTTCAGACGAGCGCGCTTGGAATGTTCCAGATCCCGGGTGGGGGACGACGCTAGTTGCCTTCGACCCCGCCGCGCCGAGGTCAAGCGCATGGCTCGAAGCTTGGCGGAGCGGTGGAGGGGCGTCTGAAGAGGACCTCGCTCGTATGTCCGAGCATCTATTCCCGAACCTCGTCTTTCATGGAGGCGCGTGGTCCCATCTTGGGCGCATGAAGTTGGACGTGCAGGATCGCCCTGAGGCGATTGCGAAGGCACTCGCGGTGCTGGACGTCCACGCGGCCAGGATCTGGCGGGAGCTGGATCAGCCGCGAGATAGGCAATCCGCTTTAGGAAGCCGTGGGGCCGATGCGGCACCCGAGAATGGCAACACCCGCGGTGATTCGTCTGCAATGAAGCGCCGGCAGTTCACGTTTGATGGGCAGGTGCTGCGTTGTGAGTGGCACATCCGTCTCCAGCCCCACACCGATAGAATCTATTTCCGCGTGGAGGGAGATAGGGTTTATGTCGGCGATATGACAGACCATCTGTAACGCGTCGCCCTCGATGGAGTGCGTATCGTGCAGCGAGGGCTGCATGAAATTGCGTACCCTTATCGCCGTGTTCACTCCTCGGATCGCCTAGGATGTGCTTGCAGGAGTCCTCTATCAATGCGCTTATGGCTCAGTCGCTTGGGCTGCTCCTCATCAAGCGCTTTATGTTGGACGTTAGTCGTGCGATGGAGTATCGGGCCCGGCGACCGAGGGTGCAGCTTCGAGGTCGAGGACCCTCGGCGTGAGCCAGTTCTCGGGTGCGAGCAGTTGCACTGCTCCGCGCAGTCGGTCCGCTCAGCTCGGGTTGCTCCGCGACTGTAGGTGGACCGCGTCGGCTTCGGCGGGCGACCGAGGGGCTAGATTCAGACCGTCCGAGTGCCCGAGGAGGCCCCATGTCGTACGTCGTCGACTTCGTGAACGTGTCCACGGTGGGTCTGGAGTCCTTGCCGGTTGCCGACGCACTCGCCGGGCTGCGGGCCAGCGAAGCACGGTACTTCGCGAACAAGTACGACCACGTGTTCACCACGCACGCCGCAGCTGACGTGCCGGACCTGGTCGCCTACGTGCGGCGGGTGCTCGAGGAGGAGCGCGGGCTGGTGATCGCGTCACCACCGCTCGAAGCCACGGAAGCCCTGGTCGACGGCGTGCGCTGGACGTACGTCTTCTACGAGTCCGGCCTGGCGATCAACGTGCTCTACACGCTCGAACCGGGCGGCAAGCGTGCGGTCGGCTTCAAGCTCTCCGACGGGATGGACGTGCCCGAGGAACTTGCCGACAAGTTCAAGTTCGCGCGGCAGAAGTCGAAGCTCGCCGGCACGATCCGCGGCTCGTTCTTCGTCGTGAAGGGCGAGTACTGACGTCGTGAAGATTGCGTGCATGCAAAATACTTGGTACTGCACGCAGTGCTGATCGACCCTGGTCACCACGAACCGGTGATGAAGGGCAGGGAATGGGCTATGACGGCGACTCTGGTGAAGACTGCGGTGATGCGCGGCCTGTACGTCGGGTTCACGGGCGACAGCTCCCGAGCGCGGGCGATGCGGTTGCTGCTGAACGAGAAGCGGGCGTCAGCGGCACAGCGAGCGGCAGCCGAGGAGAGGCGGACGCGAACGTCCTCAACATTGCTGCTACGGAGATGTTCAGTGGACCGCTAGCGTCCCCGCGTGTCCTGGCCGAGTACGAGCGGCTCGTTCCGGGAGCGATCCTCATCTCGACCGGTCACACGGTCGGGGCGCTCGCAGCGATCGTGCCCGGCGTGCTCGGGGCGGCATCGCAGGTCGTCGCTGCGGCCCGTCGAGGTGTGTGACCGTCGCACGGTCGGTCGCAGGTACGACGAAGCGCCGCCGGGGAGCCCGGCGGCGCTTCGCGTTCGTACTGGTGGAGCCTAGGCCGCGAGGGCCATGTCGCCCGCGTGCACGGACTGTGCCTGCAGCAGGGTGCGGCTGGCTTCGCCCGCCCAGGAGCGGCCCGGGACGGTCCAGCCGGCCTCGCCGACGGCGTCCAGACGGGTGCCGCGGGTGACGAAGGTCTGCAGGTCGTCGGCCGCGATGCGGACGAGGTACTCGCGCTGCGAGCGGTCGTCACGCACGGGGAACTCGGCGATGCGGTCGGGGGTGATCGTCGGGGCCGCGAGTGCGGTCCCGAACACGGTGATTCGTTCGTTGCTGGTCATGGTGCTGTACTTCCTGGTCATTCGGCGCCAGGGCGACTCGGTGTCGGCGGACGTCTCAGTCCGGCGCGACGCATCGAGTGCGGGGCGCGCACGTCGAGTTTCAACGTGCTGCTGATCCGTTCGGATCAAGCGGTGGTCTCGGTTGGAATGCGACTCGGGTGAGTCGGTCTCGAGACGTTGGTGTGCGCGAGTCAGATGGGTTCGCTGCAGTGCACCAACCAATAACTATACGCACCCGAAGCGCAGAAGTCCAGCGCAGACCAGGAAGACGGTTCAGGACGCCAGGAACGCGTCCCATCGCGCGCCACCTGCAGCCACGTTGCCGGAGCCGTCGAGCCGAGCAGCTGCCGAGGACGGCTTGCGCGAAGCCTGCGCGTGGATGAGCTCGTCGAACGCGCCGGAGAACCCGAGGCGGGGCAGTGCCGTGGCGACCGCGTGCAGGTCCTCCGTGGACCACCTGGAGAACCCGGCACCGGAGACGTCGAGCGAGGTGGCGACCTCGAGCAGGTGCCCCTCCACGTCGACCGCGGGGTCGACGGAGGTCCGCATGTGCCGCTCGATGACCTCGCCGACGCGTCGGGCGCGCGCTGCGTCCCACCCGGCGCCGAGGGCGAAGACGGAGCCCACGGCGCCACCGGCCTCCTCGAACGGCACGGCGTGGGCGTCGAACGACGGTGTGACGCCGAGGTCGTGCAGCATCGTCGCGACGAAGAGCAGCTCGGGGTCGGGCTCGAGGTCGACGGTCGGGGCGAGCAGGACCGCCCACGCCCACGAGCGCAGGCAGTGGTTCACCAGGGCGGGGGAGGACCAGGTGCGGACGACGTCCAACGCCCGTGCGGCGACGGGGGAGGGCGGGGTGAGCAGGGCTTCGACGTCGAGCGACATGGCACGACAGTAGCGGTGCGACGGAGCCGTAACGGCGCGGAAACGTGCCGGGCCCGAGCCGGAAACAGCGCACCGTTAGCTTTCGGATCACTGAGTACCCGCTCAGCACCCGACCTCCTCCCGAAGGACCTGCACCCATGCAGCACCGCCTCCGGCTGCGCCCCCGCGCGACGATCGTGTCCTCGACACTCGTCGCCGCCGGGGCGATCGGCCTCGCCGCCCTGACCGCCTCGCCGGCCCAGGCAGCACCGACCGCGACGACCGCGACCATCGACGCCCCCACCACCGCGACCGTCGGCACCGCCTTCGACGTCGACCTGACGATCCCGGCGACGACCGACGTCTACGCCTACGAGATCACCCTCGACGCCGACGCGGAGTCCGTGTCGTACGTGGAGGACAGCGTCACCGGTCCCGACGGCGGCTTCGACAGCGTCGAGCAGGACGGCGACGCCCTGACGATCGTGCACACCCGCCTCGGGACCTCCCCGGCACTCAGCGGCGACCTCGCTGCCTCGATCGGCCTGACGCCGACCGCACCGGGCAGCGTCGACCTGGCGGTCACGAGCATCACCCTCGTCGGATCCGACGGCACCTCGACGACCCTCACCGACCCGGCGAGCACCACGATCTCGATCGCAGCAGCGGCGACGGCGACCCCGACGGCCACGCCGACCCCGGGCGCCACCGCCACGGCCGACCCGGGCACCGGCGCGGGCGACCCCGACCCGGCGACCACCGCCGGCCCGACCAGCGGCGCCACCGCCGTGGCCGCAGCCGGTGGCGACCGTCCGACCGGCGGCGAACTCGCCTGGACGGGCGCCGACGTCGCCCCGTGGATCGCCGCGTCGCTGGCCCTCCTCGCTGCCGGCGGGACCCTGATCACCCTGCGTGCGCGCCGCGCCCGCCGCGAACGCACCGGAGCAGCCGAATGACCGCCACCAAGCCGGACGCCAGCAAGCAGGCGATCACCAAGCCGGACGCCAGCAAGCAGGCGATCACCAAGCCGGACGCCAGCACGAAGCACGCCCGGAAGCGCTCGGCCGTCGCCGGCGCCTCGCTCATCGCCCTCGTCGGCACCGTCCTCGCCGCGACCCCCGCGATCACCGCCGCAGCAGCACCGGCAGCCGTGGACGCCAGCCCAGCAGCGATGCTCGCGCCGTACTACACGGACCTCGACCTGACCGGCGACGACCAGGTCACGAAGGCCGACCTCGCCGTGCTCACCGAGCACCTCGGGGCCACGAGCGCCAGCGGTGACTGGGCGACGGTCAGCGCCGCGGACTCCGACGCCGACGGCACGATCACCGTCGCGGACGTCGCGGCTCTGTCCCAGCGGATGATCTACGACGACGGTCCGTTCACGCTCGTCGAGGCGTCCACCATCGACATGCAGGCCGCGATGAACGCCGGGGTCACCACCTCGGTCGCCATCACGCAGGACTACCTCGACCGCATCGCCGCGTACGACCGCACCAAGGTCGACTCCGCGTCGACCGGCCGCGCGCTCAACTCGATCGTCACGACGAACGCCGAGGCCCTCGCTGCAGCGAAGACGGCGGACACCGAGCGTGCCGAGCACGGCATGACGAGCATGCTGCTCGGTGTGCCGATCGCGGTGAAGGACAACTACGACACCAAGGACATGCCGACCACGGGCGGCTGCGGCTGCTGGGACGACAACCAGACCGACACCGACGCCACCATGGTCGCCGGACTGCGAGGGGCCGGTGCGGTGATCCTCGCCAAGGCCAGCCTCGACGAGTTCGCCTACGGCTTCGTCTCGGAGTTCTCGTCGAACCAGCCCGCCGGTTCGTCCCTGCTGGTCGCCAGCCCGTACAACACGGCGCAGACCGCCGGTGGCTCCAGCGGTGGGACCGGTGCGGCGATCGCGGCGAACCTCGCCGGCATCGGGTTCGGCACCGACACCGGTGGCTCGATCCGCATCCCGTCCACGTACAACCAGCTCGTCGGCATCCGCCCGACGGTCGGCCTGGCCAGCCGCGACGGCATCATCCCGCTCGCGCTGTCGCAGGACACCGGCGGGCCCATCGCCCGCTCGGTGACCGACGCGGCCGTCGCGCTCGACGCCGTGACCGGCGTGGACGCAGCCGACCCCGTCACGAGCGCGCAGTCCGGCAAGGTGCCGACCTCGTACACGTCGTCGCTCGACGCGGACTCGCTCGACGGCGCCCGCATCGGCTACGTCACGAGCATGGTCGGCACGAACGCCACGGCCAAGCGACTGTTCGACGCGTCCGTCGCGAAGCTCGAGGCCGCCGGGGCGACCGTCGTCCCGATCACCGCGACGACGGCGTTCAACCGGGTCCTGTCCGAGGGCAGCGGCAGCACGAACGAGTTCAAGCACGACCTGGACGAGTACGTCGCGAAGCACCTCGACCCCGACGTGACCGCCCGGTCGCTGCAGGGCATCCTGGCCTCGGGCGAGTACGTGCCGAGCCGCAAGTCGACCTACGAGTCCCGCGACCTGATCACCGACGCGCAGTACCAGGCGTGGGCCGGGCCGACGGGGTCGCACACGACGCAGCTCGCCACCGGTAAGCAGCTCGTCACCCAGATGCTCGACGACCAGGACCTCGACTCGCTCATCTACCCGTCGGGCACGCCCTACGGCACGCAGTCGACGAACATGCGTCTGAGCCCGAACACCGGCATGCCGGCGATCACCGTCCCGATGGGGCAGGCGACCGCGGCCGACGGCACGATCACCGGTGCCGGCGTGAACCTCGAGTTCCTCGGCCGCTCGTTCGACGAGAGCACGCTGATCGGCCTCGGCTACGCCTTCGAGCAGGAGACGAAGGCGCGCACCACGCCCGCGCTGTACCCGGCGCTCGGCTGAGCTGAGCGGGTCGCGATCGCGACCACATGCAGACGGGAGGCCCGGTGCCAGCTGGCACCGGGCCTCCCGTCCGTCTGCTCCGTCAGTTCAGGGTCGGGGTGTCCTCCGGCACGACGCCGTCGGCGTACAGGTCGGTCGCCAGGTCGCGGAGCGCCCGCAGCGCGACGCGCTGCGTGAGCGGACCGTAGGAGATGCGGGCGACGCCGAGGGCCTCGTACTCGGCAGCGGGCAGGGCTCCCGGCAGACCGATGACCGACAGCTTGCCGCGGCCGAGGCCCGCGACGAGCTGCTCCACGACGTCGCGCTGGATCGCGCCGGGCACGAAGACGAGCGCGGCGCCGTTGTCGAGGAACGCCTTGCCGCGTGCGATGGCGTCCGCGATGCTCTCGTCGATCGGACGGTCCCCGCCTCGGGCGATCGCGTCGGTGCGGGCGTTCAACTGGAAGTCGACGCCCTCGGCCTGGGCAGCGGCCGTGATCGCGGCGACCCGGGCGACGGCCTCGTCGAAGGGACGCAGACGGTCCTCGACGTTGGCGCCGACGATGCCCGAGCGGATCGCGCGGCGAATGGTCTCAGCCGGGTCCTCGTAGCCGTCGTCGAGGTCTGCGGTGACCGGCAGGTCGGTCGCGGCGGCGACGATCGCGGCGCCCGACAACGCGAGGTCGAGGGGCATCCCGCCGTCCTCGTACCCGTACGACGCGGCGATCGAGTGCCCGGCGGTGGCGATCGCCTTCGTGCCGGGCAGGTCGCTGACGACCTTCGCGGTGATCGCGTCCCACACGTTCACGACGCGGAGGATCTCCGGGGCTTCGTGCAGCTGCTTGAGGGTGGTGGCCTTGTCGGCGGTGCTCGTGCTCATGGGACCGACAGTAGGCGGGGCGACGCCCCGCGTCCCAGGGTGCGCGGAAGACGACGCTGGATGACAGGCGGGCTCGCGCCGGGCCTCCCGGTCGGTGCATGCTGGGACGCATGGCGAGCGACGAGCAGGACCCGGTCGGCACGCTCCGCGGGGTCCGCACGAGCATCAAGTGGACGCGGTACGCGCCCGACGTGCTGCCCCTGTTCGTCGCCGAGATGGACCACGACGTCGCGCCGGAGATCCGCCAGGCCCTGATCGAGCGCGTGTCGCAGTCCGACCTCGGCTACCTCGACGGGCCCGGGCCGCTCGCGCCCGCGTTCGCGCAGTTCGCGCTCGACCGCTGGGGCTGGGAGATCGATCCGTCCCGCATCCACCTGGCCACCGACGTCAGCGTCGGCATCGTCGAGTCGCTGCGGCTCGCGCTGCCCGACGGCGGTCGCGTCGCGATCACGCCGCCGGTGTACCCGCCGTTCTTCGAGCTCGTCGACGAGGCCCGATGTCAGGTGGAAGAGGTCCCGCTGCTCGAGCAGTGGGGGCAGTACCGACTCGACCTCGAGGGACTCGAGCGGGCGTTCGCGAGCGGGGTCGGCGTCTTCCTGCTCTGCAACCCGCACAACCCCGTCGGCCTCGTGCACGACCGCGCCGACCTGCTCGCGATCGCCGAACTCGCGGCGAAGTACGACGTGCTCGTCATCAGCGACGAGATCCACGCACCCCTGACCCACCCGGGCGTGCAGTTCACCCCGTTCGCGGCCGTCGCCGAGCCCGTCGGAGCCCGCAGCGTCTGCGTGACCTCGGCGAGCAAGGGCTGGAACCTCGCGGGCGTGAAGTGCTCGATCATCGTCGCCGGTGACGACCGGACCGCCGCACTCCTCGACACCCTGTGGGAAGAGGTCGCCTGCCGCACGAGCATCCTCGGGCTGCACGCGAACCTCGCCGCGTTCACCGTCGGGACCACCTGGCTCGACGATGTGGTGTCCCGGATCGTGGCCAACGACCGGCTGCTGGCGAAGCTCCTCGCCGAGCACCTGCCCGGCGTCGTCTACACGCGGCCCCGAGCCGGGTACCTGGCATGGCTCGACTTCCGCGGGATCGGGCTCGGCGACGACCCGGCCGTGCCGCTGCGTGAGAACGCCTACGTCGCGCTGAACTCCGGGCTCGGGTTCGGGAGCGAGGGGCGCGGGTTCGTCCGCCTCAACCTGGCGTGCTCACCGGAGACGCTGCGCGAGGCCGTGTTCCGGATCGCCTCGGCGTACCCGTCGAGTGCGCAGGAGGGGCTGGTCTGGCACGTCGCGTGAGCGCGTGTGCGCGTGTGCGCGTGTGCGTTGCCGCGTGTGGTGACGCGAGACGCCGTCGTGTTGCGGCGACGCCGTCATCACGCTGAGACGCCGCCTGCTTTGGCGGCGTCATGCGAACTCGGCGGCGTCTCCGCATGACGACGGCGTCCGCCACGAACGGCCCGTTCCGCTGGATCGGCTCGTGCAGGCGCCGGGTCAGTCGACGTACTGGTTGCGCCCGACGACGCGGATCTGCAGCTCGTCGGTGCGGTCCATCGCCAGGATCTCGCGGGCGACGAAGCCGACGGCCGGCCAGCGGTCGACCTCGGTGACCATGAAGCCGTCGATGAACACCTGCCACGCGCCGCGCTCACGGACTGCCTGCACTTCGTACGTCGCCATGTCGCGAGCGTACCGAAGCGGGCGGGTCCGCCGTCAGTGCAGCTCGAACGTCAGTGCAGCTCCAACGTCAGTGCAGCTCCAACGTCAGCGCAGCTCGAGCGTCATGTGGACGTCGGCCCGGACGTAGGGGCTCGGGACGAGCTCGTCGTCGCGCAGGTGCCGGAAGCCGAACGCCTCGTACAGGTGCACGGCGCTGGCCAGCTGTGCGTTGCTCTCGAGGTCGATCCGCTGCGCGCCGAGCTCCCGGGCGCGGTCGAGTGCAGTGGCGATGAGCTTCCGACCGGTGCCGTGCCCCTGGTGACCGGGTGCGACGGCCATCTTCACGAGCTCGAACACCCCCGGGGTCGTCGGCACGATGCCGATGCACCCGACGACCTGGTCGTCGAGTCGCGCGACGAACACGGCGCCGCCGGGTTCGACGACGTGACCGACGGGGTCGCCGAGGAACTTGCGGTCCTCGTCCTCGAGCGCGAAGAACTGGGTGATCCAGGCCTCGTTGAGGACGCGGAACGCCTCGGCGTCAGCCGGGGTGGCGAGGTCGGCGATGGTGACGGTGGAGGTCGCTTCGGGCATGGCTCCATCCTCCGACCCGCATGAGGTCACGTCCAATACTCGTTCGCTTCGATCGATAGGCTGCGTGCATGGATCGGGATCCGGACGTCGACCTCCGCCAGCTCCGTGCGTTCCTGGCGGTGGCCGACGAACTGCACTTCGGGCGCGCTGCCGAGCGCCTCCGCATCGCGCAGCCCGCGCTGTCCCAGCAGATCCGCCGCACCGAACGCGAACTCGGCGTCGACCTGTTCGTCCGCACGAGCCGCAGCGTCGCCCTCACCGCCGCCGGCCAGGCGCTGCAGGGGCGTGCGCGGTCGTTGCTCGGGCAGGTGCGCCGTGACCTCGACGAGACGGTCCGGGTCGGGCGGGGTGAGGCCGGCCGGCTCGACGTCGGCTTCGTCGTCTCCGCGCTGCCCCTCGGGCCGATCGAGCGCGTGCAGGCATTCCGTGCGCGGTACCCGCTGGTCCGTGTGGACCTGACGGAGGGCTACTCGTCGACGCTCCTCGCCCGGATCGTGCGGGGCGAACTGGACCTGGCCGTCGTGCGCGACCCGGACCCGGACCCCGCCGTGCGGCTACTGCCGTTCCGGACCGAGGCGTTCGTCGCGGCGGTCCCACGCGGACACCGGCTCGCCGGCCGTGCGTCCATCCGCGGCACCGAGCTCGTGGACGAGCCGTTCGTGTTCTTCCCCGCCGTGGCCGGTTCGCTCGCGACCGAACGGAACCTCGCCCCGGTCACCGCCGGTGGCCGACGGCCCGTGGTCGTGCAGGAGGCAACGACCTGGGCCACCGTCCTGCACCTGGTGGGCGCGGGACTCGGCGTGACCGTCGCTCCGGAGAGTGCCGCGCTCGCCGCACCGGACACCGTCGTGCTGCTGCCGCTGACCGACAGCGATCACCGCAGCGAGCTGTCGTGGGCGATGCGCGCCGACGACGACCGCGAGATCCTGCGGAACTTCGTCGAAGCCGACTGAGCGAAGCCGACTGAACGACGCCCGGCAGGAAGCGCTCCGCTCAGCCGAGCGCGAGGACCGGCGCCCGGTGGTCGCCGAGCTCGTCGACGTGCCACGGCCGTGCACCCCGCAGGGTCAGCCCGAGCTGCACGAGCACGAACCCGACGTGGGGTTCGACGTCCGGGTCCCACGGCCCCTCGACCCCGAGGCCGAACGCACCGAGTTCGTCGTCGGCCTCGTCGCGCAGCGTGAGGCGCCAGCGGCCGTCGCCGAGTTCCTCGACCACGGCCCAGCGGGCGGTGCCGAAGCGGCTCACGCCGACTTCATGATGTCCGCGGTGAAGTTCTGCACGCGCTGCAGCAGCGAGGCACCGCGCATCGCGATCGTCGCCGGCGGGTTGAGGTGCGGAGGAGCGGTGCGGATGAGCATCGAGCACCCGAGGTCCTCGCAGATGTAGGTGCCGATGGTGTTGCCGTTGCGCCCGGCCTCGCCCGCACGGGGTGCCGAGAACAGCCGCACCTGCGTCGCCGGCTGCGGGGAGTGGCAGAACGAGCACATCGCGGCGATCCCGGCGCGCAGGGACCCGCCCGCGGACCGGACGATGATGCCCACGGGGCGGTCGTCGATCCAGGACACGATGTACCCGCGGCGGGCGGCCTGCGGGTCGCGCCAGCCCAGGAACTCGCGCTCGTCCCAGAGCATCTCGTGCAGGCCGGGGATCGGCAACTGCTCGAGCTCGTCGGGGGTGGCGTTGACGAACGAGGATCGGATGTCGGCTTCGGTCAGTGGCTTCACGGTTCGATCACCATATGCCTCGCCTCCGACACGTGCTCGCTCAGGACAGTCTGGAGGCGCGGATCGCCCCGAGCGCGCTGCTCCCGTCCGCCACCAGGACGGCCCGGCGCAGGGCGTCGCGTCCGACACGTCGGGCCGCGGCGTCGTCAGCGGCGAACTCCACGAGGACGCGCGTCGAGCGCGCCATGGCGCGCGCACCGGGCACCCACGGGACCGCACGTTCGATCGATTCGGCGACCGCGACCGCAGCCGCGTGGTGCTGGGTCAGGTGGGCGCGCTCGTGGGCGACCACGGCCTCCAGTTCGTCCGTCCGCAACCGGTCTGCCAAGCCGGTGCTGACCAGCACACCGCCGCTCCGCCCGGGCACGGCGCAGGCCAGGGCGTGGTCCGCGTCGACGACGGCCACCGGGGTGCCGTCGATCTCGCGGTGCGGCGCGACGCCGGAGCGCATGGCCTGGCGGACGGCCTCGTGCTCGGGCCCGGGCCGGACGCGGACGGCGACGACGAACGCGATGACCGCGAGCAGTGCGACGCCGACGTTGAAGCCGTGCGTGGGGGAGCCGTCACCGCCGAGGAGCTCGGTGAGCGGGCGGTCGGCGAGCACGACGAGGGCAATGCCGGCGACGAACCCGACGACGCCGAGCAGCACCGCGAGCGACCAGCACACCAGGGCGGTGCGCGGCCGGTCGATGGTCCAGGCGGACCGGGTGAGCACCCTCGGGGCGAACACGACCACCAGCAGGGCGAGGACGATGAGCGCGATGCCGGCGACGACCACGGAGCGGCCCCGGTCAGGAACGTGCGCGGGCGTCGAGGGCGCGGCGCAGGGCCTCGAGGTCGTCGGAGGCGAGCGAGCCGGTGAACTGCAGCAACGCTGCTTCACGGTCGGCCGAGGCGGCGAGCGCACTCGACATGAGGGACGCGGTCTGTTCGTCGCGACTGTGCACGGCACGGAAGCTCAGCGGGGCGTCGTCGTGCTCCTGCCGCTCCACCTGCCCCTTGCGGCCGAGCCGGTCGAGGACGGTGAGCACCGTGGTCAGCGCCGGTCGGGGCTCCGGGAAGGCATCGAGCACCTGTCGTGCGGTGAGGCCGTCGGTCACGGAGCGGAGCGCGTCGAGCACCGCTTGCTCGAGCTGCCCCCTGGGGCGTGATCGCTGTCCGGCCATCCCCGCATTCTACGAGATGTCGAAGGCCGGTACGCGACACACGTTCGTAACGCGGTCTCGGTATGCTCGGCGCGGACAACTGAACACACCGGCCGCTCATCCGTCGCGGGAGACGCCCTGCACGTGCCCTCGGGCGCACGCACGGCACCGAAGGAGCAATCCCCCCGTCAATCTCTCAGGTCCCACACCGCAGCGGACAGGCCACTCTGAAAAGCAGACGCTCAGTCGTCTCGCCCACGGTGAAAGCCGCCGGACCTCACGGGCCGCGGTGAAACTCTCAGGCCCATGACAGAGGGGGAGTTCCACCCGGCGATCGTCGCCGGGCCCTGCTGATGCCAGGAGAACTCCGCCATGAGTCCGACGCCACTGCGTTCGTCCCCGCTCGAATCCGCGCACGAAGCCGCCGGTGCGACCTTCACCGACTTCGCCGGGTACCGCATGCCCGTGCGCTACTCGTCCGACCTCGCCGAGCACCACGCGGTGCGCCAGTCGGCCGGGGTCTTCGACCTGTCGCACATGGCCGAGATCGGCGTCACCGGTCCGGACGCCGTCGTGTTCCTCGACCACGCGCTCGCCGGGTCGTTCGGTGCGATGCCACTCGGCCGCGCGAAGTACTCCCTGCTGCTCGCCGAGGACGGCGGGATCCTCGACGACCTCGTCGTGTACCGCACCGACGACGACGTGTTCCTCGTCGTCGCGAACGCCTCGAACCGCGAGGTCGCCGTCGCCGCGCTGTCCGCGCGCACCGACGGCTTCGACGTCGCGGTGTCGGACGACTCGGACAGCACCGCACTCGTCGCGATCCAGGGCCCCGCGGCCGCCGGCACGCTCGACGCCCTCGTCGTCGCCGACCGCCTGCAGCCGGAGAGCCCCCTCGACGACCTCGGCTACTACCGCGCCCTGCACGCCGTGTTCGACGGCTCCGAGGTGCTCGTCGCCCGCACCGGGTACACCGGCGAGGACGGCTTCGAGCTGTACAGCGCACCCGAGGTCGCCCCGGCGATCTGGGACGCGCTGCTCGAGGCCGGCGCCGACCGCGGTGTCGTCCCCGCCGGGCTCGCAGCGCGCGACACCCTGCGGCTCGAGGCCGGCATGCCCCTGTACGGGCACGAGCTCGGCACCGACGTGCGTCCCGCCCAGGCAGGCCTCGGCCGCGTGGTCGCCAAGAGCGGTGACTTCGTCGGCGCTGCCGGGGTCGCGCCGTCGGACGACGCCCGCGTGCTCGTCGGGCTCGTCACCGAGGGGCGCCGCGCCCCGCGTGCCGGCTACGACGTGGTGCACGACGGCACGGTCGTCGGCACCGTCACCTCGGGTGCCCTCTCGCCGACGCTCGGCCACCCCGTCGCGATGGCCTTCGTGGACCCGGCGCTCGCCACCGAGGGACAAGTCCTGCACATCGACGTCCGCGGGACGGCCATCCCCAGCACCGTCACCGCGTTCCCCTTCTACCGCCGTCCTCAGAAAGGCTGATCCCGTGAGCGACCAGACCGCACTCCAGTACACCGCCGACCACGAGTGGCTCCTCGTCGAGGGCGACACCGTCACCGTCGGCATCACCGACCACGCCGCCGAGCAGCTCGGTGACGTCGTCTACGTCGAGCTCCCCGCTGTCGGCACCGCCACCACCGCGGGCGAGCAGATCGGCGAGATCGAGTCCACCAAGAGCGTCGGTGAGCTCTTCGCGCCGATCGAGGGCGAGGTCGTCGCGGTCAACGACGCCGTGGTCGACGCCCCCGACACGGTCAACCAGGACCCGTTCGGCACCGGCTGGCTCGTGAAGATCAAGGTCGACGGCACCTCGTTCCCCGAGGACCTGATGGACCACGACGCGTACCGGGCGTCCATCGCATGACCGGCCCCGACGACCAGCAGGAGTTCCAGAACCTGCAGACTTCGTTCGCCGACCGCCACATCGGCACCACCCCGGCCGACCAGCAGACGATGCTCGACACCGTCGGCCGGCCGTCGCTCGACGCCCTGGTCCGCGCCGCGATCCCGGAGTCGATCCACGCAGCACCCGTCACCGACTCGGTGATCCCCGCCGCCGTCGGCGAGACCGAGGCGCTCGCCGAACTCCGCGCCAAGGCCGGGCGCAACACCGTCCGCCGCGCCATGATCGGGCTCGGGTACCACGGCACCCACACCCCCGCCGTGATCCAGCGGAACGTGCTCGAGAACCCGAGCTGGTACACGGCCTACACGCCGTACCAGCCGGAGATCTCCCAGGGCCGGCTCGAGGCGCTCATCAACTTCCAGACGATGGTCTCCGACCTGACGGGCATGGCCACCGCCGGCGCCTCGATGCTCGACGAGGGCACCGCCGTGGTCGAGGGCATGCTCCTCGCCCGCCGCGCCTCCAAGGTGAAGGGCGACGCGTTCCTGGTCGACGACGACCTGCTGCCGCAGACCCGCGCGCTGCTCGACCACCGCGCCGACGCCGTCGGCATCACGCTGCGTGCGTTCGACCCCGTCACCGGGCCGACCGACGAGCAGCTCGACGGCGCCTTCGGCGTTATCGTGCAGTACCCCGGTGCCTCCGGCCGGATCGTCGACCCGTCGTCGATCATCGAGCGCGTCCACGCCGGTGGCGGCATCGCCGTCGTCGCGGCCGACCTGCTCGCCATGACCCTGCTCGCCAGCCCCGGTGATCTGGGTGCCGACGTCGCCGTGGGGACGAGCCAGCGCTTCGGCGTCCCGCTCGGCTTCGGCGGCCCGCACGCCGGGTACCTCGCCGTCCGTGCCGGGCTCGAGCGCCAGCTGCCCGGTCGCCTGGTCGGGGTGTCCTTCGACGCCGACGGTGCGATGGCCTACCGCCTCAGCCTGCAGACCCGCGAGCAGCACATCCGCCGCGAGAAGGCGACGAGCAACATCTGCACCGCGCAGGTCCTGCTCGCCGTGATGGCCTCGATGTACGCCGTCTACCACGGGCCCGAGGGGCTGCGCTTCATCGCGAACCGGGTCGCCCGGACGACGTCGGCGCTCGCCGCGGTCGCCCGCGACGCCGGGCTCGAGGTCGCGCACGACGCGTTCTTCGACACGCTCACCCTGCGGGCCACCGGTCGCGCCGGGGCGGTCGTCGCCGCAGCGCAGGACGCCGACTTCCTGCTGCAGCAGGTGGACGAGGACGTGTTCCAGCTCTCCGTCGACGAGACGACCACGCCCGACGACGTCACCCGACTGGCGGGCGTGTTCGGGGCGGTGGACGTGACCGTCCCCGCGACCGAGGCGGCCGTGCGGGACGCGGCCACGGGCCTCCCGGCCGGTCTGCTGCGCGAGAGCGAGTACCTGACGCACCCCGTGTTCAGCGCCCACCGCAGCGAGACCCGCATGATGCGGTACCTGAAGCACCTGGCGGACAAGGACTACGCGCTCGACCGGGGCATGATCCCGCTCGGCAGCTGCACGATGAAGCTCAACGCGGCGACCGAGATGGCCGCGGTGACGTGGCCGGAGTTCGCGAACATCCACCCGTTCGCGCCGCGTGGCGACGTCGAGGGCTACCTCGACATGATCGGTGACCTGGAGTCCTGGCTGGCCGAGGTCACCGGGTACGACACCGTGTCCCTGCAGCCGAACGCCGGCAGCCAGGGTGAGCTCGCCGGACTCCTCGCGATCCGCGGGTACCACCTGGCGAACGGCGACACCGAGCGCACCGTCTGCCTCATCCCGTCGAGCGCCCACGGTACGAACGCCGCGTCCGCGGTGCTCGCCGGCATGAAGGTCGTCGTGGTCGCCTGCGACGAGAACGGCAACGTCGACCTCGCCGACCTCCGCGCGAAGACGGAACAGCACGCCGACACCCTCGCGGCGCTGATGATCACGTACCCGTCGACCCACGGCGTGTACGAGCACGACATCCGCGAGATCTGCGACGCCGTGCACGACGCCGGCGGCCAGGTCTACGTCGACGGCGCGAACCTCAACGCCCTGCTCGGCCACGCCCGTTTCGGCGACTTCGGCGGCGATGTGTCGCACCTCAACCTGCACAAGACCTTCTGCATCCCGCACGGCGGCGGCGGACCCGGTGTCGGTCCGGTCGCGGCGAAGGCACACCTGGCGCCGTACCTGCCGGGGCACCCGTTCGCGCAGCAGGCCGACCGACGGCCCGGTTCGACCGCGGCCGCGGCCGAGGCCGACGACCGCCTGGCGCACGCCGGCGGCCCGGTCAGCGCGGCACCGTACGGCAGCCCGAGCATCCTGCCCATCACGTGGACCTACGTCCGGATGATGGGGCTCGAGGGCCTCACCCGTGCGACCGAGGCAGCCGTGCTCGGGGCGAACTACATCGCGGCCCGACTGCGCGACGCGTTCCCGGTGCTCTACACGGGCGAAGACGGCCTCGTGGCGCACGAGTGCATCCTCGACCTGCGACCGTTGCGCGACACGACCGGCATCACCGTCGACGACGTCGCCAAGCGCCTGGTCGACTACGGCTTCCACGCGCCGACCATGTCGTTCCCGGTCGCCGGCACCCTGATGGTGGAGCCGACCGAGAGCGAGGACCTGGCGGAGCTCGACCGGTTCGTCGACGCGATGCTCGCCATCCGTGCCGAGGCCTCGGCCGTGGAGCGCGGGGAGTGGCCGGCGGACGACAACCCGCTCGTGCACGCCCCGCACACGGCGTCCTCGGTGATCTCGGGGGAGTGGTCGCACGCCTACACCCGCGAACAAGCCGTCTACCCGCTGCCGGGCATCAGCGGCCGCAAGTACTGGCCGCCGGTGCGCCGGATCGACCAGGCGTACGGCGACCGCAACCTGGTGTGCGCGTGCCCGCCGGTGGAGGCGTTCGCCTAGCGACCCGCGTCCACCGGCGTGACGGGCAGGTGCTGCGCCCACCAGGCGAGGACGTGCTCGAACCGCTGCACGCGGTGCCACGGTGTGCCGGAGCGGGAGAGCTCGTGGCCCTCGCCGGGGAACACGAGGAACGACGCGTCGACCCCCGCGCGCCGGAGGGCCACGAACTGGCGCTGCCCCTGCTCGATCGGGCAGCGCCAGTCCGCTTCCGAGTGCGCGACCATGAACGGGATGGTGACCTGCGCGGCGTACGTCAGCGGGCTCCGGCGACGCTGCTCTTCGGGGTCGGCACCGACGTACGCGTCGGCGAAGTACCAACCGATGTCGGAGCTGCCCGCGAACGAGTCCCACGCGTTCACGGCGCGCTCGCTCCACGCGGCCACGAACCGCTCGCCGTGGTGCGCGGCGACCCAGCTCGTCATGAACCCGCCGTACGAGCCGCCCATGATGCCGACGCGTGCCGCGTCGAGGTCGGGGCGTTCGAGCGCTGCGTCGAGCAGGGCGAGCACGTCGTCGACGTCGACGGTGCCCATCGCCCCGATGACCGCGCGGCCGTGGTCGAGTCCGTAGCCACCGGATCCTCGCGGGTTGCCGATGACGACGGCGTACCCGGCGCTGGCGTAGACCTGCGCCTCGTCGAAGAACGCCCAGGTGTCCTGGCCGAACGGTCCGCCGTGCACCACCCGGAGGACGGGGTGCGGCCCCTCGCCCTCGGGCAGGACGACCCAGCCGTGCACCGGGGTACCGTCCGGAGCGGTGCCGGTGAGCTCCTCGATGCGGCGGACACCGGGGGCCGATGCCCCGGACCGGAGCGGGGCCGCGTAGTCGGTGAGGACCGTGGGGACGGCATCGTCGGACGCGGTCAGGTCGACCACGTGCACCTCGCCGGGCGAGTCCGTCGTGGCAGCCGTGGCGACCAGGACGTCCCCGTCGACGTCGAAGCCCGAGACGACCAGGCGGCCGCCGAGGACGACCCCCAGCTGGTCCAGCCGGAGCGGAGCCGTCGTGCCGGCGGGGACACGACGGACGGTGACGGTGCCGCGGTCGAGCACCTGCACGAGGACGTCGTCGCGGTGGAACGCCGGCGTCCCGGAGACGTCGACCGTCTCGCGGGCGGTCAGTCGGACCGGTTCGGAGTCGTGGGCCGCGACCCACAGCCCTTCGGGTTCGCCGACCAGTCGCCCGTCGCGGTGCGACGCCCCGACGTAGTGGACGGTACGGTCCGGGGCGATCGCGATCGAGCTGACCGAGCCCTCGGTCCGGACCGCCAGCGTCATCGTGCCGTCGGATGCGTCGACGCGGTACAGGTCGTCGTCGTGGGTCTCGCGTTCACCGAGGTCGCGGGGGGCGACGACGAGGAGCGCGCCGCCGTCCGGGTACCAGGCCGGTGCCGAGACGGAGCAGGGGGCACTGGTCAGCGGGGTGTCCACCGGGGCGGCACCGGGGTCGGTGACGTCGACGACCACGAGCTGCTGCGGCTTGTCGAGCAGGTACCCCGTGCCGTCGACGTGGAAGTCGAGCCGCGACACGAGCCGCGGCGCCTCGGCGGCCGCTGCCGGGCGACGGTCGCCGCCGGGGACTGCGGAGCCGTAGCGCCCGGGTTCAGGGAACCGTGCGGTCACGGCGACGCGTGTCGAGTCGGGCGACCAGACCGGGGTGCCGGCGCCGAGCGGCAGGGCGGTGACCACGCGGGCCTCGCCGCCGTGCACCGGTGCCACGGCGAGCTGTGGGTGGGCGACGCCGTGGTCGTCCTGGACGGACCGGAGGAAGGCGAGGGCACGACCGTCGGGGGACAGGGCCGGCGAGGAGTCGCGGTCGCCGGACGTCCAGCGGACCGCGCCCTCGGTGGTCACGCGCTCGATGGTGCTGCGGTACGCGTCCTGCTCGAGGTCCGGACGCGAGACGGCGACGAAGGCCGCTCCGCCGTCCCCGGGATCACCGCTGACGGTGGGGGAGGAGGGGACGTGGAGATGGGAGATGTCGTTCGCGAGCACGTGTTCACGGTACGGCTGGTGCGGCGCCGATGCCCGGGTCCTGAGGCGGCCTCGGAACAGGTCTTCCTTGCACAGAACTGTGTCGCAGTGCAACGAATTTCATGCAGATGCAACAAAAGCGCGAGGGCGTTCAGCAAGCGCGCGAATCTTGCATCTTCTCGCAAGGATCGTGCAAGTTGGTTACCGGCTTGTAACCGTTCGCTCCAGGGTTTGGAGGCTGCTGTCCACCTTGCCTACAGTGCAGATGTCAAACGCGCCCGGGTGACACCGCTGTGCCCTTGCGCGTCCCATGCACCAGGAGGAACCTTGATCAAGAAGCGCGCCGGGCTTGCAGCCCTCGCCGTGCTCGGGGCCACAGCACTCGCCCTGACCGCCTGCTCCAGCAACAGCAACAGTGGGGGTGGCTCGGGCTCGTCCAACGCCTCGGGCATCGTCACGACCAACGGCAGCGAGCCGCAGAACCCGCTGATCCCGTCGAACACCACCGAGACCGGTGGCGGCAAGATCATCGACTCGCTCTTCGAGGGCCTCGTGTCCTACGACGCCGACGGCAAGTCCGTCAACGAGGTCGCGAAGAGCATCGACACCGATGACTCGAAGACCTTCGACGTCAAGCTGAACACGAACTACACGTTCACGAACGGCGAGAAGGTCACCGCAGAGTCCTTCACCAAGGCCTGGAACTGGGCCGCGCAGAAGTCGAACGCCCAGGGCGCCAGCTACTTCTTCGAGAACATCGAGGGCTACGACGCCGACAAGGACTCGGAGCTCACGGGCCTCAAGGTCGTCGACGACGACGAGTTCACCGTCACGCTGAAGTCGGCCCAGTCGGACTTCCCGCTGTCGCTCGGCTACTCGGCGTTCGTGCCGCTGCCGTCCTCGTTCTACGACGACACCAAGGCGTTCGGTGAGAACCCGATCGGCAACGGTCCGTACAAGCTCGACGGCAAGAAGGCCTGGACGCACAACCAGTCCATCAAGCTCGTCACCAACAAGGACTACGAGGGCAAGCGCAAGCCGAAGAACGGTGGTCTGACGATCACGTTCTACGCCTCGCAGGACACCGCGTACTCCGACGCTCAGGGCGGCAACCTCGACGTCCTCGACGCCGTGCCGGACAGCGCCTTCAAGACGTACAAGTCGGACTTCCCGGACTCGAACGTCAACCAGCCGGCCGCCATCTTCCAGGCGATCTACCTGCCGTACTACCTCGACCACTGGAAGGGCGAGGAAGGCACGCTGCGTCGTGAGGCCGTCTCGATGGCCATCAACCGCAAGCAGATCACCGACAAGATCTTCGACGGCACGCGCACCCCGGCGAAGGACTTCACGTCGCCGGTCATCGCGGGCTGGAACGACGACCTCGACGGCTCCGACGTCCTGGACTACAACGAGTCCGAGGCCAAGAAGCTGTGGGCCGAGGCCGACAAGATCTCGAAGTACGACGACACCCTCACCATCACGTACAACGCCGACGGTGGGCACGAGGCGTGGGTGACCGCGGTCACGAACTCGATCTCGAACACGCTCGGCATCAAGGCCGAGGGCAACGCGATCCCGACGTTCCAGGAGGCCCTCGACCTCCAGACGAACGACAAGCTCACGGGCGGCAGCCGCACCGGTTGGCAGGCCGACTACCCGTCGCTGTACAACTTCCTCGGCCCGACCATGGGTGAGGGCTCGTCGAACAACTACTCGCGGTACGACTCCAAGGAGTACAACGAGCTGCTCGCCGAGGGCCGTTCGGCCGCCACGGTCGAAGAGGGCAACAAGGCCTTCGACCAGGCCCAGGAGCTCCTGTTCAAGGACCTCCCGGAGATCCCGCTCTGGTACTCGAACGTCACTGGTGTCTGGAACGCCGACAACGTGTCCAACGTGAAGTTCGGTTGGAACTCGGTGCCGCTGTACTACGACATCGAGGTCACGAAGTAACACCGCTCTCCTCGAGAGCACCGCGTGGGCAGGTATCCTGCCTCGCGACCACCGGACGGGGGTTCGGGGACCGCAACGGTCCCCGAACCCCCGTACCTCGGCGGCAACACCTTCCCCCACCACATCGGGCGCCGCCGCCCGAACCGGACATCCGTGCCGACCCTCGGAACGTCCACCCCTCACCACAATGAACCTGATCGACATCGCTCCGGACCGGGCAGGGATCTGATGCTCTGGTACCTCGGAAAGCGCCTCCTGCAACTCATCCCCGTGTTCTTCGGGGCCACGTTCCTCATCTACTTCATGGTGTTCTCGCTGCCCGGCGACCCCATCGCAGCGCTGTTCGGCGACCGCCAGCCGTCGCCGCAGGTCATCGAGACCCTGCGCCAGCAGTACAACCTGGACAAGCCGTTCATCGTCCAGTACCTGCTCTGGATCGGCGGCGTGTTCCGCGGCGACCTCGGTGTGACCTACTCCGGTCTGCCGGTCAGCCAGCAGCTCGCCTCGGCGTTCCCGATCACCGCTCGTCTCGCGATCCTCGCGCTCGTGTTCGAGGCCGTCGCCGGCATCGTCGTCGGTGTCGTCGCGGGTCTGCGCAAGGGCAAGCTGTTCGACGCCACAGCGCTCGTCGTCTCGCTCCTGCTCATCTCGGTGCCGACCTTCGTCGTCGGGTTCGTGCTGCAGTACGTGTTCGGCATCAAGCTCGGGTTGTTCCGGGTCACGGTGTCCGGGCAAGCGCCCTGGGACGAACTGATCCTGCCGGCGATCGTGCTGGCGTCCGTGTCGTTCGCCTACATCGTGCGGCTCACCCGTGCGAGCGTGGCCGAGAACACCACGGCGGACTTCGTGCGCACCGCCACCGCGAAGGGCCTGCCCCGTCGTCGTGTGGTCGGCGTGCACATCTTCCGGAACTCGCTCATCCCCGTGGTGACCTACCTGGGTGTCGACATCGGCAACCTGATGGTCGGCGCGATCGTCACCGAGGGCATCTTCAACATCAACGGTGTCGGCGGCACGGTCTTCCGCGCCGTCAAGCTCGGCGAGGGCCCGACGGTGGTCTCCTTCGTCGCCGTGATGGTCATCATCTTCATGCTCGCCAACCTCCTGGTGGACCTGCTCTACGCCGTCCTGGACCCGAGGATCCGCTATGCCAAGTAACGCCGCACCCCGCTCGGCGACGCACTTCGTCGCCCCGCTGGAGGAAACGCCCCTGCAGGCGATCGACCAGGTCAACGAGGACGAGAAGACCCGTTCCCTGTGGACCGACGCCTGGGAGTCCATGCGGACCCGTCCGACGTTCTGGATCTCCTCGATCCTGATCCTGCTGATCATCGTCGTCGCGGTCTTCCCCGGGCTCTTCGCCCACGTCGACCCGCGTGCGTCGAACCTCGACAACAGCGACGGCGGGCCCGAGGCCGGGCACATCCTCGGCTTCACGCGTCAGGGCTCCGACGTCTACGCCCGCGTGATCTGGGGCGCCCAGAACTCGCTCATCGTCGGCATCGTCGCGACGGTCTTGGTGTCCATCGTCGGCATCGTGATCGGTGCGCTGGCCGGGTTCTACGGCGGCTGGCTCGACACGATCGTGTCCCGCATCGGTGACATCTTCTTCTCGATCCCCACCGTCCTCGGTGCGATCGTGATCATGTCGGTCATCCCCGCGCGGAACGCGATCACCGTCGCGCTCGTGCTGTCGGCCTTCGCGTGGCCGCAGATCGCCCGCATCATGCGTGGTGCCGTCCTGAGCGCCAAGCAGGCCGACTACGTCATGGCGTCGGCGGCCCTCGGCGTCAGCCGGTTCAAGACGCTCGTGCGCCACGTCATCCCGAACTCGCTGGCTCCGGTCATCGTGGTCGCGACCGTGTCGCTCGGCACGTTCATCGTGGCCGAGGCGACCCTGTCGTTCCTCGGCATCGGACTGCCGCCGTCGGCCCTCAGCTGGGGTCTCGACATCGGCACGGCGCAGACGTCGATCCGCACCAACCCGTCGACGATCTTCTGGCCGTCGGCCGCGCTGTCCATCACCGTGCTCGCGTTCCTGCTCCTCGGTGACGTGGTGCGCGACGCGCTCGACCCGAAGGCGAGGGCCCGCCGATGAGCGAGACGCTGACCAACCCCACCGGCCGACGCACCAACGCCGACGGTGCTCCGCTGCTCGAGATCCGCGACCTGCAGGTCGGCTTCAAGACGCAGTCCGGTCTCGTGCAGGCCGTGCGCAGTGTCGACCTCACCCTCGAGCAGGGCGAGCGTCTGGCCATCGTCGGCGAGTCCGGTTCCGGCAAGTCGACGAGCGCCCAGGCGATCATCAAGCTGCTGCCCGGCACCGGCCAGGTCACCGGCGGGTCGATCAAGTTCAACGGGCGCGAGCTCGTCGGGCTGAGCGACAAGGAGATGTCCGAGATCCGCGGGAAGGAGATCGGCTACGTCCCGCAGGACCCGATGTCGAACCTCAACCCGCTGTGGTCGATCGGTTTCCAGGTCGAGGAGGCGATCCGTGCGAACGGCATGGCGACCGGCAAGAAGGCCGTCCGTGACCGCGCGATCGAGGTCCTGAAGGAAGCCGGCCTCGGCGATGCCTCGACCCGCCTCAAGCAGTACCCGCACGAGTTCTCCGGTGGTATGCGCCAGCGCGTGCTCATCGGCATCGGTCTGTCGAGCCGCCCGCAGCTGCTCATCGCCGACGAGCCGACGAGCGCGCTCGACGTCACGGTCCAGCGCGTCATCCTCGACCACCTCGAGAGCCTGACCCGCGACTTCGGCACCTCGGTGCTGTTCATCACGCACGACCTCGGACTCGCCGCCGAGCGCGCCGAGAAGCTCGTCGTGATGTACAAGGGCCAGGTCGTCGAGGCCGGTCCCTCGAAGGAGATCCTGGCCAACCCGCAGCACCCGTACACGCAGCGTCTGGTCGCTGCGGCGCCCTCGCTCGCGAGCCGCCGCATCCAGTCGAAGGTGCAGCACGAGCGCATCGAGATCGCCGACGCCGGCAGCGACGACGCCGAGCTCATCGCCCGGGCGCAGGAGCGCGAGCACCGTCCGGCCGAGGACCTCATCGTGGTGAAGAACCTCGAGAAGATCTACAAGCTGCGCGGCAAGAGCCTCGCCACCCGCGAGCTCAAGGCCGTCGACGACGTGTCGTTCGCGATCCCGAAGGGCACCACCACGGCGCTCGTCGGCGAGTCCGGCTCGGGCAAGTCGACCGTCGCCAAGCTGGTGCTGCAGCTCGAGAGCATCTCGAGCGGCACCGTGCAGTTCGACGGCATCGACATCGGCGCCCTGAAGGGCAAGGACCTCTTCGACTTCCGCCGCCGCGTGCAGCCGGTGTTCCAGGACCCGTACGGCTCGCTGGACCCGATGTACAACGTCGGGAACACGATCGCCGAGCCGCTCGCCACGCACAAGGTGGGCGACAAGGCGTCGCGTCGGGCCCGCGTGCTCGAGCTGCTCGACCAGGTCGCGCTGCCGAAGTCGATGGTCAACCGCTACCCGAACGAGCTCTCGGGTGGGCAGCGGCAGCGCATCGCCGTCGCTCGCGCGCTCGCACTCAAGCCGGAGGTCATCGTCCTCGACGAGGCCGTCTCCGCGCTCGACGTGCTCGTGCAGGGGCAGATCCTCGACCTGCTGACGGAGCTGCAGACCGAACTCGGCCTGACCTACCTGTTCATCACGCACGACCTGGCGGTCGTCCGCCTGGTCGCGGACAACGTGTGCGTCATGCGCCAGGGCAAGATCGTCGAGAAGGCGACGACCGACGAGGTCTTCGCCGCCCCGAAGGAGCAGTACACGAAGGACCTCCTGGCCGCCATCCCCGGCGCCGGGTTCGAGTTCGGACGCTGATCCTGCTGGACACGAACGAGGCCGGACGGCCCGTCGTCCTCCGCGCTGGTCGCGGAGGCGCCGTGGCGGCCGGCCTCGTCGCCGTCCTGGGCCTCTTCCTGCTGGTCGACGCGGCCGTGCGCGGCAGCTGGATCGTGGTGCTCGACGCCGTCGGACCGATCGCCGTGCTCGTCTGGGTCCTGTGGGTGCTCACGTACCGCCCGTGCATCCGCATCGACGACACGGCCGTCACCGTCGTCAACCCGCTCCGCCGCACCGTGGTGCCGTGGCACGCGGTCGCCGACGTCAAGCTCCGCTGGCAGATCGTCATCGAGACGGTCGCGGGCCGTCGCGTGCAGTGCTGGGGCGGCCCGTCGCTGCCCCGGCCGAAGCCGGCCCGGCGCGGCGAGCGTGCCGTGCTGCGCCAGCCGGACGAGATGACCGTGCTGCTCGACCGCTGGGCTGAGCAGCGTGCCGTCGCCGGTGACGGCGACGCCGTGCGCGGCTGGGACCGCCCCGCCGTGATCGTCGGTGCGGTCGCGCTGGCGCTCCTCGTGGTCTCGCTGCTGAGCCTGACGCTGGGCGGCTGACGCGGCTCGCGATCGCGACCACGAGACGGACGGGAGGCCCGGTGCACGACGTGCGCCGGGCCTCCCGTCCGTCTGCTGGTCAGGTCAACTGCCGCGCTTGGTGAGCAGAGATGGTCGGGTCCGCGAACAGGACCCGACCATTCCTGCTCACGATGTGGAGCGGTGAACGTGACCCGCGTCGTCAGACGACCGCGCCGACCCGCTCGGTGAGCAGGTGCTCCTGGTCGGTCTGGATGCACGCGACACCACGGCCGTGCACGTCCTGCAGGCGTGGGTCGACGGTACGGCACTGCTCCTGCCGGCCCTCGTCGAGGAGCTGGTAGAGCGGGCAGCGGGTGCGGAACCGGCAGCCGTCGATGCGCTCCGTGGGCGAGGGCAGGTCGCCGTCGAGCAGGATCCGCCCGCGGGCGGCCTCGGCGGACGGGTCCGGCACCGGCACGGCCGACAGCAGGGCCCGCGTGTACGGGTGCTGCGGGTCGGAGAACACCTTGTCGCCGTCGCCGTACTCGACGATGCGGCCGAGGTACATGACCGCGACGTCGTCGGCGATGTGCCGCACGACGGACAGGTCGTGGGCGACGAACAGGTACGACAGGCCGAGGCGGTGCTTCAGGTCCTCGAGCAGGTTGATCACGCCGGCCTGCACCGAGACGTCGAGCGCCGAGACGGGCTCGTCGAGCACGAGGATCTTCGGCTCGACGATGAGCGCGCGGGCGATGCCGATGCGCTGCCGCTGGCCACCGGAGAACTCGTGCGGGTACCGGTCGATGTAGCTCGGCTCGAGCCCGACGAGCTCGAGGACCTCGCGGACCCGCCGGCGGATCTCGTCCTTCGCGACGCCGTGCACCGTCAGCGGTTCACCGATCACCGAACCGATGTCGAGCCGGGGGTCGATCGACGCCATCGGGTCCTGGAACACGACCTGGATGTCGCGGCGGATCGCCAGGCGGTCCTTCTTCGACAGCGACGCGGTGTCGACGCCGTTCACCCGGATGGTGCCCTGCTGGGCGCCGGCGAGCTCGAGGATCTCCATGATCGTGGTGGTCTTGCCGCAACCGGACTCACCGACCAGCCCGAGCACCTGCCCGCGCTTCAGCGTCAGGGAGATGCCGTCGACCGCGTGCACCTCGCCGATCTGCCGGCGGAAGAGCGCGCCCTTGGTGAGCGGGAACGTCTTGACGACGTCGGTGAGCTCGAGCACGACGTCGTCGCCGTGGTCGACCGCCGCCTCGGGGATGTCCTCGGGGCGGGGGAAGATCTCCGACCGTTCGAGGGTGCCCGCGGCGATCTCGTCGCGACGGATGCACGCGGCGGTGTGGTCGTCGAGCAGCGTGCCGTTGCCGATCGTCGGGACGGTCCCGGTCAGGACCGGGTTGTCGCCGCTCTGCGGGACGGTCGGCTCGACCAGCGCGGGTTCGCCGTCGCGGCAGGCGTCGATGACCGCCGGGCAGCGGTCGGCGAACGGGCAGCCGGTCGGCTTCTGCGTGAGCAGGGGCGGGCGGCCCTCGAGCGGGACGAGCCGTTCGGTGCGGGCCGCGGTCATGTTCGGCATCGAGCGGAGGAGCCCGATCGTGTACGGCATGACGGGTTCGCGGAACAGCGGCTCGACCGGAGCCGTCTCGACGATGCGGCCCGCGTACATCACGGCGACGCGGTCCGCGTTGCCGGCGACGACACCGAGGTCGTGCGTGATCAGGACCACGGCGGCACCGGTCATGTCCTTCGCCGTCTGCAGCACGTCGAGGATCTGCGCCTGGATCGTGACGTCGAGCGCGGTGGTCGGCTCGTCGGCGATGATCAGCTTCGGGTCGTTCGCGATGGCGATGGCGATCATCGCGCGCTGCCGCATGCCGCCGGAGAACTCGTGCGGGAACGCGTCGAGGCGCCGAGCGGGGTTCGGGATGCCGACGACGCGCAGCAGTTCCTCGGCGCGGGTGCGGGCGGCGTGCTGGGTGAGGGAGCGGTCGTGCAGTCGCAGCCCCTCGATGATCTGCTGGCCGATCGTGTACACGGGCGTCAGAGCGGACAGCGGGTCCTGGAACACCATCGCGATGTCGCCGCCGCGCAGGCGGGACATCTCGCGGTCGTTCTTGCCCAAGAGCTCTTGGCCGTCGAAGCGGATGCTGCCCTCGACGTGGGCGGACGACGGGAGCAGACCCATCACGGCCATCGAGGACACCGACTTGCCGGAGCCGGACTCGCCGACGATCCCGAGGAACTCGCCGGGGGCCACCGTGTAGTCGACCCCGCGGACGGCGTAGACGGGCTTGGTCTTCGGGTTGAACGTGACCGACAGGTCGGACACGGTCAGCAGCGGCTCAGTCACGGTTGGCTCCGGAGGTGGGGTCGATGGCGTCGCGCAGGGCGTCGCCGAGCAGGCTGGTCGAGAGCACGGTCGCGACGAGGGTCGCGGCGGGCAGGACGAACAGCCACGGGCGGGTGACGGCGGACTGGCTGCCGGCGGCGAGCAGGGTGCCGAGCGAGACGTCGGGGATCTGGATGCCGAAGCCGAAGAAGCTCAGCGAGCTCTCCGCCAGGATCGCGGCCCCGACGCCGAGCGTCGCGTCGATGATGAGCAGGGACGCCACGTTCGGCAGGATGTGCCGTCGGATGATCGTGAACGCCGGGACGCCCATGAAGCGGGCGGCCTTGACGTAGTCGCGTTCGCGCAGGGACATCGTCTGGCCGCGGATCACGCGGGCCATCACCATCCAGCTGAACACCGCGAGGCCGACGATGAGCGCCACCCACGTCAGGTTCTTGAACACCGGGCTGAGGAGCACGAGCGCGTAGAACGACGGGATCACGAGCAGCAGGTCGATGACCCACACGAGCACGCGGTCCACGGTGCCGCCGAAGTAGCCGGCGATCGCACCGACGATGCCGGCGATCAGCGTGGCGGCCGGACCGGCGATGAGGCCGATGAGCAGCGACTTCTGCAGGCCGACGAGCGTCTGCGCGTAGATGTCCTGGCCGATGTCGTTCGTGCCGAACCAGTGCGCGGCGCTCGGCGGCATGCCGAACGCCAGACCGTCGGAGTCGACGGCGTTCCAGTGGTACAGGTGCGGGCCGACGAAGGCCCACAGCAGGATGAGCAGCAGGGCGCCGCCACCGATGCGGGCACGCCAGGTGCCGAACACCTTGCGCCAGAGCGGCGTGCGGCCGCCCTTGACCTCGATGACGTGCGCCGGGGTGCCGGCGTTGCCGTCACCGGGGTCGCCGGCGGTGGTCGTGGTCGTGGGGTCGAGAACAGACACGGGTCACACCCTCACTCGCGGGTCGAGCGCGGCGTAGAGCAGGTCCGCGAGGGTTCCTGCGATGAGCACGAGGATCGCCGTGAAGAGGATCGTGCCCGAGGCCGCGTTGATGTCGTTGTTGGTGATGCCCTGGACGAAGTACTCGCCCATGCCGTGCCAGCTGAAGACCAGCTCGGTGATGCTCGCGCCGGTCAGGATCAGCCCGAACGAGTACGCGAAGAACGTCGACATCGGGATGAGGGCGACGCGGACGCCGTGGCGCATGATGGCCGATCCACGCGTCCGGCCCTTCGACCGCGCGGTGCGGATGAAGTCGTTCGACAGCACGTCGAGCATCGCGGAGCGCTGGTACCGCGAGTACGTGGCGACGGCGCCGATGGTCAGCGAGATCGTGGGTAACAACAGGTGGATCAGTCGGTCGCCGAGCACCGGGAAGAACCCGTTCACCCCCGGCGTGTACTCACCCGTGAACCGGATCACCTGGGTGCCGAGCCCCTGGTTCATCGCCGTCGCCAGGATCATCAGGACGACCGCGATGACGAAGGTCGGGGTCGCGAGCACCGCGAACGACAGGTACGTCGAGACCTGGTCCGACGTGCGGTACTGGCGGACGGCGTTCCAGACACCGAGCAGCACCCCGAGGATCGCGCCGAGCAGGGTGCCGATGACCAGCAAGCGCAGGCTCGTGCCGGAGCGGGCGACGATGTCGGCCGTGACCTCGGTGCCGCGGGTGCTCATGCCGAGCGACCCGTGCGTGACGAGGTTCGACCACCAGGTCCACGTCCGGACGATGAGCGGGGTGTCCGGATCGGCACCGAGCTTCCGCAGGGACGCGTCGATCGTGCCCTGCGGCACGGCCGGGTTGCGGCCCAGGAACCGGGCAGCCGGGTTGAGCGTGCTGCTGGCGAGGATGTAACCGAGGGTCGTCGCGACGATCGTCAGGACGATGTAGTTGACGATCCGCTTTGCGATGAAGGCAAGCATGTACTGGGACCTCGTGGGGTGCGGCCGTCCGTCCGGACGGCGTTGTCGGTGGCGACAGGTTAGCCGCTCGCGACGGAGGGGTGGGACTTCCGTTGTGACGCTATGCAACATTCGTTACGAGCATGTTTCGATTCCCCACATCAACCCTTGTGGAGCCTTCGGATGTGACTAGGGTTCTCAACCAACAGGCGTGGCGGCGGGGGTCGCCGCGTTCCAGCGCGAACTGCGCGAACCACAACGAAAGGGAATCCTCGCCATGCGAAAGAGGATCAAGGGCATCGCCGTGCTGGCCACCGCTGCGGCTGCGGCCGTCGTGCTGGCCGGCTGCTCCGGCGGTGGACAGGCGGGCAACAGCAGCTCCGCGGTCGCCGAGTCGTCGCTGAAGTCGACCGGCTGGACCGTCGCGGACCGCGCGGACGTCAAGGACGGCGGGTCGATCACCCTGCCGATCGACACCGCTCCGGCGAACTTCCAGATCAACAACCTCGACTCCGGAACCGTCGACGACCAGACGATCTCCGGTGCGTACCTGCCGGGCTTCATCCAGTTCAAGGAGAACGGCGAGTGGGAGGTGAACAAGGACTTCGCGACCTCGGTCGAGCTGACCAAGGACTCACCCCAGACCGTCGAGATCAAGATCAACCCGAAGGCCGTGTGGTCTGACGGCACCCCGATCAGCGCGAAGGACGTCATCGCCAACTGGAAGGCGCTGAACGGCACGAACAAGGCCTTCGCGCCCCTCGCCACCAACGTGTGGGAGGACGTCGACTCGGTCAAGCAGGGCTCGGACGAGCGCGACGTCATCATGACGTTCTCGAAGACGAACGCCGACTGGGCGAGCGTCCTGGGCTCCATCTACCCGTACTGGGCCGTCGACACCCCCGAGCACTTCAACACCGCCTGGGCCAAGGGCCCGTACGCCGCTGACGGCAAGACCTACGTCTCCGGTGGCCCGTACATCGTGAAGTCCTTCGACGCCAACGGCGGCGTCCTCACGTTCGAGAAGAACTCGAAGTGGTGGGGCGACCCGGGCAAGCTCGACACCATCGTCTTCAAGACGGTCTCGCGTGACGGTGTCGCGCAGGCGTACGGCAACAAGGAACTCGACGCGTTCAACCTGAACGGCAGCGCCGACAACCTCAAGACGGCGAACTCCCGCTCCGACTCGAAGATCGAGCGCTCGCTCGGCACCACGCAGCGGCAGATCACGCTGAACGGCACCTCGGACGTCTTCAAGGACCAGGACGTGCGCCAGGCGTTCGCCCAGGCCATCAACCGCAAGGTCCTCGCCCAGGCGATCCTGTCGCCGGTGAAGAGCCCGGGTGACGTGCTCAACAACCTGACGTACCTGCCCGGTCAGGAGGGGTACAAGGACGACGTCTCGTCGGTCTACGGCTACAGCACCGACAAGGCGAAGTCGAAGCTCGAGGACGCCGGCTGGAAGGTCGGTTCGGACGGCTACGCGACCAAGGGCGGCAAGGAACTCGACGTCCGCTTCGTGATCCCGTCGGACAACCCGAACTCGGCGAACGTCGCGCAGCTCGTGCAGCAGCAGACGAAGCTCGCCGGCTTCAAGGTCACGATCGACACCGTCCCCTCGGACGACTTCTTCACGAAGTACATCACCACCGACGGCCGTGACTTCGACGCCACGTACTTCGCGTGGCAGGGCACGCCGTTCCCGATCTCGTCGCTCAAGTCGATCTACTACCCCGCCGACGCCGGCCAGAACTACACCGGCGTGACGGACGACTCGCTCGGCGCGGCATGGGACAAGGCGAACGCCGAGCTCGACGCCGACGCCCGCATCAAGGACGCACAGGCGATCGACAAGAAGATCGTCGCCGTCGCCGGCACCATCCCGCTGTTCGCCGAGCCGTACGCCTGGGGTGTGCGCAAGGACCTCGTGAACTACGGGCCCGCGCAGTTCCAGCAGTACTCGGTCAAGTGGCAGGACGTGGGCTACACCAAGTAGTCCCGCGGTCGCACGACCCGCAACGACACCCCCGACGTCGCACGACGTCGGGGGTGTCGTTCTGCGTCGGCGGGGGCGTGGACGCCCGGACGCTACAGCCGGGCCGCCGCCAGCGACGCCGCGATCCCGAGCACGACGAACGCCAGGACCGTCCAGCCGTGCACCCGGTGGGCGATCGGCGCCGCCGTCACGGTCGCGGGCGGCGGGCCGTCCTGCGGGGCCGGGGCGGGTACGAGGGCCAGCATCCGCGCGGCCGCAGCGTCGACGTCGAGGTGATCCGGGCCTCCCGGTCGGCCCTGGACCTGGGCGGTGAGCCGCGCGGTCGGGCGCGTCGCGATCCAGACGCGGCGGACGCCCTCACTCGTGACGACCTCGATGCCGTACTTCGTGCGCACCTCGGTGACGCGCGACCACGTGTAGGTGCTGGTGCGGCGGACGTCCACGATCCGCAGGTGCTCGGGCGTCAGCTCGATGCGCGGCCGCCAGAGCGCGGCCCACGCCACGAACGCGATGCAGATGCTCGGGACCGGGACGAGCCACGGGTTGCTGCCACCGAGCAGTGCCAGGGGGACGAGCGCCACCGCGACGACCCAGAGGACGATGGCGAGACGACGGAGACCCGGGGCGACGATGGTGGTGTGCACCGGACGAGGTTACGAGATGCCTCCCCGGAGACGCCCGGGGAGCGGGTGTGACACACCAGCGCGTATCTCCGGACGACCCGATTCCCCGGGGAGGCAGATCCTGCGTGGACCTCTCGTGCCGACAATGGTCGTCGCCCCCAGTTCGGGTGTCAATACCCCATGGCGACGGATTCCGAGATTCCCCACGCCGGGAACGGCGGGAACCGTCGGATCCGCGGGATCCGCGGGATCCGGTTACGAGACCAGCAGTTCGATCTGTTCTCGGATGGTCTCGGCCTTCGGGAACCGCAGACCGACCAGCCCGACGTGCCGCCACCGCACGATGCCGTCGGGGCCGATCACGAACACCGATCGGCGAAGTCCGATCCCCGGCGCACGCACGCCGTGGTCGCGGATCACCGAGCCGGCCGTGTCGCTCAGCAGGGGGAACGTGAGCGAGGAGCCGCGCGCGAACGTCTCGTGCGAGTCGAGGGCCTGCGGGCTGATGCCCCACACCACGGCGCCCAGTTCGTCGAACTCGTCGAGCTCCGCCTGGTAGCTGCACAGCTGCGCGGTGCAGACGGCCGTCGCGTCGCCGGGGTAGAAGGCGAGCACCACGGTCCGGCCGATCTCCGACGACAGGTCGTACTCGTCGTCGGTGCGGACCCCGTCGCGGACGATCATGCCCGGCAGGGTGAACGTCGGCGCGGACTCGCCGACCTCGGGGATGCTCATGTGCTCACGCTACGAGAACAACCGGGGGAACGCGCTCGCGACCCAGGGGTACCCGACGAACACCGCGGCGTCGAGCAGGCAGTGCGTGATGATCAAGGGCATCAGGCGGCCCCACTTCGTGTAGATCCAGCCGAACACGATGCCCATCACGGCGTTGCCGACGAACGCGCCGAAGCCCTGGTACAGGTGGTAGCTCCCGCGCAGCAGTGCCGTCGACAGGATCACCTGCCACCGCCCCCAGCCCAGGTCGCCGAGCCGGGCGTAGAGGTACCCGATCACGATGACCTCCTCCTGCAGGCCGGAGCGGATCGCGGAGAGCAGCAGGACCGGCACCGTCCACCAGTACGAGTTCAGGGCAGCGGGGTCCACGTTCACCGTGATGCCGAGCGCACGCCCGGCGAAGTACAGGGCGAGCCCCGGGATCCCGATGCACAGCGCGATGAGCGCCGGACCGCCCAGGTCGGGCTTCACCCGGAACCGGTCGATGCCGAGCCGGGACAGGTGCGGGCGGGACATGCTCCACAGCAGGAAGCAGACGAGCGCGACCGGTGCCAGGTCCACCGCGATGCCGAGCAGCTGCCGGGCCAGGTCGACGTACTGCACTGTCGTCGACGACGTGTTGAGCGCCGTGGACTGCTCGCCGAGCGGGGTCGTCTGCGACAGGTCGTCGATGATCTGGAGGATCGAGTACAGCGCGCTGGCACCCAGTGAGAGCAGCAGCACGATGGTGATCTCGACCCACGTTCGCCGTCGGCTCATCTGCTGTACTCCTGACGGTTGCGAACTACCGGTAGACTGGCGTGTCGGGCGTTCTGCCCGCGGGTGCGGTGCCGACAAATCACTGGCCCGACACTCTCCCAGAAATTGAAGGATGTCCTGTATGGCGCTCGCCACCCGGTCCGACCTGCGCAACGTCGCCATCGTGGCACACGTCGACCACGGCAAGACCACCCTCGTCGACGCGATGCTCACGCAGACCAACTCGTTCGACGCCCACTTCGAGGGCGAAGACCGCATGATGGACTCGAACGACCTCGAGCGCGAGAAGGGCATCACGATCCTCGCGAAGAACACGTCGGTGCTCTACAACGGCAAGCACGCGACCGAGTTCGGCGCGGACGGCCCCATCACCATCAACGTGATCGACACCCCGGGTCACGCCGACTTCGGTGGTGAGGTCGAGCGAGGCCTCTCCATGGTCGACGGTGTCGTCCTGCTCGTCGACGCGTCCGAGGGCCCGCTGCCCCAGACGCGCTTCGTGCTCCGCAAGGCGCTCGCCGCCAAGCTCCCGGTGATCCTGCTCGTCAACAAGACGGACCGCCCCGACTCCCGCATCGACGAGGTCGTCTCCGAGTCGCAGGACCTGCTCCTCGGCCTGGCGTCCGACCTGTCGGACGAGGTCGACGACCTCGACCTCGACGCGATCCTCGACGTCCCCGTGGTCTACGCCTCGGGTCGTGCCGGTGCCGCGTCGCGCAACAAGCCGGCCGACGGCTCGCTGCCCGACAACGACGACCTCGAGCCGCTGTTCGAAGCGATCCTGCAGCACGTCCCCGCGCCGAAGTACGACGACCAGCACCCGCTGCAGGCCCACGTCACCAACCTCGATGCGTCGCCGTTCCTCGGTCGTCTCGCGCTGCTGCGCATCTTCCACGGCACGATGAAGAAGGGCCAGACGGTCGCGTGGGTCAAGCACGACGGCACCGTCGTGAACGCCCGCATCACCGAGCTCCTCATCACCAAGGCCCTCGAGCGCTACCCGGCCGAGTCGGCGGGCCCCGGTGACATCGTCGCCGTCGCCGGCTTCGACACGATCACCATCGGTGAGACGCTGACCGACCCCGAGGACGTCCGCCCGCTGCCGACCATCACGGTCGACGACCCGGCGATCTCGATGACGATCGGCACGAACACCAGCCCGCTCGTCGGCAAGGTCAAGGGCCACAAGCTGACCGCCCGCATGGTCAAGGAGCGCCTCGACCGCGAGCTCATCGGCAACGTCTCGCTCAAGGTCCTCGACATCGGTCGCCCCGATGCCTGGGAGGTCCAGGGCCGTGGTGAGCTCGCGCTCGCCATCCTGGTCGAGCAGATGCGTCGTGAGGGCTTCGAGCTCACCGTCGGCAAGCCGCAGGTCGTCACGAAGCGTGACGAGAACGGCAAGCTGCAGGAGCCGTACGAGCACATGACGATCGACACGCCGGAGGAGTACCTCGGCGCGATCACGCAGCTCATGGCCGCTCGCAAGGGCCGCATGGAGAACATGACGAACCACGGCACCGGCTGGGTGCGCATGGAGTTCATCGTCCCGTCGCGCGGCCTGATCGGCTTCCGCACGTCGTTCCTGACCGAGACCCGCGGCACCGGCATCGCCAACGCGATCTCGCACGGCTACGACGAGTGGGCCGGCCCGATCCAGACCCGCATCAACGGCTCGATCGTCTCCGACCGTTCGGGTGTCGTCACGCCGTTCGCCATCACGAACCTGCAGGAGCGGATGACGTTCTTCGTCAACCCCACCGAAGAGGTCTACGAGGGCATGGTCATCGGCGAGAACTCGCGCGCCGACGACATGGACGTCAACATCACGAAGGAGAAGAAGCTCACGAACATGCGTTCGGCGAACGCCGACTCCTTCGAGTCGATGACGCCGTCGCGCCAGCTCTCCCTCGAGGAGTGCCTGGAGTTCGCGCGCGAGGACGAGTGCGTCGAGGTCACCCCGGCCGTCGTCCGCATCCGCAAGGTCGAGCTCGACGCGCAGGCCCGCCAGCGCTCGTACGCCCGCCTGAAGCGTCAGGACGCGTAAGCACCAAGCGACGCGTCGCGTCAGCAAGAGCACGACCTGAGGAGGTCGGGGGTTACGGTGGATGCCGTGACCCTCGACCTCCTCTCGCTGTACCAGGACCTGCACGCCCACCCCGAGCTCGGTTTCCAGGAGCACCGCACTGCGGACATCGTGGCCGACCGCCTCGCCGAACTCGGTGGCATCGAGGTGACCACCGGCGTCGGTGGCACCGGTGTCGTCGGCGTCCTGTCGAACGGCGAGGGCCCGGTCGTGTGGCTCCGCGCCGACATGGACGGCCTGCCGGTCCAGGAGCGCACAGGTCTGTCCTACGCCAGCCAGCACCGCGGCACCGACGAGGACGGCAACGACGTCCCGACGATGCACGCGTGCGGCCACGACATCCACGTCACCTGGCTGCTCGGCACGCTCGAGCGCCTCGTCGCCACCCGGGACCAGTGGAGCGGCACGGTCGTCGGCGTCTTCCAGCCGGCGGAGGAGGTCATCTCCGGCGCCCGCGCCATGGTCGAGGACGGCCTGGTCGACCGGTTCCCGAAGCCCGACGTCGTGCTCGGTCAGCACTCGGCTCCGGCCCCGGTCGGCATCGTCGCGATCGGTTCCGGCCCCGTGATGGCGTCGAGTGACCGGCTCACGGTGACCTTCAACGGTCGCGGGGCGCACGGCTCCGCACCGCAGGCCTCCCTCGACCCGGTCGTTACCGCCGCGTCCGCCGTCGTCCGGCTGCAGACCGTGGTCTCGCGCGAGGTCTCGCCGAGCGACGCCGGTGTCGTCACCGTCGGCAGCTTCCACGCCGGCACCCGCGCCAACATCATCCCCGACCAGGCCGTCATCGAGATCTCGACGCGTGCCCGCAACGAGGAGACCCGTGCGCGGATCATCGCGTCGATCGAGCGGATCGTCCGTGCCGAGAGCGACGCCGGCGGGCTGCCGGAGCCGACGATCGTGCGGTCGCCCGGTGCCGAGGTGACCGTGAACGACGCGGAGTCCGCTGCCCGGGTGCTCGCGGCCGTCAGCGCCGCCGTGCCGGGTGCGCGCGAGCTCGAGATCGGGCTGGCGATGGCGTCGGAGGACGTCGGGCAGCTCGCGACGGCGGCGGGCGTCCCGCTCGTGTACTGGTTCACGGGGATCACCGACCCGGAGCTGTTCCGCCGTGGCGAGGACATCCCGAGCAACCACTCGCCGTTCTACGCGCCGCAGGCCGAGACCGCGATCCCGGTGGGCGTCGACGCCCTGGTGGCCGCGACGCGCGCCTACGTCGCCTGACGCTTCCTTCCCATCGCGCGGGCGGTGGGAAGCGGGAACGGGCGTACCTGGTCGGAACGAAGGACCAGGTACGCCCGTTTCGGCCAGGCACGCCCGTTTCGGCCAGGTACGCGCGGGGCGGACGGGAGGCGCGGGGCGGCCCCGCCGCGCGGGTGACCGTTCCGGGGACAGGACGTTCACAGCCAACTCGCGCCGTGCCTCCCGGCTCACCCGTTACCGTCGGCGCATGCGTTCCCTCCGTACCCCGCTGATCGCCGCCGTCGCCGCCGGCATCGCCCTGGCCGGACTCACCGGCTGCTCGTCCGACTCCGTGAAGCAGGCGACGGACCTCGGGTCCTCGGTGGCCTCGACGGTCGCGGACGGCGTCGCGGGCATCGACGGCAAGGCGATCCAGGACGGCATGTCCTCGGTCGCGGGCGGCATTGACGGCGCGCTCGACACGGCGCTCAAGGGCGCGAACGTGACCTCTGACGGCAAGGTGCCCGATGGGTTCCCGTCGTCCGACGTGCCGCTGGTGGACGGCACGGTGCTCGGCGGGGGAGCGGGACCGAACGGCTCCGGGTGGGTCGTGCAGGTGCGCGCCGGGTCGGTCGACGACTTCGCCTCCGCCGCGCAGCAGCTCGCCGACGCCGGCTACACCGAGTCGGCGAAGCGTGCCGACTCGTCGAGTGCCTTCGGGATGTTCCGCAGCGACGGGTACCGCGTCGTGCTCACGTTCTCGGACGGCGACGACGGCGTCACCGCGACCTACATCGTCACGGCCCGCTAGTCCCGTACCCTTGGGGGCGATGTCGAAGGCCTCCGTCACGCGCCCCGAGCGCGTCCTGTTCGTGCACGCCCACCCCGACGACGAGACCCTGTCGTCCGGCGGGACGATCGCGACCCTGCTCGAGCTCGGCGCCGAGGTCACCGTGTTGACGGCGACCCGCGGTGAGCGCGGCGAGATGCTCACCGAGCGGCTCGCACCCCTGGCCGGCGACGCGCAGCGCGTCGCCGCGCACCGTGAGACCGAGATCGACGCGGCGCTCGCGGCCCTCGGCGGCCCGGCGCACCTGTGGCTCGGCGGTCGCGGTGCGCGGCCCACCGACCTGCCGGAACGACGGTACGTCGACTCCGGCATGCAGTGGGGGCCCGACGGCCGGGCGACCGCCGCCGACGACGCCCCCGTCGACTCGCTGACCGCCGCCGACCTCGGCGAGGTCGTCGACGACGTCCGTGCCGCGATCCGCTCCACCGGTGCGGACGCGGTCGTGAGCTACGCCGACGACGGCGGGTACGGGCACCCCGACCACGTGCGTGTGCACCACGCTGCTCGGTACGCGGCCCGGGCGGAGGAGGTGGCGTTCTCGATGATCGTCGCCCCGGACACCGGTGACGCCGACGTCACCGTCGACGTCCTGCCGGTGCGGGCGAAGGTGCGTGCCGCGGTCGAGCAGTACCGCTCGCAGGTCACGGTCGACCCGGTCGACCCCGCCGACCCGACCGCGCTGTCGTGGGTGATGCCGCACGGCGTCCGCGAGCACGCCCCCGCGGTCGAGGCCTTCCGGCACGACGCCGACCCGCAGCCCCCGGCGCCGCAGACCTACGCCGAGATGTCCGGTCAGGGCAAGGTCGCCGCGGTCGCCGTCGCGCTCGTGCTCGGGCTCGTCACCGGCGGCCTCGGCACCGTGACGCACCAGCAGACCGTCGGCGCCGCCGTGTTCCCGATCGGCATGGTGATCACCACGCTGCTCGTGATCGGGCTGACCGTGGGCATCCGGCTGCTGTACCGGTCGCGGGCGATGGTCGCCGCGATCGGCATCGGCATCCTCGTCGCCACGCAGGTGCTCGTCTCCGTCGGCGGCCAGGGCTCCCCGCTCGTGCTGGCGAACGCGGCCGGGTACGTCTGGACGTTCGCGCCCGCCGTCATCGCCGCCCTGGTGCTCGCGTGGCCGGACCTGTCGGGGCTGCGGTCCCGGACGGCCCCGGGCCGCGAGTAGACTCGAACCCGCTCGTCGAAGGGAGCACCCGAACCGTGACCTACGTGATCGCCCAGCCCTGTGTCGACGTCAAGGATCGTGCCTGCATCGACGAATGCCCCGTCGACTGCATCTACGAGGGCGATCGCTCGCTGTACATCCACCCCGACGAGTGCGTCGACTGCGGTGCGTGCGAGCCGGTCTGCCCGGTCGAGGCCATCTACTACGAGGACGACCTGCCGGACGAGTGGGCCGACTACTACAAGGCCAACGTCGAGTTCTTCCAGGAAGTCGGCTCGCCCGGTGGCGCCGCGAAGGTCGGTGTGATCCACAAGGACCACCCGGTCGTCATGGCCGAACCGCCCCGCGGCTGAGCCGGACACGCACGTGGCGCTCGACCTGCCCGACTTCCCCTGGGACCAGCTCGTCCCGTTCAAGCAGCGCGCGGCCGGGTACGAAGGCGGCATCGTCGACCTCAGCGTCGGTTCGCCCGTCGACCCCACCCCCGAGGTCGTCCGACGCGCCCTCGCCGACGCCACCGACGCGCACGCCTACCCGCAGGTCGCCGGCACCCCGGCGCTGCGGCAGGCCATCGCCGACTGGTACGGCCGCCGGCACGGGGTGCAGCTGACCGAGGCGCACACCCTGCCGACGATCGGGTCGAAGGAGTTCATCGCCGGCCTGGCGCTCTGGCTCGGCATCGGCGCCGGCGACACCGTGGTGTTCCCCGCCGCTGCGTACCCCACCTACGAGCTCGGCGCGGCCCTGGTCGGTGCGGACGCCCTCGCCTCGGACGACCCGGCGGCGTGGCCGGCGACGACGAAGCTGGTGTGGCTGAACTCGCCCGGCAACCCCGACGGCCGCGTGCTCTCCATCGACGACCTGCGCGCAGCGGTCGACCGCGCCCGCGAACTCGGTGCCGTCATCGTCGGCGACGAGTGCTACGCCGAGCTCGGCTGGGACCCGCAGTACGCGACCACCCCGACCCCCACGATCCTCGACCCCCGGGTCGTCGGCGACTCGGTCGACGGCGTGCTCAGCGTGTACTCGCTGTCGAAGCAGTCGAACCTGGCCGGGTACCGTGCGGCGTTCGTCGCCGGTGACGCCCTGATGCTCGCCGACGTGCTCGCGGTCCGGAAGCACGCGGGGCTGATGCCACCGCTGCCGGTGCAGGAAGCGATGATCGTCGCACTCGCGGACCAGACCCACGTGCAGCAGCAGAAGGCCCGCTACCGGGCGCGCCGGAACATGCTCCGACGGGCACTCGAGGACGCCGGCTTCCGCATCGAACACAGCGAGGCCGGCCTGTACCTCTGGGCGACCCGCGGTGAGCCGGCGCTCGACACGGTGTCGTGGTTGGCCGACCGCGGGATCCTCGTCGCACCGGGCACGTTCTACGGCACAGCGGGCGGGGAGCACGTCCGGGTGGCCCTCACGGCGACCGACGAGCGCATCGCCGCGGCGGCCCAGCGGCTGGCCAGCAGCCGTCGGCTCGGCACCGCGTAGCGCGGGGACGGACCCCGCGACCGGCCGGATCGTGCACTCCGCCCGGAGCGCAACCGGGGGTTCCCACCAAGTCGTGACCATCGATGTGTGCACGAGCGACAGACGCCGCGATTAGGCTGTCAACGTGACTGACACTGCCAACGACGCTCAGAAGACGGCCACACCGCCCACGACGCCCGTGCCCGTGAGTCCCGCCGCCGAACAGACGGGCGAGACCGCGACGCTGACGTACCCGGGCGGCAGCGCGGAGTTCCCGATCCTGCCGAGCGTCGACGGCGCGTCCACGATGGACATCTCGACGTTCAAGAAGCAGACCGGGATGAACACGCTCGACTACGGGTTCGTGAACACCGGGTCGACCAAGAGCGCGATCACCTACATCGACGGCGACGAGGGCATCCTGCGGTACCGCGGGTACCCGATCGACCAGGTCGCGTCGAACTGCACCTTCCTCGAGGTCGCGTGGCTCCTGATCTACGGCGAGCTGCCCGACGAGTCCGAACTCGCCGACTTCGACGCCCGCATCCGTCGGCACACCCTGCTCCACGAGGACCTCCGGCGCCTGTTCGACGCGCTCCCGCACTCCGCGCACCCGATGTCCGTGCTGTCCAGCGCCGTCAGCGCCCTGTCGACGTACTACGAGGACGACATGGACGTCGACGACCCGGAGAAGGTCGAGCTGCAGACCGTGCGGCTGCTCGCCAAGCTGCCGGTCATCGCCGCCTACGCGCACAAGAAGTCCATCGGGCAGGCGTTCCTGTACCCGGACAACGGGCTGTCGTTCGTCGACAACTTCCTGCGCCTGAACTTCGGCACCATGGCCGAGACCTACCAGCCGAACCCGGTGCTGTCGAAGGCCCTCGACCGGCTCCTCATCCTGCACGAGGACCACGAGCAGAACGCCTCCACCGCGACGGTCCGCCTGGTCGGCTCGACGAAGGCGAACATGTTCGCCTCGATCTCGGCCGGCATCAACGCCCTGTACGGGCCGCTGCACGGTGGCGCGAACGAGGCCGTGCTCGAGATGCTGCAGCAGATCAAGGACTCCGGCGAGCCGGTGCAGCGCTTCGTCGAGCGGGTGAAGAACAAGGAGCGCGGCGTGAAGCTCATGGGCTTCGGACACCGCGTCTACAAGAACTACGACCCCCGCGCGAAGCTCGTCAAGGAGTCGGCGGACGAGGTCCTCGAGTCCCTCGGCGTGCAGGACGACCTGCTCGACATCGCGAAGGAGCTCGAGCAGATCGCGCTGAGCGACCAGTACTTCATCGACCGCAAGCTCTACCCGAACGTCGACTTCTACACCGGCATCATCTACAAGGCGATGGGCTTCCCGCCGCGCATGTTCACGGTGCTGTTCGCGATCGGCCGCCTGCCCGGCTGGATCGCGCAGTGGCGCGAGCTGAACAACGACCCGCTCAACAAGATCGGTCGCCCGCAGCAGCTCTACGTGGGTGCGCCGAAGCGGGACCTCCCCGCGCGGTAGCCGCTTGGTGAGCAGAAATGGTCGGGTCCCGAGATGGGACCCGACCATTTCTGCTCACGAAGTGACGGACAGGAGGCCCGTGGCGGCCTGGCCACGGGCCTCCCGTCCGACGCGTCCTACGCGTGGAGCGCGGTGTTGAGCTGGATGCCCTCGCCCTTGCGTTGCAGCGCCTCGACGGCGCCGCTGACGCTGTTGCGCCGGAAGAGGACGTTCGGGGTGCCGGACAGCTCGGCGGCTTTGACGGTCTTCGGCGTGCCGTCCGGGTTCGGTGCGGCGCCGACCAGGACGACCTTCGTGCCGGCCGTGACGTACAGGCCGGCCTCGATGACGGAGTCGTCGCCGAGGGAGATGCCGAGACCCGCGTTCGCACCGAGCAGCGCGCGCTCGCCCAGGGAGACCCGGTGCGTGCCGCCGCCGGAGAGCGTGCCCATGATGGACGCCCCGCCGCCGATGTCGGTGCCGTTGCCGACGACGACGCCCTGCGAGACGCGGCCCTCGATCATGGCGTCGCCGAGGGTGCCGGCGTTGAAGTTCACGAAGCCCTCGTGCATGACGGTCGTGCCCGGTGCCAGGTGCGCACCGAGACGGACGCGGTTGGCGTCACCGATGCGGACGCGGTCCGGCACGACGTAGTCGACCAGGCGGGGGAACTTGTCGATGGCGTGCACGGCGATGCCCGCGCGCTGCAGCGACGGGCGCAGGCGGGTCAGGGACTCCGGGTGGACCGGCCCGGCGTTCGTCCACGCGACGATCGGCAGGTACCCGAAGACACCGTCGAGGTTGATGGTGTTCGGACGCACGTGCAGGTGGCTCAGCAGGTGCAGGCGCAGGTACGCGTCCTCGGTGCTGGTCGGGGCGGCGTCGATGGTGACCTCGGTGGTGACGGCCTCGATCCGGACCTCGCGGCGGGGGTCGTCGCCGACGTGCGCCTGCAGTGCTGCCGGGAACACCGCGTCGGTCGGCAGCGGGCCGAGGTGGGTCTCCGGGTACCAGGTGTCGAGCGTCGTGCCGTCGGCGGCGATCGTCGCGAGGCCGTGGCCCCAGGCGTGCGTCGGGCGGTCGGCGGTGGCGGTCGGGTCGATGGCAGCGGTCGTGTCGGTCACCGCACCAGGGTACCGACGCACTGGACGGGAGCACCGGACCGACCGGACGGACGCTGCGGAACCGCACCGTGCCTCCCGGCCGCCGTGCCGTGGGCCAGCGCGACGGGGGCGACGGCAGATAAGGTGACCGCATGCCGGAGCAGCTCGACCTCACCGCCTCGTCCATCGACATCACCCGTGCCATCTGCGACATCGAATCGGTGTCGGGGAACGAGCAGGCCCTCGCCGACGCGATCGAGGCGGTGCTCGCACCGCTGCCGCACCTCGAGGTGATCCGGGACGGCGACGCGATCGTCGCCCGCACGAACCTCGGCCGCGACCGCCGCGTCGTGATCGCCGGGCACATCGACACCGTGCCGCTCAACGACAACCTGCCCACCGAGTTCCGCACCACCGCGGACGGCACCGAGATCCTGTGGGGTCGCGGCACCGTCGACATGAAGGCCGGCTGTGCAGTGCAGCTCAAGCTCGCGTACGACCTGGTCGAGCCCTCGGTCGACGTCACGTGGGTCTGGTACGACCACGAAGAGGTCAGCGACCTGCTGAACGGCCTCGGCCGTCTCGCCCGGACCCGTCCGGAACTGCTGGCCGCCGACTTCGCCATCCTGGGGGAGCCGTCCGGCGCGCAGATCGAGGGTGGCTGCAACGGCAACCTCCGCGCCGAGATCCGCACGTTCGGCAAGCGCTCGCACAGCGCCCGCAGCTGGATCGGCGACAACGCGATCCACAAGACGGCACCGATCCTCGCCACGCTGGCCGCCTACGAGCCCCGCACCGTCACGGTCGACGGGCTCGAGTACCGCGAGGGCCTCAACGCCGTCGGGATCAGCGGCGGCATCGCGGGCAACATCATCCCGGACGAGGCGATGGTGCACGTGAACTACCGCTTCGCGCCGTCGCGTTCGGCCGACGAGGCCGTGGCGCACATCCGCGAGCTCTTCGACGGCTACGACGTGACCATCGTCGACCTCGCCGCCGGTGCCCGCCCCGGCCTCGACGCCCCGCTCGCGCAGGACTTCGTGTCGGCGGTCGGTGGCCCGGAGCCCCGCCCGAAGTACGGCTGGACCGACGTCGCCCGCTTCTCGGCGCTCGGGGTGCCCGCGGTCAACTACGGACCCGGTGAACCGGTCTTCGCCCACCACGACGACGAGCAGGTCCCGGTCGCGCAGATCACCGCGGTCGAGGCCGGCCTCCGTCGGTGGCTGACGGCCTGACGACGGCCGGGGCCACCCGGCCGACCCCTGCACGCACCCGCTGGCGCGCCCGCTACCGGGTGGTGCCGTGGTGGGTTCGCATCACGGTCGTCTACGTGCTCGCCCGGTTCGTCACCGGACTGATGATGCAGGCCTTCGCGAGCGTGCAGGCGGCGAACTCGTTCACCGTCCAGCACCCGGCGTACCTGTCGTTCGCGTCCATCTGGGACGGCGCCTGGTACCGCGTCATCGCGACCGGCGGCTACCCGTCGACCCTGCCCGTGGATGCGGCAGGGCACGTGACCGAGAACGCGTGGGCGTTCATGCCCGCGTACCCGTTCCTGGTGCGTGGCCTGATGCTGCTCACCGGAGCGTCGTTCGAGTTCGTCGCGGTGGCGGTCTCGCTGCTCGCCGGGCTCGGCGCCGCACTCGTGTTCCGTCGCCTGATGGGGCGCTTCCTGGACCCGGCGCGCGCGACCTTCGCCACGGTGCTGTTCTGCGTCGCGCCCGTGTCGGCGATGTTCCAGGTGGCGTACGCCGAGTCGATGGGGCTGTTCCTGCTGCTCGTCGCGCTGCTGCTCATGGTCGACCGGCGGTGGTGGACGATGCTGCCCGTCGTGCTGCTGCTCGGTATGACCCGGCCGACCGGGCTCGCGTTCGCGCTGCTCGTCGTGCTGTTCGTCGGCGCGTGGGCGATCCGGCCCGCGTGGGTGCGGTCGTCGGAGCCGCTCACCCTGCGCCGCCTCGTGCCGCCCGCCGTGGTCGCGGTCGTGTCCGGACTGGTCGGCCTGGCGTGGTCGGCGATCGCGTGGGCCGTCACCGGGGTGCCCAAGGCCTACACCGACACCGAGCTCGCCTGGCGGTCGTCCTACGTCGGGTGGCAGGAGCTCGTGCCGTTCGCGCCGTGGATCCAGGGCTTCGGGTGGTGGTTCCACCAGCCGGCCGGCGGGATCCTGCTGGCCGTCGTGGTCGTCGGCTTCGTGGCGTTCGTCTGCATGCCCGCGGCACGGGTGATCGGGATCGAGCTGCGGCTCTGGGGCATCGCCTACGTCGTGTACCTGCTCGCCGTGTTCTTCCCGCAGTCGAGCACCTGGCGGATCCTGGTGCCGATCGCGCCGCTGCTCGGCATCGTGGCGCTGCCGCGGTCCCGCGTGTACCGGGTCGCCGTCGTGGTGGCGTTCGTCGGGCTGCAGTGGGTCTGGCTGTACTACTGCTGGTGGATCGACGGCTACGACTGGACCCCGCCGTGATCGGCACGGCGCTCACGGGCCTGGGCACGGGCCAGGAGCCGTGCGGCGGGACCGCTCCGCTCGCGCTTCGGCACCGTCGCTGACATCGGCTCCGGGTCACCCGGCCGCCAGTTCGCCGCCGCCACGACCATCGCGTTGACGGTGGCGATGAACGGCACCGCGAAGAACGCGCCGACGACACCCGCGATCGTCGTGCCCGCGGTCACCCCGAGGACGACCCCGAGCGGGTGGACCTTGACGGCCGTGCCGGTCAGGAACGGGTGCAGGACGTGGCTCTCGAGCTGCTGCACGACCACCACGATGCCGAGCATCACGAGCGCCGGCACCCAGCCGTTGAAGACCAGGGCGATGAGCACCGCGACCGCACCGGCGACGATCGCCCCGACGACCGGGACGAACGCGCCGAAGAACACGATCACGCCGATCGGGATCGCCAGCGGGATCTGCAGGGCGAGCGCGCCGATGGTCACGCCGAGGGCATCGGTGACGGCGACGACCAGCTGGACGCGGATGAAGCTCGTCAGGGTCTTCCAGCCGGCGTGCCCGGCGACGTCGATGCGAGCACGTGCGCGCCGTGGGAAGAGCCGGACGACCCACCCCCAGATGCGCGGGCCGTCGATGAGCACGAACAGCGTCGTGAACACGATGATGAACAGCCCCTCGAGCACGTGCACGGCGCCGGTTCCAGCGGCCTGGAACCCGGACAGGATCGTCGCGGCGTGCGCCTGCAGGTAGTCGAAGCCGTTCGACACCCACGAGTCGACGTCCTTCGCCGTGATCCCGAACGGCTCGCTGTCGAGCAGGGTCCGCAGGGACTGCACGCTGTGGTGGAGCCGGCGTTCGAGCGACGGCAGGTCGGACCGCACCTGCTCGGTGACGAGCAGCGCCAGCCCACCGAGCGCCAGCACCAAGGCCACCAGGCTCGACAGCACCGCCGTCCACTTCGGCCACCGGTGCCGCTGCAGGAACGACGACATCGGCATGAGGAGCGCGCAGACCAGCAGCGCGATGAGGAACGGCACCACGATGTCCTGCAGCAGCACGACCAGCGCCACCAGGACGGCGAGGCCGGCACCGACGACGAGGATGCGCCAGGTGAACGCCGCGCCGATCCGCAAGCCGGCGGGCACTGCGTCGTCGGACCTGCCGGTCGGCTCGGACCGGTCGGGTCGTCCGCTGGGGGACTGACGGCGCATGGAGCGGATGTTCGGCATCCGCCAAGGTTACGAACGGAACCCGCGAAGAACCGCCGATCCGACACCCCCAACCTGGGCGGTTTCGCAGTTGCCCCATCAATACGAGATAATGAGCGGGCAGGTACTGCACGAAAGGGGACATCTGATGGCAGCCATGAAGCCGAGGACCGGTGACGGGCCGATGGAGGCTGTTAAGGAGGGTCGACTCATCATTGTGCGGGTTCCGCTCGAAGGAGGAGGCCGCCTGGTCGTCTCGGTCAACGATGCCGAGGCCAAGGAACTCCATGACGCACTCGCTGAGGTCGTCTCGGCCTAGTAGTCGAAAGCACCAGAACGACGGGTCCGGAGCGTGTACGCGCCGGGCCCGTCGTCTGCGTCCGGGGTGCCGCGCCGTCGGCGTCCGCGCCCGTCGCGCTGTCGGTCGGGTCCGGCAGGATGGCCTCGTGCCGAGGACCCACATGCCGATCCGCCGTGTCGAGGAGTACCGCGACCCGGACCCGATGCCGCGCGACGTGTGGCCGGCGACGCTGCCCCCGGTGCGGCAGCTGCTCGACGAGGGACTCGACCTCGACCCGGTGACGGTGTTCGTCGGCGACAACGGTGTCGGCAAGTCCACCCTGATCGAGGCGATCGCGCTCCGGTTCGGCATGTCACCCGAGGGCGGCTCCACCCTGGCGAACCACTCGACGCGTCCGTCCGAGTCGTCGCTGTGGCAGCACATCGTCCTCCGCCGTGACTTCGGTGCGCCCCGCGGCGGGTTCTTCCTGCGCGCCGAGACCATGCACGGCTTCTTCACCTACCTCGAGGACCACCCCAACCACTCCCGCCCCGAGCCGGTGTTCCACGAGCGGAGCCACGGTGAGTCGTTCCTCGACTTCGTCATCGACCGCGCGCAGTGGCCGGGGCTCTGGATCCTCGACGAACCGGAGTCGGCGCTGTCCTTCTCCGGGTGTCTGACGCTCATCGCGCTGCTGCGGTCGATCGTCGACAGCGGGGTCGGGCAGGTCGTGCTCTCGACGCACTCACCGGTCCTGGCGGCGTTCCCCGGCGCGACGATCCACGAGGTCGGCGAGTGGGGGTTCCGGCGCACCGAGTGGGAGGACCTCGACCTGGTGCGCAACCAGCGGTCGTTCCTCGAGTCACCGGAGCGGTACCTGCGGCACCTCGAGTGACCGGCCACCCGTTCTTTCGGTTCTTTCGTTTAAGCTGGTCGCATGACCGTCACGACCGAGCCCGCTGACCGCCGCGCGGCATCCCGCACGTACTTCCCAGGCGATGACCGCGACGACCTCGTCGGGCTGGCGAAACTCCTGCACGAGATCGAGCGCGAAGCCCTCGCCGGTGGCGTGGCCGAGCTCCGAGCGCCGGACGGACGGGTCCGGACGATCCCGGCCGAGGTCTTCGAGGTCCTCGAGCAGGTCGCCGATGCGCTCGCGAGTGGGAGCGGGGTCACGGTCGCTCGGAACGACACGCAGATGACCACGCAGCAGGCGGCTGAATTCCTCGGGGTGTCGCGTCCGACGCTCGTGAAGTACCTCGAGGACGGCGCGATCTCCTTCGAGAGGCGCGGGCGGCACCGGCGCGTCCTGCTCCGGGACCTGGTGTCGTTCCAGGACCACTTCCGCAATCGACGCCGCAGCGCGCTGCGCGAGGCCGCGCGGGAGGGCCAAGCGCTCGAACGTCAGCAGCGCGGTGACGGGCCGGCGGAGCGCTGACCGTGGCGTTCCCCGCGTTCTTCGACGCGTGCGCGATCTACGGGATCACCCTCTCGGACCTCCTGCTCCGACTGGCCGATGACGGGGTCTTCCGGCCGCTGTGGTCTGAGCAGGTCCTCGACGAGGTCCGGCGGAACGCCGTCGCGGCGGGTGCCTCACCGAGCCGGATCGACCGACGGTTGTCGATGATGCGGACGTACTTCCCGGATGCGCTCGTCACTGGCCACGAGGATCTGGCCGAGGGGCTGACGTGTGACCCGAAGGACCGCCACGTGCTCGCAGCCGCGGTGCGAGCCGGCGCGGACGTGCTCGTGACCTTCAACCTGCGGGACTTCCCGCCGGCATCACTCGCTGTACTCGACGTCGAGACGGTCCACCCGGATGACTTCCTGCTCGACCAACTCGACCTGTTCCCCGGCGTCGTGACCCGGGTCCTCCGCGAGCTCGCCGAGGATTACGTGGACCCGCCGCAGTCGGTCGAGGACATCCTGGACACCCTCCGTCGCGCGGGCGTTCCACGCTTCGCCATAGACGTCCGACGGTACCTCTGACGCTACGCGGTGACCTTCGTCAGCTGCAGCAGCCCGTCACCGGCCGGCGAGAGCGCACTGCGCACCGCCCCCGACGTCGACACCTCGGTGAGCAGCAGCCGGAAGTCGGTCGTCGCCCGGTCGCGCTTGACCGGGTCGGCGACGCGTCCGCGCCACAGCGCGTGCGGCACCAGGACGGTCCCGCCGAGGCGCGCGAGCCGCAGCCCGTGCTCGACGTACTCGATGACGTGCTCGGGGTCGGCGTCCACCAGGACGACGTCGTACGACGCCTCGTTCATCCGGGGGAGCACCTGGTTCGCGCGGCCAGGGATGAGCCGGATCCGAGCGGGGGCGGTGCCGGCGCTGATGTAGGCGTCGCGGGCGAACTGCTGGTGGTCGACCTCGACGTCGATCGTGGTCAGGGTCGCGTCCGGCGCGCCGCCGAGCAGGTACAGCCCGGAGACTCCCAGGCCCGTCCCGATCTCGATGATGCTCGTGGCTCGGGAGGCTGCGGCGATGACACCGATCTGCGCGCCGATCGCGGGCGAGATCGCCTCGACACCGAGCTCCAGGGAGTGCTCACGAGCGCGGGCGATCGCCTCGGACTCCGAGACGATGTCCTCGGCGAACTTCCAGTTCGACTCTTTCTCTGACACGCACACTCCGTTCGGTTGACAACTCTAGGGGTGCATCGGAGCCGTACGGGTTAGGCTCGCTCACGTGAACATCCCGCTCGACAAGATCCTGATCATCGGGATCATTGCCGTGCTCTTGCTCGGGCCGCAGCGCCTGCCGATGTACGCCCAGAAGTTGGCCGAGTTCGTGAAGGCCGTCCGCCGGTTCGCCGACACCGCGAAGGAGCGGATGCGCGACGAGATGGGCCCCGAGTTCGACGACATCGAGTGGCAGAAGCTCGACCCGCGACAGTACGACCCCCGCCGGATCATCCGCGATGCACTCCTCGACTCCGGCGGCGCCAGCAGCGCCGCCGCGGTCCAGACCGCGCAGGTGACCGCCTCCAAGGTGCGCGCGACGGCTCCCGTCGTGCCGCTGGCCGCGGGAGAAGCGCCGCCGTTCGACGCGGAAGCGACCTGACGCCCGTCACGTGACCACCTGACGGACGGGAGGCCCGGTGCCAGCTGGCACCGGGCCTCCCGTGTTCGGTGTGGTGACGACTACTTCAGGTCGGCGAGGAAACGATCCGTCCAGGCGAGTGCCGGTGCGCTCGGGACGGAGCTGCAGGTGGACGACGCCGTCGACGAGGCGCAGGGCGTGTCCCGGTCGAGCGACCAGTAGTGGATCCCGGCGAGGCCGTTCGCCTTCGCGTAGGCGGACAGGGTGTCGACGTCGGCGAGGGTGAAGACCTCGTCGGTGGTGTCGTTGACGCCGATCATCGGGGTGACCTCGATCTTCGACGACGCGATGCCGTACGTGTGCTGCAGGTTCGTGACGGCCTGGATCGAGGACTTGCCCATCTGGCAGGTGGAGCCGGAGAGCACGCAGTTCGCGGCGGTCGCGCGGCCGAAGTCCATCGTCATGAGGTTGATCGTGTAGTTCGTCAGGGTCGACGCCTTGATCGCCTTCACGGTGGCGTCGCCGGTGCTGTTCAGCCCGCCGTACGAGCCGTCGCTGGCGGCCAGGGTCGCGAGCGTGAACGAGAAGCGCATGCCCGGGTACTTCGCCTGGGCGAGGGCTGCGGCGCTCACCAGGTTCTGCACGTCGGCGGCGGACTGACCGCTCTCGATGTCGAAGTCGACGCCGATCATGTGCGGGGTCGCGTACCGGGCGATGAACGACTGCAGTGCGGCGCCCGAGCACTTGAACGAACCGGCGGCTCCGCCGGTGCTGACGATGTAGTTCACCCCGGCGGCATCGAGCTTCGGGATGTTGGCGTTCGCGAAGGCATCCGCCGCGACGCCGCCCCAGTTCTCGCTGCCGCACGTGCCGGTCGCGAAGGCGAGGGTGATCGCCTTGAGGCCGGGCTCGCGGGTCGACACCAGGCTGTTGCTCGAGCCGACCACCGGGATCCGCGTCCCGGTGACCGCGGTGTTCATGACGTTCGTGTTCCAGTCGAGGTTCACGGTGATGTCCTTGTACGGGCTGAACACCAGTCCGCTGGCCGTGCCGCCGCTCCCGCCAGTGCCGGGGGTCGTCGTCCCCCCGCCGGGAGGAGTGGTGCCGCCGCCCGTGCCGGAGCAGGCGCCGGTCGACGTCCACGGCTGGCCGCTGCCCGTCGCCCCGGCGTGCGTCGCGGGGTCGTCGCCCTGCGTCCACCAGTTCGCGGTGTAGTTCGATCCGTTCTCGCTGACGGTGGCACCGCCGGAGTACGCGGTGCCGGCGGTCCACGCGGTGGCGCACGACGGCGTCGCGGCGATGGCCGGTGCTGCGGCGAGTGATCCCCCGGCGATCACTGCGGCGACGGTGGCCACGAGGCCGATCCGTACTCGGGTGTTCTGGTTCACACGGTTCTCCTGTCCTCGGCCGGACGTCGTCGTCCGGCGGGTGGAGCCCAGGCGGTCACATTCCGCAAGGGCATTGTGCAATGCCCTTGCATAATGCTCCGGGGTGGAACGACCTGTCCATGAACGAACGTACAGGTGTGCGCCGAGCGGACGGCAGGACGCCTGTCGTCAGTCGCGGGTGGCGACGATCGTGTAGGTCAGGGGAACCCGGTCGCGATCGGCGTCGGGCCACGCCCACGAGCCGTCGCCGGTGTCCTCCATGCGGGGACTGAAGCGCCAGGGCAGCGTGCGCCCCTCGTCCAGGCGGCGGAGTCGGAGTCCGGCGTCGAGCAGGGCGTTCACGATCTCGGACAGCGGGTGCGGCCACTCGAACGTGCGGGTGTTCGCCACGGTGCCGTCGCCGGCGTAGGTGCCGGCGTCGTCCCACTGCTGCGCGGTGCCGTCCGGGAAGTACCGGTACCGGGTGACGAGCTCGTCGGCGGTCTCGTCGAGGGCGTAGAGCGCGGGGTGGCCGTCGCGGATGAAGAACACCCCGCCCGGGCGCAGCAGGGCGGCGACCTGTGCGGCCCAGCGGTTCAGGTTGGGGAGCCAGCAGATCGTGCCGATGCTCGTGTAGACGACGTCGAAGTCGCCGGAGACGGCAGCGCGGGCGTCGAGCACGTCGGTCTCCACCCAGGTGACGTCGAGTCCGAGCCGCGTCGCGAGGCCGGCGGCGGAGGCGAGCGCCGCGGGGGAGAAGTCGACGCCGGTGAGCCGGGCGCCCTCACGGGCGAGCGACACGGTGTCGGTGCCGATGTGGCACTGCAGATGGCAGACGTCGAGCCCGGTGAACGACCCGTTCGGCAGCCACGGCGTCAGTGCCGGCAGGTCGTCGCGCACGACGTCCGAGCGGTGCGCCGGGTCGGACAGCTCGTCCACGGCGTAGGCGCCCTCGTGGATCGGCACCCGGTCGTCCCAGTTCGCCCGGTTCGTGTCGCGGGCGCGGTCCCAGTCGACGCTGACGTGATCCATGCTCATGCTGATGAGCCTAGGACAGCGACAGTCCCAGCTTCCGTCCGGCCAGTCCGCGCCCCATCGTCGTGATGCCGTCGGCGATCGCGGCGAGGGCGACGGCTGCGGGGTCCTCCGGCGCGCCGAGCACGACCGGCAGGCCGGTGTCCCCGCCCTCGCGGAGCGGCACGGACAGCGGCACGCTGCCGAGCACCGGCACGGGGGCGTCCTGGCCGCGGGAGAGCCGTGCCGCGGTCTCGGCGCCACCGCCCTCGCCGAACAGGTGCAGGACCGAGCCGTCGGGCTGCACGAGCCCGGCCATGTTCTCGATGACCCCGATCACCCGCTGGCCCGTCTGCCGGGCCACGATCCCGCTGCGCTCGGCGACGTCGGCCGCAGCGGCCTGGGGGGTGGTGACGACGAGGACCTCGGCGTGCGGGAGGAGCTGGCCGACCGAGATCGCGACGTCACCGGTGCCGGGCGGCAGGTCGAGCAGGAGCACGTCGAGGTCGCCGAAGAACACGTCGGTCAGGAACTGGTTCACGGTGCGGTGCAGCATCGGGCCGCGCCAAGAGACCGCGGTGGAGGCGTCGTCGACGAACATCCCGATCGACACGACCTTCACGTCGTGGGCGACGGGCGGCAGGATCATGCTGTCCACCCGGGTCGGACGCGGCGCAACGCCGTGCTCGTCGGTCAGTCCCATCAGCCCGGGGATGCTGAAGCCGTGCACGTCGACGTCGACGATCCCGACCCGCTGGCCACGCGCAGCGAGTGCGACGGCCAGGTTCGCGGTGACCGTCGACTTGCCGACACCGCCCTTGCCGCTCGTGACGGCGATCACCCGGGTGAGCGAGTCCGGGGTGAACTGCACGCCGCGAGGCCGGCCGGCCCGCAGTCGTTCGGTCAGCGCGGCACGCGTCGCGGGGGCCATCACCGACACGTCGACGTCGACCGACGACACCCCGTCCACGGAACCGGCGGCGACGCGCACGTCGCGCTCGATGGTGTCGGCGGCGGGGCACCCCACGATCGTGAGCTGCAGGTCGACGCGCACCGCGCCTCCCGGCTGCACGTCGACCCCACGGATCATGTCGAGCTCCGTGACGGGCCGACGGATCTCGGGGTCGATCACGCGGCCGAGCGCAGCGAGGACCGCCGTGCCCAGCTGCTCGTCGGCAGGAGCCGCCTCAGCCACGGGTGGAGCTGCCGGGCTCGTTCGCGTAGCCGGCGTCGTCGGCGTCGCGCCGGTCGAGTTCCTCGAGCAGGGACCGCAGCTCGGCGCGGATGAAGTCCTTCGACGCCATGTCGCGCATCGCCAGCCGGAGCGCGACGACCTCGCGCGCCAGGTACTCGGTGTCCGCCAGGTTGCGCTCCGCACGCTGCCGGTCCTGCTCGAACTGCACGCGGTCGCGGTCGTCCTGCCGGTTCTGCGCGAGCAGGATGAGCGGTGCGGCGTACGAGGCCTGCAGCGACAGCACCAGGGTCAGCGCGGTGAAGCCGATCGCGGCGGAGTCGAACTGCCACGGCTTCGGCGCGAGGGTGTTGTAACCCATCCAGACCACACAGAACAGGGTGAGGCCGATGAGGAACCACGGCGTGCCCATGCCTCGTGCGATGCCCTCGGTCGCACGACCGAACGTGTCACCGCGTCCGCCACGACGGCGGGTCGGGAGCACGCGCGTGCGCATGCCCTTGGGGGAGTCGAGGCGGACGTCGGAGCGCTCGCGATCACGACGGTTCTCATCCGTTCGGGCCACGGGTGGTCCTCCTTCCCGTCGTCACGGGTGTCTTGCGCGGGCGTTGGCGTGGAAGCGGTGAGGGTTCCCCCTCGCCCTGACTTCGCCAGTCGTCCGGCAGGACGTGGTCGAGGACATCGTCGATCGTCACCACCCCGACGAGGCGGTGGGCGTCGTCGACCACGGGGACGGACAGCAGGTTGTAGGTCGCCATCACGCGGGTGACCTCGGCAGCGCTCGCGTCGACCCGGACCGGTTCGGTCTGCTGGTCGATGAGCGTGCCGAGCCGTTCGTTCGGCGGGTAGCGGAGCATGCGCTGGAAGTGCACCAGCCCGAGGAACCGACCGGTCGGCGGCTCGTACGGCGGCAGCGTGACGCACACCGCGGCGCCGAGCACCGGGGCGAGGTCGTGGCGGCGGACGAGCGCGAGCCCCTCGGCGACGGTCGCGTCGGCGGAGACGATGACGGGCTCGGTGGTCATCAGACCACCGGCGGTGTCCGGCTCGTACTCCAGGAGCATGCGGACGTCCTGCGCCTCCTCCGGCTCCATGAGCTGCAGGAGCGCCTCGCTCCGTTCGTCGGAGAACTGCGCGAGGACGTCGGCTGCGTCGTCCGGCTGCATCTGGTCGAGCACGTCGGCAGCGCGGGAGTCCTCGAGCCGCGACAGGATCTCGACGCGCTCCTGGTCGGGCATCTCCTCGAGCACGTCGGCCAGCCGGTCGTCGGGCAGCTCTTCGGCAACCTCGAACCGGCGTTCCTCCGGCAGGTCGAGCAGCGTGCTCGCCAGGTCGGCGGGCACGAGATCGGAGTACGCCGCGATGACGTGCTCGGCGGACTGGGCCTCGCCGGGGAGCTCGTCCTCGGTGACCTCGTTCCACGTCGCGAAGGTCGTCGGGCCCTTGCCGAACGGCGACGGGGTGGTCTTCGGCTTGCGGAGGAAGAGCTGCGCGACCTCCCAGTCGCCCTGCCCGCGGTCCTCGATCGCGACGTCCTCGATGGTGGCGCGGATGCGCTGGTTCTTGATGAGGACCTTGCGACCGAGCATCTCGGCGATCACCCGGACCTCGCCGCCGCGCTGCTCGAAGCGGCGCATGTTGACCAGCCCGGTGGTGATGACCTGGCCGGCACCGATCGAGGTGATGCGGCCGACGCTGACGAAGATGCGGCGCTTGCCCGGCACCTCGACGATCAACCCCACGACGTGCGGGGGATCGGCCCGGCGGTACACCACCAGAACGTCCCGGACCTTGCCGACGCGGTCGCCCGCGGGGTCGAAGACGGAGCACCCGGCGAGGCGGGCGACGAAGACCTTCGTGGCGCTCACCCGACCCAGCGTAGTCGGTTGCGTGCTGGCGCTTCCCCGGCGGTGCACGTGCGATTGCAAGGTGTGCGGTGAATGATGGCTGTGTGAGCAATCAGAGTCCCTTCGCCGGCAGGACCGCCCAGGCCTTCCCGACGCTGCCCAAGGGCGACGTCCTCGGCACGTACGACAGCTACCCCGATGCGCAGCGCGTCGTGGCGAAGCTCGCCGACGCCGACTTCCCGGTCAACCAGCTCTCGATCGTGGGCAACGACCTGAAGACCGTCGAGCGCGTCACCGGCAAGATGACCTACGGCCGTGCGGCGATCGCCGGAGCACTGTCCGGTCTCTGGCTCGGCATCTTCTTCGGCATCGTGCTCACCCTGTTCTCGCCGAGCTCCGGCGGCCTGATCCTCGCCGCTGCGATCATCGGCGCCGCGTTCGGCATGCTCTACGGCATCGTCTCGTTCGCGATCACCAAGCGGCAGCGCGACTTCACGAGCGTCCACCAGGTGCTCGCCACGAACTACCAGATCGTCGTCAACCCGCAGCTGACCGGTCAGGCGCAGCGCATCCTCGGCGAGCACGGCGCGACGCCGTCCACGCACTGGAACGAGCAGCACCAGCAGGGCGCTCCCGGCGCACCGGTGCAGGGACAGCAGCCGTGGCGGCCCGCCCCGCCGCAGCAGCAGTCGCCGTACGGCGGACACGCCACACCCCACCAGCAGCCAGGAGGCCCGCAGCAGCCCGGCACGTCGGCCCCCGGTGGGCAGACGGATGCGCCCACGGCGCCGGGTGCGTCGAGCGCGCCGCGGTACGGCACGAACGACGGGCCCCGGTACGGCGAGAACGCAGACCCGTCCGCTGCCGCCCCCGCCGACCGACCCACCGCGGGTGGGCCGGCGATCCCGGAGCGTCGTCCGCAGGACCCGCCGCAGTACGGCGAGCGGGTGCCCGGTGCGACGCCGCCGGCACCGTCGTCTTCGTCGACCCCGTCGTCGCCGTCGTCCCCGAAGGGCGACGAGCGCGCCTGACGCCTGCGTGCTCGGGGCCGGTGTGCTCGGGCTACAGCACCTTCGAGTAGCAGATCGACAGCGGGGCGCCGACGTACGGACCGAAGTTGGCGATGCGCGTGAAGCCCTCGCGCTCGTAGAACCCGACGGCGCGCTTCTGCTCGTTCCCCGTCTCGAGCACGAGCGCCGGTGACCCGAGGTCCAGCGCGGCCTCTTCGAGCCGGCGCAGCAGCGTGGCCGCCACACCCGAGCCGCGGGACTCCGGCCGGACGTACATGCGCTTGATCTCGGTGATGCCGTCGTCGACGACCCGCAGTCCGCCGCACGCCAGCGGAGTGCCGGCCTCGTCGCGCGCAAGGAAGAACACCGCGATGGAGTCTGCCGTCGGCTTGTCGCCGGGTTCGGTGTCGCCACCGTAGGCACGGTCGATCTCCAGGCGCTGCGCGGCCCGGAGTCGCTGCGCGTCGGGGGAGTCGAAGTGCTCGACCTCGATCGAGAACTGCGGCGTGCGGGCGTCGGAGGAGGCGTCGGGCGTCGTCACCCGCTCAGGCTAGCGGCCGGAGCGCGCGATCCACCCCTCCACTTCCGAGGGGGTCCGGGGGATGCCGATCGACAGGTTCTCGGCGCCGTCCTCGGTGACCAGGATGTCGTCCTCGATCCGGACGCCGATGCCGCGGAACTCCTCGGGCACGGTCAGGTCGTCCTGCTGGAAGTACAGACCGGGCTCGATCGTGAACACCATGCCGGGCTGCACGACGCCGTCGATGTACATCTCGCGGCGGGCCTTCGCGCAGTCGTGCACGTCGAGGCCGAGGTGGTGGCTCGTGCCGTGCACCATGTAGCGGCGGTGGAACTGGTTGTCGGGTTCGAGCGACTCTTCTGCCGAGACGGGCAGGAAGCCCCACTCGGCGGTCTTGCGGGCGATGACCTCCATCGCCGTGGCGTGCACCTGGCGGAACGTGATGCCCGGCTTGACGATGGCGAACGCGGCGTCCGCTGCCTCGAGCACGGCGTCGTAGACCATGCGCTGCACGGGGGAGAACGTGCCGCTGACCGGCAGCGTGCGGGTGATGTCGGCCGTGTAGAACGAGTCGACCTCGACCCCGGCGTCGATGAGGATCAGGTCACCCGGCTGCACGGCGCCGTCGTTCCGGGTCCAGTGCAGGATGCAGGCGTGGTGGCCCGAGGCGGCGATCGTGTCGTAGCCGACCGTGTTGCCGTCGGCGCGAGCCCGACGGTTGAAGGTGCCCTCGACGATGCGCTCGCCCCGCTGGTGTGCCAGGACGGCGTCGAAGTCGGCGATCACGTCGTCGAAGCCGTGCTTCGTCGCGTCGACGGCCTTGCGGAGCTCGCCCACCTCGTACGCGTCCTTCACCAGGCGCTGCTCGGACAGGTCACGGGCGAGGACGTCGTCGGTCGCCGGTGCGTCGTCGGTCTCCGGAGCGCCGCCGACGGCGCTGCCGAGTCGTGCGTCGAGGGTGCGGGTCAGGTCGTCGTCGGCCTCGCGCACGAGCAGCGCCGAGGCGTCGAGTCCGTTGGCGACGTCCGAGAAGGAGCCGAGGTCGGCCGTGGCCAGCCCGAGGTCGGCGGCGACGGCGTCGAGCGAGGGACGCGGGCCGACCCAGAATTCGCCGATCTCGGGGTTCGCGTAGAACTCTTCCGAATCACGACCGGCCGTGGCGCGGAAGTAGAGCGTGGCGTCGTGCCCGGAGCCGTTCGGCGTCATCACGAGGACGGAACCGACGACGGTGTCGGTGCCCCACCCGGTCAGGTGCGCGAAAGTGGAGTGCGGGCGGAACGGGTAGTCGCAGTCGTTCGAGCGGACCTTGGCCTGCCCGGCGGGGACGACGATCGTGCGGCCCGGGTGCAGCTCGGAGATGCGGGCCCGACGCGCGGCGGCGAAGGCGGCCTGCTCGCGGGGCTCGGGGATCGTCTGCTCGCGGTCGGCCCACTGCGACCCGATGAAGTCCTTGAAGGTCGAGGACCCGGGGGTCGTGGAACGGTTGCTCGTCGCGCGGGGAGTCGTGTCGGCCATGCCCCCATCATCGCACCGCGCTGCACCGGCGTCCTGTGCGGCCCCTCACCTGTGGATAGCATTGTCGACGTGCCCGACCCGTTCATCGACCTGCACGCGCACTCGAGTGTCTCCGACGGCACCGAGCGACCCGCGGAGCTCGTCCGAGCGGCCGCGGCCGCCGGCCTGGACGCCGTCGCGCTCACCGACCACGACACGACCGCCGGTTGGGCCGACGCGTCGGAGTCCGCACGCGAGCTGCCGCTGACGCTCCTGCCGGGTCTCGAGCTCAGCACGCGCATCGGTTTCCGCAGTGTGCACGTCCTCGGCTACCTGGTCGATCCGCACGACCCGGGCCTGGTCGAGGAGACGGACCGCATCCGCTCCGGCCGCCTCTCGCGCGCGCACCGCATGGTCGACCGCATCGGCGAGGACCACCCGATCACCTGGGCCGACGTCCTGGCGCAGGCGAGCCCCGGGGCCACCATCGGCCGCCCGCACATCGCCGACGCGCTCGTCGCGCGGGGCCTCGAGTCCGACCGGAGCGCGGCGTTCCGCGGCATCCTGCACCCGGCGTCCGGCTACTACGAACCGCACGCGGCGCCGTCGCCCCTGCGCGGCGTCGAACTCATCCGACAGGCGGGCGGTGTGCCGGTCATCGCGCACCCGGCAGCCTCGTCGCGGGGGATCGTCATCGACGAGCCGATGCTCCGCGACCTCGTCGACGCCGGGCTCGGCGGGCTCGAGGTGGACCACCGCGAGAACCTGGCGCACGGCAAGCGCACCCTGCTCGACTGGGCGTCGCGCTACGGCCTGTTCGTCACCGGTTCGAGCGACTACCACGGCACGGGCAAGCCGAACCGGCTCGGCGAGCACCGGACGGCGCGGGTCGCGTTCGACGCCATCCTGTCCGAGGCCACCGGCAGCGCGCCCGTGGTCGGCCCCGGCTCGCGCCTGTCCTGACCCGAGGCTCGTCTCACCGAAGCGACAGTTGTCGCTCGGCGCGCCCTGACCCCTCCGCGAAAGCGACAGATTCCCGCCGACAGTTCGCGGCGATCTGTCGCTTTCGCGGACGCAGTCGGCGGGTGGGGACGACGAAGGGCCCGTCGCGTCAGCGACGGACCCTTCGGTCTGGAGGCGCTACTCGCCGTCCGACGAACCCTGCGGTGCCGAGGCGGTCGCCGAGGCATCGCCGGTGCCGGCTCCGCGACGGCGGCGACGGCGGCGACGCTTCGCGGCGCCGTCGGTGGTCCCGCCCTCGGTGGCCGACGTGTCGTCGGTGGGCGCGGAGGTCGGAGCCGCGGACTCGGCGGCGGGAGCCTGCGAGGCGGGCTGCTCCGAGCCTCCTGGCCGGGTGCGGCTGCGCGACCGCGAACGCGACGCGTCACGCGGACCGGAGGCCGGACGGTCGCTGCTGCGCTTCTCGGCGGGGGCACCGGCCGACGCGGCGTGCGACGAGGCACCGGGCAGACGGCCCTTGGTGCCCTTCGGGATGTCGAGTTCCTCGAACAGGTGCGGCGACGACGAGTAGGTCTCGACGGGCTCGGGGATGCCGAACTCGAGGGCCTTGTCGATCAGCGTCCACTTGTGCAGGTCGTCCCAGTCGACGAACGTGACCGCGATGCCGGTCTTGCCGGCACGGCCGGTACGACCGGCGCGGTGCAGGTAGGTGTCCGGGTCGTCCGGGATCGTGTGGTTGATGACGTGCGTGACGTCGTCCACGTCGATGCCGCGGGCGGCGACGTCGGTGGCGATGAGCACGTCGCGCTTGCCGGCCTTGAAGGCGGCCATCGCGCGCTCGCGCTGCTCCTGGTTGAGGTCACCGTGCACCGCTGCGGCGTTGAACCCGCGGTCCTTGAGCTCCTCGACCAGCTTCGCCGCCGCACGCTTGGTGCGGGTGAAGATCACGGTCTTGCCGCGGCCCTCGGCCTGGAGGATGCGGGCGATGACCTCGTCCTTGTCCAGGGAGTGCGCGCGGTAGATGAGGTGCTTGATGTTGGCCTGCATGAGGCCCTCGTCCGGGTCGGTCGCCCGGATGTGCACCGGACGGCTCATGAACCGGCGGGCGAGGGCGACGATCGGCGCGGGCATCGTGGCCGAGAACAGCATCGTGTGCCGTACCTCGGGGATGGCCTGGAAGATGCGCTCGATGTCCGACAGGAAGCCCAGGTCGAGCATGCGGTCGGCCTCGTCGAGGACGACTTCCTGCACGTGGGACAGGTCGAGGAGTCGCTGGCGCTGCAGGTCGATGAGGCGCCCGGGCGTGCCGACGACGATCTGGGCGCCGGCCTTGAGCTGCTCGATCTGGCCTTCGTACGCCTTGCCGCCGTAGATCGCCGCGACGGTGGTCGGGCGGTTCGAGGTGGCGACCTCGAGGTCCTCGGTCACCTGGACCGCGAGTTCGCGGGTCGGGACGACGACGAGGGCCTTGACGCCGGGGGCCGGGTCGGCGCCGAGTCGCTGGATGAGGGGGAGGCCGAACCCGAAGGTCTTGCCGGTACCGGTCTTGGCCTGGCCGATGATGTCCTGGCCGGTGAGGGCGAGCGGGATCGTCTGCTGCTGGATCGGGAAGGGCTCGAGGATGCCCTTGCCCGCGAGCGCGTCGACGATGTCCTGCTCGATGGAGAGGTCTGCGAAAGTCAAAGAATCACCTTAGTTCTGGTGGAAGTCCGGGCCAGTCTACCGATGGGCGGGTGGAGCGGGGCGCGAGGCGGTTCCCGCTATGCTCTCCGGGTGGTGTCGTGGTGGAACCGGAAGCGCGCGGCGCAGCTCGCAGCAGCGTGGCTCGCGTCGCGGAACCCGCGCAACGCAAGCCAGGTCAAGCGTCTGGCGCTCGACGACGTCACCCCCGAGCTCGACGTCTACCTGGGCCAGGCGGCGTACCTGCAGCTCTCCGTCTACGAGACGATGGGTCGCGCCGGTGCCTCGGCGCCGACGCTGTCCGGTCGCCTGGTGACCGGTGTGCTCGCGACGACGGCGCTCGACCGGCACCGCACGATCGTCGCCGAGATCGAACGGGGCGGTTCGGACCCGGCGGAACTGATGGCGCCGCACCGCGAGGCGATCGACCGGTTCCTCGAGCGCACGAGCGGCGCGGACTGGTACGAGTCGATGCTGACCGGCTACGTCACGGCCGGCATCCTGAACGACCTGTTCGGCAACCTGCTGCGGTCGCTGCCGAACGACGTGCGGCAGCGGTTGCGCTCCGTGTTCGACGCGCGTGAGGAACCCGCGGTCGTCGAGGAACTGACCGCCCGCATCGAGGACGACCCCGAGGTCGGCTCGCGCCTGGCGATGTGGGGTCGGCGTCTGGTCGGCGACACCCTGCTCGTGGCGCGGTCGGCGTTGGCGTCGCACGCGCGCGAGGACCAGGAGCGGCTCGAGCCGGTCTGGACCGAACTGATCGCGGCGCACACCCGACGGATGGACGCACTCGGCCTGACGGCCTAGGCGCGGCGGTCCCGTGCTCGGCTCAGGCCCCGCGGGCCTTGAGTCGTTCGTAGTACTCGACGTCGCTCTTGTTGCGGCGCGTCCCGAGCAGCCACTCGACGACGAGGGCGACGACGCCCGCGCCGACCAGGGCCACGACCCAGATCCAGGTGGCGTCGTACCGCCAGCCGGCCCAGGTCAGTGCCTCCCACAGCACGGCAGCGGCGATGCCGCCCACGGCGGGCCCGATCAGGACGCCACGACTGGCGCGCCACGGCAGGACCACGTGCGCGATCCCGCCGATGATCAGGCCGCCGAGGACGGCGAAGAGCAGTTCCACGTCGTCAGGCGACGAAGCCGATGCGGCGTGCCTCTTCCGCGCCGACCTCGACGTACGCCAGGGCGGCGACCGGAACGATGAAGCGACGGCCCTTCTCGTCCTGGAGCGACAGGTGCGTCGCCTTCGACGCGAGGGCCTCAGACACGGCCTTCTCGATCTCGTCGGCGGTCTGGGCGGTCTCGAACGCGATCTCGCGCGGGCTGTTGATGATGCCGATCTTGATGTCCACGAGCACAGCGTATCCGAGCGGTCCCGGAGGACATCGGACGTTCGCCGCGGGCGCACTCGGCGGCCCGGGTACGCGCCGCGCCCGCGTCGGGCCGGGTGGTGTCGGCGGTCGTGGGTACCGTACGAGCGTGCCGCAGACCACGCTGACGCCAGCCCCCGCAGACGTCGGCGTCGCACGCGCCCTGGTCGACGACCCGTCCCAGGCCGCCGTGCTCGCGCTGCCCGACGGCCGACACGCGGCGGTCATCGGCGCTCCCGGCACGGGCAAGACGACCACGCTCGCCCGGCTCGTCGCCGACCGGTTGCGCGGACCGCACGCGATCAGCCCCGACGGGCACGCCACCGTGCTCGCGCTGACCTCGTCGCGGACCGCTGCCACCGCCCTGCGTGACCGCCTCGCCGCCGTCGTCGACCGCGTGGTGCCCGGAGCGCTCGCCCGGACCGTGAACTCGTTGGCCTTCCAGATCGTCGCGCGCGCCGCCGCGGTCCAGGGGCAGGAAGCGCCCACGCTGCTGACCGGTGGCGAGCAGGACCGCATCATCGCCGACCTGCTCGCCGGTCACGAGCTCGACGGCACCGGTCCGGACTGGCCCGAACCCATCACCGCGGTGGTGCGCGAGCGCGCCGGGTTCCGGACCGCGCTGCGCGACGTCATGATGCGTGCGGTCGCGGCGGGCGTCGAGCCCGAGGACATGCGCGAGCTCGGCGACGAGAGCGGTCGACCCGAGTGGCGGGCCGTCGGTGACTTCGTCGACGAGTACCGGGCCTCGGTCACCGCGTTCCGTGCGACCAGCCTCGACTCCGGTGAGCTCGTCGCGTTCGCCACCGCCGCCGTGCTGCGGGGGGAGCTGCCCGCGAGCGTCGCCGCCCTCGGACTCATCGTGGTCGACGACACCCAGGAACTCGTCGAGGGCGAGGTGGCACTGCTCGGTGCGCTCGCCCGGTCCGGTGTGCAGGTCGTCGCGTTCGGCGACCCGGACATCGCCGCCTCGGCGTTCCGCGGGGCCGAACCGGACGTGCTCGGGCGCCTGGCCGTGCGGCTCGGCGTGGACCGGGTCGACGAACTCTTCCTCGGCACCGTGCACCGGTACCCCGCGCCGATCCGGTCGTTGGTCTCCGGGATCACGGGGCGCATCGGCACGGCGGCGGCCGGTCGGCAGCGCGCGGCGGCGGCGAGTGACGAGGACGCCCGAGCCGACGCCGTCGTGCACCTCGAGGCGGCGAGCCGGTCGGCGCTGCTGGTGGCCGTCGCCCGACGGCTCCGGGAGCACCGCCTGCTCGACGGTGTGCCGTGGCACCGGATGGCCGTCGTCACCCGCAGCGGCGCCGCGATCCCCGAGCTCGTGCGTGCGCTCTCGGTGGCCGAGGTCCCCGCGACCGCCGGTGCCGCGCCCGTCCGCCCCCGTGACGACTCGGCGGCGCGGGCGCTGCTCGACGCCGCGGCGGTCGCCCTCGGGGTCCTGCCCCTCGACGCCGCCCTGGCCACGGCGTTCGCCACCGGGCCGCTCGGCGGACTCGACACCCTGGCGATGCGCCGGCTGCGGCTCGCCCTGCGGCGCGAAGAGCTCGCCGGCGACGGCACCCGCACGGCCGACGAACTCCTGATCGACGCGCTCGGTGCCCCGGAGCGTCTGGCCACGGTCGACGCCGGCTTCGCCAGACGTGCGACCCGACTCGCACGCAGTCTGGTGCAGGCACACGCCGACGCCGTGGCCGGATCGAGCATCGAGGAGATCCTCTGGGGCCTGTGGGAACGCAGCGGCCTCGCGAAGTCGTGGGGCGGGCAGTCCGCAGCCGGCGGGGTCGGAGCGGGCGAGGCGGACCGGCACCTCGACGCCGTCGTGGGCCTGTTCACCGCCGCCAAGCGGTTCGTCGAACGCACCCCGGACGCCCCGGCCCGGGTGTTCGTCGACGACCTGCTCGGCGCCGACCTGCCCGAGGACTCCATCGGCCCCGACCGCACCGCCGGCCGGGTCCGGGTGCTCACCCCCTCGGCGACCATCGGACTCGAGTGCGACGTCGTCGTGGTGCTCGGACTGCAGGACGGCGTGTGGCCGAACACCCGGGTGCGTGGCAGTCTGCTCGACCCGGACGGCCTGGTCCGTGCGGCGTCGGGGGCCGAGCGTTCGCCGATCGACGACCGCGCCGCGGTGGTCGCCGACGAACTCCGCTTGTTCGCCCGCGCCGTCTCCCGAGCGACCACGCAGGTCGTGATCGGCACCGTCGCCAACGACGACGAGTCCCCGTCGCCCTTCGTCCGCCTGGTGCCGGTGCCGCCGGACCGGCAGCCGACCGTGCACCCGCTGTCCCTGCGCGGACTGGCCGGGTCCCTGCGACGTCGGGTCGTCCTGTCCGGCGACCACGAGGCCGCCTCGGCGTTGGCCCGGTTGGCCGAGGCCGAGGTCCCCGGGGCCGCACCGGACGACTGGTACGGCCTCGCCGAGCCCACCACCGACGAGCCGCTGGTCGACCTCGACGCCGACCCTGTGCCCGAGGTCGAGGGCGGCGAACCCGTCGCACCGACCGTGTCCGTCTCACCGTCGCGCATCGGCACGTTCGAGGAGTGCCCGGTGCACTGGTTCGTGCAGACCTTCGGGGGCGGTGCGCCGAGTCCGGCGATGGGGATCGGCACGATCGTGCACGAGGCGATGGAGCACGCGACCGAGATCGACGTCGAGTCGCTGTGGGAGCGGGTCGAGGCCCGGTGGGACGAACTGACCTTCGAGTCGCCGTGGGTGGCCGATCGGGAACGCGCGCGCACCCGCCGCATGATCGAGGGGCTCAGCGACTACTTGCGAACCTTCGCGGGCGCCGGCCGCCGGTTGCTCGGCGCCGAGACCTCGTTCGCCCTGGTCACCGGCCCCGCCCGGATGCGCGGCAGCATCGACCGCATCGAGGTCGACCCCGAGGGCCGCGTCAGCGTCGTGGACCTCAAGACCGGACGCTCGATGCCGAGCGAGAAGAACGACATGCCGGAGCACCCGCAGCTCGGCGCGTACCAGCTGGCGATCGAGGACGGCGCGGTCGAGGGCGTTCCGGCCGGCTCGCCCATGACGGACGCCCGACTCGTGTTCGTGCAGAACCCCCGCGGCGGGCAGGCCTACTCGGAGCGCACCCAGCACGCGTTCGACGCCGAGGCGCGCGACGCGTACCGGGAGCGCCTGCACGGGGTCGCGCGCGGCATGGCCGGACGGACCTTCCTGGCGAACGTGGACGACCACTGCGAGAAGGCCCGGACCGGCGTCGAGTGCCGCATCCACGTGGTCTCGGAGGTGACCTGGTGACCGACACGACCGACACGACCGACGCGACCGACGCGACGGACGTCCTCGTTGCGCCTGTGGTCCAGCACGGCGCCGACGCCATCGCCGACGCCCTCGGCCGCCCGCGCCCGACCGCTCAGCAGCGCGCCGTCATCGAGTCCCCGCTCACCCCCGCCCTGGTCGTCGCCGGAGCCGGCAGCGGCAAGACCGAGACGATGGCGTCGCGCGTGGTCTGGCTGCTGGCGAACGGAATGGTCCGCGCTGACGAGGTCCTCGGTCTGACCTTCACCCGCAAGGCCGCAGGCGAGCTCTCGGTGCGCATCAACGACCGCATCCGTGCGCTCGAGGACGTCGGTCTGATCACCCCGGGCGACGCCTTCGAAGCGCCCACGGTGTCGACCTACAACGCGTTCGCGAACGCCGTCTTCCGCGAGAACGCCCTGCTCGTCGGCCGCGACGGCGAGTCCCAGGTCCTGACCGAACCGTCCGCCTGGCAGCTGGCCCGCCGCGTCGTGGTGGCCGCGCGTGACGACCGTCTGGCCGGACTCGACCGCGACGTCGACACCCTCACGGCGGCCGTCGTGGCGCTCGCCGGGGCCACGTCCGAGCACCTCGTCGAACCCGAGGACCTCCGCCGGTTCGCCGTCGAGTTCTCCGACCTGCTCGAACTGCCCGGCAACCGTGGCAAGCCGTACAAGGCGATCACCGACGCCGTCGCGGCGATCGGTGCGCTGGAGCCCCTGGCCGACCTGGTCGCGGAGTTCCGGCGGCAGAAGGTCGACCGCGGCTTCGTCGAGTTCTCCGACCAGATCGCCCTGGCGCTGGCCGCGGCCGAGTCCGCGCCGCGGGTGGTCACGGACCTGCGGCAGCGGTTCGGCGTCGTGCTGCTCGACGAGTACCAGGACACCTCGGTGGTGCAGACCCGGTTCCTCGCCCGGCTGTTCCGCGGGCACTCGGTGATGGCCGTGGGCGACCCGCACCAGTCGATCTACGGGTTCCGCGGTGCGAGCGCCGCGAACCTCGCACGCTTCCCGCACGACTTCGGCGGCACCGAGCCGGATGCGGTCCGGCCGGTGACGTTCGCGCTGTCGACGAGCTGGCGGAACCCGGTCGACGTCCTCGCGGGGGCGAACGCGATCGTGGCGCCGCTGTCCGAGGCGTCCGAGGTCGACGTCGAGCGCCTGTCACCGCGACCCGGTGCGGACGCCGGGACGGTCCGGGCGGTGTTCCCGGAGACCCTGCCGGAAGAGGCCGACGAGGTCGCCGCGTGGTTCCAGGGCCACCGGAAGCGGAACCCGACCGGGTCGATGGCCCTGCTGCTCCGTGCCCGCAAGGACCTGGCGTCGTTCACCGCGGCGCTCGGAGCGCGCGCGGTGCCCTTCCACGTGCTCGGCACCGGCGGCCTGCTCCAGCGCCCCGAGATCGTGGACCTGGTCGCGTGCCTGCGGGTGCTGCACGACCCGGCTGCCGGCAACGACCTCATCCGGTTGCTCGCGGGTGCCCGGTGGCGGGTGGGCGCCGCGGACGTCGTCGCCCTGCACCACCTCGCGCGGTGGCTGTTCCAGCGCGACCACACCCAGCAGCGGCTCGACGACGAGCTGACGGCGGCGTTCCGCGCCTCGGTGGCCGCGGGGGAGCACGGTTCGATCGTCGACGCCCTGGACTTCGTGGCGACCGCACCGGACGAGCACGGGGCGCTCGACGGCATCACGCCCGCCGGCCGCAGCCGGATGCGGGCGCTCGGCACGCAGCTCGCGATGCTGCGGTCGCGGGCCGGCAGCGACCTGGTCGACTTCGTGACGCTCGTGGTGCAGGAGATGCGGCTCGACATCGAGGTCGCGGCGCACGAGCAGGGCAGCGGGGCGTACCTCGATGCCTTCATCGACGAGCTCGCCGGGTTCGTGTCCACCGACGACCGTGCCGACCTCGGCTCCTTCCTGGGGTGGATCGACGCCGCCGCCCGCCGTGACGACATGGGCCCGCGCTCCGAGGAACCCGAAGCCGGCACGGTCCAGATCCTGACGATCCACGGTTCGAAGGGCCTCGAGTGGGACGCGGTCGCGGTGCCGCGCATGGTCGAGGGTGGCCTGCCCGCGCGGCCGCAGGAGGGTTCGTCCGGGTGGCTCGGCTTCGGCCGTCTGCCGTACGAGTTCCGGGGGGACGGCGCCGAGCTGCCGAGCCTGGCGTGGCGCGGGCAGGAGACCCAGAAGGACGTCACGACCGCGATCGACGCCTTCAAGGAGCAGGTGAAGGCCCGCAACGAGGACGAGGAACGCCGACTCACGTACGTCGCGCTGACCCGTGCCCGCCACGACCTGCTCGTGTCCGGTTCGTTCTGGGCCGGCGGCGTGCGCCCCACCGAGCCGAGCCGGTACCTGCACGACCTGGTCGACGCCGGGGTCGTCGACGGCACCGCGGTCCCGGAGACCACCGTGTACGACGAGAACCCCCTCGGCGAGGACGGCGCGCAGCAGCTCTGGCCGCACGTGCCGTTCGGGCAGCGTGCGCCCCGGGTGCTGGCGGCGGCCGAGCGGGTGCGGAACGCCAACCCCGGTGCCTCCGGCCGGTACGCGGCCGACATCGACCTGCTGCTCGCCGAACGACGCGCGACCCGGAACGCGAAGCACGCGGTCGTGGTCCCGCACCGCGTGCCGGCCTCCGGCTTCAAGGACTACCTGACCGAGCCGGACACGGTGGCCGAACGCCTGCGGCGGCCGATGCCGGAGCGTCCGTACCGAGCGACCCGGCTCGGCACGCTCTTCCACCAGTGGGTGGAGCAGCGTGCCCGGACGGGCGGGTCGCTCGAGACCCTCGACGTGTGGGGCGACGAGCTCGACCTCGACGCCGATGACCTGGTCGACGCCTCGCCGGACGCCGTGGTCACGGACGACGACGCCCGACGACTGGCCGACTTCCAGGCCACCTTCGCCCGCTCACGGTGGGCCGGCCGCACGCCGGTCGAGGTCGAGCGGGAGATCCACATCCCGTTCCTCGGGCACAGCGTCGTCTGCAAGCTCGACGCCGTCTACGAGATCGACGGGCGTGCCGAGGTCGTCGACTGGAAGACGGGCAAGGCACCGTCCGGTGCCGACGACCTGGCCCGACGGACGCTGCAGCTCGCCCTGTACCGGGTGGCCTACGCCGAGTTCACCGGTCGACCGCTCGACCAGGTCGACGCCGTCTTCTACTTCGTCGCGGACGACCTCGAGGTGCGCCCGACCGAGCTGCTGGACCGTGCCGGACTCGAGCGCGCCTGGACGGCCGCGATCGGCTGACGGGCACTCGGGCCACCGCGCTGCCGGGTCGCCGGGTCCCGGCTGATCGACGACGTGACCGCCCGGCAGACGTGACCGCTCGGCGGAGCGCCCCGCGCCCGTCCGGCAACGCACTGGAGGCCCGGTGCCGGCCCGCCGGACCGGCACCGGGCCTCCAGGCGGTCGCGGACACCGCGTCCCGTGCGACCGTCGTCGGCCGCCCGGCCGACGCGTGGGGTCAGCCGTGTCGGCGTTCGGTCGACGACAGCAGCTGCTCGACCTCGCCGATCTCCATCGTCTCGGGGGACACCGACTGCAGCGGCTCCGCGCTCGGCGCGTGCACCGCGTCGACCAGCCGGTGCATCATGGCGACCGCGTCATCGACGACCTCGGTGCTCTTCGCCTGGACGCCGTGCAGCAGCCAGTGCGCCGTCTCGAGTTCGTGGTGCACGCGGGCGCGCTGCGCGAGCTGGCGGTCCCGTCCGCCCCCGTTCGCCTCGTAGGCGCTCAGGACGGTGTCGAAGGCGTCGCGTCGGCCGGCGAGCACCCAGGCGAGGTCCTTCGCCGGGTCGCCGAGTCGGAGCTCGCCCCAGTCGAGGATCCCGCTGACGGCGTCGCCGTCGACGAGCAGCACGCCGGTGCCGATCGATCCGTGCACGACGGTCGGGGTGAACTGCCACAGCTGCTGGTCGCGCGCGGCACCCTCCCACCGTTCGACCAGGGCGGCGGGCACGAGCTTGGTGGCAACGGCGCGGTCCATCACGGACACGGCGGAGCGCAGCACCTCGAACGGGGTGAGCGACGGCAGGCCGGCGTCCGAGACGAAGCTCGTCGGCAGCTGGTGGATCGCGGCGAGGGCGCGGCCGACGCTCGTGGCGAGCTCGGGGCGCTCGGCGAACGACGCGAGCGTCGGGTGCGCGCCCGGCAGCCGGGTGGTGACGATGGCGCGGGTCGATCCGATCGGCGCCTGACCGCGGTACTCGGCCACACCGAACGGGAGGCGCGTGCGGATCCCGGCGCTCAGCGCACGGATCGCGACGAGGTCGGCCGACTGCCGGGCTTCCGCCCGCTGGTTCCGGGGTCGTCGGATGACCGTCAGGGCGCCGTCGGCGTCGCGGAGGAGAGCCGACTCGTAGTCGCCGGCCGCGGCCGAGCCGAGCGTGCGCGTGCCCGTGACGACGAGACCGGGCACGGCCGTCGTCGCCAACGCGGCTAGAGTGAACTGGGATCCCGCCATGCCCCTCAGGGTAGGTGCGTGACGCCTGCACCGGTGCACGCCACGCTGTTCCCGAAGCCTTCCCAGTACGCCTTGCCGCACGCCCCGCCCGCACGCCCCGCCCGCAGGCCTCGCCTGCACCTGAACCGAGGAGCCCTCTGCCGTGACCGTCGAGTTCGCCTCCCGGCTCCCGCTGTCCCGCAACGAACTCGACCGCGACGCCGAGTTCCGCACGACGCCGGACCTCGACCGGGTCCTGCGCGAGGACTCCGCGACCCGGTACCTGCCGGTGCACGGCTCGGAGATGCTCCGGAACGCTGACGGCACCCTGCGCTTCGTGACCGCGGCCGACGTCCCCGACGGCACCGTGACGCTGTACCTCGGCCGCGCCGTGTCCGACGCTGCCGACGCCCCCGCCGGCACCCGCTTCGTCGCGGCACTCGTCGACGACGCCACCGCGTCGGCCATCGAACCGTCCGACGACGCGTGGGAGAGCCTGCGCATGTTCGGCACCGAGCTGTCCCCGCGCGACCAGGGCCTGGCGGTCGAGGCCGTGGCGATGGCGAACTGGCACGCCGTCCACGGCTTCTCGCCCCGCACCGGGTCCGCGACCGACGTCGTCACCGGCGGGTGGGTGCGCCGCGACCCTGAAGGACACGAGCACTTCCCGCGCACCGACGCCGCGATCATCGTCGGTGTCGTCGACGCCGACGACCGCATCCTGCTCGGCTCGAACGCCGCGTGGGACGCCAACCGCTACTCGCTGCTCGCCGGGTTCGTCGAACCGGGGGAGTCGCTCGAGGACGCCGTCCGCCGCGAGGTCTTCGAGGAGTCCGGCGTGCACGTCGAGGAGCCCGAGTACCTCGGCTCGCAGCCGTGGCCGTTCCCCGCGTCGCTGATGGTCGGCTTCCGTGCCCGCGCGGTGGACGGCGACCCGTCCACTGCCCGGCCCGACGGCGTCGAGATCCTCGACGTGCGCTGGTTCTCGCGCGAGGACATCCGGGAGCGTGCGGGGGAGACCCTGCTGCTGCCCGGTCGGACCTCGATCGCCCGCGCCATCATCGAGGAGTGGTACGGCGGGCCGCTGGACCTGCCGTGAGCAGCGCTGGTCGTGGGCCGGTGCCAGCTGGCGCCGGGTCGGCCGGGTCGGCCGGTTCGACCGGTTCGACCGGGTCGGCCGGTTCGGCCGGTTCGGCCGAGGTCCGTCCGCCGTCGCCCGATGAACTCCTCGCCGCTCTCGACACCGAGCAACGAACCGTCGCCCGGACCCTGCTCGGCCCCGTCGCGGTCCTGGCGGGCGCCGGCACCGGCAAGACCCGTGCGATCACCCACCGCATCGCCTACGGGGTCGCGACCGGCACCTACGCGCCGAACCACGTCCTCGCGCTGACGTTCACCACCCGCGCCGCCGGGGAACTGCGGTCGCGGCTCCGCTCGCTCGGCGCCGGCACGGTGCAGGCTCGGACCTTCCACGCCGCGGCGATGGCGCAGCTCAGCTACTTCTGGCCGGACACCGTCGGCGGGCACGCACCGAAGATCGTCGAGTCCAAGGGCCGGATGATCGCGCACGCCGCGGACACCGTCGGGATGTCGGTCGACACCCCGGTGCTGCGCGACCTGGCCGCCGAGGTCGAGTGGCGCAAGGTGCAGATGCTCTCGCTCGAGGAGTACGAGGCCGCTGCCGCCGGGCGCGTGATGCCGCGCGACACCTCACCGCGCCGGGTGATCGACCTGATGAAGGCCTACGAGCGCCTGAAGGACGACCGCCGACAGCTCGACTTCGAGGACGTCCTGCTCGCCACGCTCGGCATGGTCGAGTCGGAGCCGCGGGTGGCGTCCTACGTGCGGCAGCAGTACCGGTTCTTCGTCGTCGACGAGTACCAGGACGTCTCGCCCGTGCAGCACGACCTGCTGCGGGCCTGGCTCGGCGGCCGCGACGACCTGTGCGTCGTCGGCGACGCCAGCCAGACGATCTACTCGTTCGCCGGTGCGTCGAGCGACTACCTGCTCGGCTTCGGCTCGGAGTTCCCCCGCGGATCGGTCGTGCGACTCGAGCGGAACTACCGCTCCACCCGCGAGGTCGTGCACGCCGCCAACTCCCTGATGCGCGGGCAACCGGGCGCGCTCGACCTGGTCGCCCAGACGGACGAGTCCGGTCCCGACCCCGTCGTGGTGCCGTGCGTGCACGACGGCGACGAGGCGCAGACCATCGCCCGACGGATCGCGGAACTCGTCGCCGGCGGAGCGTCGTACGGCGACTGCGCGGTGCTGTTCCGCGTCGGCGCCCAGTCCGCGGCCCTCGAGTCCGCGCTCGGCCGCAACGGCATCCCCTACCGGGTGCAGGGCGGCACACGCTTCTTCAACCGGCCCGAGGTCAAGCTCGCGGTGCACCACATGCGCGGCGAGGCGATCCGGCAGACCGACGACGAACTGACCCGCCGTGTCCGCCTCGTGCTGCAGGTCAGTGGGTGGACGTCGACCGCCCCCGAGGGCACCGGCGCCGTCCGCGAGCAGTGGGAAGCGCTGCAGGCGATCATGGGCCTGGCCGAGGACGCCCCCGCCGGGACGACCATGCAGCAGTTCACACAGGACCTGGTGGACCGTGCCGCGACCCACCACGAGCCCGAGGTCGACGCCGTCACCCTGGCGACCCTGCACTCGTCCAAGGGCCTCGAGTGGCCGAACGTGGTCATCGCCGGTGCCGCCGAGGGCCTCTTGCCGATCTCGCACGCCACCACCGACACCGAGGTGGACGAGGAACGGCGCCTGTTCTACGTCGGCCTGACCCGTGCCCGGCGGACCGTGACGATCACGTGGTCGAGACAGGGTTCCACGCGTGGGGGAGCCCGTGCTCCGAGTCGGTTCCTGGCAGCGCTCGGCACGCGCACCGCGGATGGAACGGCACCGACCAGCGGCTGACGGCCAGGTCGTCGCGGTCGAACACCACCTGGTCCGGGTCGGCACGTTGCGACCGGAGCGGCAGGCGCTGCACGAGCAGCCGGGTGGTGGCCGCGGCCACCGCGGCGGACCGCCACGGTGACAGTGGCGCCGGTGGTCGTCCCCACAGCTGCGACGCGATCGCGGGCCACGCCGGGTCGTCGTCCACGCGTGTGAGCTCCGCGCACTGGAGGCACGGGCCGGCCCCCGGGACCACGAACGGCCCGAGGCGGATGCGTCCGTCGCCCACCACGACCGCCAGGTGCGGCACGCCCCTGCGGGTCCAGGCGGCGCGGAGCGCCGGGTCGACGACGTGGTCGGCGACCACCACGGCGATCCGGGGTTCGTGCTCCGGCAGGTCGACGGGGCCGCCCCGCGGGGACGAGGTCCGAGCGACGGTCACGCCCTCGCCGGACAGGTGCGCCGCGATCGTGTCCGCCAACCCGCCGGCCCCGTGCACCTCGACCCGTTCGAGCGGTTCAGGCAGGACGTCGATCACCGCGGGGGACGCCGCCCCGAGCACGCGCGCGGCGACGTCCGGTGGGCAGCCCGAGCTGACGGCGAGGCCGCTCAGCGCCTCGCGCCCCGTCTCACGCCGCAGGGCACTGAGGAACCGTTCCTCGCCCGTGGTCGGGACGTCGACGACGGCACGAGGCGGATCGACCCCGAGCTGCACCGTCGTCGGGTCGCGCCAGACGAACTCGAGTGTCGGATCGATGCGGATGCCCATGACCCCACGGTGCCCGAGTCGGGGGCACGCGTGGGGCCGGGTGGCGGATCTGTGGAGAACTCGGCGGGGCCGGACTCAGCGGGGCTGGTCGCCGGGGCGGTCCTCGTCGGTGCCTGTTCCGTCGGAGCCGCTCTCGCCGGTGCCCGTTCCGTCGGGGCCGCTCTCGCCGGTGCCCGTTCCGTCGGTGCCCGGGGCGCCGTCGTCGATCCGGCCGGACTCGTCCTCGTGCGGACGGGCGCCGGTGGCGTCGTTGAGCAGGTCCTCGAGCGCCTTGTCGAACGCGTCGTCCTCCTCCGTCTGCGCGGGGTTCCGGAGTCGGGCGACCAGGGCGTCCGGCGCGTCGACGTCGTCGGACGTGGGGACCAGGTCGAAGTGCGACCAGAGCGCGTCACGCTGCTCGGCACCGAGCTCGTCCGTCACCCGCTGCCACATCGCGGCGGCCTCGCGCAGACGGCGGGGTCGCAGTTCGAGGCCGACGAGCGTCGCGAACGCGGACTCGGCGGGTCCTCCGGCTGCCCGGCGACGGCGGACCATCTCGGCGATGGCACCGCTCTTCGGCAGCCGGACGGTTGCGGCGGCGGTCACCGTGTCGACCCAGCCCTCGACGAGCGCGAGCATGGTCTCGAGACGTGCCAGCGCAGCGTCCTGCTCGGGCGTGCGCGGCGGGATGAGCGCACCCGAGGCGAGCGCGTCCCGCAGCTGCTCCTGGTTGGTCGGGTCGATGTCCGCAGCGAGCTCCTCGACGCGGTCGAAGGGGATGTGGATGCCCCGCGCGTAGTCCGTGATCGACGAGATGATGTGCAGTCGCAGCCACCGGGCCGAGCGGAAGAGCCGTGCGTGGGCGAGTTCGCGGACCGCCAGGTAGATGCGGACCTCGTCCTCGGAGACGTCGAGCCCCTCGGCGAACTCGGCCACGTTCTGCGGCAGGAGTGCGGCCACCTGCTCGTCCAGCAGCGGGACACCGACGTCGCCGCCGGACACGACCTCCTTCGACAGCTGGCCGACCACCTGGCCGAGCTGGATGGCGAAGAGGGCCCCGCCGACGCCGCGCATCGCCTTCGAGACGTCGCCGAGCATCGCCTTGAGTTCTTCGGGAGCACGCTGGTCGATGGCCTCGGTCAGCGCATCGGCGATGCTGAACGCGACGGGCTCGGCGATCTGGGTCCACACCGGCACCGTCGCCTTCGCCCACTGCTCGCGCGTGTACAGGCTCGGCGTGGCGGTGAGCTCGGCCACGGTGGTGACCTCGTCCAGCCACAGCGCGGCGACCTGGAACGCCTGGTCGGCCGCCTGCGAGGCCACCGGGTCGACGGCGTGCCCACCCTCGCGGGCGATCGCGGTGGCGCGCTCGGCGGTCGCGGAGAAGTCGATGCCGTCGCCGCCGGACTGCGCGGCCCGCTGCAGCTGGCTCATCAGGTTCGCGACGAAGGCCGGGTCGTTCGGCAGGCCGGCTGCACCGGCGAGCTGCGACGGGTCGATCTGGCCCTCGCCCGAGAGCAGCTTGCGCAGCATCTCCTGGAAGTCGTCGTCCGGCCCCGGCTGTGGTTCATCAGGCATGCCGACTACGCTAATCGCTGCTCACGGGGCCGCACCTGGGATGCCCCCGTGGGAACGCCCGAACCGCTGCGCCGAGGGCGAACAGTCCCGCCACACGGCGCGGACGACCGCCCCGCCGTCAGGCCCGGCGACCGCCCCTGGAAGGACCCCGCGTGACCCTCTTCACCCCCGCGCCCCGTCGTCGCTCGCGTGCCAGGACCGTCGGGTGGGCGTTCGTGATCGGCGCCGTCGTGCTGGGGATCCTGGCGAGCGTGTTGCCGAGCCCGTACCTGATCGAGGTCCCCGGACCGGTCTACAACACCATCGGGACGCAGAAGCAGGGCACGGGCAAGGACGCGAAGGACGTCAAGCTGATCCAGGTCTCCGGACACGAGACCTACCCCACCGCCGGGGCGCTCGACATGCTGACGGTCGGCATCCAGGGCGACGCGACGAACCGTCCGTCGTGGACCAGCGTCGTCCGGGCGATCTTCACGAAGTCCGAGGCCGTGATCCCGGTCGAGGCGATCTACCCGACCGGCACCACCACCGAGCAGGTCAACCAGCAGGACTCCGCCGACATGCAGGCGTCGCAGCAGTCCGCCGTGGCCGCAGCACTCATCCAGCAGGGCAACGACCTGCCGACGGAGCTCGAGGTCGGCACCGTGCAGAAGGGTTCGGCTGCTGACGGCCCGATCGAGAAGGGCGACGTCATCACGGCCTTCGACGGCACCTCGCTCACGACGAACGCCGACGCCACCTCGCTGCGGGAGCTCGTCGCGAAGCACGGCACCTCGACCCCGGCCACCGTCACCATCGAGCGCGACGGTGCGACGAAGGACGTCCGGGTGACCCCGCGCGACGAGCAGGGCACCGCGCTCCTGGGCGTCGGCGTCACGGAGAAGTACGACTTCCCGTTCGACGTCTCGATCAAGCTGCAGGACGTCGGCGGCCCCTCGGCCGGCATGATGTTCGCGCTCGGGATCATCGACGAGATCACACCAGGCAAGCTGAACGGTGGCAAGCACGTCGCGGGCACGGGCACGATCACCGCCGACGGCGAGGTCGGAGCCATCGGCGGCATCCGGCAGAAGCTCTACGGGGCGCGGGAAGCGGGAGCGACGGTGTTCCTCGCCCCGGCAGACAACTGCGGCGAGGTCGTCGGGCACGTGCCGGACGGGCTCGACGTCTACAAGGTGTCGACGCTCGACCAGGCCGTCACCGACCTGCAGACCATCGCCGACGGGAAGAGCACCGCGAAGCTCGCCCGCTGCGGTTCCTGACCGGGTTCCTGAGTCCTCGCACAGTTTCACAGTCCGCCCGGTCCAATAGGATCAGTGCACTGACGGCCCGCCGCGAGCCGGGCCCGCCGGTCCGACACGTCTGGAGCACATCAAGTGACGACAACCTCGTCCACCTCGGGGCGGCGTTCGCCGCGGGTCCCGATCGTGGTCACGATCATCGTGCTGGCCGCACTGGTGATCGGCTTCTTCATCTTCGCCAGCCTGTACACCGACTACGCGTGGTTCGCGCAGCTCGGGTTCCAGCAGGTCCTCACGACGCGGTGGATCGCGGGGACCCTGATGTTCCTCGCGGGCTTCCTGGGAATGGCGATCCCGGTCTTCCTGAGCATCGGACTGGCCTTCCGGTACCGCCCGGTCTACGCGAAGCTCAACTCGCAGCTGGACCGGTACCAGCAGGTCATCGAACCACTGCGCCGCGCCGTCATGATCGGCATCCCGGTGGTGCTCGGCATCTTCGCCGGGCTGTCGACCTCGGGGCGCTGGAGCATGGTGCTCGAGTACTTCAACCGGACCCCGTTCGGCAAGACGGACCCGCAGTTCGGCCTGGACATCGGCTTCTACGTCTTCGAGCTGCCGTTCTGGCGCTCGATCGTGGCGTACTCGTCGGCCGTGGTGCTGATCGCGGGGCTCGCCGCCCTCGCTGCCTGCTACCTGTACGGCGCGCTGCGCTTCGGGGGACGTGAAGTCCGGATCTCCCGAGCAGCGCGCATCCAGCTCGCCGTCACTGCCGCGCTCTACATCGCGCTGCAGGCCGTGAGCCTGTGGCTCGACCAGTACGCGGCGCTCACCAAGTCGAACTCGCTCATCACCGGTGCCCAGTACACCGAGGTCAACGCGGTCATCCCGGGTCGCGAGATCATGGCGGGCATCGCGGCGATCGTCGCGATCCTGTTCATCGTCACCGCGGTGATCGGCCGCTGGCGCATCTCGATCGTCGGCACCGGCCTGCTGCTCGTCGCCGCGATCGTCATCGGTGGCATCTACCCCTGGATCGTCCAGCGCCTGCAGGTCAAGCCCTCGGAGCGTACGTACGAGTCCGCGTACATCGAGCGGAACATCAAGGCCACGCGTGACGCCTACGGTGTCTCCGACGTCAAGGAACAGAACTACGACGCCACGACCGAGGCCAGCTCCGGCGCCCTCGCGCAGGACGCCCAGACGACGGCGAACATCCGCCTCATCGACCCGAAGATCGTCTCCGACACCTTCAGCCAGCTCCAGCAGTACCGGCAGTACTACCAGTTCCCGGACGAGCTCGACGTCGACCGGTACGACGTCAAGGGCGAGACCGAGGACACCGTCATCGCGGTGCGCGACATCGACCTCGACGGCTTGAGCTCGGCTGCGAACACCCAGTACAACCGGGCGTTCGTGTACACCCACGGCTACGGCGTGACCGCGGCCTTCGGCAACCAGCGCGCGAGCGACGGCAAGCCGGTCTTCCTCGAGTCGGGCATCCCCTCGAACGGTGCGCTGGGTGACTTCCAGCAGCGCGTGTACTTCGGCGAGACCTCGCCGGCGTACTCGATCGTCGGCGCGCCGAAGGGGTCGAAGGACGTCGAGCTCGACTACCCGTCCGGCTCCGACGACGACAACGGCGGCAACGCCACCACGACGTACTCCGGCGACGGCGGACCGAGTGTGGGCAACTTCTTCAACCGACTCGTCTACGCGGCGAAGTTCCAGTCGGAGCAGGTCCTGCTGTCGGACGCGGTCAACAAGGACTCGCAGATCCTCTACGACCGCGACCCGATCACGCGCGTTCAGAAGGTCGCTCCGTACCTGACGGTCGACAGCGACGCCTACCCGGCGATCGTCGACCACCGCATCCAGTGGGTCGTCGACGGCTACACGACGAGCGACGCCTACCCGTACTCGCAGAGCCAGAGCCTGTCGGACAGCATCGCCGGTTCGGAGTCCTCGGCGTACCGCACCGACCAGGTCAACTACATCCGCAACTCGGTGAAGGCCACGGTCGACGCCTACACGGGCAAGGTGACCCTCTACGCGTGGGACACCAAGGACCCGGTGCTGAAGACGTGGGAGAAGATCTTCCCGACGTCGGTGAAGTCGGTGTCGAGCATGAGCGCCGAGCTGCTGGACCACGTCCGGTACCCGACGGACCTGTTCAAGGTGCAGCGGTCGATCCTCGGCACGTACCACGTGACGAACGCGAACTCGTTCTACTCGGGTGACGACGCGTGGAACACGCCACAGGAGCCCACAACCACTGGGTCGACCGACACGGATGCGAGCGCCGCGGACACGTCGACGACCACGAACGCCCTGGGCGCGCAGACGACGACCACCGCGAGCAAGGCGAACCTGCAGGATCCGTACTACCTGACGATGAAGGTGCCGGGGCAGGAGACCGCGTACAACCTGTACACGACCTACATCCCCCAGCAGTCCGCCGGGGCGAACAACCGCAACGTGCTGACCGGGTACCTGGCCGCCGACTCCGACGCGGGAGGTGCGGGCAAGGGCAAGAAGGCGTCGGGCTACGGCAAGCTCACCTTGTTGACGATGCCGAAGACCGACAACATCCCGGGCCCGGCGCAGGTGCAGAACCTGTTCAACTCGGACACCACGGTGTCGCAGGAGCTGAACATCCTGAAGCGCGGCAACTCGACGGTGAAGCAGGGCAACCTGCTCACCCTGCCGGTCGGCGGCGGCTTCCTGTACGTGCAGCCCGTGTACGTCCAGTCGACGTCGAGCGGTTCGTACCCGCTCCTGCAGAAGGTGCTCGTCGCGTTCGGCGACAAGATCGCGTTCGAGGACACCCTCGACGAGGCGCTCAACTCGCTGTTCGGCGGTGACTCGGGTGCTGCTGCCGGAGACTCCGATGCCAGTGGTTCGGGGAGCGACTCCGGTTCGGGCTCGTCCGACGCCGGCTCCGGCTCCGACTCGGGTTCCGGTTCGACCGGTGGCTCGACCGGCTCGGGCACCGTCGACAACGACGCGCTCCAGAAGGCGCTGTCCGACGCGAAGGCCGCACTGCAGGACCGTCAGGACGCCTACGCCGACAACGATCTGGTGGCCGCAGCCGAGGCCGACAAGCGCCTGCAGGACGCGATCGAGGCCGCGACCGCGGCCGAAGACGGCAGCTGACACGCCGTGGCGGGGCACACGATTTGTGCCCCGCCACGGCCGTGTGTAGGCTATTCAATGTGCCGCGGGGTGGAGCAGTTCGGTAGCTCGCTGGGCTCATAACCCAGAGGTCGTAGGTTCAAATCCTGCCCCCGCAACCAAGCGTCACACGAAAGCCCCGGTCCGAAAGGACCGGGGCTTTCCTCGTTTGTGGACGCATCCCTGGACTCGTGCATGCCGGAGCGCGCCCAAGGGCGTCGGATCCCGCCGAGTACGCTCGGCGGATGGGCACCCTCACGATCGCCGCCGCACAGTTCGCTCCCGTGGACGACCCGGCAGCCAACCTCGAGACCGTCCGGGCCGCGGCAGCCGACGCAGCGGCGCGGGGAGCGGCCCTGCTCGTCACGCCGGAGTACTCGTCGTACTTCACCGCCGACATCGACGACCGGTTCGTCGCCGCAGCGCAACCGCTGGACGGCCCGTTCGTTTCCGGGCTCCGCGACATCGCCCGCGACACCGGTGTCGCACTGATCGTCGGGATCGCCGAGACGACCGACGCCGAGACGACCGACGCCGAGACGACCGACGCGGCGACCCCGGCAGGCCCCACGCGCTTCCGCAACACCCTGGTGGCGGTGCTCCCCACCGGCGAGCTCGCGGCGATCTACCGGAAGGTGCACCTCTACGACGCCTTCGGCTCGCGAGAGTCCGACCGCATCGAGTCCGGCGACCCGGAGCAGCTGCCGGTCTTCGAGTTCGAAGGCCTCCGGATCGGGCTCGAGACCTGTTACGACCTGCGCTTCCCCGAGGTCACCCGGCGGCTGGCGGCACCCGAGCACGGTGCGGCCGACGTCGTCGTGCTGCCGGCCGAGTGGGTGCGCGGCCCCGGCAAGGAGCACCACTGGCGGATCCTGCTCACCGCGCGGGCGATCGAGAACACCGTGTGGGTCGTCGGTGTCGGCCAGACGCCGCCGATCGGCATCGGCGCCTCGGTGGTGCTCGACCCCTCCGGTGTCGCCGTGGCGTCAGCTGGCTCCACGCCCGGCACGCTCGTCGCGACCGTCGACACCGCCGTGACCGAGGCGGTCCGGCAGGTCAACCCGTCGCTGGCACTCCGCCGGTACGACGTCGCGATGCGCGCCCGGCCTGGAGGCGCGGCTCGCCACTGACCGGCACCTCCCGCCCGATCCGTGGTCGCGACTGCGCCGGTGGCGGGACCGGGCTCAGGACGGCGCGTGGAGGCGTGCCAGGCGGCCGGCGGCGTCCTCGAGGACGGAACGCCGCTTGCAGAACGCGAAGCGCACGAGGGACCGGTAGCCCGCGGCGTGGTCCGGCCGGACGAAGGCCGACACCGGCACGCCGACGACCCCGGCCAGGGCGGGCAGTTCGAGGCAGAAGGCCCGGGCGTCGTCGTACCCGAGCGGCGCGGTGTCGGCGATGACGAAGTACCCGCCGTCCGGGCGCATGACGTCGAAGCCCGCTGACCGGAGCCCTGAGGCGAGCAGTTCGTGCTTGGCGGCGAGTTCGGCGGCGATCCCGGCGAAGACGGCGTCGGGCAACCGCAGTCCGACGGCGACGGCCGGCTGGAACGGTGCGCCGTTGACGAAGGTCAGGTACTGCTTCACCGTCGTGATCGCGTCGACGAGCGTCGGGGGAGCGGTGAGCCAGCCGATCTTCCAGCCGGTGGTGCTGAAGGTCTTGCCCGCGCTCGAGATCGACACCGTCCGCTCGGCGGCTCCGGGCAGTGTCGCGATCGGCGTGTGCGGGACGGTGAACGTCAGGTGCTCGTAGACCTCGTCGGTGACGATGAGGGCGTCGTACCGCGTCGCGAGTTCCACGATCGTGCGCAGGACCTCGTCGGGCAGGACCCGGCCGGTCGGGTTGTGCGGCGTGTTGACGAGCACGACGCGGGTGCGGTCGGTGAACGCCGCGCGCAGGGTGTCCTCGTCCGGCAGGAAGTCCGGAGCGGTGAGGGGCACGGTGACGTGGGTGCCGCCGGCGAGCCGGACGAGTGCACCGTAGGCGTCGTAGAACGGTTCGAACGTGATGACCTCGTCGCCCGGTTCGACCAGGGCGAGGAGCGTCGCGGCGAGGGCTTCGGTGGCGCCGGCGGTGACCAGGACCTGCCGGTCGGGATCGACCTCGAGGCCGTACCACCGCTGCTGGTGTTCGGCCACGGCGGTGCGGAGGTCGGCCGTCCCGCGTCCGGGCGGGTACTGGTTGACGCCGTCCTGGACGGCGCGGACCGCGGCCTCGAGCACCTCGGCCGGGCCGTCCTGGTCGGGGAAGCCCTGCCCGAGGTTGATCGCGCCGGTGCTCGCGGCGAGGGCGCTCATCTCGGCGAAGACGGTGGGCGCGGGGACGCCGTCGGGTCCCAGGAGCATCGCTCCCTCGGCTGCTCGCAACCAGGGTCCTGCGTGCCGCATGTGGTTCCCTCCGGTGACGGCGACGACGTGTCGCGCTGAACGGACCCCAACCTAGCTGGCCGTCCGACGGTGATCCGGGGACGGACCCACAGCCCACGCATAAGATCGGCAGAGGATGCTTCCAGCGTCGCCAGAAGCACCGCTCAGGTGGTTGCGACAGACTGCACGAGCTTGAAAGGAGCACGTCCAGCATGACCGACACCACGCCCAACGGGCAGGGCGACGACCGCCGTCCGGACGATGCGGCATCGCCTGCCGCCAGTGAGGACGCCGCCGTAGCGGCCACGAAGGGGACCACGTCGATGCCGAACGACTCCGAGCAGTTCAACGACGCCGAGCAGCCCGACAACGCCGAGCGGTCCGCCGACTCCGCGCAGCACGCGGCTCCGTCCGACGACGCCACGAGCGCCGACCACACCGACGTGATCCCGTCGGCGACCGACCACCCCACGGACCGCTACACGGCGCCGTACCCGACGCTCTCGGGCGACCAGCAGCGCGATACCGGCCAGCAGCGCGATGCCGGCCAGCAGCCGGCCGGGTACGGCCAGCAGACCTCCCCGTACGGGCAGGCGTCCCAGTCCGGCCAGCAGCCCGCCGCCGACCAGACGAGCCAGTACGGGCAGGCCCAGACGAGCCAGTACGGGCAGGCCCAGCAGCCGCAGTACGGGCAGGCCCAGCAGAGCCCGTACGGCCAGCAGCCCCAGTACGGCCAGAACCAGCCGAACCAGCAGTCCCAGTACGGTCAGCAGTCGCAGTACGGCCAGCAGAGCCAGTACGGCCAGCAGAGCCAGTACGGCCAGCAGAGCCAGTACGGCCAGGCCCAGCAGCCGCAGTCCGGCCAGCAGCCGACCGCGGGCCAGCCGCGGTACGGCGAGTACGCCCAGCCAGCCTCCGCCGCTGCCCCCGCGTCCTCGTCGGAGTACGCGACGGCGTCGGCGCAGGCGCCGCAGTCCGCCACGAGCGCCTTCGGCGACGTGGACGGCGCGAACCAGCGCAACGGCCACTACTTCGCCGACGGAACGGCGGGTGCAGCGGCCACCACGACCACCACCCGCTCCGGGCGCAGCAAGCTCGTCCTGCCGATCATCGCCGGACTGGTCGTCGCGGGTCTGGTCGGCGGCGGCGCCGGGTGGCTCGCCGGGTCGTCGCAGGGCGGCACCGTCACGTCGTCGTCCGGTTCGTCGCAGGGCGGCAACCTCACGGTCAACGACTACGACTCCGCGACCGTCGTCACCGCGGTCGCTGCTCAGGCGACGCCGTCGGTCGTGACGATCAACGTCTCGTCCAGCAACGAGGCCGGCACCGGTTCGGGCGTCGTGATGAGCAAGGACGGCTACATCGTCACGAACACCCACGTGGTGACGCTCGACGGCGACAGCTCGAACGGTTCGATCACCGTGACGACCTCGAACGGCAAGATCTACGAGGGCAAGCTCATCGGCACCGACCCGACGGTGGACCTCGCGGTCATCAAGATCGACGCGACCGACCTCAAGCCGATGGAGTTCGCCGACTCCACGAAGCTCAACGTCGGTGACACCGCGGTCGCGATCGGTGCGCCCCTGGGCCTGTCGAACACGGTCACGGACGGCATCGTCTCGACCCTGAACCGCAGCATCCAGGTCACGTCGAGCGCTCCCAGCGAGGGCGGCGACTCGAACGAGGGCGGCAACGGCGGCAGCGGCCCGTTCGACTTCTGGGGCAACGGCGACAACGGCAGCAGTTCGTCCGCGAACACCACGGTCTCGCTGCCCGTCATCCAGACCGACGCATCGATCAACCCGGGCAACTCCGGTGGCGCCCTGCTCGACGCGAAGGGCAAGCTGATCGGCATCAACGTGGCCATCGCCTCGGCCGGCAGCTCGTCGTCGTCGGACTCGGCGGCCGGCAGCATCGGCGTGGGCTTCTCGATCCCGTCGAACCTGGTGAAGCGCGTCGCGAACGAGATCAAGGACAAGGGCTCGGCCACGCACGGCCTGCTCGGTGCCACCGTCGGCGACGCCTCGGAGAACGCGAGCGCGACCCAGATGGGTGCGCTCATCAAGTCGGTCTCGTCCGGCGGTGCGGCGGCGAAGGCCGGTCTGCAGAAGGGTGACGTCGTCACGAAGATCGGTTCGGCGACCGTCTCGGACGCCACCGACCTGACGGCACAGGTCCGGTACTTCGCGGGCGGCGCGTCGACGACGATCAGCTACCTCCGGAACGGGCAGTCCCGCGAGGCGGACGTGACCCTGGGCACGTACGACAGCAAGGGCTGACGCCACCACGGACAAGACGGGAGGCCCGGTGCACGACGTGCGCCGGGCCTCCCGTCCGTCTGCGGGTCGCGTCGCGGGCGCCCCGCAGGTTCCGGGTTCGGGTCTTGATAGGCTCATGGTCGCTCTGCGGGGCGGCACCGCCCCGGTGCGTCCCGTGCACCCAGCCAGCACCCCGAGGTACGCATGCAGACAGACGGACAGCCCCTGCCGGGCGTCTCGTACGTGATGCCCGTGCTCAACGAGGTCACCGAGGTCCGCGCTGCGGTCGCTAGCCTGCTCGATCAGGACTACGCCGGCGTGTTCGAGGTCATCCTCGCGCTCGGGCCGTCGATCGACGGCACGAACGAGCTCGTCGCCGAGATGAGCGCCGCCGATCCCCGCATCCGGGCGATCGACAACCCGGCCGGGTCCACGCCGGCCGGACTGAACGTCGCGATCACGGCGTCGGTGCACCCCGTCGTGGTCCGCGTCGACGCGCACTCGGTGCTGCCCCCGGACTACACGCGCATCGCCGTCCGGACCCTGCTCGAGTCGGGTGCGGACAACGTCGGTGGCATCATGCGCGCCGAGGGCCGCAGCCCGTTCGAGCGGGCCGTCGCGCTGGCGTACGGCAGCCGCGTCGGACTCGGCGGCACCCCGCACCACGTCGGTGGGACCGCCGGCCCCGCCGAGACCGCGTACCTCGGCGTCTTCCGCCGCGACCGCCTGTTCGAGGTCGGCCTGTTCGACGAGGGCATCAAGCGCGGCCAGGACTGGGAGCTCAACCGACGCCTGCGCCAGACCGGCGGCACCGTGTGGTTCACGCCCGAGCTGGTCGTCACGTACCGCCCGCGACCGAGCCTGAAACGCCTGGTCCGGCAGTTCGTCGCCACCGGATTGTGGCGGGGCGAGCTCGCCCGTCGGTTCCCCGCGAACAACGGCCTGCGGTACTTCGTGCCGCCGGCGATGGTCGCCGCCATGGCCGTCGGGATCCTCGCCGGCGTCGTCGGTGTCGTCGGCGCAGCCCTCGGCAGCCCGATCGCCTGGGCGCTCCTCGGGTTCGCCGTGCCCGCCGTGTACCTGCTCTTCGTCGTCCTCGGGTCGGTCGCCGTCGCGCGCCGGTCCGGGGTGGCGACCTTCCTCTGGTTGCTCGTGGTGCTGCCCTGCATCCACGTGGGATGGGGGCTCGGTTTCATCATCGGGTTCCTCACCCGTACCTCTGAGCTGACCACCCACACCGGACGGTGACCCCATGACCGACCACGCCACCCACGGCCGCGGATCCGCACGCCCGACGTCGATCGCCGAGCTGCGGGCCGTCGCCCAGCCGGACGAGGTCCGCGCCCGCGCCAATGCCGAGCACTGGACGGCGTCGCTGTACCTGCGCGACGTCTCGCCGTACCTGACCTGGGTGCTGCTGAAGACCCGCGTCAGCGCCAACCAGGTGACCGGCCTGATGATCCTGGTCGGGTGGAGCATCGCCGCGGCCCTGCTCATCCCCGGCATCTGGGGCGCAGCGCTCGCCCTGGTGCTCGGACAGCTGCAGATGCTCGTGGACTGCTGCGACGGCGAGGTCGCACGGTGGCGTGGCACCCGCTCGCCCGCCGGGGTGTTCCTGGACAAGGTCGGGCACTACACGACCGAGGGACTGATCCCGGTCGCGCTGGGCATCCGGGCCGCCACATGGCCGATCCACGGTGCCGACTGGATGTGGACCACGATCGGCTGCGCCCTCGGCCTGGTGATCGTGCTGAACAAGGCCCTCAACGACATGGTGCACGTCGCCCGGGCGAACGCGGGGCTCGACAAGCTCGTCGACCGACGCGACGCCTCGACCGCGCCGTCCGGCCGGAAGCTCGCCTCGCTCCGCCGCCTGGCCCGGTTCCTGCCGTTCCACCGCCTGTACCACTCGGTCGAGCTGAGCATGCTCGCGTTCCTGTTCGCGCTCATCGGACTGGCGATCGGCGACACGCTCGCCAGCCGGATCCTGGTCGGGGCGCTGCTGCCGCTGGCCGTGCTGGCGGCCGTCGGACACTTCCTGGCGATCATCGCGTCCAAGCGGGTCAAGGCGTGACCGACGACGCGGTGACCGACGACGCGGTGGCCGACGACACGGTGACCGATGGCACCGTGACCCCGAGCACCGTCCGCCGCCACGCGGTCGCGCACCCGAAGCGACCCCGAGTCGCCGTCGTGAGCCTGTCGCAGGGCACCCGGCCCGACGACCTGCGCCGTGGGCTCGACAGCGTGCTCGCGCAGCAGGGCGTCGAACTCGACGTGGTCTGCGTCGGCAACGGCTGGGAGCCGACCGGCCTGCCCGACGGAGTGCGGACGCTGGCGCTGCCGGAGAACCTCGGGATCCCGGCCGGCCGCAACGCCGGTGCCGAGGTCGTCGACGGGGACTACGTGTTCTTCCTGGACGACGACGCCTCGATCCCCTCGGTGACGTTCCTGCAGGACGCCGTCGGCCGCTTCGAACGCGACCCGTCGCTCGGCCTGGTCCAGCCCCGCGTGGTCGACCCGACCGGCGCCGCGAACCCACGGCGCTGGGTACCGCGCATCCGCAAGGGCGAGCCGGACCACTCGTCGCCGGTGTTCTCGGTGTGGGAGGGCGCCGTCGTGCTGCCGATGGACGTGTACCGGGTGGTCGGGGGCTGGGGCGCGGAGTACTTCTACGCGCACGAGGGCATCGAACTCGCGTGGCGCGTGTGGGACGCCGGTCGACGTGCCTGGTACGCCGGCGACCTGGTCGCCCACCACCCGGCCATCGACCCGGCGCGGCACACCGAGTACTACCGCCTGAACGCCCGCAACCGGGTGTGGCTGGCCCGACGGAACCTGCCGGCACCGCTCCGGCCGCTCTACGTCGGCTCGTGGGCCGCGATCCAGGTCGCGCGCTGGTGGCGACACCCGCGGCGCCTGACGACGTGGTTCGCCGGCATCCGCGAAGGACGGACCACCGACTGCGGACCGGCCCGACCGATGAGCTGGCTGACCGTCGCCCGGATGACGCTCGCTGGGCGCCCGCCCGTCGTCTGACCACCCCGAACCCCACCGCCACCGCAGAACGGGAGACAGTCCATGCCGATCACCAGTGACGTGCGGACCGCCGTGCGCCTGGCCCAGCGCCTGCTCGCCTCGCGCCGGAGCCGCCGGGCGCTCGCCCGTCGCCTGCCCTCGGTCGCGGTGCCGGCGCCCGGCACGATCGAGATCGCGGTGTACTTCGCCGACGGCCCCGTGAACATGTACCAGGTGCGCCAGTGGTACGCGCCGCTCGCTGAACTGGCGAAGACGCACCCGGTCGTGATCATCGCGCGCAGCCCGGGCACGATGACCACGCTCATCGACGAGTCGCCCGTCCCCGCCGTGTACGCCCGTCAGGTCGTCGACCTGGAGCAGTTCGTCGAGACCCAGGCGCCGAAGGTGGTGTTGTACGTCAACCAGAACGCCCGCAACTTCCAGATGATGCGGTACGGGCGCATGTGGCACGTCTTCGTCAACCACGGCGAGAGCGACAAGATGTACATGACGACGAACCAGTTCAAGGCGTACGACTACGCGTTGATCGCCGGGGACGCCGCGCGTGGGAGGCTCGCCGAGGCGCTGTGGGACTACGACCTCGACGCCAGGACCATCGCGATCGGCCGCCCACAGGCCGACCACTTCGCCGGCGCGGCACCGTACCCCGCCGACGACCGGACCGTCGTGCTGTACGCACCGACGTGGGAGGGCGACCGCGGCGCCGCTGCGTACGGCTCGATCGCGTCCCACGGCATCACCATCGCCGAGCAGGTGCTCGCGTCGCCCCGACACCGCCTGGTGTACCGACCGCACCCGCGGAGCGGTGTGCTCGACCCGGCGTACCGAACGGCACACGAGCGGATCGTCGCGGCGATCACGGCGGCGAACGCGGCCGACCCCACTGCGCACCACGTCCACGACGAGGGCGGGGAGCTCGGCTGGCAGCTGGCCGACGCCGACGTGGCGATCACCGACATCAGCGCGATGATCTACGACCGCCTGGCGGTCGGGAAGCCCCTGATCGTGACCCGCCCGGTGTCGCCGGAGGCCGACGTGGACGAACGCGGCTACCTGAGCGATGCCAACTGGCTGACCGCGGCCGACGCGCCGTCGGTGCTCGCGCGGATCGATGCCGCCGTGGGGGACGCCGCCGAGCTCGCCAAGCTGCAGCAGTGGGTGGCGCGCTACTTCGGCGACACCACGCCCGGTGCCGCGACGGCCAGGTTCCACGCCGCCGTCGAGTGGCTGCTGGAGCGCTGGCGCACCGTCGCTGCCGAGCGCGGCGAACGCTGAGCCGCGTCTGGAGCCGGTCACGGGTGCAGCCCCTGACCGACAAGTGACATCCGCCACACGTACTCGGAGCGGTCCGGACGGCGCCAGCGGACGATCACGACGCCGGTGTCCTGCGGATCCGCGCCGAACACGGCGACGGACAGACGTCGACCCGGTTCGAGCCGGTGCACCGCCAGCGGCGGGCTGTAGCCGTTGCCGAGGTGGGTGAGGGTCAGACCGTCGACCGGTTCGTCCCCGGTGTTGACGAGGTCGTACCGGCGCGGGGCCTGCGAGCGGTCGATGGTGAACGGGACGGCGTACGCGGGTGCTGGGTGGTGCATGGGGGGAACGTTAGGGGGAGGGTCCGACGGTGGGGCCCCGGCGCAGCACCCGGGAACCCATCGCTGTGGAGGGGGCACCGTGGCGCCCTGGTTGTGGAGGGGGAGTACCCGCCCGGTCAGACGCCGTAGTCGGCGGAGTACTGCGCCAGCGCTTCCTCGATGGTGCCGTCGAGCTGCAGTCGGCCCTTGTCGAGGTACAGACCGCGGTCGCAGAAGCGGCGCAGGTCCTTGTCGCTGTGGGACACGAAGAAGAGCGTCCGACCGCCGGCCAGGAGCTCCTCGATCCGCTTGTAGCACTTCTCGCGGAAGGCCTTGTCGCCGACGGCGAGGACCTCGTCCACCAGGATGACGGGCTCGTCGAGCCGCGAGATCACCGCGAACGCGATGCGCACCTTCATGCCGCTCGACAGGTGCTTGTACGGGGTGTCGACGAAGTCCGCGATCTCGGCGAAGTCGATGATCTCGTCGAAGGCGGCACGGATCTCGGCGCGCGACATGCCGTGCAGGCCGGCGGTCAGGTAGACGTTGTCGCGGACGGACAGGTCGCCGACGAACCCACCGGTGATCTCGATGAGCGGCGCGACACCGGCCCCGACGTCGATCCGGCCCTCGTCCGGCAGCATCACCTGCGCCACGAGCTTCAGGAGCGTGGACTTGCCCTGACCGTTGCGACCGACGACGCCGATCGCCTCGCCCGGACGGACGTCGAACGACACGTTGCGGAGCGCCCAGAACTCGTCGGCACGCTTGCGGCGGCCGCGTCCGGCGAAGAGGTCCTTGAAGTTGCGGCTCGCCCGTCGGTTGCGCTTGAAGCAGATGCCGGCGTCGCGCACGGAGATCACCGGCGCGACGGTCTCGGTACGTCGGGTCTGGTCGGTGGCGGTCATCACAGCTCCTTCAGCACGCGGTGCTCGCTGCGTCGGAACACCGCGAAGCCGATCGCCAGGACGATGCCCGTGATGACCACCGACGCCCCGACCTCGAGCCAGTCGAGCTGGCTCGGGAAGAGCGCGGCGCGGTACATCCCGAAGATGCCGGTGAGCGGGTTGACCGCGGCGATGGGGCGCAGGGCGTCGGGCAGCGCGTGCGTGCCGTAGATGATCGGCGATGCGTAGAACAGGAAGCGCAGGACGAGCTTGGTCGCCCGCTCGAGGTCCCGGAAGAAGACGACGAGCGGCGCGACGATCAGGCCGAGGCCGTACACCAGCGCGCACTGCAGCACGATCGCCAGCGGGAAGAAGACGACCTGCCAGTGCAGGTGCGCACCCGTCGCGATCGCGAAGGCCGCCAGCACCGGCAGGCTCAGCAGGAACTCGATGCCCTTCGACGCGTCGATCCGCGCGACCCAGATGGTGCGGGGGATCGTCGTCGAGCGGATGAGCTTCGACTCCTTGATGAACGCCCGGGTGGAGTCCGAGACGCCTCCGGTGAACCACATCCACGGCAGCAGCGCGGAGAGCAGGAAGACGATGTACGGGTCTTCACCGACCGAGCCGCGGTGGAACACCTGGGTGAAGACGAACCAGTAGATCGCCGACATCACGAGCGGGTCGAGGATCGACCAGACGTACCCGAGCGCCGACGTCGAGTACCGGACCCGGAGGTCACGGACGGTCAGCAGCCAGAGGGCATGACGATAGCGCCGACCGGCGCTCCGGGTCGGCGGTGGTGCGGCAGCCGCGGGCACGGTCGGCGCGCTCGCTGTGGTCACGGTTTCCCTTCGGGCGGAACCGCCGAAGGGGTCCTGACGGAGGTTCAGGCGAACAGGTTGTTCGCGCGCTCGAGGTCCTCGGCGAAGTCGATCTCGACCGCGTACAGGTCGGAGATGTCGATCGGGGACCAGCGTAGCCCGTCCTCGGCGATGGCAGCCTCGATGCCGCCCTCGAAGTACTCCTGGTCGTCGACGCGACCGAGCTGGCGGATGAGGGCCTGCTTGTCGTTCGCCGACACGTAGTTGATGCCGACGGCTTCGCCGAGCCCGCCGACGACCTGCTTGGAGAGCTTGTGGATGAAGCCCTCGGCGTCGACGGTGTACTTGACCTCTTCGTCGGAGACCTTGTCGGTGTTGACGCTGACGAACGAGTGGTCCTCGTCGATCATGTCGGCCGCACGGACGAGGGCCATCGGGTCGAAGACCACGTCGCCGTTCATCCAGAGGACACCGCTCTTGCCGGTCGCCTTGAGGGCGCGCAGCAGGCTCTTCGAGGTGTTGGTGGAGTCGTAGGACTCGTTGTAGACGAAGGACGCGTCGGGGAAGGCCTCGACGATGTGCTCCGACTTGTAGCCGACGACGATCGTCACGCGGGCGCTCGAACCGAACGCGGCGCGGATGTTGTCGAACTGCTGCTGCATGATGGTTCGGCCGTCACTGAGCTCCGTGAGCGGCTTCGGCAGGCTGCGGCCGAGCCGGCTGCCCATCCCCGCTGCGAGGATCACGATCTGCGTGGTCATGCTGGTCCCTTCTGGTGTCCGCCCGCGCGCCCTGGGGCACGGGCGGGCCTCGTCGAGTCTGCTCGCGGAACGTCCGAGTTCGCCGAGAACCGGACGCCGCTGGCCACGGGGGCCGGCTGCTGCGCGGTGTCGGAGAGCCCGCCGGAGCAGGTTTCCAAGTGGTGAACACTCCTTCGTGCCCTGGTGAATGATACGGAAACACCCGCTCAAGGGGTAGGTCTGCCGCGCTTCGTACTCATTTCGTGACACTGGAGCGGGCGGTTCCCCGCTGTCCGGAGACCGTTGGTACGGTTGGGCGATGGCCGCCAGAGCAGAGAACGAGGACGTGTACGCCACGACCGACGCTGCCTGGATGACCGAAGCGAGTGACACCGACGAGCAGGACGCCGACGAGCGTGCCGCCGACCGGGTGGACGCCGCGGCGGGGGACGACGCCGACGACGACGACATGGGGGAACCGGATGCGCGCGACGCCTCCGTTGATGACGAGATGACCGACGACACCACGGCCGCCGACACCACGGCCGCCGCCACCGATCCGGTCACCGAGCCGCAGTCGGACGCAGCACCCGGTCCCGCGGCACGTGCCGCGGCAGCGGCCCCGACGACGACCACCGGCGCCCGACCCGCCAAGGCGCGCACCACGAAGCAACGCACCAAGCGACCGGCGAACGCTGCCGGTACGTCCGGCACCGTGCCTCCCGGCCCCACGGCGAGCGACGCGACGTCCGCGACGGACGCGACCGCGCACACGGCCCAGGGCGCACCGGAGGCGGACGCACCGGAGAACGACACCGCGTCGAGCCCCGCCGCGAAGAAGCGTGCCCCCCGGGCCACGGCGCCCAAGACCCCGCAGAAGCTGCAGCCCGTCGTGCTCGCCGCCGACGGCCTCGTCAAGCGGTACGGACAGACCCTCGCCGTCGACGAGGTCGACCTCGAGATCCGCCAGGGCTCGATCTTCGGCGTGGTCGGCCCCAACGGCGCCGGCAAGACGACCACCCTGTCGATGATCACCGGTCTGCTGCGTCCCGACGCCGGATCCGTGACGGTCCTCGACCACGACGTCTGGGCCGACCCCACGGCCGCCAAGCGCAGCCTCGGCGTGCTGCCGGACCGCCTGCGGCTGTTCGACCGCCTCACCGGTGCGCAGCTGCTCTACTACTCGGCCACCCTGCGCGGCCTCGACGGTGCCACGGCCCGTGAGCGCAGCACCGACCTGGCCGAGGCGTTCGGGCTCGGCGAGGCGCTCGGTCGCCAGGTCGCCGACTACTCGGTGGGCATGGCGAAGAAGATCGCCCTGGCCGCCACGCTCATCCACTCGCCGCGGGTCCTCGTGCTCGACGAACCGTTCGAGTCGGTCGACCCCGTGAGCGCTGCGACCATCACCGACATCCTGCGCCGCTACACGCGCGGGGGTGGCACCGTCGTGCTCTCCAGCCACTCCATGGAGCTCGTCCAGCGCACCTGCGACTCCGTCGCCATCATCGTCGGCGGCAAGGTCCTCGCCTCGGGGACCATGGCCCAGGTGCGCGGTCGCAAGAGCCTCGAGGACAAGTTCGTCGAACTCGCGGGCGGCCGCGTCGTGGCAGAGAGCATGGAATGGTTGCACAGCTTCTCCGGCTGAGGGCCGACCTGCTCGCGGGCGAGGTCCGCGGCAGCGCCCGCCGGTCCGTGTTCGTCGTGCTCGGCAGCCTCGTCGGGCTCCTCGCCGCCGTGTTCGTCGCGACGCAGACGGTCGCGCTGCGCTCCGCCGACCCCGACACGGCCCGCGCGGTCACCGTGCCGGTGGGCACGCTCATCGCGTTCGCGTTCACCGTCGTCCCGCTCGTCGTCGGACGGAGTGACCAGCTCGACCCGCGGCGCTTCGCGGTGTTCGGCATCGGCCGTCGCGGGCTCGCGATCGGCCTCGTCGTCGCAGGCCTGATCGGCGTCCCGGTGATCGGGGTCGTCGTCGTGGCCGTCGCCCAGTCGATCGCCTGGGCGCGTGACGCCGGCACCGGTGTGCTCGCGGTGATCGGCGGCCTGCTCGCGATCGCCACCTGCGCGCTCCTGGTCCGCGTGTGCTGCACCGTCGGCTCGCGGCTGATCGGTCCGCACCGGTCCCGCGACGCCGGGTGGCTCGTCGCGCTCGTGATCATCGTGCTCGCGATCCCGGCGGTCTCGCTGCTGCTCCGCGTCGATTGGCTCGACCCCGAGGGCACCGAGATGCAACGCATCGCGGACGTCGCGGGGTGGACGCCGTGGGGCGCTGCCTGGGCCGTGCCCGCCGAGGTCGCCAGCGGCCACGGCGGCACCGGGTTCCTCAAGCTGCTCGTCGCGATCGCCGTCGTCGCCCTGCTGACCTGGGCGTGGTGGGCGCTCGTCGGTCGGGCGCTCGACACCGTCGACGGTCGCACCCGGACCCGGCGCTACCAGGGGCTCGGCTGGTTCGACCGGCTCGGCTCGACGCCGGTCGCCGCCGTCGCCGCCCGCGCCCTGACCTACTGGATGCGCGACCCGCGGTACCGCACCTCGTACCTGATCATCCTGTTCGTCCCGCTCGTCGTCATCCCGCTCGGGGTCGCCGGGGTGCCGTGGCACTGGACCGCGCTCGTGCCGTTGCCGCTCATGGCGCTGATCGCCGGGTTCCTGCCGCACAACGACGTCTCGTACGACAACACCGCGGTGTGGCTGCACGTCGCCTCCGGGGCTCCCGGGTGGAGCGACCGTCTCGGCCGTGTCGTCCCGGTGCTCGTCGTCGGTGCGCCGGCGATCGTGGCTGGCTCGGCGGTGTCCGCCTGGTTGTTCGACGACTGGACGGTGTTCCCGCTGCTGATCGGCGTGAGCGCCAGTGCCCTGCTGTCCGGACTCGGGCTGTCGAGCGTCGTGTCCGTCCTGCTGCCCTACCCGACCGTGCGGCCGGGTGACCACCCGTTCCAGCAGCCACAGGCCGCGGGAGTGACGGCGACGGTCGCGCAGTCGATGATGGTGATCGGCATCGTGCTCTGCACCGTCCCGGCGGCGTGGCTCGCGGTGCTGGCCTTCGTCCGCGGCGCCGAGCCGTGGTCGATGCTGACGCTCGCGGTGGGCATCGGGATCGGCGTGGTCGTGCTCGTCATCGGGATCTTCGCGGGCGGGCGGCTGTTCGACCGGCGCGGCCCGGACCTGCTGGCCGCGGCGCAGCGCAACTAGCGTTCCGGAACGAGCGCGAGGTGCGCAGACCAACGTGCGCAGACCAACGTGCGCAGACCGTCGTACCCTGGACCCATGAGCATGACGGAACCAGGCGGCGGCCTCGACGTGATGGACCGGGAGCTCGAGAAGCTCCTCGAAGACGAAGCGATCGAACCCGGCGACCACGAGCGGTTCTCGCACTACGTCAAGAAGGACAAGATCCTGCAGTCCGCCCTGTCCGGCAATCCGGTCAAGGCGCTGTGCGGCAAGAAGTGGATCCCGGGCCGCGACCCGGAGAAGTTCCCGGTGTGCCCGGACTGCAAGGCCATCTACGAGAAGATGAAGTCCGAGTAGGCGCAGCCTGCGCATCGTGAGCAGAAATGGTCGGGTCGCCTTCGGGGACCCGACCATTTCTGCTCACCAAGCGATGCGCAGCGGCGCTGCGGCGCAGCGGCGCGCAGCGGCGCGCTAGATCACCAGGGTGGGGATCGCGGGGTCGCCGCGACCGATGCGCGCGGCGTCCGCCGGCAGCTCGGCCTTCGCCCGCTTGTGGTGCGCCCGCGCGGCCTCGACGCCCTGTGCTCCGAGGAACGCCGGATCGACCACGCCGCCGGTGACCACGGGCACGAGCAGGGGGCGCTCGTCGGGGCCGACCTGTCCGGCGGTGAGCACGACCTCGGCCGTGGCGACACCGTTGCGCAGGCGTCGGCCGGCTTCCTTGCGCCCGCCGATCGAGGCCTTGTCCGCTGACTTCTTCGCCACGGCGACCCAGTCGTCGCCGTCGGCGGACTGGTGCGCCACGAGCTTGAAGACCATGCCGGCGGCCGGGTGCCCCGAGCCGGAGACGACCGAGGTGCCGACGCCGTACGAGTCGACCGGGGCCGCACGGAGGGCCGCGATCGTGTACTCGTCCAGGTCGTTCGTGACCGTGATCTTCGTGTCGGTCGCGCCGAGCCGGTCGAGCTGCGCCCGGACGGCCGCGACGACCGAGGGCAGGTCTCCGCTGTCGATGCGGACACCGCCGAGCTTGCCGTCGGTCAGCCGGACGGCGGTCTCGACGGCCTGCTCGATGTCGTAGGTGTCGACGAGCAGCGTCGTGCCGTTGCCGAGGGCGTCGAGCTGCGACCGGAACGCCTCTTCCTCGGAGTCGTGCAGCAGGGTGAAGGCGTGCGCCGCGGTGCCCATCGTCGGGATGCCCCAGGTGCGGCCGGCCTCGAGGTTGCTCGTCGCGCCGAACCCGGCGATGTACGCGGCCCGTGCTGCGGCGACGGCGTTCCACTCGCCGGTGCGGCGCGAGCCCATCTCGGCGAGCGGACGACCGTCGGCGGCGGAGACCATGCGCGCGGCGGCCGAGGCGATGGCGGAGTCGGCGTTGAAGACCGACAGGGCGAGCGTCTCGAGCACGACGGCCTCGGCGAACGTGCCCTCGACCTGCAGGATCGGGGAGTTGGGGAAGTAGACCTCGCCCTCGCGGTACGCCCGGACGTCCCCGGTGAACCGGTAGTCGGCGAGGAAGGCTGCGGTGCCCTCGTCGATGACCCCGCGGTCGCGCAGGAACCCGATCTCGTCGTCGCCGAAGCGGAAGTCGCCGAGGGCGGTCAGGAACCGGCCGAGGCCGGCCGCGACGCCGTAGCGACGACCGTCGGGCAGTCGCCGGGCGAACACCTCGAAGACGCAGCGCCGGTGGGCGGTCCCGTCCTTCAGGGCCGCGTCGACCATGGTGAGTTCGTACTGGTCCGTCAGGAGCGCGCTGGTCACCTCCCCGACACTACTGCGAGCGTCGGTACGCTGGTCACCGTGACGGATGCACCGATCGGAGTCTTCGACAGCGGGGTCGGCGGGCTCACGGTGGCCCGCGCGATCATCGACCAACTGCCGCGCGAGAGCATCCGGTACGTCGGCGACACCGTGCACTCGCCGTACGGCCCGAAGCCCATCGCGGACGTCCGCCGCTACGCGCTCGAGGTCATGGACGACCTGGTGGAACTCGGCGTCAAGGCACTCGTCATCGCCTGCAACACCGCGTCGTCGGCCGTGCTCCGCGATGCCCGCGAACGGTACGAGCAGGCGTACGGCATCCCGGTGGTCGAGGTCATCCAGCCCGCCGCCCGCGCCGCCGTGAAGCAGACCAGGACCGGGCGCATCGGCGTCATCGGCACGGTCGGCACCATCACCTCGCGCGCCTACGAGGACGCCTTCGCCGTGGCCTCGGACGTCAGCCTGACCCTGGCGGCGTGCCCGCGCTTCGTCGAGTTCGTCGAGGCGGGGGACACCTCGTCGCCGGAGCTGCGCGAGGTCGCCGCCGGGTACCTCGACCCGATCCGCGCCGCCGACGTGGACACCCTCGTGCTCGGCTGCACCCACTACCCGCTGATGTCCGCTGCCATCCAGTACGTGATGGGCCCGGACGTCACCCTGGTGTCGAGTGCCGAGGAGACCGCCAGTGACGTGTACCGCCGGCTCGTCGAGCACGGCCTCGAACGCACCTCCACCACCGCCCCGACGTACTCGTTCGAGTCGACCGGCGACGACGAGGACGGGTTCCTGCGGCTCGCCCGCCGGTTCCTCGGCCCCGAGATCGTCCGCGTCGGCCACCTCGAGACCGGCGCCATCACGCTGCCCCGTGGGCGGGCCTGAGCGGCGACCAGCCGCCAGCCGCCGCCCGCCCCGATGACCCGCACCGCGCCTCCAGGCCGGACCGAAAGGACACCATGACCACCCGCATCGACGGCCGCCAGGCCGAGGAACACCGTCCCGTCACCATCGAGCGGGGGTGGAGCACGCAGGCCGAGGGCAGCGCGCTCATCTCGTTCGGCAACACCAAGGTGCTCTGCACCGCCTCGTTCACGAACGGCGTGCCCCGTTGGCTCGCCGGCAAGGGCACCGGCTGGGTCACCGCCGAGTACTCGATGCTGCCGCGGTCGACGAACGAGCGCATGCAGCGCGAGTCGATCAAGGGCAAGGTCGGCGGCCGCACCCACGAGATCTCCCGGCTGATCGGGCGTTCGCTCCGCGCCGTGGTCGACACGAAGGCCCTCGGGGAGAACACCCTGGTCATCGACTGCGACGTGCTGCAGGCCGACGGCGGCACCCGCACGGCGTCGATCACCGGCGCCTACGTGGCCATGGTCGACGCGATCGAGTGGGGCCGGGGCAAGGGCTTCATCGGCAAGAAGGCCACCCCGCTCACCGACAGCGTGCAGGCGATCTCGGTCGGCATCGTCAAGGGGGAACCGATGCTCGACCTGGCGTACACCGAGGACTCCGCCGCCGACACCGACATGAACATCGTCACGACCGGGTCGGGCAAGTTCATCGAGGTGCAGGGGACCGCCGAGCACGCGCCCTTCGACCGCGACGAGCTGAACGTCCTGCTCGACCTGGGGCTGGCCGGCAACCAGTCGCTCGCGGCGATCCAGAAGACCGTGCTGGGGCTGGCGTGACCGGCACCGTCGTCCTGGCCACCCACAACCAGGGCAAGGTCGTCGAGCTCCGCGAGATCCTCGGGTCGGCGCTGGGCGAGGGTGTCGAGCTGGTCGGGTACGACGGCCCCGAGCCGGTCGAGGACGGCGACACCTACGCCGCGAACGCCCTGATCAAGGCCCGTGCCGCGGTCGCCCACACCGGACTGCCGGCGCTCGCCGACGACTCCGGCATCGCGGTCGACGCGCTCGACGGTGCCCCGGGCATCCACTCGGCGCGGTACGCGGGCACCCGGTCGGACGCCGACAACATCGCGCTGCTGCTGCAGAACCTCGACGGCGTCGTGGAGCGGACCGCCGCCTTCGTGTGCGCGGCCGCGTTCGTCACGCCCGACGGGTTCGAGCACGTGGTCGAAGCGGTGTGGAACGGCGAGGTGCTGACCGCGCCGGTCGGCGACGGCGGACACGGCTACGACCCGGTGTTCCGGCCGGACGACGCCGACCGCTCGTCGGCCGAGCTCACCCGCGACGAGAAGAACGCGCTGTCGCACCGCAGCAAGGCGTTCCGGGGCATCGCGCCGGTCGTGCGGGAGCACTTCGGCCTCTGAACTGCCCACCTGCGACGACGACAGGCCCACACCGAACGGTGTGGGCCTGTCGCATCCGGTCCGGCGTACCGCTACAGCTGCGGGTCGACGGCCGTCGACTCGGCCTGGTGCTCGCGCTTCTTCGCCTTGCGGGCGTTCCGGATGTACGTCAGCGCCATCGGCACGACGGTGACCAGGACTGCGGCGAGCAGGATGATGTCGATGTACTCGCGCACGATGTGGGCGACGAACGGGATGTGCCCGATGAAGTACCCGAGGAACGTCACACCGACACCCCAGACGACGGCGCCGATCGCGTTGTAGAGCGAGTACTTCTTGTAGTCCATGCGGCCGACGCCGGCGGCGATCGGCGCGAAGGTGCGGACGACCGGCACGAAGCGCGCCAGGATCACCGCGAGCGGGCCGAACCGGTGGAAGAACGCGTTGGTCCGCTCGACGTTCGCCTTGGAGAACAGACCGCTCTCCTTGCGCTCGAAGATCGGCGGGCCGGCCTTCTTGCCGATGTAGTAGCCGAGCTCCCCACCGAGGAACGCCGCAGCGCCGATCATCAGGGCAGCGACCCAGATCGGGATGCCGCCGATCTCGCCGCCGCGGTCGAACGCGAACAGGCCGGTGATGACGAGCAGGCTGTCGCCCGGGAAGATGAAGCCGATCAGCAGACCGGTCTCGGCGAAGACGATCGCACAGACGACGAGCACTGCGACCGCCCCGAAGTGGTCGAGGATGTACTGCGGATCCAGCCATGGGATCAGGGCGAGTGCGACGGAGTGCATGTCTCTTCCGGTCGTGCAGATGCGGTGACGGGAGGGTCACCCGCACGACGAGGGTACCGTCCGCGCGTGACCGGAACGTCCCTCGGTGGTATGAGATGCGCGAGCGCGCAACGGTCGGTGCGGAAGGAGGGACTCGAACCCTCACGCCTGGGGCACAGGAACCTAAATCCTGCGTGTCTACCGATTCCACCACTCCCGCGAGCAGCGGCAGTCTACCGAGCGGCGCCTGGTCGGCCGACGTCGGCGGACGTCGGTGCGTGCGCACGGTGCGCCGGACGTCACCTGGTGCGGGTTTGGCTGCTTCGTGCGCCGCAGCAGGTGCGCACGGAGCGGCCAGCGGCGTTGTGGGTGACCGTGTCGACACGGTGCGGTGTTCGTGGCGGGGGTGCGCCGGGCCTCCCGGGCGGTGGTGGTGCGCCCGTGCGCACGGTGCGCCGGACGTCACGTGGTGCGGGTTTGGCTGCTTCGTGCGCCGCAGCAGGTGCGCACGGAGCGGCCAGCGGCGTTGTGGGTGACCGTGTCGACACGGTGCGGTGTTCGTGGCGGGGGTGCGCCGGGCCTCCCGGGCGGTGGTGGTGCGCCCGTGCGCACGGTGCGCCGGACGTCACGTGGTGCGGGTTTGGCAGCTCCGTGCGCCGCAGCAGGTGCGCACGGAGCGGGGAACCTCGCACGGAGCGGCGGGACGCGCACCGTGCGCCGGCCGCGCAGCACGCAGCGCGCAGCGCGCGGCGCGCGCGTCAGCGCAGCTGGCGCGGCAGGTACCGCGGCACGTACCGCAGCAGCACACCGGCACCGATCAGGCCGAGCACGCCCATCACGCCGCTGGCCACCGCGATCGTCGCGACGGCCGTCACCCCGGAGATCACGAGCGGCGCAGCAGCGGACCCGAAGTCGCCGGTGAAGCGCCAGGCTCCGAGGAACGGCGCCGGGTCGTCGCGCGGGGCGAGGTCGGCGCCGAGCGTCATGAGGATGCCGGAGCCGACGCCGTTGGCGAGCGACATCCCCATCGCGATCCCGACGAACCAGCCGACCCGCGCGTCGAGGTGCCCGCTCCAGGCGAGCAGGAAGTAGCTGATGCTCAGCCCGAGCATGCAGGGGAGTGCGCTCGCCAACCGCCCCCAGCGGTCCATGATCTGGCCGCTCGTGTAGAACAGCGCGAAGTCGACGGCACCGGCGATGCCGATGATCAACGCGGCCGTCGAGTCGTTCAGCCCGACACTGACCGCCCACAGCGGCAGGATCACCTGGCGTCCGGCGCGCATCGCGCCGATGAGCGCGGCGCCGCTACCGAGCCGCAGCAGCACGGCCCGGTTCGTGCGCAGGGTGCGGAAGAGGCCGTGCGCCTCCTTGCCGACGAAGACCGCTCCGGTGTCGGTGGACGGCTCGGTCACGCCGGTCGCGTCCGACCCCGACCGGGAGGCCCGTGGCGGCAACCGCAGACCGCGTGCGCCCGTCGCCGGGTCGCGCAGCACCAGGAGCACGGTCGCCGCCGCCAGGCAGCACACGACGTGGATCCAGAAGGCGCTCGCGGTGGTGCCGGTCAGGTGGATCACGCCGGCGGCGAGGAACGGTCCGACGAAGTACCCGAAGCGGAACACCCCGCCGAGGCTCGACAGCGCCCGGGCTCGGATGCGGACGGGGATCGCGGTGGTCATGTAGGCGTGCCGTGCCAGGGCGAACACCGCGGTCGAGACGCCGACCAGGAACACCCCGAGGGCGAGCACCCACGCGTTCGCCGCGGTCGTGCAGACGACGAGGCCGCCGACCGACACCAGGGCGGCGCCGATCATCGCGTTCCGCTCGCCGATCCGCGCGACGACGATGCCGGACGGCACGTCGCCTATGAGTTCGCCGACCAGGATCAGCGACGCGACGAAGCCCGCGAACGCCAGGGTCGCGCCGAGGGAGTCCGCGGCGATCGGGATGATCGGGATGATCGCGCCCTCGCCGATGGCGAACAGTGCCGCGGGCAGGAACCCGGACAACAGGACGGACCGGAAGTCGAATGAGTCGTTCCCCGTCGTGGCCATCGCAGGGACAACGGTACGCCAGCGGTACGGGTTCGTCGGCGGGTTACCCTGGAGGTATGCGTGTTCTGGCGGCGATGAGCGGTGGGGTCGACTCGGCGGTGGCTGCTGCCCGGGCGGTCGACGCCGGGCACGACGTGGTCGGTGTGCACCTGGCGTTGAGCCGGATGCCGGGCACGCTCCGCACCGGCAGTCGCGGGTGCTGCACGATCGAGGACTCGATGGACGCCCAGCGCGCCGCGTCCGCCCTCGGCATCCCCTACTACGTGTGGGACTTCTCGGCCCGGTTCAAGGAGGACGTCGTCGACGACTTCGTCGCCGAGTACCAGGCCGGCCGCACCCCGAACCCCTGCATGCGGTGCAACGAGCGGATCAAGTTCGCGGCGCTGCTCGAGAAGGCGCTGGCCCTGGGCTTCGACGCCGTCGCGACGGGGCACTACGCCTCGATCGTCACCGGCCCGGACGGCTCCCGCGAACTCCACCGATCGGCCGCGTGGGCGAAGGACCAGTCCTACGTGCTCGGGGTCCTGACCGCCGAGCAGCTGCAGCACGCGATGTTCCCGCTCGGGGCGACCCCGTCGAAGGACGAGGTCCGGGCCGAGGCCGCCGAGCGTGGGCTGACGGTCGCGCAGAAGCCCGACTCCTACGACATCTGCTTCATCCCGGACGGCGACACCCGCGGCTGGCTCGCCGACCGTGTCGGCAGCGAGACCGGTGACGTCGTCGAGCGCGACGGCACCGTCGTCGGTTCGCACGACGGCGCGCACGGCTACACGGTCGGGCAGCGCCGCGGACTGTCGCTCGGGCGCCCCGCCGCCGACGGCAAGCCCCGGTTCGTGCTCGAGATCCGCCCGAAGGACAACACCGTCGTGGTCGGTCCGAAGGAGGCCCTGGCCGTGTCGTCGATGTCGGGTTCCCGCTTCACGTGGGCCGGCACCGCACCCGCCGACCCGCAGACGCCGTTCGCGTGCGACGTGCAGATCCGGGCGCACGCCGACCCGGTGCCGGCGACCGCGCGGGTGCAGGACGACGTGCTCGTCATCGACGTCGACGAGCCGCTGCACGGGGTCGCACCAGGCCAGACGGCCGTGGTCTACGTCGGCACCCGGGTGCTCGGACAGTGCACGATCGACAGCACCGTCAGCGCCGTCCCCGTCGACGCCTGAGACCGCCGCTCCCGGGCGGTGGGTCCGCTGCACGCGCCGTCGGTGGCACACGGTACAACTGATGGCATGAGCGAGACCGACGCCACGTTCGAGACCATCGACCCCGACGGGCTCGACGCCGCCCAGGCCGGGCGCGAGGTCGACCGGCTGCGGGCCCGCATCAACGAGCTGCGACAGGCGTACTACCAGGGCGACAACGGCTCACCGGAAGCCGATGCCGACTACGACGTGCTGGTCCGCCGGCTCGACGCGATCGAGCAGCGGTTCCCGGAGCTCCTGACCGAGGACAGCCCGACCCAGACCGTCGGCGGCCAGGCGCAGACGACGCAGTTCGCGCCGGTCGAGCACGCTGAACGGATGCTCTCGCTCGACAACGTGTTCAGCCCGGACGAGCTCACCGAGTGGGCCGTCAAGGTGCAGCGCGACGCCGGTGCCGAGCGCGTCCGGTTCCTGACCGAGCTGAAGATCGACGGCCTCGCGATCAACCTGCGTTACGAGCACGGCCGGTTGGTGTCGGCGGCGACCCGTGGTGACGGCGTCGTGGGCGAGGACGTCACCGGCAACGTCCGCACGATGGGCACGATCCCGGACCGGCTGTCGGGGACGGGCCACCCGCCCCTGGTCGAGGTCCGCGGCGAGATCTTCTTCCCGGTCGCCGAGTTCGACGAGCTCAACGCGAACCAGCGCGAGGCGGGGGAGCGCGTCTTCGCCAACCCGCGCAACGCCGCCGCCGGGTCCCTCCGCCAGAAGGAAGAGGGCAAGTCCGAGGCGAAGCGCGCACTCATGATCGACCGGCTCCGGCGGTTGCGGATGCTCGTGCACGGCATCGGCGCGTGGCCCGTGCGCGAGCTCGAGCAGGAGACCGACGTCCGCTCGCAGTCCGAGGTGTACGAGCTGCTCGAGACCTGGGGCTTGCCGACGAGCAGCCACTACCGGGTCTTCGACACCATCGACGAGGTGAACGCCTTCGTCCGCTCCACGGGCGACCGCCGTGCCTCGGTCGAGCACCAGATCGACGGCGTCGTCATCAAGGTCGACGACCTCGCCCTGCACGAAGAACTCGGCTCGACGTCTCGTGCACCCCGGTGGGCGATCGCGTACAAGTACCCGCCGGAAGAAGTCCACACCAAGCTCGTCGACATCGTCGTCAGCGTCGGGCGGACCGGGCGTGCGACCCCGTTCGCGGTGATGGCCCCGGCCGAGGTCGCCGGGTCGGTCGTCCGCCAGGCCACCCTGCACAACCAGCAGGTGGTCAAGGCGAAGGGCGTCCTGATCGGCGACACCGTCGTGCTGCGGAAGGCCGGCGACGTCATCCCCGAGGTCCTGGGGCCGGTCGTCGACCTGCGCGACGGCACGGAGCGCGAGTTCGTGATGCCGACGCACTGCCCGGAGTGCGGCACCGAGCTCGCCCCCGCGAAGGAAGGCGACATCGACCTCCGCTGCCCGAACGCGAAGAGCTGCCCCGCGCAGGTCCGCGGTCGTGTCGAGCACATCGCATCGCGCGGTTCCCTCGACATCGAGGGCCTCGGCGAGGTCGCAGCCGCAGCGCTCACGCAGCCGCTGCACCCGGAGACCCCGCCGCTCGTGACCGAGGCCGGGCTGTTCGACCTGACGATGCAGGACATCGTCCCGATCGAGGTGATCGTCCGCGACGCCGAGACCGGCATGGAGAAGGTCGACGACGCCGGTGACCCGAAGCGCGTGACCCCGTTCAGCCGCGCGCGCAAGAAGACCGACCCGCCCTTCGACGCCGACGCCCGCGGGGCCGACTACACCGGCGAGCCGAGCCGATTCCCGTCGAAGAACGCGTTCGAGATGCTGGCGAACATCGACGCGGCGAAGACGAAACCGCTCTGGCGCATCATGGTGGGGCTGAGCATCCGCCACGTCGGGCCGGTCGCGGCGCGGGCACTCGCGAACCACTTCGGGTCGCTCGACCGGATCCGCAGTGCCTCGCGCGAGGAACTCGCGGCGGTCGACGGGGTCGGCGGGATCATCGCCGACGCCCTGCTCGCGTGGTTCGAGGTCGACTGGCACCGCGAGATCATCGACCGCTGGACGACGGCGGGCGTGCAGTTCACCACGCCGGACCACCCCGGCCCCGGGGGCGCGGCGATCGAGGGCGGTGTCCTGAGCGGCGTCACGGTCGTGGCGACCGGGTCCCTCGAGGGGTACACGCGCGAGGGCGCGCTCGAGGCGATCATCACCGCCGGCGGCAAGGCGGCGTCGAGCGTCAGCAAGAAGACCGACTTCGTGGCCGCGGGTCCCGGGGCCGGGTCGAAGCTCACGAAGGCCGAGCAGCTGGGGCTCCGGATCATCGACGCCGAGCAGTTCCACCTGCTCGTGACCGAGGGGCCGAGCGCGCTCCCCGAGCCAGAGGTGCCCGCGCCCGAGGGCTGAGCCGGGGCGACGAGCACGACCGCGACGCGGCCGCACACTGCGGCGCGCCGTCGGACGCACCCAGTTCGGGGGACAAGTTGCATCGCGCATGACCGATCCTCGGGCATTCTCCTTACACTCGACAGAGCATCACCCGTCGTCTGCAGGGAGACGGCGGGACGGCCTTCCAGGGGGAGACCCGATTGCTGCTCATCGCCGCGGCTCTGCTCACCGCCTCGATGCACTCGCTCGGAGTGGTCGAGGCCCCCGTCGCGCCTCCGACCCATGCCGCCCCGGCCACCGTGACGGTCGCGCTCGTCTCCGAGCAGCACCCGGTGCCCCTGCCGGTCATGACCGGGGGACAGATCGACGTCGACACCGTCGCCGACGCGCACGGTCGGGCGTTCCTCGACGACCTCGGGGTCCTCGGCGCCGGTGACCTGCGCCGCGCCGCCGACGACCGCCGTGTCGTGGCGACCGCGCAGGACGACGCGCCCGCGGCGGCCGTCGTCGCGCAGTGGTGGGCGGGACTCGGCGCCGACGAGCAGGGCACGCTCCTGGTCCACGCGCCGTCGATCATCGGCAACCTCGAGGGCGTGCCGTACGCCGTCCGCGACCGCGCGAACCGGTCGACCCTGACCACCGGACTCGCCGACCCCGACACCGGCGCCGCGCACGCCGCGATGCTCGGACAGGTGCGGGACTCGTTGCGGCGCGAACCCGGTGACCCGCAGCGGTTCCTCATCACGCTCGACACCCGGGCGGCGGGCCGAGCGGCGATCAGCATCGGTGACCTCGACACCGCGGCGGACGTCACCGTCATCGTCCCCGGGATGTTCTTCACCGTGACCGGGCAGATGGCCGACTTCACGAACACCGCCAACGACCTGGCGAGCGAGCAGGCGACCCTCGCGCCGCTGGCCGCCGGTGGCTCCGGCGACGGGACGGGCGTCGCCGTCGTGGCGTGGATGGGCTACCGCACGCCCGACCTGTCGAACATCATGTCGCTCAGCCTCGCCGACTCCGGGGCGCAGCGACTCGAGCGCACCGTCGACGGCCTGCGGCAGATCCGCGACGGCGACCAGCCCCGGCTGAACATCGTGGCGCACTCGTACGGGTCGACGATGGCACTCATGGCGCTCGCCTCCGGACGGATGAGCGCCGACACCCTCACCGTGCTCGGGTCACCGGGCAGCGACGTCCGGTCGGCGGCGGACCTGGACGTCGCCTCGGACGAGGTGTTCGTCGGTGTCGCGCACAGCGACCCGATCGCGGGGTCCGGGTACTACGGCACGGACCCGGGCGGTTCGTCGTTCGGCGCCACCGTGATGAACCTGGCCGGCGGTGCCGACGCACTGGCCGCCGGGGAGCTGTTCCGCCGTCCGGTCGGGCACAACGACTACCTCAAGCCGGGCACCGCATCGCTGCACGACGTCGCCCTGATCGGGATCGGCCGTGGTGACCTCGTCCGCGAGCAGATCCGACGCGGCAGCACCGGTGACGACGGCGTCGTCGGCGCGTCGGTCGACATGTACCTGGTCCGTCCGCAGGACCTGCAGCCGCGCGACTGACGGGGCGAGGCCCTGGGCGTGACCGGATCGTGACCGGCGGCCGACGTGCCGGGGCCGCACCGGGCCTCCCGGCCGGATCCGCGACCCCGCGCGGATCGCGACCCGCGACATGTGTCGCCTGAGCGGCAACCTGAGCGACGGCGCAGCCTCAGTCGGTTCCACGGCAGAACCAGTACAGCCCGCCTCCCTACGGTTCGGGGCATGCGTGTGGTGCGATGGCCTGGTGCTCTCCTGATGTTCGTGGTGATGTCCGTGCTCGCCGGCATGCTCGTCGCCGTCGCGGTGACGCCCGCGGTCGCCGTCGCGGGTGAGGGCACCTCGGGTGCGGTCGCGTTCTTCGAGGACCTGCCGAGCTACCTCGACGTGCAGACGCCGCAGCAGGTCTCGTCGGTGTACGCGACGAAGGGCGGCAAGCAGGTCAAGATCGCGTCGTTCTACGCCGAGAACCGGACGAACGTCACGGCCGACCAGATGGCGGACACGCTCAAGCAGGCCGCCATCGACACCGAGGACCCCCGCTACTACGACGAGGGCGGCATCGACGTCCTCGGCACGCTGCGCGGAGTCGCCGCGACCGTCGTGGGTGGCGACGTCCAGGGCGGATCGAGCATCACGCAGCAGTACGTCAAGAACGTCCTCGTGCAGCAGTGCGAGGAGCTCACCGGCAAGGACCAGGCCGCCACGGCGAAGAAGGTGGAGGCCTGCTACGAGGACGCGGCCGGCGTCACGCCGCAGCGGAAGCTGCAGGAGATGCGGTACGCGATCGCCGTGAACAAGAAGTACTCGAAGGACGACGTCCTGACCGGGTACCTGAACATCGTCGGGCTCGGCGGTCGGGTGTACGGCGCCGAGGCCGGTGCGGAGTACTACTTCGGCGTGCACGCGAAGGACCTGTCGCTGGTGCAGTCGGCCACGCTCGTGGCGATCCTCAACAACCCCTCGAACCTGCGCATCGACGTGCCCGGTGACAAGGCGAACGGGCAGGCGAACGGCTACGCGCTCACCAAGGAGCGACGCGACTACGTCCTCCGCCGCATGCAGGCGCACGGGTCGATCACGAAGGCCGAGATGACGAAGGCCATCGCGACCCCGGTCACGCCGAAGATCACCGAGACCGCGAACGGCTGCTCGACCGCGGCGACGAACTACGACGCCGGCTACTTCTGCGACTACGTCCGCGACCAGGTGCTGCAGGACCCGGCGTTCGGCAAGACCGCCGCGGCGCGCATCGCGACGCTCGACACCAAGGGCCTGCAGATCCACACCTCGCTCGACCTCGACCTGCAGGGCCAGGCGCAGACCGCACTGTCGACCTACGTGCCCGCCACGATGGCCGGCGTCGACGTCGGCGGCTCCAACGTCACCGTCGAGCCCGGCACCGGACGCATCATGTCGATGGTGCAGAACACGTCGTACACGCAGGGCGACAACGCCGCAGCGGGGTCGACCGCGGTGGACTACAGCGCGGACTCCGGCTACGGCAACTCCGGCGGGTTCCAGACCGGCTCCACCTACAAGGTCTTCACCCTGGCCGAGTGGCTCGCGACCGGCCACACGCTCTCCGAATCGGTGTCGACCACCGAGCACACGTTCCAGAACTCGGAGTTCACGAACTCGTGCCAGAACGTCAGCGGTGGGACGTGGCCGGTCGCGAACGCCGAGTCCGTGCCGGCATCGATGACCGTGCAGGCCGCCACCGTCGAGTCGATCAACACCGCCTTCGGCGCGATGGGGAAGCAGCTCGACCTCTGCAAGATCGCGCAGCTCGCGCAGTCGATGGGCATCCACCGCGCCGACGGCGGTGCCCTCGGGCAGACCCCCTCGTCGATCCTCGGCGTCAACGAACTGTCGCCGATCGACCTGGCCGAGGCGTACGCCGGCTTCGCGAACGGCGGCGTCGTCTGCACGCCGACCGCGATCGACTCGGTCACCGAGGCGGACGGCACGAAGATCACCCCGACGCCGTCGTCCTGCACGCAGGGGGTCTCGGCGGACGTCGCCGGCACCGTCGACTACGCGCTGCAGGGCGTGCTGTCGGGCTCCGGCACCGCCGCCAGTGCGAACCCCGGTGACAGCGTGCCGAAGTTCGCGAAGACCGGCACCACCGACGGCGACGTGCAGAACTGGCTCGTCGCGTCGTCGACGAAGTACACGAACGCCACCTGGATCGGGAACGTGCAGGGGAGCGTGAGCCTGGCGAACTGGCCGTTCCTGCAGGGCACCACCGGGTACAGCGCGAAGTTCGGGGTCGGGAAGTCGATGATGGCGTACCTGGACCAGACGGTCGGCGGGGATGCCCTGCCCACGCCGAGCCAGGCGATGATCGGGCAGGCGAGCCACTCGTCGCAGTCCTCGACGTCGTCGGGATCCGGCGCGTCGCAGGCCGACCAGTCGACGCCGACCACGCCGACGCAGACGGCGGCCCCCGCTGCGCCAGCCGCTCCTGCGGCGCCGGCTGCACCGGCGGCACCCGCCGCCACGGCGGCTCCGGCAGCGGGTGACCAGAACGGGAAGTGACCGCTCGGGTCCACGCCGCCTGGAGGCCCGTCACCGGTCCGGCGGACCGGTGACGGGCCTCCGGGCAGCCGTCCACGGCCGCGCCTGCGTGATCGACCGCAGCCAATAGACTGTCGGACGTCCACGAACCGATCGACGGAGCACCATGCCTGACATCACGAGCGAGCAGGTCGCGCACCTGGCGAACCTCGCACGTATCGCACTCACGCCCGACGAGATCGAGAAGCTGACCGGGGAGCTGTCGCACATCGTCGAGAGCGTCGCCAAGGTCGCCGAGGTCGCGACCGACGACGTCCCGCTGACGAGCCACCCCGTGCCGCTCGGCAACGTCACCCGACCCGACGTCGTCGGCCAGACGCTGACGCAGGAGCAGGCGCTCTCCGGAGCGCCGGACTCCGACGGCGAACGGTTCCGAGTGACCGCCATCCTGGGAGAAGAACAGTGACCGACATCACGCGGATGAGCGCCGCGGCGCTCGCCGACGCCCTGGTGGCGCGCGACGTCTCGAGCGTCGAGGCCACGCAGGCCCACCTCGACCGCATCGCCGCCGTCGACGGCGACGTGCACGCCTTCCTGCACGTCAACCAGAACGCCATCGCCGTCGCGAAGTCGATCGACTCGCGTCGCTCGGCCGGCGACGACCTCGGGCCCCTCGCGGGTGTCCCGATCGCGATCAAGGACGTCCTGTGCACGCAGGACATGCCGACCACGTCGGGCTCGAAGATCCTCGAAGGCTGGATGCCGCCGTACGACGCCACCCCGGTCGCGAAGCTCCGCGCCGCCGGCCTCGTGCCGCTCGGCAAGACCAACATGGACGAGTTCGCGATGGGCTCGACCACCGAGTTCTCGGCGTACGGACCGACCCACAACCCGTGGGACCTCGACCGCATCCCCGGCGGGTCCGGCGGTGGCTCGGCCGCTGCCGTCGCCGCGCACGAGGCACCCATCGCCCTCGGCTCCGACACGGGTGGCTCGATCCGTCAGCCCGGCGCCGTCACCGGCACCGTCGGTGTGAAGCCGACCTACGGCGGGGTCAGCCGCTACGGCGCGATCGCCCTGGCGTCCAGCCTCGACCAGATCGGTCCGGTCGCCCGCACCGTCCTCGACGCCGCGCTCCTGCACGACGTCATCGGCGGGCACGATCCGCGCGACTCCACCTCGATCCCCGACGCCTGGCCCTCGATGGCCGCCGCCGCCCGCGAAGGCCTGCAGGCGGACACGCTGCGCGGCCTGCGCGTCGGCGTGGTGAAGGAGCTCGCCGGTGGGGACGGCTTCCAGGCCGGGGTCACGCAGCGCTTCCAGGAGACCGTCGCGCTGCTCGAGTCGGCCGGTGCGGTCGTGGTCGAGATCGACGCCCCGTCGTTCGCCTACGCGATCAGCGCCTACTACCTGATCCTGCCGGCCGAGGCCTCGTCGAACCTGGCGAAGTTCGACTCGGTGCGCTTCGGCCTGCGCGTCACGCCGGAGAACGGTGCGACGGTCGAGGACGTCATGGCCGCCACGCGCGAAGCCGGGTTCGGTCCCGAGGTGAAGCGTCGCATCATCCTCGGCACCTACGCCCTGAGCGCCGGGTACTACGACGCCTACTACGGCTCGGCGCAGAAGGTCCGCACGCTCGTGCAGCGCGACTTCCAGGCCGCGTTCGACCAGGTCGACCTGCTCATCAGCCCGTCGGCCCCGACGACCGCGTTCCCGATCGGTGAGCGCATCGACGACCCGCTCGCGATGTACCTCAACGACCTCACCACGATCCCGGCGAACCTGGCGGGCGTGCCCGGCATGAGCATCCCGAACGGCCTCGCACCCGAGGACGGCTTGCCCGTCGGCGTCCAGCTGATGGCCCCGCAGCGCGAGGACGCCCGCCTGTACCGCTACGGTGCGGCACTCGAGCGTCTGCTCGAACAGCAGTGGGGGGCCCCGCTCATCGACCGGATCCCGGACCTCGACCAGAGTCAGCAGTCGGCTGCGCAGGAAGGTGTGATCTGATGGCGCAGAAGGACGCGCTCATGGACTTCGACGAGGCACTGGAGCGTTACGAGCCGGTGCTCGGCTTCGAGGTGCACGTCGAACTCGCGACGAAGACCAAGATGTTCTCGGACGCGCCGAACTTCTTCGGTGGCGAGCCGAACACGAACGTGACGCCGGTCGACCTCGGGCTGCCCGGGTCGCTGCCCGTCGTCAACGCGCAGGCCGTCCGGTACTCGATCCAGCTCGGCCTCGCGCTCGGCTGCTCGATCGCCGAATCGTCGCGGTTCGCCCGGAAGAACTACTTCTACCCGGACAACCCCAAGAACTACCAGGTCTCGCAGTTCGACGAGCCCATCGCGTTCGAGGGCGAGGTCGAGGTCGAACTCGCCGACGGCACGATCTTCAACATCCCGATCGAGCGCGCCCACATGGAAGAGGACGCCGGCAAGCTGACGCACGTCGGTGGTGCCACCGGCCGCATCCAGGGTGCCGAGTACTCGCTCGTCGACTACAACCGCGCCGGTGTGCCGCTCGTCGAGATCGTCACGAAGCCGATCTTCGGTGCCGAGCACCGTGCCCCCGAGCTCGGTGCCGCGTACGTGCAGGTCATCCGCGACCTCGTGCGCGCACTCGGTGTCTCCGAGGCCCGCATGGAGCGCGGCAACCTGCGCTGCGACGCCAACATCTCGCTGCGCCCCCGCGGCCAGGAGAAGCTCGGCACCCGCACCGAGACGAAGAACGTCAACTCGTTCCGTGCCGTCGAGCGTGCGATCCGCTACGAGATCCAGCGCCAGGCCGCGATCCTGGCCGACGGCGGCTCGATCACGCAGGAGACCCGCCACTGGCACGAGGACACCGGCCGCACCTCGGCTGGCCGTCCGAAGTCGGATGCCGACGACTACCGCTACTTCCCCGAGCCCGACCTGCTGCCGGTCGTGCCGGACCCCGCGGTCGTCGAGGAGCTCCGTGCGTCCCTGCCCGAGGCCCCGGTGGCTCGCCGCCGTCGCCTCAAGGGCGACTGGGGCTTCGCCGACCTGGAGTTCCAGGACGTCGTGAACGGTGGGCTGCTCGACCAGGTCGAGGGCACCGTCGCCGCCGGAGCCGCGCCGCAGGCAGCCCGCAAGTGGTGGACCGGCGAGATCAGCCGTGTCGCGAACGCGCAGGACGCCGAGCCCGGCGACCTCGTGTCGCCGCAGCACGTCGCCGAGGTCATCGCCCTCGTCGAGTCCGGTGACCTGACCGACCGCCTGGCCCGCCAGGTGCTCGAGGGCGTCATCGCCGGCGAGGGCTCGCCGGCCCAGGTCGTCGAGGCCCGTGGGCTCAAGGTCGTGTCCGACGACTCGGCGCTCACCGCCGCGGTCGACGAGGCTCTCGCCGGCCAACCGGACGTGCTCGCGAAGATCAAGGACGGCAAGGTCCAGGCCGCCGGCGCCATCATCGGTGCCGTCATGAAGGCCATGAAGGGCCAGGCGGACGCCGCCCGCGTCCGCGAGCTGGTGCTGGAGCGCGCGCAGCAGGCGTAGACGAGTTCCGGCGACGGACGGGAGGCGCGGTGCCAGCTGGCACCGCGCCTCCCGTCCGTCCGTGGTCGCGTTCGAGATCGTCGAATCTGGGGACGCGTCAGCGACCCGGTGACAGGATGAGTCGTGTCCGCAACGATCCGCGCCATCGGAACCGCCGTCCCGGAGACGACGCTCGAGCAGGCTGCCGTGCGAGACCTCTTCGCTGCGCAGCCCGAGCTCGGTCGTCTCGGCCGGCGGCTCGTCCCCGCAGCCTTCGACGCCTCGGCGGTCGAGCACCGGCACACCGTGCTGGCCGAACTCGACCGGAGCCGTCCAGCGGGCGCGTTCCGCGACACGGACGGCGCGCTGCACTCGCCCTCCACGGGCACCCGCAACGACCGCTACCGCGAGCTCGCGCCGCCGCTCTTCGTCGAGGCTGCTCGTGACGCGCTCGACCGCGCAGAAGTCGACGCGGCGTCCGTCACGCACGTCGTCACGGTTTCGTGCACCGGGTTCACGCAGCCCGGCCCGGACCTGGACATCGTGACCGAGCTCCGCCTGCGCCCTGACGTCTTCCGCCACCACATCGGGTTCATGGGGTGCTGCGCGGCGTTCCCGGCACTCCGGATCGCGGCCGCGTTCGCCGAGGCCGACCCGGACGCCGTCGTGTTGGTCGTCTGCGCCGAGCTCTGCACCCTGCACGTCCGCGCCAGCGACGACCCGGACCAGATCGTCGCGAACAGCGTCTTCGGGGACGGTGCCGCCGCCGTCGTGGTCACCGCCGACGGCCCCGGCCTGCGCCTCGACGCGTTCGCCACCGCCGTCGTGCCCGAGAGCGCCGGTGAGATGGCCTGGAACATCGGCGACGAGGGCTTCGAGATGGTCCTGAGCACCGCGGTCCCCAAGCTCGTCGGCAGCAGCGTCGCCGAGGCCGTCGCGTCGCTGCTCGACGGACCGGCCGCCGACGTGCCGGTGTGGGCCGTGCACCCCGGTGGGCGTGCGATCCTCGACCGCACCCAGCAGGCGCTCGACCTGCCGGACACGGCGATCGCGGCGAGCCGGACCGTGCTGCGCGACCACGGGAACATGTCGAGCGCGACCGTGCTGTTCGTGCTCCGCGAGGCCCTCGACGCCGGGATCCCGGACGGTGCTGCCGTCGTGGCGCTCGCCTTCGGCCCCGGTCTCACGGTCGAGAGTGCACGACTGACCATGGTGCGCACGTGAGCCGTCCTGACGGCGGCTCCACGGGCCTCCCGGTCCTCGACCTGCGCACGCGCGCGGTCGACCTGACCGAACTCATGGACGACCCGGACTGCGACCCGCGCGCGCTCGCGCGGACCTTCCGGCGCTTCGCCCTCGTCAACGCCCTGGTGAGCGGCTGGCGTTCGGCGTGGCGGACCCACGTCGTTCCGGCCCTGCCGGTGAACGGCCGCGCCCGGGTCCTCGACCTCGGGTGCGGCGGCGGCGACCTGGCCCGGGCCGTCGTGCGGTGGGCGGCGAGCGACGGGTTCGACGTCGAGGTCGTCGGGGTCGACCCGGACCCGCGGGCGATCGACGCGGCGAACCGACGGGCACCGCGGGGTGTCACCTTCCGGCAGCAGTCGAGCGGCGACCTGGTGACGGCGGGCGAGCGGTTCGACGTCGTGGTGTCGAACCACGTCCTGCACCACCTGGGCGACGACGAGCGGAACGGGTTCCTGGCGGACTCGGAGGCGCTCGCGTCGGGTCGCAGCGTGCACTCGGACATCCGACGGTCACGCGAGGCCTACCGCGCGTACGCGCTGGCGTCGCCGCTGGTGTCCGCGGGGACCTTCGTGCGGGTCGACGGCCTGCGGTCGATCCGCCGGTCCTTCACGCTGGCGGAGCTGCGGGACACACTGCCGACCGGGTGGCGAGCGGAACGGGCATCGCCGCACCGGGTGCTGGCCGTGCGCGACGCCTGACGATCAGGACTGCTCGGCCGCCCGGCGCAGGAGCTCGGCGTGGAGTCCGGCAGCGTCGGCGGGTCCGAGGTCGAGGATCTCCGACTCGGGCACTCCGAGGTCGTGGAGTGCCCGCACCAGGTACAGCGGGAGGGCGTTCGCGGGCGCCGGGTGCACGGGGCTGCCCCGGTCCGGCAGCGTGCCGTCGTCGACGCAGCGCCAGAAGGCCGGTGCATCGACCTGCAGCTGGTGGCGCAGGACGTGCGCCCACATGCGCGCACCGTAGGTCGACCGGTCTACGGGCCTCGAGATCCGGGTGCGCAGGACGCGTGCGTCCCAGAGCACGAGCTCGTAGGTGCGATGGTGCCGGACGGGCTGACCGGTGGCGCCGCGCACCAGTGTCCAGCGCTCGGTCGTGCAGAACGTGTCGTGGTGCTCGCGGTTCGGAGCAGGGTGCCTCGGGCTACTCACCGCCGCGCTCCAACCAGTCGCGCAGTTCGGCGTCCGTGGACAGCTTGACCAGTTGGACGAGCGCCCACGCGTCGTGGTGGTTCGGGGCGTGCTGGAGACGGTCTTCCCAGTCGACCGCGTACTCCCGCAGCGACAGGGCGAGGTCGTCGAGCGCGTCGTCGACGTCCGTTCCCTGGGCGACGAACGGGCGCCCCTCCATGAGGGCGACGACCGCGCCGGCCTCGCGGAAGACACTGACCCGCGGGGAGACGGTCCGGAAGAAGTAGTCGCGAAGCCGGTCGACGGGCAGCATCGCGGAGACGGCGCCGTCGCGGGCGATCGTCACGGTGCGGCCGGTCGCGGTGGCGTCGAGCATGTCCTTGAAGTGCTCGCGGGCGCGCGAGTACGTGGGGTAGTCGGCTGCGATGGGCACGAAGGCCTCCGGTGAGTACGGCACGTACGGAGCGTACGTGGTGTGCTGATCCTAGGGGAGTGGGCTGACAGATCTGTGGAGAACGCGAGGGTGACGTGTTCGGCTAGCGTCGCCGGTATGGCCCGGACCCCACTGCACCGCGTCGCGGTCCTGGTGCTCGACGGCGCGAAACCGCTCGACGTCGGGATCCCCGCGCAGGTGTTCTCGAACCGGCCGAGCATGCCCTACGAGGTGCGGGTGTGCGGCCCCCGGGTCGGTCGGATCACCGGCGGCGACGGCCTGGCCTACGCGGTCGACCACGGGCTGGAGGCACTGGACTGGGCCGAGACCGTCTTCGTGCCCGGCTACCGCCGCCCGTCGGACTCGGCGCCGCCGGCTGACGTCGTCGCGGCACTCGCGCGGGCCCACGAGCACGGCGTCCGCATCGCGGCGATCTCCACCGGGGCGTTCGCGCTCGCGGCAGCCGGGCTGCTCGACGGCCGCCGGGCGACGACCCACTGGCACTACACGCGGGTGCTCCGTGAGCGGTACCCCGAGGTCGACGTCGACGAGGACGTGCTGTTCGTCGACGCGGGCTCGGTGCTGACGAGTGCCGGCGCCGCGAGCGGGATCGACCTGTGCCTCCACATCGTCCGGCAGGACCACGGCGTGGCGCTGTCGAACCACGTCGCGCGACGGCTCGTCAGCGCCCCGTACCGCAGCGGCGGCCAGGCGCAGTACGTTCCGCGGAGCGTGCCCGAACCGCTCGGCGACGTGTTCGCCGACACCCGGGAGTGGGTGCTCCGGCACCTCGCCGAGCCGCTCACGCTCGAAGCGCTCGCGCGGAACGCCACGGTGTCGACCCGGACGTTCTCACGCCGGTTCGTGGAGGACACCGGGTACACGCCGATGCAGTGGGTGCTGCGGGCGCGCGTCGACCTCGCGCGGGAGCTCCTGGAGCAGTCGGACCTCGGCGTCGACCAGGTGGCCGAGCGAGCGGGCCTCGGTTCCGACGCGAACCTGCGGACGCACTTCCGGCGGATCCTCGGGACCTCGCCCACCGAGTACCGCCGGACGTTCCAGGACTGACCGCGCCGTCGCGGCGGTGGTGGCGACATCCTTTCGGACACTGGCTTCCCTGCCACTGGAGCCGTGCCTCCCGGCCCGTGAGCATGGACCACGGAACGAAAGGAACCCCACATGACCCGCATCGCCATCAACGGCTTCGGCCGCATCGGCCGCAACACGCTCCGCGCCCTGCTCGCACGGGGCGGTGACGACCTCGAGGTCGTCGCCGTGAACGACCTGACCGCCCCCGACACACTCGCGCACCTGTTCCGCTACGACTCCGCCCTCGGGCCGTTCGACGGCGTCGTCGAGGTCGACGGCGACACGCTCGTCATCGACGGTCGCCGCGTCCGCGTGCTCGCGTCGACGTCGCCCGCGGACCTGCCCTGGGCCGAACTCGGCGTCGAGGTCGTCCTCGAGTCCACCGGACGCTTCACCGCACGCGACGCGGCAGCCGGCCACCTGACCGCCGGCGCCCGACGGGTCCTGATCAGTGCGCCGGCCACCGGAGCGGACGCCACCATCGCGTACGGCGTGAACTCGGACACCTTCGACCCCGCCGTGCACACGGTGATCTCGAACGCGTCCTGCACGACCAACGCGCTCGCACCCCTGGCATCGGTGCTCGACGACCTGGCGGGGATCGAGCACGGGTTCATGACCACCGTGCACGCGTACACGCAGGAGCAGAACCTGCAGGACGGGCCGCACCGCGACCTGCGTCGGGCCCGCGCTGCCGGTGTGAACATCGTGCCGACGATGACCGGGGCGGCCAAGGCCATCGGGCTGGTGCTGCCCCGCCTGGAGGGCAAGCTGTCCGGTGACGCCATCCGCGTGCCGGTGCCCGTCGGGTCGATCGTCGAGCTGAACACCGTCGTCTCGCGAGACGTGACCGTGGACGAGGTGAACGAGGCCTACCGTGCCGCGGCTTCCGGTCCACTCGCCGGGGTCCTGGCGTTCACGGCGGACCCGCTCGTGTCGACGGACATCACCGGGCGGCCGGAGTCGAGCATCTTCGACTCGCTGCTCACCCGCGTCGACGAGGGCCGGCACGTGAAGGTCGTCGCCTGGTACGACAACGAGTGGGGCTTCTCGAACCGCGTGGTCGACACGCTCGGGATGCTGGCGCGGGCGTAGGCCGCGGGCCGGCGGCGGTTGGGCCGGCGGCGGTCGGGCCGCGCGCGGTTGGGCCGGCGGCGGTCGGGCCACGCGCGGTTCGTGCCGCGAGAGCGACAGTCTGCCGCGAATGTTCGGCGGCAGACTGTCGCTTTTGCGAGGGGGTCGTGCGGCCGCGCCGCGCCGCGCCCGCCGCGCCCGCCGGCGCGCGCGTCAGTGGATCAGCGCGGTCGTGCTCGCGAAGGCACGGGAGCGCACGGCCTCGCGGTACCGCTCGAGCGCCGCGTCGTCGGCACCGACCGACTCCAGCGCCGCGAGCCCTGCGCCGAGCACCGGGGGATCGGTCACCCAGGTCGGCACCGCTCCGGGGACCCGGGCAGCGAGCCCGTCGACGACACCGTCCACGAGCAACGGGTGCCGAGCAGCGAGCACCCCGCCGCCGAGCACGACGGGCACCGGCTCGGCCGCCGAACCACCGAGGCCCAAGCGCTCGAGTGCGACCGCGGCGAGCAGGGCGATCTCCTCCGCCTGCCGCTCCACGACGCTCCGAGCCACCACGTCGCCGGCTCCGGCCACGTCGAACAGCACCGGGCAGAGCCGGTTGAAGACGCGCTGGTCCAAGCGGCCGAAGTGGATGGCCTCGGTGACCTCGCGGACGCTGCGCAGGCCCACCGCCGCCGGCACCGCGCCGACCAGCGCCGTCGCCGGGCCGCGACCGTCGTCGGCCCGCGCCGCGTGCCAGAGCGCCCGATTGCCGAGCCACGCGCCGCCACCCCAGTCGCCGGAGACGTCCCCGATGGCCGGGAACCGTGCGGTCGTGCCGTCGGCCCGCACCGCGAGGGCGTTGATCCCGGTGCCGCACACCACGGCCGCGGCGTCGGGGGACAGGGTGCCGGCCCGCAGCAGCGCGAACAGGTCGTTGTCCAGGACGTGCGGTTCGCCGCCGTCCTCGGCCCAGTGCGCGAGGGCCGCGGTCGCCGCGATGAGCTCGTCGTGCAGGTCGAGCCCGGCCAGGTACACGTGCGTCGTCCGGATGCGCCGGTCGCCCAGCTCGCTGACGACCCGCGCTCGGACGTCGTCGAGGATCGGGCCGGCGAGGTCCCAGCCACGCGTCTGCGGGTTCGACCCCGGACCGCGCGCGTGCCCGACGATGGTCCCGTCGAGCGCGATCGCGACGACGTCGGTCTTGCTGCCGCCGCCGTCGACGGCGAGCACGACGTCGGTGGCGTCCGGTGGGACCGGCGCGGGCGGACGGGAGGCTCGGGCCGGGCCCGCCGCGCCGGTCCGGCTCAGCCCGCCCACGTCACCTGCTCCGATCGCGCCCACGGGATGTGTTCCGCGTTCGCGGCCAGGAGCAGGTCGGTGAGCTGCTCCGCCTTGTCGACCTGACCGACGAGCGGGTGCGCCCACATCGCACGGAGCACCCGGTCGCGGCCGCCGTGCACCGCGGCGTCGAGCGCGAGCCGCTCGTACCCGGCGACGTGCGACACGAGACCGACCATGTCCGGGTCGAGCGGCGAGACCGGCAACGGCGTGATCGCCTGGCGGGTGACGCGCGACGGCACCTCGATGACGTGGTCGTCCGGCAGGAACGGGAACGTGCCGTCGTTCCGCACGTTGAGGACCTGCACGTCGCCGCGGTCGCCGAGGATCGAGGACAGCACGTCGATCGCCGCCTCGGAGTAGTAGGCGCCGCCGCGCTGCTCGAGCTCGGCGGGCTTCGTCACGACGGACTCGTCGGCGTACTTCGCGAGCAGGGCCCGCTCGGTCTCCATGACGGCCTCGGCACGGGTGGGCTCGTGCAGCTGCTCCTGCAGCACGATGTCGTGCGAGTAGAAGTACCGCAGGTAGTACGAGGGGATCGCGTGCTGCAGACGGAGGAGGTCCGGGTGCATGTGCACGCTCTCCGCCGTCCGGCCGAGGGCACCGTCCGACTCGGCGAGCAGGTCCGCCATCACGTCGCGCTCGACGCCGTCCGCGCCCGTGACGTGCACGCCGCGCTCCCACGTCAGGTGGTTCAGGCCGACGTGGTCGAGCCGGACGTGGTCGGGGGCGACGCCGAACTCCTTCGCGAAGCGGCGCTGGAACCCGATCGCGACGTTGCACAGGCCGACGGCGCGGTGCCCGGCTTCGAGCAGGGCGCGGGTGACGATGCCGACGGGGTTCGTGAAGTCGACGATCCAGGCGTCCGGCTTGGCGTGCTTCCGGACGAGTTCGGCGTACTCCAGGACCACGGGCACGGTGCGGAGCGCCTTCGCGAACCCGCCCGGACCGGTGGTCTCCTGCCCGATGCAGCACGCTTCGTGCGGCCACGTCTCGTCCTGCTGCCGTGCGGCCTGCCCGCCGATGCGGAGCTGGAACATGACGGCATCGGCGTCGGTGACCCCGGCGACGACGTCGTCGGTGACGTGGATCGTGCCGGGGTGGCCGGCGTGCGCGAACATCCGCTTGGCGACACCGCCGACGAGTTCGCGGCGCACCGGGTCGGGGTCGACGAGCCAGAGCTCGTCGATGGGGAGCTGGTCGCGGAGCCGGGCGAAGCCGTCCACGAGTTCGGGGGTGTAGGTGGATCCGCCACCGACGACTGTGAGTTTCACTGGAGCTGCTATCCCTTCACGCCGGTGAGCGCGATGCCCTCGACGAATGCCTTCTGTGCGAAGAAGAAGATGATGACGACGGGGACCATGACGACGACGGTCATCGCCATCGTCATCGACCAGTCGGTGCCGTGCTGCCCGCGGAACGTGGCGAGCCCGTACGCCACCGGCCAGGCGGCCTGGTTCTCGGACGCGTACAGGAGCGGGCCGTAGTAGTCGTTCCACGAGTGGAAGAACATGAAGATCGCCGCCGACGCGATGCCCGGGCGGGCCATCGGGACGACCACGCGCCAGAGCACGCCCCACTCGCTGCAGCCGTCCATGCGAGCGGCGTCGCCGTACTCCTTCGGGATGGTCATGAAGAACTGGCGGAGCAGGAAGATGCTGAAGGCGTCGCCGAGCAGGTTCGGCAGGATGAGCGGCCACAGGGTGCCGGTCAGGTGCAGGTGCGACCACATCACGTAGACCGGCACCGCGGTGACCTGCGGGGGCAGGAGCATCGCGACGATGATCACCGTGAAGATCAGGTTCGCGCCCTTGAACCTGATCTGGGCGAGCGCGTAGGCCGCCGGCACCGAGCTGATGAGCATGAACGCGGTGGCGAGGACGGCGTACATCGACGAGTTGCCGAACCACTGCGTGAGCGGGAGCTCGGTGAACACCCGCGCGTAGTTCGAGAAGTCGAACGGCCGGGGCACGATCGACGCCGTGAGGGCCTGGTTGCTCGACATCAGCGAGGTCAGGACCACGAACACGATCGGCGCGATGGTCAGGACGCCGAGGGCCACCAGGGCAGCGTGCTCGGCGATCCACACGAGCGTGCGACCGCGCGGCCTGCCGGTACGGGGAGCGGAACCCCGGGGCGCCCGGGTGAGCGGGGACTGGGACACAGCGGTCATCAGGACTCCTCCGGCCGGAACACACTGATCCGGCGCATCGTGAAGACGAGCACCACCGCGGTGATCACGAACAGGACCACGGCCATGGCGGACGCGTAGCCGAACTGGAAGTTCGCGAACCCGTGCTGGTAGAGCAGCTCGGTGTACGTGAGCAGCGAGGTGCCCGGGTAGCCGAGCTGAGCGGCGGTCCCGCCACCGATCGTCGCCTTGCCGCTCGCGACGCCCGAGGCGACGGCCGCCTCGGTGAAGTACTGCAGCGCGGCGATCACCCCCGTCACGGCGGCGAACCCGATCACCGGGGCGATCGTCGGCAGGGTGATGTGCCGGACCTGCTGGACGCCGTTCGCACCGTCGAGCGACGCGGCTTCGTACAGGTCGCGCGGCACGTCGAGCAGTGACGCCAGGAAGATGATCATGATGTCGCCCATCACCCAGACGCCGAGGATCACCAGCGAGGGCTTCGACCACGCCGGGTCGTTGAACCACAGTGGGCCGTCGATACCGAAGACCCGCAGGATCTGGTTCACCGGCCCGGTGCCCGGGTTGAAGAGGAAGACGAACGCCACGACGCTCGCGACCGGCGGGACGAGGGCGGGCAGGTAGAACAGCGTCCGCCAGAAGCCGGTGGCCGTCTTGGCCCGGCTGAGCAGCCCGGCCACCAGGAGTCCGCACACTATCCGGACCGGCACCAGGATGACGACGAACCACAGCGTGTTCACGACCGCGGGCCCGATCTGCGGGTCCTGGGTGAACAGGAACTTGTAGTTGAGCAGCCCGACGAACTCCGGCTCCTGCAGCTGGTTGTAGCGCGTGAACGAGTAGAAGATCGACGCGACGAGCGGGTAGGCGAAGAAGATCACCAGGCCCGCCAGGGCCGGCGCGAGCATCGTCAGGGCGACGAGGCGGCGCCGGGACTCTGCGGAGCGGGGCCGACGTCGCGGAGCCGTCGGGGGCACCGGACCGGACCCCGTCGGGCCCGTGGGCCGGGCTGCGCGGGCGAGCCGCGCCTCCCGGCCGGTCGTCTTGGTGGTGAGGCTCATCACGGACCAGCCAGCTGGTTCGCGTTGTCGATGTCGGAGTCCAGCTTCTTGAGCTTCGCGTCGAGGTCGCCGCCGTTCTGCTGGTAGGCCTGCCAGAACTTCGTGAAGGTGCCGATGTAGGCGGCACCGTCCGCGGTGCCCGGCGAGGTCATCGTGTCCTTGTTGCCCGCGACGTCGACGAAGGTCTTGTAGTTCTCGTCGACCTCGAGGTCGGGGGACCCCAGCGCCGAGGTGAGCGTCGGGATGTTCTTCAGACCGTTGCCCATCGTGACCTGCGCGTCGGTGTTGGTGGACAGGTACTTCAGGAGCGCCCACGACAGCTCGGGGTTCTTGGACCCCTTCGCGATGCCTGCGACGTTGCCCGCGATGTACGTCGAGCCGTAGTTGCCGAGGCCGTCCATCACCGGGGTCGGGGACGTGCCGTAGTCGAGGTCCGGCTTCTGGTCCTTGAGGAACGCCGTGCGGTACTCGCCGTCGATCTGCATCGCGACCTGACCGGTCTGGAACGCGTTGTCGGCTGCGAACTCCTGCCCGAGGCCGGACGTGAAGGCCTTGAGCTTGTCGTAGCCGATCTCGTCGACGAAGCCTTTCTGCCAGGTGATCAGCTTCTTCCACGCGTCGGACGTGCCGATCACGCTGTTGCCGTCCTTGTCGAGCCACGAGCCGTCGACCATCGGCGCCCAGTGCTCGGGGGAGTTCTCGTAGAAGTCGATGAGCGGGTTGAAGCCGAGCTGCTTGATGGAGCCGTCGGCGTTGTACGTCGTCAGCTTCAGCGCGTCGGTCTTGAGCTCGTCGAGCGTCTTCGGCGGGGCCGCGATGCCCGCCTTCTCGAGCAGTGGCTTGTTGTACATCAGTGCACTGACGTCGGCGAGGGCCGGCAGGGTGCAGCGCGTGCCCTTGTACTGCGTGTACGACTGCACGGCCTTCGGGATGTCGGACAGGTCGACCTTGTCGCGCTTGATGTACGGCGACAGGTCGCGGAACGCCCCCGAGGAGCAGAAGCTGCCGACGATGGCGGTCGAGTACGACAGGCCGACGTCGATGTTCTGGCCGGACGAGATCGCCTTCTGCAGCTTCTCGTCGTCCTGACCGGCGTGGATGTCGACGGTGACGTCGGGGTTGGCCTTCTCGAAGCCCTCGACGGCGGTCTTCACGACGCCGGCTTCACGGCCGGTGAAGAAGTGCCACAGGGACACGGTGCCCTTGAGCTCCTTCGGGGCGCTCTTCTCGATCGAGTCGGCGCTGCTGCCGGAGCTGCAGCCGGCGACGACGAGGGCGCCGACGGCGGCGACGGCCGTGGCGGTGGCGATGCGGCGGAACACCCGGCGGCGCGGGACGTTCGGTTCGGGGAGGGACAAGGCGGTACTCGCTCTCTGATCTCGCTCCGTCGCCGTCCGTTTCCGGGCGCTGCCCGTTTCCGGGCGCGACGAAGAGCCCTGTGACAGGGCTGGGTGATGGTGCCTCGAGTGGTGCGGGTGGAACGTTCAGGGGCGCTCGACGGGGTCCGGCGTCGGGGCATCGTCACTGATGCGCTCGAGCCGGTCCGCGAGCGCGGTGCGGACGACGTCGATGAGGACGTGCCGCGCACCGTGCAGGACGGGGGTGTCGGGGACGCCGGGCGCGACCACGGCGGTGGACCAGCGCGAGCGGGTCCGGAGCCAGGCGGTCACGGCGGCGGCCAGGGCGGGGCCACCGGCGATCCCGGTCGGGCCGTGCAGGACGACCGTCTCGGGATCGGCCACGGCGAGGGCGGGGAGCACGTTGTGCCCGACGCGCTCGCCGAGGGCGACGGTGAAGGGGTGCTGCTCGGGCAGGCCGGGCAGTTGCGGGAGCACCTGGCGCCAGTCGGCTGCGGTGCCGTCCGGTGCCGTGATCCCGTGCTCGGCGGCCAGGGCGATGATCGCGGACTCGGAGATGAGGTCCGCGACGATCGTGGCCGTCGGGTCGATGGAGCGTGCGTCTGCGGGCACGCTGAGGTAACCGATCTCACCCGCGGCACCGGAGGCGCCGGTGTGCAGGTGACCGTGCAGGTCGAGGGCCATGCCGAGGCCCTCGGCCATCCAGAAGAGCGCGAACGACCCGGGAGCCCGACCGGCCCCCATGTTGCGTTCGGCGATGGCGGCGAGGTTGGCGTCGTTCTCGACGACGACGTGGACCCCGAGCTCGGCGGAGAGCGTCGCGCTGACCTGCTCGCGGGGCCAGCCGGGCAGTCCGTCGGTGAAGATGAGGGTGTCGGTGGCGTGGTCGACACTCGCCTGCACACCCACGGCGACGGCGGTGACGAGCTCGGGGTCCACCCCGGCCGCGGCGGCTGCGCGGGAGATCGCGGCGGCGACGATGTCGGCGCCGGGGGAGCGCACCTCGGCCTCGGACATCCGGTGCGTGGCGACCGGGAACGTGCGACCGGCGGCGTCCACCACGGTCGACCGGACGTCGACGAGCTGGACGTCCACCGCGACACCGAGGTCGCGGTCGGTGATCGCTTCGTACACGACGGCGCTCGGCCCGCGGCGCCCGGCCTGCGTGTCCGTGCCGGCCTGGCGGATGAGCGCAGCCGACTCGAGCCGGCGGATGATCTCGGCGGCGGTGGGCTTGCTGAGCCCGGTCCGCTGCGCGATCTCGTTGCGGGTGAGCGGGCCGTCGTCGAGCAGCAGCTCGAGGGCCGCACGGTCGTTCAGGACGCGCAGCAGACCGGGCTGGCCGGGGGTGCGTCCTCGTGTGGTCATGTCGAGGACTGTAACGGACAACCTTCTTTACTGAAAGGTTTGTTTACCGATTCGAAACACGCGTTCTGCTGCGCGAAACGTGCCGCCCCGACGGACGCGCGCCGGACGCCGGCCGTTCGCCGGTGAGCGACCGGCGCCTACGGCCGCAGCAGCACCTTGATCGCCCGGCGCTCGTCCATCGCCCGGTACGCCTCGGCGGCCTCGTCGAGCGGCAGCTCCAGGTCGAAGACGCGCCCCGGGTCGATCGCTCCGGACAGCACGTCGGGCAGCAGCTCCGGGATGTACTTCCGTGCCGGCGCCATACCGCCCGCTACGGCGATGTTCGTGTCGAAGAGGTAGCGCGTCCCGATGGTCGGCACGCCGTGCGGGACCCCGACGAAGCCGAGGTTGCCGCCCGCGCGCACCGAGTGCAGCGCCTGGTCCATGCTCTCCTCGGTGCCGACGGCCTCGACCGCGCAGTCGGCCAGGTCGCCGCCGAGCAGCTCGCGGATCGCCGCGACGCCCTCCTCGCCACGGGAAGACACGATGTCCGTCGCGCCGAACTCACGTGCCAGCGCCTGGCGGTCGGCGTGCCGGCTCATGGCGATGATCCGCTCGGCGCCGAGTCGCTTCGACGCGAGCACGGCGGACAGGCCGACCGCACCGTCGCCGACCACCACGACGGTCTTGCCCGGACCGACCGCCGCCGACACCGCGGCGTGGTGCCCGGTGGAGAAGACGTCGGACAGGGTCAGCAGCGACGGCACGAGCGCCGGGTCGACGGGGCCGGGCACCGCGACCAGCGTCGCGGACGCGTCCGGGATGCGGACGTACTCCGCCTGGGCGCCGCCGACCGGGTCGCCGTACGCGTCCTTCCCGCCGAAGCCGGACAGGTGGTCGCAGCCGCTGGTCATCCCGTGGCGGCAGGCCTGGCAGGTGCCGTCGTTCATGGTGAAGGGGGAGATGACGAAGTCGCCCTCGTGCAGGTCGGTGACCGCGTCGCCGACGGCGACGACCTCGCCGACGAGTTCGTGCCCGATCGGCCGGGGCTCCTTCGTCTTCGTGACGCCGCGGTACGGCCACAGGTCCGAGCCGCACACGCACGCGGCGACGACCTTGACGACGACGTCCTTCGGGGTGAGCACCGAGGGACGGTCGCGCTCCTCGACGCGGATGTCGTTGGGGGCGTGGATGATCGCTGCGCGCACGGGAGGCCTTCCGTCGAGATGGTGGGTGTCGGCGCGGTCGACGTCGTCCGGGCCGACGTCGACAGTACCCTCGTGCGGGTGGACGACGACCGGTACGGCGGGGACGTGCTCTCGGGAGACTGGCGCTCCCGCGGAGTGAAGAAGGTGCGGCAGGTGCCGCTCGAACGCGACATGGTGCTCGAGGACCCGGACTCTGGGTGGGCCGGTGCCGTCGTCGGACTCGAGGCGGGCAACATCGCGCTCGAGGACTGGAAGGGCCGCACCCGTTCCTTCCCCTTCACCGGGCAGTTCCTGCTCGAGGGCGAGCTCGTCACGCTGGGCCGCCCGCAGGCGCCGGTCGGCCGGTCTGCCGCGGCCGCTGCCGGCTCGCCGGGTTCGCTGGGTTCCGTTCATTCGGACTGGAGGCCCGGGGCAGCGCCCGCCGTGCGGCAGGCGTCCGATGGTGGTCGCCTCCGCACAGCGTCCGGATCGTTCGCGGTGGAGTCGCAGCGTGCTCGGGTGGCCCTGCCCTCGCGCATCATGGTCGAGGGCAAGCACGACGCCGAGCTCGTCGAGAAGGTCTGGGGAACCGACCTGCGCGTCGAGGGCGTCGTCGTCGAGGAGCTCTCCGGCGTCGACAACCTCGCGTCGGTGCTCGATGAGTTCCAGCCCTCGCGAGACCGTCGCGTCGGCGTGCTCGTCGACCACCTGGTGCCCGGGTCGAAGGAATCCCGGTTCGCTGAGGCCGTGATGCGTGGCAAGTGGGGAGCGCACGTGCTCGTCGTCGGCCACCCGTTCGTCGACGTCTGGCAGTCCGTGAAGCCCGCACGCGTCGGACTGCAGGCCTGGCCGACGATCCCGCGGTCGATCGAGTGGAAGAAGGGGATCTGCCAGGCGCTCGGGTGGCCGAACGCCGAGCAGGCCGACATCGCCCGGGCGTGGCAGCGGATCCTCGGGCAGGTGCGCACCTTCGCCGACCTCGAGCCGCAGCTGCTCGGCCGCGTCGAGGAGCTCATCGACTTCGTGACGGAACCCAAGGCCTGAGAAGCCGGCCGATCCGTCAACAGTCGCGTGGATCCGGAGGTGATCCGCGCCTCCCGGCCTACTGTTGAGGGATGGACGGCATCGACGGACGCGTGCGCAGCGCTGTCGACGTCTGGCTGCGCTGGCTGCCGCGCTGGCAGATCGGGACGGCCCGCCCGCGCACCCGCATCTGCCGGAAGTGCACCGGGTCCCCGATCGCGAGTGCCGCCGGCTTCGGGCAGGACGTCCCGCACGCCGTCCAGCACGCGCTCATCGGCCGGATCTCGACCATCGTCGAGGACGCCGTCGACGACTACACCGCCAAGAACCTGCCGCTGCTGCAGCGCGAGCTCGAGCGGGCCGCGGCGCGGAAGCGGCACGCCGGGTACCAGCCGGCGGAGGGGTTGTCGCCCGAGTTCCAGGGCCTCGACGTCGATCCAGAGCCCTCGCCGGGTTCGCCGTTCCTCTTCACGCTCGGGGAGCTGGAGGGGACGGGCGCGGGCGAGCAGGCACCGAGGGAGCCGCTGTCCGACGAGGCCAAGGCGGCGCTCCGGCACGAGATCGAGCTGTCCGACGAGTGCGCTCGCTCGACCGGGACGGCGGTGTGCCTGGCGCTCATCGACCACCGGCCGCGCATCGCCGAGGCGGTCGAGCGCCTGGTCGAACCGCAGATCGAGGCGCTCGTGTCCGACATGTTCCGCGGGTTCGACGGTCCGGACGAGGGGCCGCGCAGCGGGCTGTTCTAGCCGCGGCGCGCGCGGGGCGCGCGGCGGTGGCGCGCGGTGGCGCGCGGCGGTGGCGGCGAAGCCCGCACCGTGCGGAGTCCCGCGATCCGTGCGAGGTTGCCCGCTCCGTGCGCCCTTGTGGCGCCGCACCGAGCCATCACTGCTGCACAGGCCGGCGAAGCTCGCACCGTGCAGCACTCGGGAACCTCGCACGGGCTCACGAACCTCGCACCGTCCACCCTGGGCCCGCACCGTGCACGTCGCGCTGAACCTGCACCGGCCGGCGAAGTTCGCACCGAGCGTGGTCCGTCACTCAGCGGGGGAGCAGGGTGCGGCCGGGCACGACCGTGCCCCGGAGTGAGCGGTGCTCGACGGCACGCGTCGGGTCGTCGATCCGGCCGATCACGAGGTCGATCGCCTCGCGGCCGATGCGTTCGATCGGCTGCTCGAGCGTCGTGAACCCGATCCAGTCGCTCGCGAGGGGGTACACGCCGTCGAACCCGGTGACCGACAGATCGTGCGGGACCCGGACACCGCGGCGGGCGAGCGCCTCGCACACGTCGAGCATGAGCCGGTCCGTCGGGCACATCACCGCGGTCACGTCCGACTCGTGCATCGCGTCGACCAGGTCAGCGGCGAGGGCGTCGGGCGGCCGCACGAAGCTGGCGTCGATGTCGATGACCCGGACACCACGCGCGCGGAGCCGTTCGACCATCGCCGTCGAGCGGGCGTGCTGCGTGATCGCGTTGTCGAGTGGGACGGTGAGCACCGCGACCGTGCCGTGGCCGGCGTCGGCGACGGCGTCGGCGATGGTCGCGCCACCGTCCACCTCGTCGCAGTACACGCTGGACAGTGCCGGGTGGAGTTCGGGCCGACCGGCGACCACGGTGGCGATCCGCGGTGCGAACTCGGCGATGTCGGTCGACGGCATCAGGCCGCTGCACACGACGAGGCCGTCGACCCGCATCGACACGAGTGCGGCGAGTGCGGACTTCTCGTCCTCGACACGGCCGACACCCGTGGTGGTGACGACGCGGTAGCCCAGCTCGGACGCGCGGCGCTCCATCACGGCGTGCAGTGCGGTGTAGACCATCGACGACGCGTCGCGGACGAGCATCCCGATGGTGTGCGTCCGACCGCTGACGAGCCCGCGTGCCATGGCGTTGGCGACGTACCCGAGCTCGGCTGCGGCGCGCTCGACCCGCTCGCGGGTCTCGTCGGAGAACCGTCCGGTGCCGGAGAGGACACGGCTCACCGCGGACTTCGAGACGCCTGCTCGTGCGGCGACGTCGAGGATGGTCGGCTGGGACCCGCGGCCACCGTTCACGCGTCGGACGCTGCGGCGTCTCGTCCGGACCGCGACGCGGTGAAGCGCAGCACCCCGCGGGCGATCGCGCGCCATCCGAGCAGGAACACCCCGAGCACGATCGTCGCGACGATGACGAAGGAGATCGGCAGCGGATTGCCGTCGACGTCGCCCTGACCCGTGGCGACGCGGATCGCCATGCCGACGAACACCGTGAGGATCCAGACGACGTCGCCGGTGGGCCAGAAGCGCAGCGGGCGCGCCCAAGCTCCGCTCGTCACGTACCCGATCGCCCAGCCCGCCAGGAACGGGTATGCGGTGGTCCAGATCCCCAGTGCGGTGTTGCCCTCGCCGTGGGAGGAGCGGCCGATGAGCGCGAAGACGACGATGAGGACGACGTCGATGACGGCTGCGAGCCAACCCCAGGTGCGTGTGTTCACCCGGACAGTCTCGCAGCCTCCGGTGGTGGGACTCATTCCTCCACACGGCATGCGGGCGGTGATCCGTCCACAGGGCTCGTGTCCGGCGCTGCGTTCGTCCACCGGGTTCCCGACCATCGGGGCATGTCGATGAACCTCAAGCTCGCACCAGTCCCCGAAGTCCTCACCTACCGAACATCAGCGCAGCGGCCGGACGAGTCCGACGTCATCAGACGACGGGCGGCGGTAGGAGAGCTCATCCGGGTCGCACGCGGTCTGTACGCGGAGGCCGCGGGATGGGCAGCACTCCGAACCACCGAGCAGCACCACGTCCGCGTGCGCTCGTTCGCCGACCGCATCCGGCCAGGAGACCTGGTGTCCCACGTGTCCGCGGCGGTGGTCTTCGGCGTGCCGCTCCTGACCCCGCCACCGACGCGGATCCACGTGACCTCGAGCGGCGCCGACCGGCGGACCACCAACGCGACCTTCATCGTGCACGCGGACCTCGACCCCGAGCGGAACCGAAGCGCAGTGACGACACCGGATGGGCTGGTGCTGTGCGGGCTGGAGCGGCTGGCGACGGATCTGGCGCTCACACTGCCCTTCACCGATGCGATCGTCGCCCTTGACTCGCTCCTCCGTCGTGCGGTGGAGCGAGACCTGGTCCGGTCGGCCGTCGAGCGGCGGGGACAGAAGGGTCGGCGGCGAGCACTGCGGGCCGTCGACTTCGCCGACGCCGCGTCGGACTCACCCGGGGAGTCCTACGCTCGCGCCCGGTTCGACCAGTTCGGTACGCCGACCCCCGTCCTCCAACACCGGTTCCGGACGGCGGGCGAGCCGGACATCGTCGTGGACTTCTGGTTCCCGGAGTCCGGGGTGGTGGTGGAGTTCGACGGTGCCGTGAAGTACCAGCGCCGTGAGTACCTGCGCGGGCGTACCCCTGAGGAAGCACTACTCGACGAGAAGATCCGGGAGGACCGTCTCCGCGCGTTCCCCGAGGTCCGAATCGTGCTCCGGCTGACCTGGTCCGACCTGCGGAACGAGTGGACCCTGCGGGCGAAGCTCCGTCAGGCTGGCGTGCGGATGTCGCGCTGAGACCGCTCGACCGCGCACCGTGCGACTTTGTTCCGGCCCTCGAGGCGGCGCACGGTGCGAAGTCGCGCGGTCGGCGGTAGGAAGTCAGCTCGGTGCGAGGTCATCCGTGGGTCCGGCTGACTTCGCACCGTGCGCCTTTCGTCGGTCGGGGGTGCGTTGCCCGCTTGGTGCGAGCTTGTAGGCGGGCACGGAGCGGTCAACCTCGCACCAGGTGGCGAGGCCGGCACGGTGCGGGCGCGCCGCCGCCGCCCCCGACCCCGCGCCCCCGCCCCCGCCGGCCACGCACCCCCGGAGTTCACCCGGCGGCGACGCCCGCGGCACCCGGCGTTCACCCGGTAGCGCCACACTCGACCTCGGCGCGGGAACGTTCCCACACGACCCGCGCCACACCACCCCGCACGACCCGCGCCACACCACCCCGCACCACCCCCACCCCCACCCCGCACGACCCCACCCCGCACGACCCCCACCCCGCACGACCCCCACCCCGCACCACCCCCACCCCACGGAACAGGGAGAACCCACGTGAAGACCCGAGTCCTCGCCGGCCTCGCCATCGCGGCGGCCGCGACCGTCGCACTGTCCGGCTGCGTCCAGAGCGCCAACGCCTCGAACGCCGCGGACACGAGCGGCGGCACCACGAACCTCACCGTGTTCATCAGCGGCGACACGAACGTCCAGGACCTCTGGGACAAGTCGCTCATCCCCGCCTTCGAGAAGGCGAACCCGAAGATCCACGTCAGCACGAGCATCGACCTGCACGGCGAGCACGACGCGCAGACCCAGGCGAACCTGGCCACGGCGGTCAAGGCCGGCAAGTCCGTCGCGTACGACCTCGTCGACGCCGGCTTCGTCTCCACCGCGGGCAAGGCCGGCCTGATGGCGAAGGTCAGCGACAGCACGATCCCGAACCTGAAGGACGTCCCCGAGGCCACGAAGCAGCAGGGTGGCGACAGCGCGATCCCGTACCGCGCCTCGAGCGTCCTGCTCGCGTACGACTCGAGCAAGGTGACGGACCCGCCGGAGACCCTCGACGACCTCCTCGCCTGGATCAAGGCCAACCCCGGTCAGTTCGCGTACAACTCCCCGTCGTCCGGCGGCTCCGGCGGCTCGTTCGTCGCCACGGTGCTCGCGAAGTACCTGACCGCGGATGAGCAGTCGACGATGCAGACGACCTACGACAAGTCGCTCGAGTCGAAGTGGGACAAGGGCTTCGCAGCGCTCAAGGACCTCGGCCCCTCGACGTACCAGAAGGGGGTCTACCCGAACGGCAACGACCAGGTCGTGCAGCTGCTCGGCAGCGGCCAGATCGCGATGGCGCCGGTGTGGAGCGACCAGTTCATCACCTCGCAGAAGACCGGCGTGATCCCGAAGACCGTCAAGGCGATCCAGATCACCGACCCGTCGTTCACCGGCAGCGCGAGCTTCCTCGGCATCCCGAAGACCGAGCCGAAGGCCAAGAAGGCCGCCGCCGAACAGCTCGCCGACTTCGTGCTGAGCTCCAAGGGGCAGCAGCTCGTCGCGAGCGCCGTCTCCGGCTACCCGGTCATCCCGCTCGACAGCCTGCCGGCGTCGGTCGCGGAGCAGTTCGCCGACGCGAACCCCTCGCAACTCCGCCTCGGGTTCCAGAGCGACTTCGCCGCCGACATGAACGCGGCGTGGGACGCGAAGGTCCCGCAGTGACCCAGACCGTCCAGGACGGCCCGGCGACCGACCGGGAGGCCCGTGGCGACTCCGCCAGGGGCCTCCCGCCCGTCCCGTCGCCCTCCCACGGCACCGCGGACGCCGCAGGTCGGCTGTCCGTCCAGGAGCGGCTCGACCGCCGTCGGCGGTGGCAGGGCCTCGCGCTCGTCGCGGCGCCCGTCCTCGTCGTGGTCCTGTTCGTCGGCGTCCCCGTCGTGAACGCCGCCCTGTTCAGCCTCGGGTTCACCGGCGGCCTGAACCAGGCACTCGCGGACATCGGCGGCGACACCGTGCGCGGCTTCTCGTTCGCGGTGTACGGCTCCCTGCTCGGCAACGCCACGTTCCTGCGCGACCTCGTCGCGACACTCGGGGTCACCGCGCTGTCGACCGGCCTGACCGTGGCGCTCGCCGTGGCGGTGGCCGTGATCCTCCGTCTCCGCGGTGGCTTCCTCGGCAAGAGCCTCAGCGTCCTGGCCGTGGTCCCGCTCTTCGTGCCGGTGGTCATCGCGAGCTGGTCGGTCCTGACGTTCACCGATGCGCAGGGCTTCCTCCGCAGCCTCGGTGCCCAGTTCGGCCTCGACGTCCCGGTGTGGGGCTACACCCTCGTCGCCGTGGTGTTCGGCAGCGTCTGGACGAGCCTGCCGTTCGCCGTGCTGATGATCGCCGGCGCGCTGCAGGGCACCCCGGACGCCCTGGTCGAGGCCGCGAAGGACGCCGGCGCGAGCACCTGGCGGGTGGTCTGGCAGGTGCTCCTGCCGATGGCGGCGACCCCGCTCGTCATCGCGACGACGTTCACCGTCATCGGGGTCCTCGGGTCGTTCACGGTGCCGTACTTCACCGGTCCGAACGCCCCGACGATGCTCGGCGTCGACATCTCGAAGTACTTCCAGGCCTACAACCGCCCGCAGCAGTCGACGGCGATGGCGTTCATCGTGTTCGCCTTCGCCGCGGCCGCGAGCGTGTTCTACCTCCGCTCGACGGTCCGGGCGAACGCCGGCGAGCTGCGGAAGCAGCAGCAGAAGCAGGAGCAGCCGTGATCAAGCGACTCACCGGGAACACCCTCGTCTGGGCCACCGCCGTCGTGCTGGCCGTCTTCGTGCTCGGTCCGCTCCTCTGGCTGGCGGCTCGTGCCTTCGCGACGACGTGGACGTACCCGAACCTGTTGCCCGACGGGTGGACGCTGCAGTGGTGGGGCACCGTGTTCGAGGACCGGAGCCTGGCGGTCGCCGTCCAGAACTCGCTCGTCCTCGCCCCGCTGACGGTCCTCATCGCCGCGGTGGTCTGCCTGCCGGCCGCGTGGGCGATCAGCCGCATCGAGTTCCCCGGGCGACGGCTCGTCCTGGTCGGGCTGTTCGCCACGAACGCGTTCCCGAAGATGGGCCTCTTCGTCACGATGTCGGCCATGTTCACCGCGCTGAACCTCATGAACACGGTCACGGGCATCCTCATCGTGCACGTCCTCGGGTGCGTGGTGTTCATGACCTGGCTGCCCGCCGCCGCGTTCTCGGCCGTGCCGCGGTCCCTCGAGGAAGCAGCACGCGATGCCGGTGCGAGCCGCTGGCGGACCTTCTGGCGGGTGACGTTCCCGATCGCGTGGCCGGGGATCCTCGTCGCGATGGTGATGTCCTTCCTCGCGTCGTTCGACGAGGCGCAGGGCACCTACCTCGTCGGTGCGCCGACGTACATGACGATGCCGACGGCGATGTACTCGCTCGTCCTCAACTCCCCACGCCAGGTCTCCGCGGTGTTCGCGATCGCGTTGAGCATCCCGTCCGTGGTCCTGCTGCTGCTCGCCCGGAAGCACATCATGGGCGGCCGCCTGGCGGACGGCTTCCAGATCCGATGACCCGGCCACAACCGGCCGAGCCGACACCCGGACCGACACCGATGACCACCACCAGCACGAAAGGCGACCAGATGACGGACCAGACGCTCGTCGCGGAACGCACCACGGGCCTCCCGGCCGACGGCAGCACGACCGACCGGGCCCGCACCGGCGGACTCACCATCCGCGGACTGCGCAAGACGCTCGGCGGACGCGACGTGGTCGCGGGCATCGACCTCGACGTCGCGAAGGGCGAGCTCGTCTCGCTGCTCGGCCCGTCCGGGTGCGGCAAGACGACCACGCTCCGGATGGTGGCGGGGTTCCTGCCCGCCGACGGCGGCGTCGTGACGATGGGGGACCGCGACGTCACGTCGATCGGTCCGGAGCGTCGGCCGAGCGCGATGGTGTTCCAGAACTACGCGCTGTGGCCGCACATGACGGTGACGCAGAACGTGGCGTTCCCGCTGCGGACCCGACGCGTGCCGAAGCAGCGGGTGGCGGAGCGGGTGCGCGAGGCGCTCGAACTCGTCGGCCTGAGCCACCACGCCGGGTCGAAGCCGACGGCGATCTCGGGCGGTGAGCAGCAGCGGGTCGCCCTGGCGCGGGCGATCGTGCAGGAGCCCGACGTGCTGCTCCTCGACGAGCCGCTGTCGAACCTCGACGCGAAGCTCCGGGTGAGCGTCCGCGACGAGATCCGGCGCATCCAGCAGCGCCTCGGCATCACGACCGTCATCGTGACGCACGACCAGGACGAGGCGCTCAGCATCTCGGACCGGATCGCCGTCATGCACGACGGCCGCATCGAGCAGATCGCGACGCCGACCGAGCTGTACGCCCGCCCCGCCACCGGGTTCGTCGCGTCGTTCATCGGGTCGACGAGTCCCGTCGCCGGCCGGTTCCTGGCCGGCACGTCGGTCAGCCCCACCGTCGCGGACACGGTCCTGATCCGACCCGAGCAGGTCGTGCTCACCGACGACTCGCCGATCCGCGCGACCGTCGCCCGCGTGCTGATGCGCGGGCACTTCGCCGAGGTGGTGCTGGCCGCCGACGGCGCCGAGCTCCGCGCGTTCGTCACCGGAGCACCCCCGGCGGTCGGCACCGAGACCGGGGTCCGCCTCGGCGAGGTGCTCGTGTACCGCGACGGCGCGCTGCTCGAGGGCACCCGATGAGCGCCCCGGTGTCGGCGCCCGCCGACCAGGTGGTCGCCACCAGCCCGACCGGGAGGCCCGGCGTGCGTCCGCCACGGCTCGTCGCCCACCGCGGTGCGCCGCGCGTCCGGCGCGAGAACACCCTGCCCGCCATCGCGGTCGCCGAGGCGCTCGGCGCCGAGGTCATCGAGGTCGACGTCCGTCGCACGGCCGACGACGTCGCCGTGCTGCTGCACGACGAGACCCTCGGCCGGATGTGGGGTGACGCCCGACGGGTGTCCGACGTCGCCTGGTGCGACGTCGCCCGGCTCGGCAACGGCCTCGACCGGATCCCGCGGCTCGACGCCGCCCTCGAACGGCTCGACGGCTGCCACTCGGTGCTGCTCGTCGACCTGACGGACGCGGCCGACGGACTCGTCGCTGCCCGGACCGTCGCGGGGTCCACCGCGTCCACCACCGTGGCGTGGTGCGGAGCGCCGGCGGCGATGGCGGCGGTCCGCTCGGTGCTGCCCGACGCCGACGTCTGGCTCGCGTGGGAGTCGCTCGACCCGCCCACTCCGGCAGACCTCGAGGCGTTGACCCCGTCCACCCTGAACCTCGACATCGCGTTCCTCACCCCGCGCACGATCGAGGCCGCGCACGCCCTGGGGCTGCGGGTCGCCGTCTGGACCGTCGACGAGGCCGAACCGGCGCTCTGGGCGGCACGCCTCAGCGTCGACTCGATCACCACGAACGACGTCGGCGCGATCGGCGCCGCACTGTCGTCGGCAGAGCGGGACGGTTGGCCGGAACGGGACCGCGAGCCGACCGAGACCGAGGTCGCCTCGCGCGCCCAGGCCCTGGCACACCGCATCGCGCACGAGGTCATCGCCTTCACCCGCGAGCACCCCGTCAGCGAGGTACGGACCAAGGCGAACCCCGCAGACCTCGTCACCGACGTGGACCGACTGGTCGAGCAGCACGTCCGGTCCCGCGTCCGGATGGCGTTCCCGACGCACGGGTTCACCGGCGAGGAGTACGGTGACGCTCCCGGCGACCGGCACCGCTGGTACCTGGACCCCGTCGACGGCACCACGAACCTGGCGAACGGGGTGCCCTGGACGTCGATGTCGCTCTGCCTGACCCGCGGTGGCCGCCCGCTCGTCGGGGTCGTCGCCGACCCGTGGCGGGGCGAGGTCCTCGAGGCGCGGCGCGGACGCGGTGCCACCCTGCGCGACCGTCGGCTCCAGCTGGACGACACCCCGCGGCCGCTCGCCGGGGCGGTCGTCGGCACCGAGCTCGACGGGCACCGGCCGTGGCCCGGGTTCGGTGCGTTCCTCGACGCCCTGGCCGACCGGTCGTGCACGCTGCGGGTGCAGGGCTCCGGCACGTTGACCATCGCGCAGGTGGCGGCCGGCCGGGGGATCGGCGGGTGCGTGTCGGCGTTCAACCCGGTCGACCACGGGGCCGCCGTGCTGCTCGTGCACGAGGCCGGCGGGATCGTGCTGACCCGCTCCGGCCCGGTCGAGGGCTTCCCGCCCGTGGGCGAACCGTTCCTGGTGGCGCACCCCGGGGCGGCCGACGAGCTACACGGGGTGTGGACGGCCGCGCTCGCCGTGGGCGCGGGGGCGGGCGCGGCGGCGGGCTGAGTCGGCGCGGCGGCGGGCTGAGTCGGCGCGGCGGCGGGCTGAGTCGGCGCGTGCGCGCGGCAGGTGTGGCCGGCGCACGGTGCGGGGCCTGCGTTCTGGTGCGGGGTTGGCCGCTGGGTGCGGTGCTGTAGGCGCGCACGGTGCTGCCAACCCGGCACGGGTCGTGCAGGTGCGCACGGTGCGGACTGGAGGCGCGGGTCGGGTCGGGTACGGGCCTCCTGTCGGGCGGGTGGTGCGCACGGTGCGGGGTCCGCGTTCTGGTGCGGGGTTGGCCGCTGGGTGCGGTGCTGTAGGCGCGCACGGTGCTGCCAACCCGGCACGGGTCGTGCAGGTGCGCACGGTGCGGACTGGAGGCGCGGGTCGGGTCGGGTACGGGCCTCCTGTCGGGCGGGTGGTGCGCACGGTGCGGGGTCCGCGTTCTGGTGCGGGGTTGGCCGCTGGGTGCGGTGCTGTAGGCGCGCACGGTGCTGCCG